>BJHF01000044.1 GCA_014191855.1 Deltaproteobacteria bacterium
AGCCCGTGGGCGCAGCGGCGCCGTTGCGTTGTAGTCCAGGTAGATCATCTCGGGGCTCCGTTCACGGCTCAACCAACGGGGACAGGCGCGCGAGCGACTTCGCGCCCACGCCCCGTACCCGGTCGAGGTCCCGCACGCTTCGGAACGGGCGGGCGGCGATGATCCGCTCCGCCAGTTTGGGGCCGACGCCGGGCAGCCCCTCAAGTTCAGCCGCGGAAGCGCCGTTCAACGACACCTTCCGCCCGAGCGCGGCGGCATGAGCGGGCTCGGGAGGCTCCGCGGGAGCCGCGGCGTCGGGAAGCCCGGCGCGGGCTCCGGGCACTGCACCGCCGACCACCGCAAGCGAGAGCCGATCCCCATCCTTCGCCGCAGCCGGCAGGCCCGCCACATCTCCCGCATCCACCCATCCGGAGCCGGGCAGAAACACCATTCTTTCGGGCACTTCGATGGGCGAGCGCGGAATCAACGTGAAGAGGCCGAGCGCGATCGCAACGAGGGCCACCAGCCGCCGCTCGCCCACCTGCCCGAGCTGGAGCGGCAGCACGCGCAACCGCGGGGAGTGCACCAGGGCGTCCACGCGGCGGAGGACAAGTTCGAGGGAAGCGGCGGACATTACGCGGCTCACCACACCACAGCCACGAGCCCGGAGCGGGAGATCGCCGCATCGCAGGTAACCAGGGGCACGCGGTGTACGAGCGCGGTGGCCACGACGAAACGATCCAGCAGATCTGCGGGGGTGAACCCCGTAAGCTGCCCAGCGGCCAGCGCGATCTCGGCGGTGACCGGGAGGATCGACATCGGGCGCCGCGCCAGCGAGGTGCGGATCCACGCCTCGGCCGGCACCTCCAGACGAAGGCGCCCATCCGCCGCGAGACAGAGCACCTGATGAAGCGTGATCGCCGACAAGCAAGGCACCTGCGCCGGATCGTCGATGAGCGCGGCCGCGCGCGGAGAGAGCCGCTCGGGAGCCAATTGCGCCCACATCCACGCGCGAAGGTCGAGCACGTACGTCATTCGCTGCGCACCACCGGTTCGTCGGCCAGCGTGGCCGTGCCGCGCATCCAGCCGAGCGCTCCGGGCTGCGAGCCCGCCGCCGTGTCGCGTAGCGCAGCGCCCACCAGCGCTTCCACCACATACTCGGAGAGCGTTTTCCCTCGGGCGGCCGCGCCGCGCCCGATGAGCGCCTTCTGCGCAGGGGTGAGCCGTAGCTCAAGGCGGGATGTGCGGAGGATGGACATGCGCGCCGGCGTGGTGTACGGACACGGTAACCACTTCTTGTACGGCTAACCACCGCGACGTGCAGCGAGCCGAATCCTGCCAAGGGACCGGGCTCCGCACGTCGCCCATCCCCGCCCCGCCCATCACCTCCCCAAAACCTCCACCACCCTCCCCTCACCCACCTCGCGAATCCGAACCTCCAGGCTGCTTTCTGGCCACGCCCCCGGGAAGCGGGACGCCCACTCGACCAGCCACACGCCGCTCTCGCCCACCAGCTCGGCGATCCCCGCGGAGACCAGCTCGTCGGCAGCTTCCAGGCGGTAAACATCGACGTGGAACAACGGCAAACGACCACTCATGTACTCGTTCACGATGGCGTAGGTCGGGCTGGTCACCGCCTCCGTGACGCCGAGCCCGCGCGCGATGCCCTGCGCAAAGGTCGTTTTTCCCGCTCCGAGGCCACCTTCCAGCAGCACAACGTCTCCGGCACACAAGCTCGCCGCGAGCTGCTCGCCGGCTTGGTGCAGCGCTGCCGCATCCACACAATGAAACTTCATTCTGGGTTTTCCTGACCGCCTGCCTCCGCGCTGGCCAGCGCTCGCCGCCTTCGGACACGCACCCGCTTCACCCGACGCGGCGTCGCTTCCACGACCTCCAGGCTGATCCCGCCCTCCACCACCAGCGCGGCTCCGACCGGCGGAATCGCGCCGGCTAGATGCAAACAAAGCCCCGCGACCGTGGCAAAGTCACCCTCCGGCAGCTCGACGCCCAGCTCACGACCGAGCTCGTGTAGGGGAACGTTCCCCGTGACCAACCACACCCCCTCGCCTTCCGGCTCGATGTTGGAGCGAGGTTTGTCGTTTTCGCTGAAGATCTCGCCGACGAGCTCCTCCACGAGATCCTCGATCGTCACAAGCCCGATCACGGTGCCCTGCTCGTCCGAGACGAGCGCAAGATGCGTGCGATCATGTTGCAATTTCCGCAGCAGGGCCGGCGCAGGCATGCTGTCGGGCACGAACGAAACGGGGTGGAGCAGCGCCGAGAGCGTTACCTCCGGGTGCAGCAGGGCCTCGGCAAGCACGTCGCGCAGGTTCACGAAGCCCACGAAATTGTCGGTCGCCCCTTCGTATACCGGGACACGGGCGTGTCCGGAGGCGCGCGCCAGCGTCGCGATGTCCACCATCGATGCGCTCAACGAGACGGCGACGATCTCCGACCGAGGCGCCATTACGGTGTAGGCATCGAGATTGCTGAAGTCGAGGGCGCGGGAGGCGATCTCGCCGGCCTGAGGATCGACCGAGCCCGCGGAGGCTGCCTCCTCTACGATCTGCTGCACCTCCGCCCGAGAATGGCGGGTCTCGGTAAAGGTCGTGCGGTCGCCGAACATGCGGAGCACGAGGTTGGAGCTCCCGGTGAGCAGCGCCACCACCGGGCGGGCCGCCCAGGCGAGCGCAAGCAGCGGCGGGGCGATCAGCAGGGCGTAGGACTCACCCGCTCGCAACGCCAGGGATTTGGGGACCAGCTCCCCCAGGACCAGGGTGAAGAAGGAGATACTGACGACCACCACCGCAACCGCCAGGTTGTGCGCGTAGGGCGCGATCACCGGGGACTTCGCGAGGACGGGGCTCAGCTCCGCCGCGAGGGAGGCGCCGCCAAAAGCTGCGGCCGTGGCGCCGATCACGGTGATGCCGATCTGCACCGTCGCGAGGAATGACTCGGGCGTGTCGCGAAGCCGCGCGAGCGCCCGGGCGCGATGTCCGCCCGCGTCCAGGAGCTCCGCGATCCGGGTTTTACGGAGCGACAACACTGCGATCTCGGCACCGGAGAACACACCGTTGAGGAGCACGAGCGCAAGGATGATGAGCGATTCGGTGAACAGCGGAGCTTCCGGGAGGGGCCGCCCCGAGGTTGTCCACGGCGCGAGCACAGGCAATCTACCTTCAATCGCGCCTCGCCACCGCTACCCCTTGCCGAACCCTCATTCCCGGTCTACAACGCGCTCTCTCCCTCCTGGAGCCCCCATGCGCCTGCTCGCCGTACTCGCCCCATCTCTCGCGTTTTCCCTCGCCTGCACGGGCATTCTCGGCGGGGACACGGCTACCGACACCGGCGGAGGTGGCGGCGGCCCGGACGTGTGCACCTGGTACCGCGACCAGGACGGCGATGGCTTCGGCGACGCCGACAAGGACGAGAAGACCTGCGACAAGCCCACCGGCTACGTGGCGGACGACACCGACTGTGATGATCAAGATCCCAAGGTGCACCCGGGCGCAACGGAGATCTGCGACGACGTCGACGCCGACGAGGACTGCAACGGCAAGGCGGACGAAGAGGACGAAGACCTGGAATTGACCGTGTGGTACGCCGATAGCGACGGCGATGGTTTTGGGGACGCGGACGATACGCAGCGCTCGTGCGACCAACCCAGCGACTATGTGGAGAACGCCGACGATTGCGACGACACCGACCGTAAGACCAACCCCGACGGTCAGGAAGTGTGCGACGGAGCGGGTGGAGACGAAGACTGCGACGGCAAGGTGGACTCCGACGACTCGAGCATGGACGAGTCGAACCTGCCCACCTGGTATCGCGACAGTGACAATGACGGCTTCGGGGATCCGGACGGCGCAACCAAGGAGCAGTGCGACGAGCCCAGCGGCTACGCGATCAACGACGAAGACTGCGACGATTCGGACAAGAACGTGAACCCGGACGAGACCGAGGTGTGCGGCAACGGCTCCGACGACAACTGCAACGGCAGCTCCGACGGATGTGGCCTGACGGGCGAGTACGAGCTCGGCACCGAGGCGGACGTACGTATCACCGGCCCCACCTCGGGATCACTGGGGTACTCGGTCTGCGGCGGCGGCGACATCGACGGCGACGGCATGGACGACATCGTGGCCGGCGCCCCGAGCTATTCCAGCGATGGCGCGGCGTACGCCTTCTACGGCGGGGCGAGCGGCGCGCTCACCGAAACCGCCGCGGATGTGAAGTTCACCGGAGAGAGCAACGGCGACCAATTTGGCGTGGCTTGCGCGTTCGGGGACTGGGACAACGACGGCAAAACTGACGTTGCGCTTAGTGACTTTGACTACTACTACTCCAGCTCGTACACCCACAGCGGCCGGGTGTACATGTTCCAGACACCCATCTCGTCCGCGGAAGCGGCGGGATCGGCCGACGTCATCTACACGAACAACTACAACACCAGTGACTACCTGGGGAACTCGTTGTCGAACGGCGATTGGAACGGGGACGGGAAGGACGACATGTTCGTGGGCGCGGTGGAGAACTACGTGTTCATCGACTACGGCACCGTCTCGACGTCGAGCGGCAAGGACATCTTCGGCACCGTCTCGACGTCGAGCGGCAAGGACATCTTCGGCATCAACGAGTTTGAAGGGGCGCTTACGTACTCCGGCGTCGTGGTGAGCGGCGGTGACACCGATGGAGACGGCTCCGACGACCTCGTCGTGACCGACACGGGCAGCAAGGGGGCCGCATACCTCTACGTCGGGGAGTTCGGCGGCTCGGTTTCGCTCTCCAGCTACACCGAGGCGACCATCCAGGGCTCCGGCAACAGCGATGCGCTGGGCGTCTCGGCGGCCCTCGATGGCGACCTCAATGGCGACGGCTACGACGACCTGCTGGTGAGCGCCACCGGCGTTTCCAACGGTGCTGGCGCGGTGTACGGTTGCTTCGGCCCGTTGAGCGGAACCTCCGCGGGAACCGGTTGCGACCTGCGGATCAGCGGCCCGAGCAGCATGGCCTACTTCGGCTGGGACGTGGCCTATGTGGGCGATGAGAACGGCGATGGCGACACGGACATCCTCGTCGGCTCGACGGGAATGGACGGAACGGGCACCGACTCGGGGCGCGCCTACTTGTTCCGCGGGCCGCTCAGCGGCGCCAAAGCGGCCTCGGCGGCGGATGCGACCTTCCTCGGTCAGGGCACCTACGCGAGCACCGGCGCGGCGGTTGACGGTGCGGGCGACTTCAACGGCGATGGAAACGACGACCTGCTGATCGGCGCCTACAGCGGATCGAGCAGCAAGGGGCAGGTGTTCATCATGTTCGGCGGCGGGTTCTGAGCCAGAACGTGGACGTTGCCGTCCCCGCCGGAGCGCGATGGAGCTGCCACGCCTGCGGCGCGTGCTGTCGGCTGTTTCAGCTCGGGCCGGTGGCGCCGGCGGTCATCGCCGATTTGGAGCAGCGCGGGGTGGCCGAGGCCTGGGCCCCGGCCGGCAGCGCGCCCTGGTACGAACGCCGGCAAACGCCGAACGGGCCGGCGTTCTACCTGCGCAAGGTCGATGGGGCCTGCGTGTTCTTGCAGCCCGACACCTACTGTGCGGTGCACCGGCTCTACGGCGCGTCCGCCAAGCCGGACTTCTGCCAGGAATTCCCGTTCCAGGTCACCCACGATCCCAACGGCACCGTCGTCACGGCGCGCGGCGAGTGTGCCGGGTTCTACGCCAGCAGCGTGGACGGTGAGCCGCTAGAGGGGCAGGTGGCCGAGGTGCTGGCGATTCCGCGCACGCGCCCGATCCCCCGCTTCGCACCCCAGCAGGTGGAGCTCATCCCGGGCCGGAGCCTGCCGCTGAACGACTGGATGGACGCCGAAGCGCGCGTGCTCGCGGCGTTGAACGCAGCGGACGGCTCACCGGCGGCGACGGTGGCCGTCGTGCGGCATGCGCTCGTCTCCGAAGGACCACCGCCCGATCCTGCGCGCTTCACGCTCGCCACTCGCGCGCTCCTCCACACGCTCGGCCTCGTCCTCGATCACGTCCTGAGCACCGAGACGAACGCTCCGGCTGCGGAGGCGAGGTTCACTGCCGAGCTTCGAGAGGTGCTCCGCCGCGCGGAGCTCGCGATTCACGGCACAACGCGCCCGCTGAGCGCAGACGCCAATCGGCACCTGAACCTGCTTTTGCGCTCCGCGATCTTGAGCAAGTCCGTCCACGCCCTGGGCGGCGTCAGCTACGGTCTGGGTCTGTTCCTGTTCAACACGGAGTTGGCTCGACTCGCCGCGGGTGGCGACGCCTCACAGCCCGTTTCTGCGCGCGAGCACAGCGACGTCTACACGCGATTGTGCAGGTTGACGCTAAACACCACGATTCACCAGGTGTTGCTGAAGGCGCGGCCGGCCCTGCTCGACCTCTTCCTCCACGCCGCCTGAGTGTCACGACTCGACTGCCCACGGTGCCGCCGGCCGATGCGAGTGTGCGCGTGTGCTTCGCTCCATCCCGTCGAGAGCCGCACGCGCGTGGTGTTTCTCCAGCATCCGCGCGAGGCGCGGATGCCCGTGAGCACATGCCGCCTCGCCCATTTGTCCCTCCCGAATTCCGAGCTGCACGTGGCGATGGGCCCGGAAGGGAACGCCCGGTTGGAGGCGATGGCGCGGGAGCCGGGAACGGCGCTCCTGTTCCCAGGTGCCGAAGCGACGGACGTGCGCGACGTCGCGACTCCCCCGCGAACCCTCGTCGTCGTGGACGGAACGTGGAACAACGCGCGCAAGCTCGTCGCCCGCTCGTCGCTGATCGCCGCGTTGCCGCGCATCGGTTTTACGCCGGCCCGGCCAAGCAACTACCGTATTCGTCGCGAGCCGGCCCCGCACTGCGTCTCGACCATCGAGGCCGTCGCCCATGTGCTCGACGCGCTGGACGCGTCGCCGGGTCGATTCACGCCGATCCTCGGCGTCTTCGACCGCATGGTCGAGCTGCAGCTCGCATTCATCCGCGGCGATTCGCCGGCTTCGCCCTCACGTCCCCGTCACGTCGCCCGTGTCGCGCCACCCGACCGCCTTCGCGAGATCCGCGCCCGCCTCGTGCTGGTCTCTGCAGCCGGCTATCGACAGCAGACCGGGATTCGCTGGGTCGCGCGCCGCATCGACTCCGGGGAAACCCTCGACAGCAGCCAGGATGGCGCCTTCGGGAGCTTCGCGCGAGCCGACGATGTGTGGGCGGGATGGGGCGACTACCCGGGGGACGTCCTTCGCGGCGAGGGCCATGAACTGGCGGCCTGGCTCGATCTGAAGCGCTACACCACCGGCGTGTTGCGACGCCGGGTGCATGGCGTGGAGCAGCTCGGCGCGTCGGTCGGCGCGGTGCTTCCCGCAGAGCGCCCGCTGCGCGAGCTGGTGGCGGCGGAGGCGGTGGTGGGGGCGTTGTTGGCGGGGGTGCTTCGTCGAGAGCGGGAGAGCGGCTAGGGTCCTGCCCGAACCCCTGGAATCCGTGCCCCAATCTCCGTGATCGTCGCCCCCACCGGGCACCCCCGCGCCGCCGCCTGGTGCAGCCAGGCCGCCGCGAGCGCCACCGCGTCCGTGTCGGCGCGGGTGAGCGCCCTCCCCTCCCCAGCGGCGTGGTTCGCAAGAAGGGCGCCCGTCAGGCCCGCGAGCAGATCCCCGCTTCCGCCCGCGCCCAGCGCGGGAGTGCCGCCCCGCAGCACCGCGAGCGGCTCGCCGGTTACGATGGGGCACGCGCCTTTGTAGATGGTCGTCGCGATCGCGGAGAGGCGCGCCGCCGTGGCGAAACGATCCCCCTCCAAGCTGCGCCAGTCCTCGCGGAGCAGGTGCGCCGCCTCGCCCGCGTGGGGCGTGATGATGCGGGGGTGGGGGCTCGGCGCGCCGTTCAGCGCGCGGATCGCGTCGGCGTCGAACACCGCCGGTGCCACGTGATCGCTCCAGAGCGCACGTAGCTCCGCGTCGGCGGTGCGGCCGAGGCCGGGGCCGGCGACGAGCACGTCGAATGCAGGCGGCGCTCCGGGGTCGGCGACCATCACCTCCGGCGGGAGGGCGCCGAGCCTCGACCAGGCGCTGCGCTCGATGAGCAAGGTCACCAGCCCCGCGCCGCCCCGCAGCGCCCCCAGGCAGGCCAAAACGGCCGCGCCAGCTTTATCGGCGGTCCCCGCGCGAACCGCGACATGGCCGCGCCGCCACTTGTTGGCGTTCACCGGGACCACGGGTATCCAGGGCGTCGAATTGACGAACACGGCCTCGGGCGGCGTTGCGCGCCACTCCAGGCCGATGTCCACGAGGGCGAACGGCGGGGCGTCGAGGAAACAACACGGCTTCAGGCGGCCGATGGTGACCACCACGGTTGCGGCGGGGAACGGCGCGAGCCGCGTGCCGGTGTCCGCGTCGATGCCGGTTGGCACGTCGAGCGCGACGACCGGGGCACCACCGAAGTTGGGGAGCGCGGGGAGCGCTAACGGGGCGCGCTGGCCAGTGCCGAACACCGCGTCGATCACGAGATCTGGGGTTTCCATCGGGCCGACCAGGTCCAACGCAGCCGCGACCCCGTGCATCGTCACGCACTCGGGCGAGGTTGGGGGCAGCAGGGGCAGCGCGCGCACCGCCCAGCCCCGCAGGGCGAGGTGCCGCGCCACAGCGTACCCGTCTCCCCCGTTGTTGCCCGGTCCGCAAACGATCAAGGTTCGAGGCGAGGGTCGCGGCGCCCACCACGCCGCCACCGCATCGGCCACGCCGTGCGAAGCGTGCTCCATCAGCACCGATGAGGGGATGCCCACATCGTCGATGAGCGCCCGGTCCAGCGCCCGCACCGCGGCCGCTCGGGAGACCGGCTGGCCGGCGCGTGTCATCCCACAACCAGCGCCAGGTACCGCATCACGCTGGTTTCGAGGCCGAGGAACACCGCATCCCCGATGAGCGCGTGGCCGATGTTGTACTCCTCGATCTCCGGCGCGGCGGCGACAAGCTCGCGCAGGTTCTGTAGGTTCAACCCGTGCCCCGCGGCGACGGAGAGGCCGAGGGCGCGGGCTCGGTTCGTCGCACGGGCGAGCCGGGCGAGCTCCCTTCGGTCGCCCGTTTCCGACCAACGCGCCGTGTTCAGCTCCACCATGTCCACCCCGGCCACCGGCGAAGCGTCCACCTGGTGGTCGTCCGGGTCGATGAACAGCGCCACATGGATCCCGGCCGCCGCCAACCTACGGGCGAACGCCGCCACTTCCGCGCCCTGTCCCGCCACGTCGAGCCCCCCTTCCGTGGTCACCTCCCCCGGCCGCTCCGCCACCAGGGTTACGCGATGTGGGCGAACCTTCAGCAGGATCTCTGCCATCTCCTCGGTGCAGGCAGCCTCGACGTTGAGCAGCGTTTGCACGGATTCCCGCATCCGTCGCAGATCGTGATCCTGGATGTGGCGACGGTCCCCGCGGATGTGCACGGTGATCTGCGAGGCCCCAGCTCGTTCAGCGATCAATGCCGCCGCGAGCGGGTCGGGGTAGGCGGCCTGCCGGGCTTGGCGCAGCGTCGCGACATGGTCTACGTTCACGCCGAGACGACGGATCATTGCGACTCCAGGATGAGGGCCACCACCCTATCCTTGAGCTGGGCCGCCACGACGGGATCCTCGTGCTCCACCATCACGCGGACCACTGGCTCGGTGCCGCTTTTTCGCACCACCGCCCGCCCGCCGGACGCCTCCACGAAGCCGAAGTCCAACGGTTTCAAGGCGACATCGCGGAGCGCGACGTGCGCCTGCGCGCTCGGCGTGAACCCTGCCGTGGAGAGATCCGACACCTGGGCCAGGGCGCGCAGCCCCGCGTAGAGCCCATCCGCCGTCGGCGGCCCATCCGAGAACACGAGGTGTCCGCTCGGTTCACCGCCAACGGTGGCGCCCAGCTCAACCATCGCCGCGGCCACATGGGCATCCCCCACGGGGGTGCGATGCAAGCGGATCCCCTCCCCCGCGAGCGCGCGTTCGAGGCCCAGGTTCGTCATCACGGTGCCCACCATGAGCGGCGGTCGCCGGCACAACCAGAGCAGCGCATCGCCGTCGAGCACGCGCCCAGCGGCGTTGACCAGCGCGATCCGGTCGCCGTCACCATCGAGGAGGATCCCCAGATCCGCGTGGGCCTCCACCACCGCCTTCGCCGCGTGTTCGGGGTGCACCGCGCCGCAACCCACGTTGATCGCCGGCCCCGCGAACGGGATCACCTCGGCGCCGAGGGCGCGGAGCACACGCGCCCCCACCTCCGCACCCGCACCGGCGGCCGCGTCAAACAACACCCGCCGCCCCCGCAGCCAGGCACCCGAAGGCAGAGATCCCAGCAAGAACGTTGCGTACTCGTCCACGCCCGTCAACTCCCGGCGGCTCCCGCCCGGAAGCTCCCTGACCTCCTGCATGGCCGCGGTCAGCGCCGCGAGGGTGCCGCGGTCGAGTTTACCCCCGTCGCCCCCCACCACCTTCAGCCCGTTGTCCTCCGGCGGATTGTGGCTCGCCGTGACCATCACCCCCGCCGAAGCGCGCTCGTCGCGCACTCGAACCGACAAACCGGGGGTTGGAAGCACGCCAAGCAGCGTTGCGCGCCCGCCTGCGGAGAGCACGCCTGCACACACGGCTTCGGCCAGCTCCGGGCTCGAGGGCCGGGTGTCCCGCGCCACCCACACGTCCGTTCCCAGAACGCGCGCAACTGCGTTTCCAAGTCGCGACGCAAGCTCAGCCGTCACCTCGACCCCCGCCCGCCCACGCACCCCGTCCGTGCCGAATTCCATTGTCACTCCTTCCGCGTAACCAGCACCGAATCCGGGCTTACTGAGAGCACCTTGATCGCATCCCCCCCGCTCTGCACCACCTCCAGATGCGCGCCCGTTCCCTTCCCGAACCGCACCTGAGCGCTCGCGCCTTCGAAGGACTCGGGGATGTGTACCATCACGCTCACGTCGTCCGCGCTCATCTCGGAGAGCGGCTCCTGCGGGCCGGAGAGCACCACCGAAACCGCCGCCGTCGCGGTGGTCCACGCGGCGTCGCGGACCAGCACCGGAACCACGTCGAACGTACGTTCCACCACGATCGGCTCCACGTCTACGTGCACGCTGAACCGCGTGGCCACGCCCGCCTGATCGATGCCCTTGCGGAGCGCGAGGCCAACGTCCACTTCAAGGTCCTCCCGGAGCTCCCCAACGTCCACCTCCTCGGTGGACACCGATTCGAGGCCACGAAGGACCGTGGCGGCGCCCGCGAGCTCCACGCGCTCGGGCGCAACCCGGATGCTCACGACCCGGTAGCCGTCGGCCACTTTGCCCACGGTGACGGGCGCCACCGAGATCTTCCGCTTCAACCGGCGATCAAGCGTAACCCGGAGCTGCGAAGGTGCCGCGCTCACCACGTGCACCTGCGGCGGCAGCCCGCTCACCTGCTTCTGCGAGAGATCTACCGACACGTCCCCTTCGTGCGCCTTCGTCAAGTCCACTTCGACCGCAAGCTCTCGCTGGCGGAGTGAACGCACAAACGCCTGCGCGCCACCGACCGTGAGGTTCACGGTGTCGATCGGCGGCTCCACCAGCGCGAGCCCATCCGGCAGGAGCCACAGCACGTTGGCGCGCACCCGCTCCTCCACTCGCTGCTCGGTTTGCACCCACACCCAGAGCAGCGTGGCAAAGAGCAGGGACACCACCTTGTAGGCCATGTTCTGGGTGAATGCGGCGCGCAGCACCGCAGCGAGGTCCTTCATGCCTCCCCTCCGGCTTTGCGGGGCTCGAAGGCTTCAAGCAGCCGCTGGCGCAGCTCCCCCGCGTCGTTCGCCGGCCGCACCTCCCCGGCCACCGCCACCCCTACGGTGCCGCGCTCCTCCGAAACCACGATCACCACGGCGTCCGTCTCCTCGGTCAGGCCGATCGCCGCCCGGTGCCGCGTGCCGACGAAGCGGCTGATGTCCTTGCTCAGCGAAAGGGGCAAGAACACCTTTGCCGCAACCACAACGCCCTGCCGGATCACGACGGCTCCGTCGTGCAGTGGGCTGGTGGGATGGAAGATGGCCAGCAACAGCTCGCTGGAGAGGCGCGCATCGAGCCGGTTCCCGGTGTCGGCATAATCCTGCAGCGCGGCCTCGCGCTCTACGGCGATGATCGCCCCGATTCGTCGGCTCGCCATGAGGAAGCTCGCGCGAATCACCTCCTCGAACGCGCCCTGGTCCCCCGCCTGCGTAAAACCGCGGAACAGGCGGCCGCCCGCGCCGGCCAGGCCGCGGCGGATATCGCCTTGGAACAGGATCAAGACCGCCAGTACGAAGGTGCCAAACAGCTTCTCCAGCATCCAATGCAGCGCGAAGAGGTCGAACTGTTGGGCGGCGACGAAGAGCAACAGCGCCGCGGCGAGGCCGAGCAGCGTTTGCAGCGCGCGGGTGCCGCGCACAAGCATGAGCGCCTGATAGAGCACGAACCAGAGGATCGCGATGTCCATGAAGTCGGACAGCCGCAGGTTCCCCAGGTAGAGAGAGAGGACCTCGCTCATCCGAGCGCATCCCACGTGGCCAGGGCGCGCCGGGTTGCCGCGACATCGTGAACCCGGATCATCCCCACCCCTGCCTCCCGGCAGTGTATCGCGACGGCGAGGGAGCCTTCGAGGCGATCGGCCGGCGTCGGCTGATCCCCGAGCGCGGCCAGGAAGCTCTTTCGCGACGCCCCCACGAGCACCCGCGCGTTGTCGCGCCCCCGCAGCCCGCGGAGCAGGGTCAGGCTCTGTTCCGCGGTCTTGGCGAAGCCGATGCCCGGATCCAACCACACCTCGGCCACACCCGCAGCGCGGGCCATCAACGCCCGGTCGCCGAGGTGCATCCAAACCTCGGCCGAAACATCGTGGTAGGTCGCGAGGTATCGCATCGTCGAAGGCGAGCCGCGCATGTGCATGATCACGAGGGTGGCCGCCTCGCTGGCGCAAACCCCGAACATGTCCTCGTCTTCGCCGCCGGAAACGTCGTTCACCCATCTGGCCCCAGCGGCGAGCGCGTGGGCCGCGACGCGAGCGTGCCGCGTATCCACCGACACCAGGCCGCCTGCTCCGACGAGGGCCCGAACGACCGGAAGCACCCGTCGAAGCTCCTCCTCTTCGGGAACCGGCACCGCGCCCGGCCGGGTGCTCTCCCCCCCGACGTCGAGCACGTCGGCGCCTTCCGCCAGGAGGCGCAAGCCGTGGGCGACCGGATCGTACGCGCCGCCATCGCTGAAGCTATCGGGCGTGGCGTTCACGATGCCCATGAGCTTCATGGCCAGGTCCAAACGGCAACGTCGGGGCCCAATGCATCGGGAGCGCCGAGCGCCGATGCAAACGCAGACACGCCGCTGGGGTCGGTGTTGGCCACCACGAGCACCGTGGGCGTCGTGGCGCTCCGGAGGCGGGTCGCCACCTCTTGCGGGCGGGTGTCCAGCCCGCCCGCGCCGATTTCAAGCTCCGGCGGCCGGGATGCGAGCTGGCGGTGCACCGGGATCCAGCCCACCCCCGCCGCGGGATTGGCCGACTCGGGGAGCACGGTAACGACTCGGCTGCGCGGCTCCCCTCCGGCCGCCACGAGCGCTGCGGGCGCAGGCGCGGGAGCGCCCCACCACGCGCCGCCGCCCAGAAACGCAGGACCGAGGCTGTCGGCGAAGCACAGGAGCGCAACGGCGATTCGCCCGTGCTGCGTGAGGCGACGAGCCGCCGGACCCAGCGCCGCGCTGAGGAGCATCGCGAGCGCGACGCTCGATCCACCCGCCCACCCGCCCCACATCGCCTCGGAGATGCGAAAGCCCGCCACTGGCATCGGCGACACCGCGGCAAGGAGGCAGAGCCCGACGCCGACGGAAACAGCGCGTTCTCGGCCGCGTTCACCCCAGAGGAACGCGAGCGCGAACCACGCCGCCAGCGGCACCGCGCGGTGCGCGCCCCCGGCTACCCAAAGGAGATCGGCCGGGGTGAGCGCGTTCGCCTCGCCAAAGGGGGCAACCAGGCACCCCAGCGCCGCCAGCCCCGCCAGCGGCCACGCCGCAGCCCCTGCCAGCACGGCCGCTGTCGCGAGCGGCGCGGTGACGGCGCCCAGCGCCGCGAATGCCGCTGCCCACCCTCGTTTTTCGAGAACGTACGCCGTCGCAGCCGCGAGCCCCGGCGCCAGCCACGCCTGCGCCGCCAGCCCACCCGCGAGCCCCGCTTGCCACCAGGCCGCGCCGGCCGCGAGGGCGCCGATCCACGGAACGCCGCGAACGCCGCCGTACACCCCGCCGGCAAGGCAGGCGGTGAACAGCAGCGCGAACATGCCCAACGAATGGGCGAAGTTGACCGAGCCGAGGGCGTGAAACGGCGCCAGGAGCGCCGCCACGCCCGGGTTCCCAACGACGTCGAGGAGGGAGCCGCTCACAGACGGGAACACCGAAGCATCCAGCGGCGACCGGCCCGCGCGAATGTTGTCCCAGAGCTGCCACCCCAGCCAACGCTGCACCTCGCCCGGCAACGTCGGCGCGCCAATCAGCGTGCTGCTCCCGAGCTTCCCGCCCACCTCCGCCACCCGCGCCGCCACCACCGCGGCGCCCACCAGCAGGCCCGGCGCAAGCCCACGGCGTGCGCCGGCCGTCACGGCAGGTGCTGCTTGGCGATGCGCTCGAAGTCGGCGCCGTCAAGCGTTTCCCGCTCCACGAGCGCGAGGGCTACGGCTTCGAGGAGCGCCCGATGTTCCCGGATCAACGCCCGAGCCCGCTCGTGGGCGTCGTCCAGGAGCCGGCGCACCTCGGCATCGATCCGCTCGGCCACATGGCTCGAAACCTCGGCCGGAGGCGACGGCCGCCCCAGGAACGGATCGTCCCCGCCGCTCGTCCACGCCACCGGGCCGAGCGCCTCCGACATCCCCGACTCGCACACCATGGCTCGAGCGATGCGCGTGGCGCGCCGCAGGTCGCTCTCCGCGCCGCTCCATTGTTCCCCGAACACCTCTTCCTCTGCGCTGCGGCCGCCGAGGAGCAGGGTGAGCAGCCCGAGGCGGTAGGTGCGGCTTTCGGTGTGCCGCTCCTCCGGCAACGACTCGGTGAGCCCGAGCGAAAACCCACGTGGAACGATGGTGATCTTGTTCACCGGGTCGCACGATGGGGTGAGCCGAGCCACGATGGCGTGCCCGGCCTCGTGGTACGCCGTCCGCAAGCGCTCCGCTTCGCTGAGCACGAGGGACCGACGCTCCGAGCCCATCGAAACCTTGTCCTTCGCCCGGTCGAGGTCGGACTGAGCGATGGTGGAGTTGTCGGTTCGAGCCGCGTAGAGCGCGGCCTCGTTGATCACGTTCTCGAGGTCGGCCCCCGAGAAACCCGGCGTGCCGCGCGCGATCCGCTCCAGATCCACGTCGGGAGCCAGGGGCGTGCGCTGCGCGTGAACCCGGAGGATGCCGAGCCGGCCGCGAACATCCGGGTTGGGCACGATCACCCGGCGATCGAAGCGGCCGGGCCGGAGCAGGGCCGGGTCGAGCACATCCGGCCGGTTGGTGGCCCCGATGAGGATGATCGTGTCGGTTGCCTCGAAGCCATCCATCTCCACGAGGAGCTGGTTGAGGGTTTGCTCCCGCTCTTCGTGGCCGCCGCTCGTCACCCCGGAACGGTGCCTCCCAATCGCGTCGATCTCGTCGATGAACACGATGCACGGGGCCTGCCGCTTGGCTTGATCAAACAGGTCGCGCACGCGACTGGCGCCCACGCCGACGAACATCTCCACGAATTCGGAGCCCGAGAGATTGAAGAAGGGCACCCCCGCCTCCCCGGCCACGGCGCGCGCCAGGAGGGTCTTTCCCGCGCCGGGAGCCCCCATGAGCAGCACGCCTTTCGGGATACGGCCGCCGAGCCGGGTGAAGCGCCGCGGATCCTTCAGGAACTGGATGATCTCGCCGAGCTCCTCCTTGGCTTCTTCGCAGGCCGCCACGTCGGCGAAGGTCACCTTCCGGCCCCCCGCCTGGGTGAGTCGCGCGCGGGATTTGCCGAAGCTCATCTGCCGACCGTTGCTGGCTTGGAGCTGACGGAACATGAAGGCGATGAACACACCAAAGACCACCGTCGGCAGTACCAGCCCGGCGAGCTCGAGCCAACGATCGGTGCCCGGCTGGAAGCTCGGCACGACCCCCTTTGAGCTGAACCACTCGATGTAGTAGTCGGAGCGCTCGGGCCCGACGGCGGTGACCTTCGAGCCATCGTTGAGCGTGGCCATGACCGATGTTCCCCGCAGCACAACGGCCTTCACCTGCCGCGCCTCCACCAGGGCCACGATCTCGGGCATCTCCACGCTCCGGCTGCCGCGCCACCGGTCGAGCGAACTGCCGAGCGTCGCAAACACCATGGCGAGCAGGATGACGAAGGTGACGAGGATCCAGAGCTGGCGAACGCGCACGCGGCGGTCTAACCCGCCGCCCCTGCTGCGACCGCGCGGAGGGCCGCCGGGCTGTCGGGCGGGACAAGATCGTCGAGAACCCGATTTCTACGCAGGCTCCCACACGCGGCACACCGGTACTCGATCATCATCCCCTTTGGCGCGGCGGCGAGGGCGATCGGCACGAGCGCGCCCCCACAATCGGAGGCCCGGTCGCCCGGTACGACGTCCACGTGAACGGAGTACAGGCACCATGGGCAGTGGTCTCGCGGTCGCCGACCCCCGAGCGGCACGTCCCGCCCGCAATTCCCGCAGACGAACGCTTCATCTCGGGAGATCGGCGTACTGCGGACCTGCGCCCCCTCCCCGCGCGCCAACGCCAGCCGCAGCAGGCGTTTGCCGGCGAGATCGGCCCAGTTCTCGGGGAACACCGCGCCCCGGCGCTGCGACTCCGCGACCAGCGCCTCGCGCCAACCGCGCCCGGCCCCATCGAGCCACGCTCCGCCCTCGCGGATATCGCCGCGGCTCTCCGCCTGGAGCAGCGCCTCGAGGGGATCGGACGCCTTGCCGGGGTCACGCATCCGGGTGACGTACGCTGAACGTGGTCTTCGCGCACCTCTTCCTCGCTGTGGCATGGGCCGCGGAGCCCGCCCGGTTCGGGGGGGTGCCGCTGGCCACCGCGGAGGCCATCTTCCAGATCGAGGTGCAGCGGATGCCACCGGAGTCGCTGCTCCCGCTGTTATCGGACGTAGATCCTACGGTTCGAGCTCGCGCCGCGGTGGCCGCCGGCCGCCTGCACGCCCCCGCAGTGCTCCTGGCCGGCCTCGCAGCCGACGGAGATGCGAACGTTCGTTTGGCGGCCGCCCGCGCCCTCGGCTTCGGCACGGACACGGTGGCGCTCGTGCGTGCGCGGCTCCCGCTCGAATCCGATCCCCGCGTCGTCGCCGCGCTCCTCGAAGCGCTGGGTCGCGTGGGCGAGGCCTCCGACGTCGCGACCGTGATTGCCGCGCTGGACACGCGTCATGCGAATACGGCCGCGCGGGCTCTGGGCCGGATGGGCAGCCGGAAGATCGAGGGGCCGGGCGGTGAAGTGGCGGTCACCGCTTTGCTCGACACGCTGAAATTCCCCATTGGCGAAACCCGCCGCAGCGCCGCCTGGGCCCTCTCTCGCATCCCGCTGGCGCCGCCCTCCGAAGCGCTGCGCGCGCGTATGATCGAGGCCGCCCTGCACGATTCCGAGAGCCGCGTGCGCGCCTGGTTGATTCGCGGCGTCGCGCCGTTCGTGCATGAACCTTCCGTTTTTGCGACCGCTGCGAACGACGGCGCGATGGAGGTGCGACTCGCCGCCGTCCGCGCCATGGCGAAGCATGGCTGCGATGGTCCCGCCCTCACCGCCCGGCTCGGGGATGTGGAGGCGGGCGTGCGGGCGGAAGCGCTCACCGCCGCCGCCACGTGTGCCGCGGTGGATGTCGCCCCGTTGCGGGAGGCGCTCACCCAGGGCACCGCGGCGGAGCGTGCGGCCGCATTACGCACCCTGAAGGAGCGGAAAGCGCTGCCGGCCGCCCTGGCGGAGTTCCAGACCGCGGCCTGGCCGCTTCCCGTTCGGATCGCAGCCGTGGAGTCGATGGACGAGCGTCCTCGCCTGCTGCGGATCGCGCTGCGAAACGCCGACCCCCGACTCCGCAGCGCGGCCGCCGGAGTGATCCTCGGTGGTGACGAAGCTCCCCGGGCCAACGAGATCGTGGAATTACTCGCGGCATCCGACTTCGTGCTCGTACAAGCGGCCTCGGAAGCCGCGATTGAGCATCCCGATCCCGCGCTCGAAAAGCAGCTGCTCACCGCGCTGGCGAGGAAGGAGCTGCCCCGCGCCGGTGCCATCGCGACCGTCCGCGCGCTCGACGCCCTGTACGCCACCGGCCGCCTTCCGCACCCAAACCCCGATGCGAAGGCGGCGATTCGTCGTTGGCTCTCGGTTCCCGAGCTGGCCGCCGCCAGCCAGCGCCTCGCGGCAACCCTGAGCCTCGATCCACCGCAGGTGCGCCACCCTGAGCGGGCCCTCCCCTCCCTTGCCGACGTCGCGAAGGTCCGAAGCGCGAGGGTCTTCACCACGGAGGGGGAGGTGCGCATCGAACTGCTGTCGGAGGTGGCACCCCTGACCGTCTGGAACTTCGTCACGCTCGCCGAGAAGGGCTACTTCAACGGCCTCACTTTCCACCGCGTGGTCCCCGACTTCGTTGCCCAGACCGGCGACCCGCGCGGCGATGGTTGGGGCGGACCCGGCTACGAGATCCCCGACGAATTGTCGGCGGAGGACTACTCAACCGGCGCGGTGGGCATGGCGCTCTCCGGCCCCGATACCGGCGGCAGCCAGTGGTTCATCACCACGGCACCGCAGCCGCACCTCGATTTCGGCTACACGGTATTCGGCAGGGTCACCCTGGGTATGCGCGCCGCCCGGGCGATCGATGTGGAGGACACCATCGTGCGGGTGGTGATCGAGCGGGCCGAGTAGTTCGGCGCTGATTTGGGCGCTGCGCGCGGCCCGGTCCCGTTGCCAGAAGGGCATTGCGGCGCAGCGCGGCGCCGTCCTTGAAGCCTTCCCAGCTCAAGGAAACAATACCACCCAATCGCCGCCGTCCGGATTGGAGGCAAACGCATCGCCCGCCCAGGCGGGCACCACCTTCGGCGAGACCAACCAACGGCCGACCCCGTGGTCGTCCACGAGCACGCGGGCCGGGGCGCGTTCCGTGGGCTGCGTGGACTCGGGCAGGTACCACGCCAGGATCGGCAGCCCATCCGCCGTGGCCACTGGCGCGCTCGCCAGCGCGTCGTGAACCAGCACCCGTCCTTCAAGATGAACCGCGCCCCACTCAGCCTGGTCAAGGCCCGTAAGGCGCGGGTCGCCTACCCATTGTTCGTGGCGGAGCTTGAGGGCTCCGTCGTACACGCGCACGACGCGTCCGCCGCTCCCGGCCTCGGTCACCACCGTGTCGAGGACCACGATCAGCTCGGCGGCACCGTCGCCGTCGAGATCCAGCCACCGCCGCCCCGCCATCGACTCCGCGCTCCCCCATCCGGACGCGTTCCCCATCTCGACGCGCCGCAGTCGATTGCCGACGTCCGCGACCATCCACCCCATGGCCGACACGCGCTCTCGGCCCCCCTCCGCCGACCACTCCCAGCGGGTGACCGCACCGAGCCACGCATACACCGGCGCCCGACTCCCATCCGTCGGCTCCGGACGCTCCGTGAGCCAGTGGCCCCGCAGCTCGACGGGGGAGAGCGGATGGGTGTCCCGCACCGCGATGTCCGCCGCGCTCACCCAGGCGTTCGACCCCGCGATCATCCAACGCTCGGCGCACAGATCGTCGGCTGCGGGCAGGCACTCGGCGCCGCGCGCCAGCAGCTTCAACGTGGTGTCGACGGCGAGGGTCCCGGTGGGGCGCGCGTCAGCGCCGGGGCCGTCGAAGAGCCCGGCCGCGGTGATCACGACGGCGTCGGCTTCGGCGAGGGGGATGGGCATGGTTCTGCGGGACTATCGCGGGAAGCACCTCGCTACGCGGGACGAAAGCCGTAGGCGCGGGGCGCCTACGCCCCGTGGCGCCGCGATGCCCCGCGAACCCCGCTCGACGAAGGAAACGTGGCCCCGGGCATCGCCCCCACCCTACAAAACCGTCTCCCGCCACGCCGCGCAACGACGACCCCCAAAACCACCATCCACCCTGCCATCCCGGCCCCGCCCGCCGAGCAGCCGCACCCCTCCGCCAGCGGCACCGGCTTCCCGGGGCGCAGCGAACCGCCCGGCGTGATCACGCCATCACCTGTATCGGCGGGCTCCCAACCGGGCACGAGCACCGGCAATAGCCGCGCTGCAATCTCCGCCTGCACGGAGGCGTCCCCCATCGCGTCGAACGGAAAGCCAAACACGGCTACGTTGCCGGTGAGCGCGCCCGCGATCGCGCCGTCGGGGTAGTGGGCGAGCACGGTGCCCGCCGAGTCCAGCTCGTCGGCCCACTCTACGGGGTACACCGTGCCAAACTCCAACATGAGGCCCTCGAGCAGGGTCGCGCCCGTTGCACGCCCACAATCGCAGGAGTCTGCGGCGTAGGTCGCCCCGAGTACTTCGGCCGCAAAGGCGGCGTCGTCCGCGTCGCCCTTCTCGTCAAGGTCCCAGAGGAGTTCGGCGCCGGAGGTCCACAGCGCGCCGCCCTCGGCGACGAAGGCGCGGAGGGCAGCCTGCTGGTCGTCGTCGAACGTGGCGTCGATCGTGCTCTCTTCGCCGGTGGCCCACACGACGAGCGCGTAGGGATCGAGCGAGCCCAGCGCATCGTCCTCCGCGCTGTCGAAGGGCCACCCAGCGGCGTGGATCGCCAGGGCGTGGGAAACGAGGATGTCCCCGGGGTTGATGCGGGCGAGGTCCATGCGGGCGACTTCGCCGAGCTCGCCGCCAAGATCCTCGATCTCCAGTTGCCCGCTGTCAAGGCGGTCGAAGGCGTTCACGAGCAGGATCGGCACCCCCTCCCCACGCTGCGCGGCGACGACCGCAGAGGGAAACGAAACGCCGCCCCCGTTCCGCGCAACGACGCGAGCGAACAGGAGTTCGCCGAACTCCGCGTCGATCGGCGTAGACAGGCCCGTCACCGCGACCCCGGCGCTCCACGCCCGACCGTCGGCCGAGGTTTGCACCAGATAATCGACGGGCTCGTCGCCCCACAAATCACCTGCCCAGCCCGCCTCCCAAGTCAGCGAGAGTCCGGTTTCGGTGTTTCGAAGGGTGAGCGCCTGCGGGGGCTCTGGCAAGAACGTCACGCCCTCCCCCTCCAGGTAGCGCGCGATCCCGCGGTAGATGGCGCGAGAAGCGTCGATCCGGAAGCCCGGCTCCTTGAGGAGCTCGATGTCGGCTTCGGTGTCGTGGAAGGCGATCTCGATCAGCACCGCCGGCATCTCGTCGTTCAAGCTGGGGTTCACCTCCGAGAAGCAGTCCGACCGCACGCCCCGATCCTGCCACTCCGGATCCCACGCCTCGCCCACGGCGATCAGCTCCTCCTGGATCAGGCCCGCCAATTCGTCGCTTCCGGCGATAGGCGCGCCCGACGAACACTCGCTGTCGTACACATACACGCTCGTGCCGCGCGCATCGCAACCATCGCACGCGTTCGAGTGCCAGGAAACATAGACGCTGTCGCGCTCCTCGGGGTGCTCCCATGCCGCCCAAACGGAGCGGGAGCTTGGATCGCTCCCGTTGCCATCGTCATAGGGATCGTACACGCTCGCCGGAGCCCCGTTGAATTGGGCCGCGAGGATGGCGCCCTCCTCCCAGCGCGGGCGCACCGTCGTTTCGCCATGGCGCTCGATCACGCCGGTGCCCCCGCCAAGGCGCACCGCGTCGGTGCTCACGACCCCCGATGTCGTCGACACGGTGACGGAAACCGGATCTCCCACGTCCAACCAGAGGGTATCGAGATAGCGCCACGTGGAGCCGTGGGTGCGCTGGTCCAGCTCGTGCTTCACCGTCACCCCTCGCGCGGTCACCGCGTAGCTTGCGGCGGCCGTGTGGTCCTGGTCGGCGTCGTAGGCCACGTACAGCGCGGTCCACCCCCGGGCAGGCGCGGTGAGGCTGAACGTGGCCGAGGCCCCCGCCGGCACGAGGCGCGTGGTGCCGCCATCAAAGGGGTTCTCGCCGTACGCCCAGGTGCCCCAGTCCGCGAAACCCGCGTTGCCGTCTGCGATCCCGGCGCCGGACTCGGCGTACCCGTCGCCGTCGTTATCCGCGATCGACCACGCATCGTGGAGGTCCCGCTCCTTTACCGCCCAAACATCCGCGCCGGCGTTGTGCAGGAACGGCGCCAGCGCCTGATTTGCGCCCTCGGGGTTGTGAAAATCCTCGACCGTTTCGTACCACGTGCCGCGCTGCGTCGAAAAACCGTCCAACGAGTCGTACCAGATCCAGCCGTGACACTGGCTCAGGTACACCTCGGCGCCGGTGAGCGCACCCTCGGTTTCGCCAGGAAGGTCGATGGGAAAGGGCGGGGCGGCCAGCGCGATCGAGATCAGGAACATCGCTACCCCCTACCGTTTGCGAACCACGCGCTCGACGTCGATCGACCACACCGCCGTCCCCAGGCCGACCCAGTGGGGGTCCGAGAGGCCCCGCGCGCGGACGGGCGCGAATATCCTGCCCCCGTCGGTGCTCTCCAGCACGAACACCGAGCCCGACTTCGTGGCGCGGATCCGTACGACTTCGCCTGCACCGAACACCGCGTCGGGCTGCCACCCGCCCTCGATCTCCGCCGTCTGCGTGAGGTTGTCCCCGCTGCGACGGCTCACCACCAGGCGCTCCGCTGTGCCCGACACCACCCAGGTGCCATCCGTCGCCAACACCGGCTGCGCCAGGAGGGCTCTCCACGTGGCGCCGCCGTCTTCGGTGCGTAGCAGCGCCCCGCCGCCGACGATCAGCTCGTCCGGTCCCGGCATCCCCAGGGTCTCCGCCACGTTTCCAGGCGCTGGAGCCCCGGTTACGCCCACCCAGCTCGCGCCGCCATCGCGCGTGCGGAAAAGCTGCCCAACGCCGACGACCCAGCCACCTCCGCGCCCATCCGTCGCCACGTGGCCAATGCTGGAGGCGGGGATCGGGCCGCGATCCTCCCAACCCGCCGCGCCGCCTACGACGAGCCGGTAGGTCGCGCCGCTGCCGCTCGGGAGCAACGTCGCGGCCACTGCCCAAACCTCGCCGCCAACCTGGGCTGCCGCCTGGTACCATCCCGGACCTTCCGGGCCCATCGCCATGGCCTGAGCCCCGTCAATCCGCCAGGCCGCGAGGCGGCGCTGCTCGATCGGCGCGAATGGCCCCCCCTCGAAACCGAGAAAAATCGGTGCTTCCGCGCTGACCACGACCGTTGGCGTAAACGTGACCGGAAGCTGCGCCGCGCGCGTGGCGCCGGCTCCCCCTGTGCATCCGAATAACGCCAGGAGGAACTTCACGAAGGGCCCGACTGGAGCAACTCACGGCTCGCCGCGAGCGCGAGCGCGCCTTTCGCCCCGGAGAGCCCGATCCACCCTTCGGTTGGGGGGAGCTTCAACAGCGTGGTCGAGAATCCCCCCGCAGGGTTCGATGCGACGAGGATCATTCCGGGGTTCGCCCTCGGGTTCGCGGGCACGAGGGCGAGCTGCATGGCCTTCCCCGCCCAGGCAAGCGCTGCTGGATCTCCTTCCCCCCCCACAACCCCGAGCCAGGATACGAACGCGGGTTCGAGGCGGCCGATCTCCACACGCCCCTCGCGAACCGCGGCGATATAGGGAAATGCGAGGGCGCGCACGTGGGCCCCCTCCATGTCCCGGTGTCCCCATCGCGCGCCGCCCTCCCGCGCGAGGTGGAGCCCAGCCGGGGTGGCAAGCACGACCTGCTCCCCCGCAAGAAACAGCCGCTCGCGAGTGGAATCCCGGTCTCCAGGCGCCGAAACCTGCGTGAACGCGCCTCGGAAATACCGGAGCAAGCCCCCCGCTCCGCTGAGCCACGCTTCCTCGGCGTCCACCGCGAGCACCGACGTGACGCTACCCGCGGGAATCGGCCCGACGTCCCGCCACCTCCCACCTTCCGAAGCGGCCAGCAGCGTGAAGACGGGCCCCGGGCGGCCCTGAACCGCGAAGCCCGCGCTCCCCCGCATGCTGGCACAGCGCACCCACCCCGGCCCCGACCAGGCCACGCTCACCGCGCCCTCCGCGCTCACCGCAAGGATCGACCCCTGCCGCTCGCTCAGGGGCTCGCCGCCCCGCCAACCGAACAGCCACCCGCTCCCATCCGGCGCGGCCACGACCTGCATCGGCACGAAATCGGGCGGAACCGGGCCGCCTACCCGCCAGGCTCGTTCAGAAGGAGAACCCATCCCATACTTCCTCGGCCCAATCCCTGGCGTCGTTGTACTGCTCCTCCACGTAGTCCGCGCCGTCGCTCGCCGCCTCCCGTCCGGCGTCCACCGTACTCTCGGTCCACCCCGATCCCATCACGGAGTCGATCTCCCCGACGCCGGAGGAGACCACGTCGGCCGCCACATCGTACGCGCCGCTCGCGAGGTGCCCGGCTTCTACGCCTAGATCCTCCGCTCCCTCCACGAGGCGCTGGCTCGTTCCGACGCCAAACACCTCGTCGATCCCTTCCCCCACCACGGCGTAGCCCTCATACGCCGCGTCCACGAGCTCGGCCGTGGTGCCCTCACCAGCGAGGTAGTCGATGCCATCCGTGCCCCATACGCCAAGCAGGCGGGTGCCAATGTCGGCCACCTGAATCAGCCCGTCCTTCGCCATGAGATCCCGAACGTCGGGAGTGAGGCCGATGTTGGAGAGGTCGAACAGGTTGAGTTCCCCCAGACCTGCGTTCCAGTACGCATCGGCGTGGGTGCCGTAGGCGAACGAGGTGAAGCCGGCGTCGTTCTTCTCGAGGCGGTCGAAATCGGCGGGGTCGATCGCGCGGCGGTTCTCGATCGCCACTTGCAGGTTCACCCTGGCGCGCCCGAGCCACGCCTGGCCCTCGGGCGTGAGCCGGCTCGACGTTTCGTTCGTGAAGCGCCCGACGTACTTCTGACCGTACGCGATGTAATAGGTCGGCGGGGCCAGCCCACAACCCTGGTAGCGGGTGGCGAAGTCGCCATGCCGTTGAGCGTAGTACCCGAGGTTTCCCTCGGGAGCTACGGGGCTGGGCAGGTGCACGGCGGCGGGATCGCACACCGAGGTATCGGGCGAATTCAGCGGACTGCCCGGCACCGACTGGTTCTGCTCCTGCACGCCCGCGTTTCCGATCTGGTTCTGCCGTTGGCTTTGTCCGCCCTGGCGGGAGGGGGTGGGCGGCGCGACGGCGGGCGTCACGTTCGAGGACGACTGGCTGAATCCCTGAGCGCCCATGCGGAACTCCGATCTGCGTGAGGGAGATTACCGCACGCCGGCGCGCGAGGGAAGTCGGCTTCGTCGGTTTTATGCCCGATACACCTGCTCCGTGCCCCGCACCATCGCGGCCACACTGAACCGGGCGGCCTGGATCCGGCCCGGCCCCGAATCGCGCCCTGGCGCGGCGTTGAGCGCGTCGACCCAGCCGCGGCGATCGTCGGGTCGAACGAGCGCGCCCGCCTCTCCGACCAGCTCCGGGATCCCGCCCACGGCGCTCGCGACGACCGGTACTCCGCTCGCCATCGCTTCGATCAGCACGCTGCCGCCTGCTTCGTCGCGGGAGGGCAGCACGACCACGTCGGCGCGGCCAAACGCCTCCCCCATGTCCAGAACCCGCCCGAGGAAGCGTACGCGAGCGCCAAGCGGTCGGGCGAGCGCCTCCAGTTCGGCGCGGAGCGGACCCTCCCCCGCCAGCTCCAGAATCCCGGGTACCGCCTTGAACGCCTCCAGGAGCGCTGCGTGCCCTTTGTGAGCCACCAAGGCTGCGGGAACGAGGAACACCGGCTCAGGATTGGGTGGGCGCGCCGGCCGCGGCCACCCGTCCGCGCCGTCATGCACGACGGCAACGCGGGCGATCCCTGCGCGGCGGCAGAGCGCCGCGACGAACTCGGATACGGCGATCACCGAGGCTGCTCGCCGATACTTCCAGGCGTGTCCGGGGGGCCGGTGGTTGCGGCGATGCACGACGAGCGGCACCTGCACCAGCAGCGAAGCATCGTGAGCGTGCGAGCTGTGCGCCGCGACGAGATCAACCCCGAACCGGGCGGCGGCGGCCCGCACCCGCAGCGCGTTGGGCGCGCCGGCGTCGGGGATCAACGCCAGGTCTGGCGGGCGAACCCGGGCCGCGAGGGCGCCTGCGGCGGCGCCGGCCCACAGATCGTCGGGTCGGGCTTGAAGCAGCGCCGCGAGCTGCGCCTGGCCGCCGCGCCACTCCATCGCAGGATCGACGTGAAGCACCCTCACCGCACTGCCCGCCCGGTCAGCAGGAGCGATACCGGCCCAGCCCGCGTGTATACGACCGCACGCAGCGGTGCCCGCGTTGCATCCTCCGCGAACCAGGCGATGATCTTGTCCTTGAGCACGCCCTCCTCTTGGGTTTGGAGGTCGATGCGATGTGCGGCAGCGCCGTCGAGCACCTCGACCCCCTCGTCTACGCACACCACCGGCACCACGCGCTTGCCCGAAAACACCCGGAACGTGCCGGCCTCAAGGTGGCCCCGAAGCTGGAAGATCGCGGCCACCGGGTCGAACACGCCAGGCGCTGGATCGTAGCGGTCGCTCCAGTCCTTCCACGCGCCGTCGATGAGCTGCCGGCGGGCCACCTCGATTCCTGAGGGGTCGAAGCGCATCGTCTGGTCCTGCTGGAAGCGACCTTCGCGATATCGGGTGCGGTATTCGGCGCTCCCCGCGAACGACCAATGACTGCCGACGGTATCGTCGATGGGGTACAGCGGCTCCAGCCAGGGATCCGAGCGGGTGATGAGCTCGGTGCTCCATCCGGCGGCCGTCGCGCGGGTCGTGGCGACCGCGGTGCCGGCGCGGATCCCCATCCATTCAGCCGCGAAGCTCAGGCGTTCCCCATCCACCGGCGCCCACTCCCCTGCCCACACCGCGCTTACGAGGCCGAGGATCACGGCGCTGCGGAGCCCGCGAGGCCTTCCCAGCGCTCCTCATCCAGCTCGGCCCGCGTGGCGCGCTCCACTTGCATGCCCATCGCGCCGACACCCGACTCGTTGGGCCGCGCCCCCCGCTGCCAATTTCCGTTCGCCGGGCCCGGCGGCACGAGGCAATCGGGGCCGTGGCCCACGAGGTCGGGGCGATTCCAGGCGTAGCAGGCCTCGCGCACCGCGGGCCATTCTTCCTTCTTCCACCAGAACATCAGCGCCCGCTGGCGCGCGCGCTCTTTGTGCCCCCGCGCCACATACACCGGCGCCTTCGTGTAGGGGTCGATCCCGGTCACGTACATCGCCGTGCTGATCGTGCCTGGCGTGGGCATGAAGAGCTGCACCTGGCGGCAACGCAAGTCGTTGCGCTTCATATACAACGCGAGCTCGATCGATTCCTCGGGGCCGGTGCCCGGGTGGCCGCACTGGAAGTACGGGACGATGAACTGCTTTTTTCCGGCGGCGGCCGAGGCCTCCTTGAAGCGCTGTACGAAGTCCGCGAAGTGGGTGATCTCCGGCTTGCGCATGTGGTGCAGGGTCGTCTTGGACACATGCTCCGGCGCGGTGGTGAGCATGCCGGAGACATGGTGCGTTGCGATCTCCTCCACGACGCCCGGCGCGAGCGCAGCGAGATCGTAGCGGAGGCCAGAGTTCACGAAAACCCGCTTCACTCCCGGCAGCGTGCGCACCTCCCGGAGGAGGTCCACAAACGGACCATGATCGGTGCCGTAGTGTTTGCAGCGCACAGGATGCAAACACGACACACGGCGACACACGGCGTTCGCGGCCTCGTCGCTGCAGCGCATGTGGAACATGTTTGCGGTCGGGCCACCCAGGTCGGAGATCACCCCGTTGAAGCCACGGGTTGCGGCGATCCCCTTCACCTCGCGCACCACGCTGTCCGCGCTGCGGCTCACGACGTCCTTCCCCTGATGCAGGGTGAGCGCGCAAAAGCTGCACCCCCCCGAACAGCCGCGGTTGATCGTCACGCTCCCGCGGATGCTCTCGAAGGCGGGGATGGGCTTTCGGTAGGCCGGATGCGCCGCGTTGCTGTAGGGAAGCTCGTACAGCGTGTCGAGCTCCTCGGTCGTGAGGGCGCGCGCCGGCGGATTGCACCAGATGGCGCGATCGCCATGCGCCTGCACCAGCGCCTCACCGCAGCTCGGGTTGGACTCGCGGTACATCAACAGGGTGAGCCGATTGAACGAAGCGGGCTCGGCTACGCAGGCTTCGAAGCTCGGGGCGTCGAGCACGGGCATGTCCGGGCGCGGCGTCTTCATCCCCAACGCCCAGGCCGTGCCCGGGATGTCGCGACAGGCATCGATGCCGCGGCCCGCCGCGAGCCGCCTCGCGATCTCCACCACGGCGAGCTCACCCATGCCGTACACGAGCAGGTCGGCTTTCGCGTCCAGGAGGATGCTCCGCCGCACACGATCCTGCCAGTAGTCGTAGTGCGCGAGCCGGCGCAGCGAGGCTTCCACCCCGCCGAGCACCACCGGCACCCCAGGATACGCCTGCTTCACCCGGTTTGCGTACGCGATGCAAGCCCGGTCCGGGCGCAACCCCGCTTCTCCGCCGGCGCTGTATGCGTCGTCGTTCCGGATGCGCCGCGAGGCGGTGTAGTGGTTCACCATCGAGTCCATCTGACCCGAAGTGACGCCGAAGAAGAGGCGTGGCCGTCCAAGCGCCCGAAACGCCTCCGGATTGTCCCACGCGGGCTGCGCGATCACCCCAACGGAGAAGCCGTGCGCTTCCAGCCAGCGCCCGATGAGCGCTACGCCGAAGCTGTTGTGGTCCACGTACGCATCCCCCGTCACGAGGATCACGTCCAACTCACCCCCTGCCTCCTCCCCGGTCATGGGGAGGAACGCAGCGTGCCGGGCGATCACCGAGCGCGGCGGCGGGTAATCGTGAGACCCGCGAGCAGCAGGCCCGCGCCGGTGGCCAGCCCAATCGGATCGCTGCTGTCGCAACCGCAGCCGCCGCCGCCGGCGATGTCCGGCGTTTCGCCCGAGCCCGTGTCGGTGTCGGTGTCGGTGTCGGTGTCGGTGTCGGTGTCCCCCGTTTCCCCGGTGTCCCCGGTCTCACCGGTGTCCCCCGTGTCGCCGGTGTCGGTCAGGTCTTCGCCGTCGCAGTCCTGGTCGATCTCGTCGTTGGCGATCTCTTCTTCGCCGGGGTTGATCCCTCCGTCTGCGTCGTTGCAGTCGCTGGAGTCAAACACGAAGTTGGCGGGCTGGTCGCACTCGGCCACGGTCACCTCGGCGTCGCCGTACGTGTCCCCGTCGGCATCGGCGTACCAGAGCGAGGCATCGATCGCCTCGTTGTCCACCGCGCCGTCGCAGTTGTCGTCGAGATCGTTGCACACTTCCGTGCCGGCCGGGTTGATGGTCGCATTGGTGTCGTCGCACTCCTGGCAGGCGGGGTACGAGTCCCCGTCCGCGTCGGCGTAGCCCGTCGATCCGTCGCAGTTGTAGTCGTTCGGATCGGAGCAATCCACCTCGGGGGCGCCGGGGTAGTACGCGGCGTCGGCGTCGTCGCAGTCGCCGCTCAGGCCGGCGTCGTTGGTCTCCCCCGCGTCGTCACAGTCGCTGTCGGCCGATACGGTGGTCGTGTCATCCACGCGCGTGCCGTCGCCGTCCGCGTCGATGTAGCAGGACTCTCCGCCGTCGCAGTCCTCATCCACGCCGTTGGCGACGACCTCGGTCGCGCCCGGGTAGGCTTGGGAATTGGCGTCGTCGCAGTCGTCGCAGGCCGCAACGCCATCCCCGTCGTTGTCGACGTAGGAGACACTACCGTCGCAATTGTAGTCGTTCGGGTCGTCGCAAGTCTCGGTCGCGCCGGGGTTGTACATGGCGTCCGCATCGTCGCAGTCGCCGCCGGTTGCGAGCGCCGTGGCTTCGCCTGCGTCGGCGCAATCCGTGTCCGCTGAGGTGGTGATCGCCTCGTCGGAGCTGTAGTATCCGTCGGCGTCCGTGTCCGTGTAGCAGTCCTCGCTGCCATCACAGTTGGCGTCGATCTCGTCGCCCGTCACTTCGGCCGCCGCCGGGTTCACGGCGGCGTTGGTGTCGTCGCAGTCCGCGTCCGCCGTGTAGCCGGCCTCGCCGGCGTCGGTGCAGTCCAGATCGGCGGAGAGCGTGATGTCGTCCACCCGCGCCCCGTCGCCATCGGCATCCGTGTAACAGTCCTCGCCTCCATCGCAGTTCGCGTCGATCCCGTCGCCTGCCGTCTCGCTTGCCCCGGGGTTTACGGAAGCCGAAGCGTCATTACAGTCGGTGTCGTCGGCAATGTAGCCAGGCACGGAGTCGCACGAGCTCACGCTCGTCGCTGCGTCACCATAGCCATCGGCGTCCGCGTCGGCGTACGAGGTTGTGCCCCCGGTGGCGCCAGAGTCGGCGTCGTCGGCCGCGCCGTTGCAGTCTTCGTCCACGTCCAGCGCGTCGCAAACCTCGGCTGCGCCGGGGTTCACCGCCGCATTCGTATCGTCGCAGTCGCTGGGGTCGGTCGTGGCGCCGGAAACCGGATCACACGCCAGAACGGTCGAGGCGGCGTCGCCGTAGGTGTCGCCGTCTCCGTCCACGTAGTACGTGCTCTTTCCGCTGGCAGAAACGCTCGAATCGGCGTCGTCGCTCGCGCCGTCGCAGTCCTCGTCTACGTCGCCCGCGTCGCACACTTCGCTGGCGGCCGGGTTCACGGCGGCGCTCGTGTCGTCACAGTCGCCCGAGGGCGTCACGGTGCGGCCTTCGCCCGCGTCGCTGCAGTCGGTGTCGGCCGATGCGATGATCGTGGTCGTGCGGTAGCCGTCGCTGTCGGCGTCGGCATAGCAGTTGGCCGATCCGTCGCAGTCCTCGTCGAAGCTGTTGCCGACCGTCTCGGTTTTACCCGGGTTGATCGTGCTTCGAGTGTCGTCGCAATCGCCGTCGGCGTCCGTCTCCAGCGCCTCGCCCGAGTCGCTGCAGTCGGTGTCCGTGGAGGCCACGGTGGAGGTGGTCCGGTAGTTGTCGTTGTCGGCGTCGGCGTAGCAGGTCTCGGTGCCGCTGCAGTCCTCGTCGATCGCGTCGCCCACCACCTCGGTCGCGCCGGGGTTGGAGGCCGAGTCCGTGTCGTCGCAGTCGCCGCTGGTCACGGTCGCGAGTGCCTCCCCTGCATCGCTGCAGTCGCCGTCGCTGGACACGCTGGTCGTGCTGGTGCGGTAGCCGTCTGCGTCCACGTCCGCGTAGCAGAGCTCGGTGCCGCTGCAGTCGCTGTCGATGCCGTCCGCTACCGTGTCGGTGGCGCCGGGGTTGATCGCCGAATCCGTGTCGTCGCAATCCTGGTCGGTGCCCTCGCCGCCGACGTAGTAGCCGTCCGCATCTTCGTCCACATAACCATGGAACACCCAGACCTTTCCGGTGGAGGAGGTGAGCGTGTTCCCTCCCACGGCAACGTCGCCATAGCCGTCTGCGTTGACGTCCCCCACGCCGGCGACCGCCCGACCGAAGCGGGAGCCCGCGGTGCCCGCGAAGGTCGTGTCGGCCGTACTGGAGACGCCGGAGGCGGAGCCGCGGTACAGGTAGGCTGCGCCAACGTTCGTCGTGTTCTTCTGCTCGCCGACGATGACGTCGGAATACCCGTCGTTGTCCACGTCCACATTGCCATCGACCGCGAAGCCGAATTCGTAGCCGGCCGTGCTGCCGTCCAGGTTCGTGTCCACCGTCGTGTCCACCCCCGAAGCGCCGCCGTGGTACACCTGCGCCCGGCCGAGGCTCGACCCATAGCCGTACATGCCGGTGATGATGTCGTCGTACCCGTCTCCGTTCACATCCCCCGCGCCGGCTACGTCGTACCCGTTGTAGTAGCTCGAAGAACCGCCCGTGATGGTCGTGGTCGGGCTCGCCGCGATCCCGGTCGCGGAGCCGTGGTACACGTAGGTGCGGCCCTTGCTGCTGCTGTAGCCGTACGCGCCGACGACGAGGTCGTTGTAGGCGTCGCCATTCACGTTCCCGGCGCCGTCGACCGCAAAGCCGAAGTAGCTCGTCACGCCGCCGCCAAGCGTCGTGTCGGCCGTCGCGTCGAACGCCGCGCTGCCGTGGAACACATACACCCGGCCGATGTTGCCGTTGTAGATCGGCTCGCCGACCGCCACGTCATCAAAGCCGTCCCCGTTCACGTCGCCAAGCCCGGCCACCGAGGAGCCAAACCGGTCCTCCGCCCCTGACCCCGCGAGGGTGACAGCGCCCGACGTCGTGATGCCGGCTGCCGAGCCAAAGTAGACGTACGCCGCGCCATCGTCGGATCCGCTGAGGTACGCGCCGACGACGACGTCCCCGAAGCCGTCCCCGTTCACATCCCCAGCCCCGCGCACGGCGTTCCCGTAGTAGTCGCCGCTCGTGGTGCCGCTCAAGGTCGTTGCCGCCGTGGTGCTGATCCCGCTGGCCGACCCGTGGAAAACATAGGCCCGACCCGTGTTCGTGGAATAGCCGTACGCGCCGACAATCAGATCGTCGTAGCCGTCATTGTTCACGTCTCCCGCCGCTTCCACCGCGTAGCCAAAGTTGCTGGAGGTGCTCTCGCCCATCATCGTGGAGGACGCGGTGGTGAGCACCGGGTCCACCATGATTGGCCAAACGGCGTTCGCGTCGTCCACGACCACGCGCAGACCGTGCTCGGTCACCTCAAACCAGGCCTCCAACGCCTCGCCACGGGCATCCCATGCCGCCAACGCGCTGTAGCGGTACGCGCGGCCAGAGGCGGTCGTAAACCACAGCTCCGCCTCGTCGCCATCCACATCGGCGCCATCCACCGCCACGTCGATCACGACGAAGCCCTCGCCAGACGGCCGCGACTGCAGATCCCAACCCTGCTCGAGCCCGCTCGAAAGATTGGCGTACCAGGCGGTAACACCCGCCGTTTCGTACTCCACCTGGCGCGCACAGGCGCCGTCCGGACGAACCTCGTGAACGCAGGCGCCGATGGACGGAGCGACGGGCTCCACGATCGCCATGTCCGAGTCCCGGCCCCAGGCCGTGAAGCGCAGACCCAGCGCGCTGTCCCCGCTGCCGACCACCACGCCTTCGTCGTTCATCTCGCCGCTGAGGCCCCAGGTCGGGTTCACGAATTCGAAGCCGCCGGGCCGCGCCGCGAACGCACGCGCGTCCGCCTCGATCACCGACGCCAGCCCGCCTTCCGACGGCGACGCGGCCGGATCGGCCCCCTGCAGCGCCGATTCGCCGCTGGAAACCTTGACATCGGAGGAGCAAGCGAGGACGTGAAGCAGCGGCAAGAACAGGAGTGACATGGGATTCCCCAGCGGTGGGCGTTGAGTCGATGCAGGCTATCGCAGGATGGTACGTTTGGCGCGTTGCTCGTGCGCCAACGATCAGTTCGCGGGCTCTTCCGGTTCGTCTTCGACGTCCCCCAGCTCCGCGGCTTTGATGCCGCTCACGGTGTCCGCCGGGTCCAGCTCATGCGCGCGGGCAAACGCGGCTCGCGACTGTGCGACGAGCTCGGCGAAGCGGGCGGGGTCCTCGCCAAACACGACCTCGTCGCTCGCGGCCTCCTCCTTGAGCACCTCGCCGAGCAGGGCCCAGCCGAGCGCCAACAGGATGGCTTCGGGCACCTCCACGGTCCAGGCGCCGCCGGCATCGAGGATCCGGATGGCCTCCCGCGCCTCGGCTTCGGCCTCGGCCAGCCGCCCCATCTCGAGGTAGATACGGCCGATCTCAAGGCGCGGCTCCGCGAGCCGCGGCTCGGCGCGCAGCACGCCCTGGAAGGCGGCGAGCGCATCGTCCACGCGCCCGGCCTCGCGCGCACGGAGGCCAATCATGAACGCATCGCCGAGTCCAGCGAGGTGCGACTCCGGCGTTTCGTCGAGCTCGTCGGCCGGAGGCTTGTTGGGGCTGCTCATGCGGCGGCGGCTAGCACGATCCGCCACCGAACGCCCCTCTCCGAGGGCTCGAGCGTAAGCGCCCCCCCCGCGTTCTCCACGAGCGCTCGGGCGATCGGCAAGCCGAGGCCAGTTCCGCGAGCCTTGGTCGTCGTGTACGGCTCGAACAGGCGACGGCGCACCGGTTCGGGGAGGCCGGGACCGTTGTCGGAAACGAAGATGGCGGCCCCCTCCACCCAGAGGCGCAGCTCAGGCTGGTCGTGCCCATCCAAGGCGTCCAACGCGTTTTGTCCGAGGTTCACGATGGCTTGTTGCAGGCCGAGGAGGCTACTGCGAATGACGAGGCCAGGGCCCAGATCGGCGTGCACGCCAATGCCGAGGGTTTCGCCGCGGTGGCGGAGCAACACCAATGCGCCCTCGAGCGGCATCCGGATGTCGAACTGTTCGCCTGCGGTGGGCCGGCGGCTGAAATCGGACCAGCCGGTGACCAGATTCTCCAGCACGCCAAGCTGGGCCTTCGCCAACGCGAGGTGTACCGAAGATCTCGCCGGATCCGCCTCCGCGAGCTGCACGAGGCTCTTGATGGTGAACAACGGCTGCCGAAGCTGATGCACCAACATGGCCGCTTGCTGGCCGAGCTCGGCCAGGCGCCATCGGTCCATCTCAGGATCTCGCTCGTCGTTCACGGCAGCTCCAGGCGATGCTCTACGGTGATGGAATCGGTGCAAGCAGTTGTGACGTTCTCGTTGGCGTCGATTGCGGCCACGGTGACCGCGTACGTACCGCCCTCTACAACGCGTCCGTCGTCGCCGACTCCCTCCCAGGTGAGCGAGCCGAGAGCGCCGCTGATGCGCGTCGTTCGCACGGTTTCTCCTGCGGGATCAACGACAGTCAGGCGCCACCACGTAGGCGATGCCGAGGCCACTGGCGTAAAGGTGACCAGATCCGCCTCCGCGGCGCTCCCGTCGTCACCGTCCGGATGAAACGCGTCGAGGTCGATCGCGCAGCCGCCCATCGTCGGTAGGGTATCGGCCACCGCCCCGAAGGTGGACACAAAGCCGGTCGCGGCGCCGGACCAATCACCGTCCAAGCGGTTGCCGGCGGAGTCGCGAACGCTGGACGGGATCGTGAGGGTGAACGCGCCACTTGATGCGTCGACCGGTGTCGTGGGGGTGAGGGTCACGGTGTCGTCGTTGAGCACCGCGGTTACCGCGATGGCACCGCTCGGCCCGGTGAGCTGGATCGCGCTCACGGTGCTCTCCAAAATCCCCTCGTCGAATTCCACAGTGATCGCCGAAATCGTTCCCACCGTGGTGCCGAACGGGTCGACCGCGGTCACGTGCGGTCGCGCACTGTCCTGGGTAACCGCCACCAATCCCGTTCCGTACGCACCCGACGATGAAGAGCCCGCGTAGAACGTGGCGACTGCGGCGTACCCGCCCGGGAACGACCACACCGTCGAGCCCTCGCCCACGCTGTCGAGCGTCACCGTCAGCCCCTCCCCCGTCGAGCTGCCAGCCACCGTGCCGAGGTTCGCCCGCACGAACAACTCCTGTCCCGCGGCCACATCCCCCGTGCAGTCCCGAGCGGTCACCTCCACGCTCACGCTCCCGCCCGACGCGACCGTGCTCGCCGAAGGGGTAACGGTCACGGGTCCGGTCGGTTCGCCGTCGTCTTCCCCGATCCACACCCACGTGGTCTCGGTGTCCGCGCATCCCTGGGCGTCCACGACGAGGGCGTCGACCTGCCGGGGGCCGGCGCCCACCCAGGTATAATCGGAGGTGCCCGAAGTGCCTCGATCCCGGGTGCCTTCATTGTCCTCGAAGGCGAACACGGTCAGCGCCGCGCCGCCCGCCGCCGATCCGCTGCTGTCCACCACCGCGCTCGCCTCACCGGAGGCGAGACACAGCACCGGCGCGACCTCGCCATCCACCTCCAAGTGCGGCGTGGGCGGCGAGGCGCAGTCGAAGTCCACAATGTCGAGCACCGAACTTGTACCCGCGTAGGTGCCGTCTGCCACTGCCACCCGCGCGTCCAACTGCACGCTCGTGCAGTCGAGGTCCACGGTTACTTCGCCGCCGGCGAGCGCAGAAACGCTCTCCCCGCCGCAGGCCTCTCCAGTTACCGAAACGGTCGGGCCGCCTCCGTACGTCGCGACCGTGTTTCCATAGCTGTCCACCGCGGTGATGGCGACCTCGGCCACCTCGCCCACCCCCACCCAAGCGGGCGCCTCGACCGCAAAGCCGTTCATCTCGGCGGCCGACACGTCGATCACGGCGGAAACACCAAGCACAACGCCAAACTGCGACGCCCAGAGCCGCGCCGGACCCGCGACCGTGAGCGCCTCCGAGAGGCTCGCTTCGCCGGCCGCATCCAGGGTGACCGTGCCCAACGTGAGCGTTCCGGTGCTGTCCTCGAGCGCGAGGTCGGGGTTGGTTTGGCGCTCGTAGGCGTTGCCGAACTCGTCGAAGCCCGCAAGCGAGAGGGTGAACGGTCGCCCGGCCACCGCGGTTGCCGGTGTCGTCAGCGCAACTTCGGCGAGCTCAGCGTTGAAGATCGTGATGGTGTCGGGCGCCGTTCCTTGCAGCGCAAGGCGCGGGAGGGCCGCGTGCACCTCACTTCCCACCCATGCCCGGGTGAACGTGCACAGGAACCCCTGCCGCCCATCGCCAACAGCGCCCGACCAGGCACAGCTCACCGATTCGCTGCTGTCGGTGAACTCGACCGGATCGGCGCCGCCAGGGTCGAAGTCCACGAAATTGCCCCAGTTGTCCGTCAGGGCGACGACCGCGCCCGCCTCGTTCCCCGCGATGGTTTCTCGTACCGCGAGGCTCACAACCACCCCCGCCGGCTCGTCGGGGACCACCTCTACCGGATTGGAGATCCCCACCCGGAGGAGCTCGTCTGTCACCTGCAGCACATCGCTGCCGGCCCGGAGCAGGTAGGTGGTGCACAGCCCCTGTCCATCCGTCAGGTCGGTGCAGGTGGTGCGCTCCGCGTCGAGTCCGCCGAGCGTATCCGACAGGTCGACGGCACCCGCAAAGTCGGGGACCACGTTGCCAAATTCGTCCACGGCATCCACGGCCACGATCACCGGCTGAATCCCTGCTGAGACGTCGGTGAACGGCGCGACCGTAACCTGGTAGCCAGACATCTCCGCCGCCACGATCTCGAAGGGTTCACTCTCCACTTCCACATTGCTGTTGAAGATCAGGAGCCGGTCGGTGCACGCCGCGCTGAGGGTGAGCTCCACATCCGCTTCGCCGACGAGATCCTCGACCGTTCGGAAGCTGGAGCACTCGGTCGCATCACTGATGGAGACCCGCGCCGCCGAATCCGGGAGCGCGTTGCCGTATTGATCGAGGAGCACGAGGTGCACCGGAAAGGGCTCACCTGCGCGCACCCGGAAGGGCGAAAACGGGAATGTGACCTCGATGTTCGCCAGCTCCCCTGTGTTCCACGACACCAGCACCTCGCCGGCCGTGAGCCCATCGTCGTCCACGGCGCGAACCGCGAAGGTGACGTCGTCTGCGGCGGTGGAGCGCACGAGCAGCTTCGTGGTTCCGTCGGGGTCGAGCGCGCCTTGGATCCCTACGCCGGCAGCGAGCGGAGCCTGCCCAAGGAGTTGATCCGCCGCGAACTCGACGCCGGCGGCGTCGATCGGGGAGGTGGCCTCCACCTCAACCTCGAGCTCGGCTGCCAAAACGTCGCCGTTCGGGTCCAGAACCCGAACGGTGAGTGTTGCGTACTCGCCGAGGTCGTACGCCGCATCGGTGATGGTCACCTCCAGGCGATCGGCCTTGGTGGCAGCCACGCGGAATCCGCTGTCCAGGCGCGCCTCCTGGCCGGTGGGGGTGCGCACCCAAAGCGGGTACTCGCCCGCCTCCAGTCCAGCAGGCACCTGCGCGGCCAGGTGGCGATAGTCGAGGAGCTCCGTGCCTTCCAGGTACAGCTCCCCCCCCGCCGACTCCAACCACACCTCCCACTCGCCGCCCACCGGCGTTTCGGTGCCGAGGGTCACCGCAGGGAGCAGGTGGTCTCCTTCAATCACCACCGCCGTGGACTCGCCCTGCCACCCCCGCGCAGGTTCCACCGCAGCGAGCTCGGGCGCCGGCGCAAGCGGCCCGCACCCCACGACGATCGCCACGGCCAGGAACATGATCAATACAGTAGCCGGTAACCGACGATCACGTGCACGCCGCCAGCGTTTTGCGCGACGCTTACCGCTCCGTTCGGAGCGGTGAACAACAGGTAGCCTACCTCGGCGTAGAGCTCCGTCTGCCCCAGTCGCCACCCCGCCGAGCCACGCGCCTCCACGCCGGGGGGCGCCAGCCCAGCCCCACCGAACGAATCCGAGCCGCCAAAGTCGGCTGAGAGGGAGTAGGGGATGAGCACCAGTGAGATGCCGGCGCCCATCGTGAGCCGAGGGCCGCGATTGAAGAGGCTGATCCCCGCGTCGAACGGAAAGAAATTTCCCGTGACGCGTACCGGTCCCGTGCTGCTGTCCAGCGTCGAATCCACCCCGTACACCCCCGCACCCAAGCGGAGGGAGAGCCCTGGCACGGGAAGTCCCTGGTCGACGGACAAGGAGCCGAAGGGGCTTGAGACGGAGGAAAAGTTGTCGACCCAGCCGAACCCCGCCGACACCATCCCACGGACCGGACGCGGGGCCACGGTCAAGGTGGTGGCCACGGTTCCGGCGGAAGTCGTCGCGGTGATGTGCACATCCCTCGCGGCCGCGCCGGCGCCCGGCGTGAACACCGCCACCAACGAACCATCGGCCGCGACGACAGGCGCCGACACCACGCCTTCGGATCCCTGCACGGTCAGCGGCTCGTCCCCGACGAGCGCGCCGGCAGAATCCAGCATTCGGACACGGATCTCCGCGGTAGCGCCCGGCCCGAGGGTGAGTGTTCGCGGCTCGATCTCGAGGAACACTTGGCGAACGCGGCCGCTGCGGATTGGCACCCGCACCCGCGCGTCCAGATCTGCGCGATCCGGGGCCGCGCTCACCACACAGCCGGCTCCCACCGAGCCCGCGATCGCGAGCACCTCAGAGCGCGCGGCTTCGGCGCTCACCGCCACGATCCTCGCACCCCGCCCGCCGGCAGGCAACGTCCAGCGCACGTACCCTCGGGCATCCGTCAGGTCGTCTCCGAGGCTCGCCTGGTCGACTAGTGCCCGCGCGAGGCGCCCCACGAGCGGTCGGCCCGCGCGGTCCAGCACCCGGGCGACCGCCACCACGCCACCCTCCCCTTTCCCGGTGCACAATTCGACGCGCGCCGGCGCCCCTTCCCCCGTTGGCAGTCGCCACTGCGCGTGGATCTCGTCTTCCCCGAGCGCCGCGGCCGCCGTGCCGTCGTATTCCCCGCGAACGAGGTCGCCCGCCACGGTCGTCCGCAAGGTTCCGCGCGCCGCGCTCAACTCCAGCCCGACGGGCGGGAGCCGGTCTCCGACCGCGTCGATCAGGCTCGCCTGTACCTCCGCCAGCGGGAAATCGGCTGACAGAACGTCGGGATAGAACCGCAGCGCGATCGCGGCCGGAACGCGCGCCGCTGGGCTGAGCCGAGTCATCACGCTCGTTTCGCCAAGCGTGCATCCCACCGGCAGCTCGCCGGGCGAGCCGAGGTCGGGTGCTTCCCACCGCCATCGCGCTTTTCCCACCTCCGAAGCCGCATCGGGTGACCCGACCCCCGACCGGCACGTGGGCGCCGGCCCGGCCCAGGGCGCACCGCGTGCGTCGGCTGCTGCGAGCCAAACCTGCCGGCCCAGCTCCGCCCGCCCGTCGATCGCCAGCAGCACGGGCCGGGTGCTGTTGGGCACGGCCTGTGTGAGCTTCTGGGTGTTGCCCAGATCGTCGGCCACCAACAGCTCGTACGTGTTCTCCCCGGGTGCCGACTCGAACGCCACATTCACCGTGCCATCCTCCCCAGCGACGAACGGGCCGAAGGACCGCGCGCCGATTCGAAGCGTCAGGCGGCTGCCCTTCTCGGCGGACACCGATCCGGAGTGGCGCGCCCGAAGCCGGACGGTGCTCACGATCGGGGCGCTCCCCGGCGTGCGCAGGTCGAGCGCGCCGATGAGCAACGGGCGCGCAATCCGATCGGCGGTGAACGTCACGGTGGCGGCCAGGCCGGTGGGGGTAGCGCGGGGCGGCCCGACGGTTCCCTCGGAGGCGCGGAGAACCACGTCGTCGGTGGTCAGCGGGCCGAGTCCCGTGAGCTGCACCTCCACCGAGCCGTCGGTGAGCGCGGCATCCGTCGGCACCGAGAGCGTGAGGGGGGCGGTGGCCAGGGGGCGCAAGGGGAGGCTCGCGCGAAGCGGGACGCCAGCCACCTGCGCCTGCAGCTCGATCCGCTCCCCCAATCCCGCCGTGACATCCGCCCAAACGGTGCCGTCGACGTTCGCGCGCTGCCCCGAAAGGGTGCCGCCGCTCACCGTAATCCGGGAGGGATCGAGGATAGCTCCGCAGTCCACGCAGTAGAGCCCCACCCGCACTCGCTCCCCGGCGTGCACCACGCCGGCGGGCACCCAGGCGAGGAGCTCGGCGGCCACTGCGCTCGCGGCGAACCACGCTAAGAACATCGCAGCCGGCTGTATCCCCGTTGACGATCCCAGGACATGCCCATAGGCCGGCGCATGCTCCTGTGGCTCGTCCAATTCGCCGCCGCCGCGCCGGTTTCCCCTACCGGCGGCCTCGTGCTCGGACAGAACCTCCCTCCCGATGACCATGCCCTCACCTCGGCGTTCGAAGGGATGGGACGCCTCGGCCTGCAGGTCGCCCCGCCGCTCGACTTTGAGCTCGAGATCGCGACGGGCAGCGGGCGCGTGAACCCTGATCGAAACTACGGGTTCTCCCGATGGTCGGCGCGGGTGGCCGCGGTGGGCCACCTCACGCCCGACGCTCGGGTGGATGTGTTCCTGAGTGTCGGTGCTGGCCTGCAGTGGGTGAACGTGGAGCGGGATGCGTCCGCGCCGGCCGCCCACGGAAATGCCCTTTCATTGTACGACAACCCCTCCAGCGATGGTGTGATCCACGCTGGGCCGGGCATGACGATCTGGATCGCGGGGCCGCTCCACCTCCGGGCTGACGCGCGCTGGCTGGGCAGCTTCGGCGGCGACCCCACGGTGGACTCCACGGCGCTAGTCAGCAACGTGGAATGGACCTTCGGCCTCGACTTTCGGGCCGAGCGCCCCCCCGATGGCGACGCCGACGGCGTGCCCGACAAGCGAGATCTCTGCCCGGCCGAGGCCGAGGATCGCGACGGTGTGGACGACGAGGATGGCTGCCCCGACCTGGACGAGGACGGGGACGGTGTGGCCGATGCCGACGATCAATGCCCCGACCGTGCCGAGGACATAGACGGCTTCCAGGACGACGACGGCTGTCCGGAGCGCGACAACGATGACGACGGCGTGGTGGACAAACACGATCGCTGTCCCGACGACGCCGAGGACGTCGACGGCTTCGAAGACACGGATGGATGTCCGGAGGGGGACGACGACGGAGACGGCGTGGCGGATCGGAAGGACAAGTGTCCGGAGGAGCCGGAGACGCGCAACGGCTTCCGCGACAAGGATGGGTGCCCCGACGAGGTTCCGGCCGAGGTCGCTCGATTTACCGGCGTGATCGACGGGATCACCTTCGAGACGAACAAAGCGGTCATCCGCCCCGCCTCCACGCCGGTGTTGCAGGAAGCACTTGCGGTTCTTGAGACCTACGGCGACCTGCGCCTGGAGATCAGCGGGCACACGGACGACGTGGGCGACGACCGGTTGAATCTGGAGCTCTCCCAGGCGCGGGCCGATGCGGTACGGACGTGGTTCGTCGCGCACGGCGTTGAGTCGGACCGGCTGCGGGCCGTCGGCTACGGCGAGCTGCGCCCCCGGGCGGAGAACTCGACCGACGCGGGTCGGGCGGAGAACCGGCGCGTGGAGTTCAGGCCGCTAGAGGAATAGCGGCGGCGTTCGTGCGACGGCTTAGCGCCGCGCCGTCCACGCGCGGCCCAGGAAGAACTGGAACGGGAGATGGGCGCGCATCGCCCACGATCTCTCCGCGTGCACTCCATCCGGAAAAGAGAAGTGCAGGAGATCCTCCCCAAGGCGGAAACCCGAGGCCACGAGGCGGTCTCGCATCGCGTTCGTCGCATCATAGTTGTCGCGCGGCCAGCCGCTGTCGAGGTACACCTGGATCGCCGGTTTCGGGCCGCGTCCCACGCGCTCGAACAGGTCGTCCGCGTGGCCGAAGGTGCTCGACAAACACGCGGCGCGCCCGAACACCTCGGGGTGCTCCCACGCAAGGTGCAGCGCGGCCACCCCGCCAAGCGAGGATCCCATCACGATGGTGCTCGCGGCAGCCGGCCGCGTTCGCCAGCCTCCGTCTACCCAAGGCTTCAGCTCCTCCGCCATGAACCGGCCATACGGGCCGTACCCGGGGGCCGTGTACGCGTGGTTCCGGTCCGGCGGCGACACGCCCACGACGATGGCCTTGCGGATGGCGTTCATCTCGTCGAGGCGGTCCATCGTCTCGTCCACGCCCCACTCATCCCCCGCGAAGGCTTCCTCGGGAAAGAACAGGTTCTTGCCATCGTGCATGTACACAACGGGGAACGTGCGGAGCGTGTTTTCGTGGTAGCCGGGGGGCTCGTACACCCGGATGCCGAACTCGCCGCCAGGGCCCGCGAGGCGCATCACCCCCGACACGCGCCCTTTCGGCTCCGCCTCGAACAACGGGTAGATCTGCGGATCGGGGTCGTCCGCGGAGAGCACGTAGTTTGGACCGTGCGCCCAGCGGAGGCCGGTCTCCCCAAGCAAACCGGGCTTCAGCGCGACGGTGGGCCCAGGAACCTGGACATCGAACACCGCGCCGGTGGTGGTGAGCGCGGCCGGCTCAAGGTCGGCCTCCCAGTCGGCCTCGGTGCGCAGCACCAGGCGCCCCTCCGCCACGGGGTAGACGATTTCAATACGCATGACGACGGCTTAGCCGCCCGCGGAGAGCTTCGCGAGATCCGCCGCGGCCTGGGCCTCCAGCGCGGGCTGCCCCGCTTCCCGCGTGGCCTCGACGGCCTTGGCCATGAGCTCCAACGCGCGGGTGTGCTCCCCCACCCCTTCGTGGCACCAGGCCAACTTGTACAGGGCATAAGGGTACTTGTCGCTGTTGAGGTAGGCAGCCGCGCGGGTGTACGCGAGCTGCGCCTTGTACGGGTTGCTCGTGGCGAACCAGTAGTCTCCGATCACGACGTAGGCGTCGGGGATATATCGGCTCTCCGGGTAGTTCTTCACGAGCGCCGTCATCGCGTCGTTCCCCTCTACGACCTGCCCGAGGTCGATGAGCGCGGCGCCCAGGTAGAACGTCGCTTCATCGGCGCGCTGGAACTGCGGGAAACGAGTGAGGATCGAACGGTAGAGCGTCACGCTGTTTGATGTCCATTCGGAGGATGTCGCCCGCTCAGGGGTGGGACATCCCTCGGCTTCGGCGCAACCTCGGTCTTCGAGCAGCCGTTGATAGCGCCCTTCCTCCAGGTACAAGTCGGCGAGGCGGAGGGTCATCTCGGCGAGGATGTCCCCGTTCCCGTTTGCCATCGTGATCAGTTCTTTCAGCCGCGTGATCGACTCCAAGCGGGCCGTCTGCAGCCGTTTCTGGGTGGCGATCGGGTCGGGAGGCGGCGGAAGGGGTTTGGCGGGCCTGGGGAGGGGCGTGGACGCGACCGGCGTGGGCGGCGGTATGCTCTCGATCGCAGACGCCCAGTCATTGGCGGCCGCCGGGCGATGCAGTGCTCTGGACAGTTCACGTGCTTCTTCCAGGGACTCCACCTCGACGCGCTGCGACATCGCGGGGAGCTGCACCGGGCGCGGACCGCAGGCGGTGGTCGCGACTTCCACACCTGCCGGGAGCCGTCCGACCACACCGCGCGATCGGGTAACGAACGCGTCGAGCGGGGCGGCGCAGGCGCGGCGCTGGGCGGCGTCCGCCACCTCCAGGCACGCGACCGCGGCAAGACGCAAGCGCGCCCACTCGCTGCCGCTCTCGCTTTGCAGCCGCGCGACCTCGGCCTCCAGGCGTTGCGCATGGGTTTCCTTGGCGAGGTCCCGCGCTTCGGCGGCGCAATCGGCCTCCGAAGCGGCGGCCGCGGTGCGGGGCAAGAGCGCGAGGGCGACGGCGAGGGCGACACGGCGAAACACGTGGGGAGTGTACTCGGGAAACGGGGGAGCGCGGCATGGAGCGGCGCGACCGGAGGACGCGGCGGCGCGGCTGGAGGACCCGGCGGCGCCGTCGCCAGGCAACCGATCTCGATGTTCATCAAGTTGAACCGCGACTTCGGTTGCGCCAGGCAACCGATCTCGATGTTCATCGCCGTCAACATCGACTTCGGTTGCGCTCTGCAACCGATCTCGATGTTCACCGCCACCAACATCGAGTTCGGTTTCGTCTTGCAACCGAAGTCAGCGCTCATCCTCGTCAACATCGACTTCGGTTGCCCGCCTGCCCCGTCGCGCCGCTCCCGGCCCCCGCTACCCCCTCCCCTCCAGCTCCGCCAACCCCGCCTCCAACGCCTCGTCGTCGAGCTCCCCTCGACCCCATTCCACGTAGAGCCGCTCCGCGTCGAGCAGCAGCTGCCGCAGCCGCCGACGCTCCGCCCGCGCCCTGGCGAGGATGGCGTTCAGCCGCGCCCGCGAAACCGGCGGCGGATCCGGCAGCTCCAAATCCACGATGTCTCCTTCCCTCGCCCGCGGTCGCGTTTGCCCGGCGGTCACGGGCAACCCCTCCCGCGCGAACACGGAGCGCAGCGCCAGAAGCAGGAATTCCGGCTCCCTGTGGGCGACCAGCGGCAGGAACTCTGGCGATACAGCCAGCGTCTCGGGCAGCGCGTCGTCCGGACTCTCCGCCATCGCGACCTTGTTCAGCTCCGGGCGCATCCGCCCATAGAGCAAGTCCCCCGGCTCGCCGCGCACGAATCCGTCGGCTTCGGCAGGGTCCTTTGGCACCGCCGCGATGATCTCCCCCGTGCGGGCGTCCACGTCGGCCAGCGAGATCACCGCGCAGGGTTCGTCTGTCGGGAGTTTTCCCCTTCTTACGCGGACGACCGCGCGGTCGCCAACCCGGAACACGGGAACGTCGGCGCGCTCGACCACGAACGCCTCCTCCGGCACCCAGGGGGCGCGGGCCACCCTCACCGCGCTCAGGTAGGGCGCCCCGCGAAGATGGAGCCGCAACGCCACGAGCTCGTCCGGCGCCGCGCGAATGAAGCGCCGGCGGTTCGTCAGGTATCCGGGGTGCTTCACGACCGCGCAAAGCGTTTCCACCACCCGAGCCGGGCGCTTCCGCAGCACGAGGATCGCCGCCCGCGTAAACGTGCCTCCGAACGGGGCGAACACCCCCTCGGGCAGGGACACGACCGCTTCACGCACGGCGACAGCATCGAGCTCCGCGCGGAGCGGCGCCAACGCCGGGCTTGTAAGCACGGAGTACGGCACCAACGTGGCGAGCCGGCCTGAGGGGCGCAGCCAGCCGAGCGCGGTACGCAAGAACAGCACGTCGCTGCCCACCCGTTTGCTGGCCACCCCGTGCCGCGCGAGGACGTCCGGATCGAGGATCTCCACCGAGAACGGTGGGTTCGCGAGGATCACGTCGTACGTCGGCTCGGGGGTCAACGAGAAGAAGTCCGCCGTCATCACCGCGCGCGGGTTCGCCCCGTGCAGCGCGAGGTTCAGCCGGGCAAGCGCCGCGAGGTCCGGGTCCACCTCGATGCCATCCACGTCGGCGCCGCGGTCGTGCGCGGCGAGCAAGAAACCGCCGGAGCCGCACGTCGGGTCGAGCACACGCTCATCCCGACGAATGTTCGCGAGGTCGGCCACCAGCTCCACGAGGGGCCGCGGCGTGAAGTACTGGCCCCGGCGCGCTCGAAACAGATCGGCGAAGAACCGCTCGTACGCGAGGCCGAAGAGGTCGAGATCGGGCGAGAGCGGGATCCGTTCGAGCTGCGCGGCCGCCGGCGCGTCGGGCCCTTCGGGCCAGAGCGCCTCGGGAACGTCCAGCCTCCTCGCGAGGTGCCGCACCAACGCCACAAACGCCCGTCGCCCCCCCAGCCCACACGCCCGAAGCCGCTCCTCCGCCGCCCGAAGCTCGGCCGCGAAGCGCTCTGCGGCATCCCCGGTCACGCTGGAAATGGCAGGTCCTCGACGATGGCCCGGACCGTGCGGCCATTCGCGATCACGTCCACCTCCAAACCCGGCTGCCAGGCCGCCTTTCGGAGCACGGCGAGCACCCGCGCCACGCCGCCCTCCCTCGCCCCCGATCGCGCCACGCCAATCACCTGCTCCCCGAGGCGGATCTCGGCCTCGAGGGGCGGGATCGCGTCTTCCACCATCCGCAGCCCCCACAGCTTCTTCTGCACCTGCCCCATCACGTCGATTCGGTTGATCACCTCTTGCCCGATGTAGCAGCCCTTCTGAAAGCTGCAGCAGGCCTCGACCAGCCGCATCTCATGGACCAACGCCCGCTCTCCCATGTCCACCGGCCAGCGCACCAGCCCCGCGCGGATCCGCAGCGACTCCAGCGCTTCAGCCCCGCCCGCGCCGGCGCCCGCCTCTCGAAGCGCCGACCACACCTCCGTGATCGCGCTCGTCGGCACCACGAGGTCCACGCCGCCGAACCCCGTGCGGTCGCGACCCAGGAGCCAAATCTCCGCCGCTGCCACGGCGCACCCCGCGCCCGGAGCCGCCAGGCCCGCCCTCGCGAGCACCGCACCGGCCTCCGGCCCCGCCATGTGAATTACCGTCCGTTCCTCCGACCGATCCGTCAGCTCCACGTCGTCGAAAATGATGAACTTCCCATAGCGCTCCACGAACGCAGCGGGCGTTACCCCGTCGAGCACCACGAGCAGGGACTCATCCCCTGTGCGGGCGACCTCCAGGAGCCCCTGGATCTTTCCCTTCTCATCGCCCATGGCCGAACGATTACAGGCCCCTACCGCCAGATCGCGGATGTTGTTCGTAAACATCCCGTTCGCCCACTTACGGGCGTCCGGCCCGACCAATTCCAGCACCCCGTGCGGTGCGAGGTCGAACACGACCGCGCCGCGTCGCGCCTGCCCCGCCTCCTCCTCCACCGTTCGGAAGTTCGTAGGCAACAACCAACCGTCCAGCTCGCCGAACTGGGCGCCGGCGGCGACGTGTACGGGGAACAACGGAGTGCGGATGAGCGCCATGCGCTACCCTTTGTCGCCCGAATCGTCGAACGTCACGTCATCCGCCGGCGGAACCACCGTCGGTGAGGCGGGGATTACACGCGGCGCGATCGGCGCCGGGGGCGTGGGCGGCGCCGCAGCGGCCGACTGGGGCACGACAACCGGCTGAGCAGGCGCGCGCGGCACCGTCGCATCCGGCACCGACTTCGGCAGGGGCCGGAGCTGCACGGTGGCCGCCTCCGCATCCGGCTTGGTTGCGAAGGAATCGTCCATGAACGTCAACCTCGCGTTGGTGCTGGAGCCCCGCAGCGGCGCATCCGGCGTGCCGCCCACGCCGCCCTGCGCGTCCTGCTTCCGGCGCGTGCCCAGCAATCCAGCGATTCCGACGATCAGCACCACCGCCAGGCAGCAGCAACCGCATCCAAGGAACGGCATCATCCAACTGCCCATGCGCTCTCCGTTCACCGGTATATCGCGTCGGCGCGTTAGTTCCCGCTGCGATGGACCTCCCCAACGCGCCCGACCCGCTCTCCACCGTCCTGCTCGACGGCCGCCTCCCCGCCCTCCTCACCGGCGTGGTGCTGCTCGGCTGGGGTGCGAAGGTGTACCGGGTGCTCGTCGTGGCGCCAGGGGTGCTCGCCGGCGTGTACCTCGCGGCGGTGGTCGGCGAGCTGGCGCACCTCACTGCCACGGTCAGCGTGGTCATGACCGCGGTGCTCGCCGCTGGCGGCGCGCTGCTCTGTCACTTCGTCGAGGGCATGGCGATCCGCGTCGGCGGGGCCGGTTTGTTTGCGGCGCTGAGCGCGTTCATCTGGCCGCTGTTGCGACACGCGCCGGTGCCGTTCTGGGTTCCGCTGGTCGCAGCAATCCTCGGGGCGCTGGTGTTCCCCAAGGTGTACCTGGTCTTGCTTCGGCCCTTGACGGCGCTGATCGGCGCCTGGAGCATCGCCTGGGCGGTGAAGCGTCCGGATGCGCTGTGGTTGGTGGGCGGGCTCGCGGTCGCGGGCACCGCGGTGCAGTTCTGGCTGGATCGGGGTGGCTCCGGCGCGGCTCCGGCTCCCAAGAAGAAGGAGAAGGGCAAAAAGAAGGGGTAGTTTGGGATATGGGCGATGCCCAAGGCCAGGTGGCCGGGCCGAGCGGCGGTGGCGGGGCATCGCGTGTGCGATAAGGAGGTTGTGATGTGGTCTTCCCCCTCCCCCGTCGGTGCTGCCGGTCGCGCCCTCGCTTCGTTGAGCGGGGGCGCCTGGTCGGGCGGGGGTGGGGGCGGGGCCATCGGACCGGCTCCGGCTCCGGAAGATGCTAATACCGGACGAGTTGCCTCCGCACTCTCGCCGTGGTCTACAACTGCGGGCTGGCACGATTCCGACGGCGAGCCACTCCCGTTCACTTGGTCGTGGCGAAACTGCGACTGCCTAGAGGGTACCCTGATCGACGAGGCCTGCGGGGATGGTGGAGTCATCACCCGCGAATACTCCTGGACTCTCTCCGGCTCTGAGTGTGAAGCGCGGTACTATTGTCGTGAGGGAAACGCGTGCGCCTGCCATGAGGCCGGCGGTTCGAGTGATGCCGCGTACTGGAGCGGCAGCGAGCCCCGTGGCTGGTGCGAGCGGGTGACGGGGTTCAATGATCCAAGCGCAGAATGTGCAAATGTGGCATGCACTTACACCGGGTCCCAGTGCGAGTGCACCTATACCTGTGGACACAAGAAGGATGGTGTCTGCAGCGACGATGGGAACGCGGTGTTCTATCGCGCGCCTTGTGCAGTTTGGGAGAGCGAGGAACTGAGGGACAAGAAGGAAGCGTGTTGGGGACCCTTCAACCCCACCAAGCTGACCGACTGGGCGAAACAAACCAAGAAGGATTTGGCGAAGTTGGCAGACGATTCAGCGAAGGAGGCGCAAGCGGCTGAAGCGGCGTGGGAGCGGTTCCAGGAGATGACCACCGCTGACCGCGAGGATCTACCGGTGCCGGTGCTGGGGACAAGTCGCAAGAAATGCAGTTGTTCAATTCGCGATACGTACACTTCGGGTGGCCGAAGCTGCGGGGAGATGCACAAGTCAGGCGAGTGTCCGGAACACTTCGAGGGTGATCCGAACGAGTCGTTCGACCAAGCCTCGTGCCAGGCGAGCGCGCGTAGGCACGCTCCGCCGCATTGCCAGGGCTGCCTTGGCCACTGCCTGTACAAGGGTTAGGTAGGCCGGTGGTGCCTGACACAGCGACAACGCTGCTGACCCTTGACTTGGACCTTGAGTGTAGCATGGGCCTGGGATCACTCGTGGCTGCCCTGGAGCCGGAGATGTGTGCGCTACACCTCTACCACGATCGAGCAACGCTGGAACTATCTATCCAGCCTGCCTCCGTGGCGGAGGCGATCGATGGCGTCGTCTCGGCCGTCGAGCGCCTTGCAGCCAGCGATCGCGCCGCGTGGCAGGCGTGTGAAACTCGAAGTTGTAATATCGGAATCCAGGCAGGCATCGAGCCCTATGCAGCGACGTTTGTCGTCCCGCCATCCTGTATCGCGGGGCTGGGCCGAATCGGAGCAGACCTCGTATTTACGGTCTACTGCCCTCGCTGAAAGGCTGGGGTTGGGGGCCGCGTCAACACACACACGCTGGAAGCGAAGCCGGAAATCGTGATCCGAAAAAACAATACATGCTCACCAAAGACTGTCACTCCCCTCACTCCCCTCACCCCCCAACCACCGACAACGAAGCGTCGTCATACGTGCCTTCGTCCCCAAGCACGTTGTCCCTCGCGCTGAAGCTCGCTTCCCACGTGAACGTCACCGTGCCGAGGGTGGGAACCAGATCCACAAACACCCGCGCAGAGCACGGCACCTCCACTTCACAGTCGGGGACCACGTCACGGGCACTCAGGCTGTTGACGATCTGCGCGCCGCCCTCCGCCACATTGGCCTCGGTGAGCACCTCCTCGTCGAGCACCGTCCCGTCCTCGCTGGTGAGGGTGACGCCATACGCGGCGGGCGAGGCCACGCGATAGTCGGTGCGGAAGCTGAGCGTTGTGGTGTAGCCACCGCTGCCCCCCTCGGGCACGGTGAACAAGATCAAGAGCTCACGATGAAACGGGGCTTCCGCCGTGGCCGACACCTGCTCGTCGCCTGAGGCGTAGTCCGACGCCGTCCAGAGCGGCGATTGCTCCACCCCGGGCTCCGAAGGCGGCGACCCGATCGAAGCCAGGAGCGCAACCAGCAGCACCCCGCGCCCGAGCCAGTCGCGACGCGACACCGCCTTACTTCTCGACGTAGCTGAGCATGAGGTCGTCCCAGCGCGTGTCGCTGGACCAGGTGGCGCCCGGGCCATTCACGTACAGTTCGGTATAGTCGTCGTTCGCCGGGTCGAACCAGAGGGTGAGGCCGCTCACCCAGGCGTACTCTTCGCTCGCGTAGGAGTGGTACACGGCCACATCGAGGGCCGCGGTGAGGTCGAGGGCCAGCGGGGTGAGCACCGGATCCCCCGCAGCCGTGATCACCGCCGCGAGATCGCCGGCATCCAGGTACCAGTTCTTCCAGATCCGATCGACGCCGCGCGTCGTGCGGCGGTACTGCATCAGCGCCGTCGCGAGCTCGGGATCGGCGAGGGCAGCGCCCGCCAGCGCGTCGATCGCCGCATCCAACCCCGCTAGCTGGTCAAGGTCCGTCGCGCTGTGGGTCTCTTCGCCGCCCTCCTCCACGGTGGCCCGGGAGAGTTCGTTCGCCAGTAGGATCGGCGTCGTATCTGGCGTCGCGCGCAGGTACGCCAGCGCCGGCCCGTATTGCAGGCCCTCGTAGCCCTCCGTCGTCTCCGCGCCGGAAGCGGCATGCGCAAATGGGACGATGGCGTGCATCACCTCCCAGCTCGCCATGTTGCAGGCGTCGAACGCGATGACGTCGAACTTGCCGTGAGCCTCCACGCTCGCGGTCACGCCCTCCGCGAAGGTGCCCTCTGCGAAGCTCAGGTATCCGCCGTCGGTATCGTCGTAGGCCACCGCCGGTGGGGGCGCCGCCCCGTCAGCCATCGTGTCTGCAGCGTCCTCGGGGTCGCGCACCAGCCAGCCATCGCCGTGGTCCCACATGATCAGCGCGCGGTGCTCCGCCGGGTAGTTCGTACTCGCCCAGTCAAGGAACGCGGCCAGCGTTTCCGGCGCGCCCATGTCCACCTCGCCGATGTCTTCGAGCACCGGGCTCGTGATGCGATCCGCATCTTCATCGCCGATGATCTTGTACCGGCGCGCATCCGTCCAGTCGCCGTTCTTGGTGCTGTATCCGTCGATCCGGTCGGCCTGGACGAGCACTTCCACGCCATCTCCCGAGCCAGTCAGCTCCAGCTCGTTGAGATCGTGGATCACCCAGTCTTCAAGGTCGTTGTCGCCATCCATGTACACCAGGAACTGCCATTTGGCCGGTTCACCGCCGGTGTCCGCCGTGTCTCCGGAGTCGCCCGTGTCTGCAGTGTCCCCCGCCGTGTCGTCGCGATCCGGGCGGCCGCCGGGCTTGGTGATCGGGTCGGGCGTACACGCGAACAAGGTCAGGAGGAGCATGGATTCCCGGCTAACCGATCGGCGGATGGTGCCGCGCCGCGGTGCGCCGCGACCGCGCCCGATCAAGGGACCGGGAATCGCGCACCGCCCAGCTCCAACCTGCCGGTCAACCCGTGACGGGTAGGTCGAACACCAGCACCTCGGCGCCG
>BJHF01000045.1 GCA_014191855.1 Deltaproteobacteria bacterium
CGAGGGCACGTTGAGGCGGACGACGTGCTCGGCGATGCGCTCCACCGTGTCCTCGTGATGCGAGATCAGCGGGATTCCGCAATTATGCGCTTTCCCGACGGAGAGGAGCAGCTCCGCTACCTGGCGCCGCAGCACCGGATCGAGGCCCGTTTCCGGCTCGTCGGCGATCAGCACGCGCGGGTCGGAAGCCATCGCGATCGCGAGGGCGGCGCGCTGACACTGCCCGCCCGAGAGCTCGCCGGGCAGGGCGCCCGCGGCGCGCGGCGGGAGACCGACCTCGTGCAGCAGATCGCGAAACGTCGCCGCGAGGTCGGCCGGGGCTTTCTCGCGCCGCGAAACCGCGATCTCCATGTGCCGGCCGATGGTGCGACCGGGGTTTAGCGCGCTCGACGCCGCTTGTGGCGAGTAGCTGATGTACCCTCCCCGGAGCCGCTCAGTGTCGCGCAGCAGCTTCACCTGGCCCCGCGCTCCGGCGGCCGTGAGTCCGGCATACCAGTCGTGGGCACCCTGCTCAGGGAAACGGAGGCTTCCGCCGTGTAAGCCAGGTAGAACGTCGATCACGCCCATGCATGCCCGCGCCGTGAGCGACTTCCCCGACCCTGATGGGCCGCACAGCGCCGTCACCTGGCCGCGGTACACCGTGAGGCTCACGCCCTCCACGAGCGGCCGATCCGACGCGCGGATCGAGAGCTCTCGAAGCTGCACCAGCTCGCTCATCGTGCACGCACCATGGTCGTCGTCGCCTTCGCCATCAGCGTAACGAGCCCGACCAGCGCGAGACCGAGCACGAGCGCATGCGACGTGGGCATCCCCAGGCCGATGGAGGTATACCCCATATAGAGCAGGTCTGCCCAGGACTTCAGCGAGTCAGAGTGGGTGAAGCTGGACTGGTCTTTCTGAACGGCGAGGTAGGACAAGCCGAGCTCGAGAAAGGTTACCTGAAGCAGCACCTCGGCACCCTGCCGCACCACGACGGGGCGCAGGTTCAACGCCACGATGTGGTAAAGAAAAACCCGACTCCAAGAGAACCCGTGCGCTCGCAGCGCCTCTACGAAGCGCGCCCCGCCCAGCCGCTCGGCCACCGCCGCGGCCTCGTCCATCGCGCCGGGCGCGGCGAGCACCGCCCAAACCAGCGCGAGCGGCAAAAGCCCACGCGAGTTCGAGGGGATGAGCAGCGCAGCCACGAGGATCACCACCATGCGGGGAAGCGCGCCGACGATCTCGCCAAAACCCTGGATCGCCGCATCCACGCGCTGATCGCCCACGCACCGCATGAGCCCGCCCACCACGCTCAGCACCGCTACGAAGAAGCCGGCGGCGATGGCGGGGCCGATCACCACCGCGGCCCCCTGCTGCGCGTACTGCAACAACGACCGACCGAGCTGGTCGGCGCCGAACGGCGCCACACCCGCCAGCGGCGAACCATCCGGCTTCGATCCCGCGAACGGGCCGGCAAAGGCAAGCTCTCGCTGTGCGTCGCTCAGGTGTGCGGGCGCGGTGAGCGCCAACATCACCAGGCCCAGCATGGTGATCGCCGCGGCGATGGCAGCGAGCTGGCGCGACACTACCCACCCCCCGCGAGCATGGCATCGGCGACGGGCGGTGCTCGCCGGACGTGGAGCGCCACGCCCACCTCAACCGCGGCTTGCAACAGCAACAAAACCGCGCTCAAGCACGCGAACGTCGTGGCGGCAGCGAGCACCACACCGAAGTCCTGCAACAGCGTTCCCGACCAGAGCAAGTCCCCGACGCCCGTGAGGCCCAGCACCACTTCCACCACCACCGCGCCACTGAGGAGATGCAGGATCCGCGCCCTCATCTGGCCTGCGAGCGCCGGCGCGACGTTGGGGAGCATGTTCGCGAGCGGCCGCTCCCCACGCAGGATCGCGATGCCAACGTAGCGTTGGTTTCGCTCCGCCGAAAACACGCTGCGTACGCCGCTCACCGCGGAAGCGAACGCGCCATCGCTCATGCCCAGCACCACGGCCCCGATGCCCAGCCGCCACAGATTCGCATCCTCGGAGAACGCGGAGGCGCCGAACTTCACCACCACCGCGGCCGATCCCAAGAGCGCGAACACCAGCGCCGGCACGAGCCCCACTGTTGCGAACACGCCATCGGCGCGCTGCGGGATGATGCCGGTTGCTGCGCCCACCACCCCGAGCACGATGGGCACAAGCGCAAGGAGCACCAGCTTCACGGTTACCGGGATGGACTCCACCAGCAGCGCGGCCACCGGGAGGCCCTGTTCAAGCCGCCAGCTCATCCCGAATTCACCCGTCAACGCCTCGGAAACCCAGCGCGTGAAGAAGCTCCATGGGCCCTGGTCGAGGTGCCAGCGGGCCGCAAGTTCAGAGGTGCCGCCGCAGGTGCTGGGCGGACAAATGATCTCTGCGGGATCCCCGGGAAGCGCCCAGATCAGCGCCGTGATGATCGCGGGGACCAGGAGCGGCAGGAGCAGCGCAGCAAGCACGCGCACGCCGGGACGGATCCACCACGCCTTCATGACGTGGCCCCCCCGCGGCGGCCAAGCTGATCCGTCCGGTTCACCGTGGCCCTACTGGAGCTTCCAGCCGTCGACTTCGGTCCAATAGTAGAACGGAGCGATTACGTTGCCCCGAACCTCGGTGCGCCACGCGCTCTTGGTGTCGAGCTTCCAGAGGAACAAGTACGGAAGGTCGTCGGCCAGGAGCTTGTGCAGCTTGTGGTAGGCGTCGTAAGCCGCGGTGTCCGTACGCGCCTGATTGTACTCGGTCATCAACTGATCAGCCGAAGGGTTGCTGTAGTTGAAGATGTTGCGCGTGCCCGTGGTGGTACCCGAGCGCGTCTGGAACAGGTCGTTGACCTCTTCCACGAGGCCGAACGACCACTTCCCAACGAGCAGGTCGAAGTCCGTGGCCTGACCCGACTCGACCTTCCGCGACCAATCGTCCGACGACACCTTGGATTCCTGGCGGTCAAAGCCGGCGGCGCTGAGCTGGTTCCCGATCTGGGTGAGCAGGTCGGGCGCTTCGTTGTCGAGCGACGACAACATGCCGATGTTGAAGGTGACCGGCGCGCCCTTGTAGTGCCAACGACCGCCGATCTGCGTGAGCCCGGCCTCCGTGAGCAGCTTGCTGGCCGAGGCCCGATCGGACTTTTCGTGGAACGCAACCTGCCGATTGTAGAACGGCGAGGACTGCACGAAGGGGCCGGAGATGAACTCGCACGGGCTGTTCTGCTCGCCGGGCTTCACGCCAATCGTGAGCTCGCGCAGATCGCTCCGATCGAGGATGAGATCCAGGGCCTGGCGCACCTTGGGCACCGTGAGCGCGCCTTTCTTGGTGTTCACGGCCATGAACCACCAGGAGCGCAAGTCGTAGCTCTTGAGCTGGAGCTCGTCGGAAGCGCTCACGTCCGGCCGGTACTGTGGCGGCACCGCGATGATGCCTTGTACGCCGTTGTTGCGCACCGTCGTGACCTGAACCGCAGGGTCCTGCACTTCCTGCAGCGAAAGCTGCGCGATCGAGGGGTTGTGGTGCCCGTTCGCGTACGCCTCGAACGTGACGCCGCGCCGACCCTTGCTGCCCTTGAACGGGCCCGAGCCCACCGGGTGCTGGCTGAAGTCGCTGTCTGGCACGATCTTGGTGTCGGTGAACTTCTCCGCCGGGAGCAGCGCGAACATCAAGCGCTCTTGCGGGTTGTGAAACACCTTCGTGAAGTGGATCGTCGCGATGGTGGGCGCCGTTGCGTCGCACCCCGTGAGCAGGCTGCGGTAGCCCTCCGCGATGGGGCTGGTTGTGCCCTTGTCGAGCATGGCCGACACGGTGAAGCACACGTCTTTCGACGTGACCGGATTCCCGCTGTGCCACTTCAAGCCAGACTTCAATGTGAGCTTGTACGACTTGCCGCCATCGGCCAGCTCGTACTTCTCAACGACGCGGCTCACCATCCGGTTGTCGACCGGCGAATGGTAGAAGATCCGGTCGAAGATCAGCTCCTGCGACCGAAAATCGGTCATCGAGGACGCATACAGGGGGTTGAGGGTACCGGGCAGCTGCTCCTCGTAGAAGGAGAGCTGCGCCCCCGCCAACACCGTGGTGCTTGCGAGCGCGAGGGCGACGAGGACGCCGCGGGGGGAGGACGACATGGGGAGACTCCTCAGTGCATGGGAACGCCGGGGGCGGCATTCCGGCTCAGTCGGATGTGGAGGGCATCAAGGGGCGCACGCGCGACGACAAGGCCGGGCGCGAGGCGCAAGGATTGGTGGACGAGCTCGGTGGCCCGGGTGGTGTTGCGGTTGCCCGCATCCCAGGCCGCGAGGAAGAGGATGAACACGGGATCACTTGCGTGGTCCACGTTGCGATCATAGGCATTGATACGGAGGATACCAGAAGTTTCGTCCTCACCGCGGGCGCGCGCGAACAGGTCGAGCGCGCGCAGGGCGCCGGCCCGCGCAAAGTCGGCGAACGGGCGGTGGAAACCATCGGGCTGCCCGCCGTTCGAGGCGGCCATTGCGTCCTCGATCGAGGAGCCCAGGTGCGCGGCCTCGTCGATTACACAGTCGATATCCACCTTTCCGCTCTGCGAACACGCCTTGGCGATGGACGCGTAGGCGCTCGAACCGGCCAGCCCTTCGGCGGCCGCAAGATCTCCCTGACTCACGAGCGCGGAAAATTGCATGTCGGCCGCGGAAGTGTACGCCGACATGAACAACCACACATCCGAAGCCACCGCCGCCGTTGCGGGGGTACGGGCCTCGAATGGGAGTCTGAACGGATTCAAATACTGGTCGATGGTCGCTTCGGAGGCCGGGTCCGCGGCGCGCGCGCGCGCTTCGTGCCATCGGGAGAGCGCGTAGAGGTCCCCCGGGTCGCCTGCATCCACCGCACCCGGCTCGCCGACCAGCGGGAGCGGTGTAGGCAGAAGCGCATCGCCCGGAAGTTCGCCCTCGCCCGACACCGCGGCCAGGCCGGCCGGCACGTCGGGCATCACCTCTTTCTTCGCGTCGAACCAGGCCTTCCATGCGGCGTCGCGCCGGGCGAACTCGGCCACCGAGCTCCCGCCGCTCAGTCCGAGCTTCGCCGCCTGCTCCGCGTTCCCGGTGAACACGCCCGCCACGCCCAGGAGATAGGCGGTTTCCGCTGGATCGCTCTCCTGACGATCCGCCCCGTAGACCTGCAAAATCGCGTTGGAGGCGAGCAGCGCCGCCTGCCGGTAGATCGCCGCGTACTCCGCGTGCCCTCGCGCGAGCCCCGCGTTGTCCTTCTCGCTCGCGAACGCGGGCAGGGACTCGTAGCGCCGGCGCTCGAACCACGCGACCCAGCTCGCTCGCCCCTCAAACGGAGCCCGCGCCTCTGACTTCGCCATCCGAACCTGCCACGTCGCGGCGATCACCTCGGGCGTGAGCGCGCTGGCCTTGGCAACCTCGGGCCCGGCGACCGTCGCTTCGTCCCCCGTACAGGCGGCGAGCATGAACAAAATGAAGCTCATCCCTGCGTTCATCCCTCGCAGAACGCGCGGTTGCCCGACGCGGACACGCAGATCGACATGGCGTTCTTTGTGTCCTGCCCGCTGGCTTTCGCGTAATCAAGCCACTCCCGGGCGAAGTCCTTCGTCTGACCGCGCCATTTCGCAGCCTTCGCCTCGTTCTCGTCCGTGTGCTCCTTGGTGGCGAAGGTCTCTTCCGCTTCGGTCCAGAGCTTGTTCGCGGCCTCGGTCTTGAGCCGGTAAAGGTCGTAAACCCGCTTGGTATAGGTCGTGCCCGACCACCGCTGTTTGTTCTCAAGCGCGTAGTCGGCCCAGCGGATCACGCCCGGCGCACGCCCGGTTCCACCGCGGCTGAGCTGCGTGGCGTACTTGAAGCACATGTCGGGATCGGAGCGGTCGAGGTCTTCGAGGTGGCGCTTCACCAGGCGCTCCCACTCCACCTTGTCGCCCCGGCCCTCGGCGTTCGCGATGAGCACTCGAGAGAGCTTGTCTTTCGTGGTCTGTGCGTCTTCCGTCCCGATGCGACCCTCGATGCACTTCACCTGGCCCGGCCGGAGCTGGCCGAGCATGGCCTGGGGCTCGAGCTTCACGAGATCGGTGCAGGTGTCGTCCGTTGCGGCGGCCGGCGTCGGCGGGGCGACAGGCTTCATCGCGGGCGCCGGAGGCGTTCCGGGGTCGGTGACCTTGGCGACGGGCGCGGGCGGCGGCGGCACCGGCTTCGCGACGGGCGCAGGCGTCGGGGTCGGCGTCGGGGTCGGGGTCGGCGTCGGCGCTTTGGCGACCGGCGTCGGCGCGGGGGTCGGCGTCGGCGTCGGCGTCGGCTTCACGACCGGCGAAGGCGTGGGCGTGGGGGACGGGGGCGGCGGCGTCTTGGCGACGGGCGCTGGCTCCACGGGGGGCGGGGTGGGCTCGACGGGCTCGGGCGTGGGCTCAACCGCCGCAGGGGCGGGCTCCACGGGCGCGGGGGCCGGCGGCTCAGCCATGGCCAACGCCCCGCCCATCGCGCCATTGTAGGTCGACAAGCTCACGAAGGGCGAGAACACGGCGGTGGGCTTCAGATCGAACCAACCGACGCGAGCGTCCGCCGGAATCGGTCGCCCCGCCGTGTCCTTCGACATGCCGGGGCTCACCGCGCCGCCACCCACGATGCAACCGGCCCAGCCGTCCTGGCAGGGTTGCCCCGGAAAAGCGGCGTTGTAGGAAGACCAACCCCCGGCCATCGCGGGCAGGGTGAGCAGGGCGCAGAGCCCCAGCAGGCTCGGCGCGAGAAGCGTACGCAGGCGCATGATCAGCTACTCCCCAGTCGGTTCACGAGGCACATCGCGGCCGAAGGTGACCATCGGCTCCTCGATCTGCTCAGTTTCATTCTCGATCTTGTGCAGCTTGAGCTCAACCACATTCCGGCGCTTCCGGATCTGGTACTGGAACACCTGGGTCACGTACCCGGGCGCGCTGATCTCCAGCTCAACCGTTTGCCCGGGCGTGAAGCGCAGCTCCGTGCCATCGGGCATGTAGAGCACGCTCGTTTCCCAGCTCCCATCCACGCTGTTCACCCGGTGCCGATCCTGCTCAAGCGGGTGCCGCACGACCGCAGTGGGAATGGGGGTGCCTTCGTCGTCCTTGACGACAACCTTTACCGGAACGCCCTCCGCCGGATCGGCGGGCTTGGCCACCGCGGTGCCCGCGAAGCCGAGAAATGCAAGTGCAACCAGGAATAGACGCATGATCAGCCTCCCGCGCCGGGCGCGAATTGGGCCTTGAACACCGGATCCATCGCGACCGTTCCCGCCGTGGCCATGTCTCCCAAAGAAGCGTAGGCGCGCGCGGCCGCATCCCCCTTCTGGCCTTCAAGGAGCTTTCGCGCCGTTTCCGCGTCTCGATCCGCGATCAGGAGCGCGGCGGTGGCCCGAGCATCCGCGTACCCATCCTCCGGAGAGATCGTGAGGATGCGCTCGAAGCCGGCGAGGCAGGATGCGCCATCTCCTTCGGCGCAGGAGATCATCGCGCGCGTGGCCTGCATACGCCAAACCTGACCCTGCGGCGCAACGGGGATTGCATCGAGAAGGTTCGTGGCGATGGCGGGCTCACCCACCGTGGCCGCGCGGCCGGCCCACAGCAGGAGCTGGTCGGGGCCATCGTCGTGCTCCGAGGCGTACGCCTTCGCGAGATCTTCCACGGCGCGCACCGCGATTGGGCGCTGCCCGAGCGCCCATAGCGCCTGGATCTCCGAGAGCCCGGCGATCAACCCGTTCTTGTCGTTGATGAGCGCGAGATAGGCCTTTGCCGTGTCGCCCACCGGGCCGGCCTCGGTTTGCAGCGCTTCCAAGTCGGTTTTGGCAGCCGGACGGTCCCCATCGGCCAGGTTCACCTCCGCGACGAGGAGCTTCCCTTCTGGCGTTCCCGCCGCTGCGGCGTGGGTCTTCACCGTGTCGAGGTCTCCCGTTTTCATGGCGACCAACGCGCGCCGCATCTTGATCTCCGGCAGCCGCGTGCCGGAGGCACCCTCGACACCGGCGAGCAATGCGTCTGCCGCGGCGGGGTTCCCCTGCAACAGCTTTACGTACGCGGCGCCCGACACCAAGTCGACGTTCGTCGGAGCCTTGGCGAGTGCGCCTTCGTAGACGCCGGCCGCACCTGCAAGATCTCCGGCCTTGAGCAGCGCTTCCGCCTCTGCGACCTGCTTGGTCGGATCGGCGAGGAGGCCCTGGATGACGGAGCAACCAACCAGCGAGAACACGAGCACCAACATGCGGGCAGACTCCGGGCACCGGTTATTGCGCCCTTGCACGCGGAGCAAGCGTATTGGACCGCCCCGGAATATGCCCGGGGCGGAGTTACACGCCCCACGATGGATCCTGGTCCTGGCGCGCGAGGGATGGAGCTGGTGCTCCTCCACGAGATCAACGCCGGCACCTTCGCGAGGCTCTACCTGGCGGAGACCAGGGGCGCCGGCGGGATCGACAGGATCGTGGCGGTCAAGATCCTGCGCGAGCAGTGGAACGAACAACAGGACATCGTCAATCGAACCCGCGACGAAGCCCGGTTGCTGGCGCGCCTTCGCCACAAGAACATCCTTCGCGTGGAAGATCTTGTGGAGGTGGACGGGCAGACGGCGATCATCATGGAGTACGTCGACGGGCTGGACCTCAAACAGCTCGTGGACGGGCTCCAGGAGCGCCGGCAACGGGTTCCCGCAAAGGTGGCGCTCCAGATCGTGTTGCAGGCGGTATCGGCCATTGAAGCCGCCTACTTCAAGATCCCCACCGGTCTCGATCAGCCGCTGAAGGTCGTGCATCGCGACGTGAAGCCGAGCAACATCATGCTCAGCGCCGAGGGCGAAGTGCGGGTGCTCGACTTCGGTACCGCTCGATCCTCCCACATCTTCCGATCTGCGCAGACGGGCGCGATGCGCTTCGGGTCGCTGAAGTACATGTCCCCCGAGCGCAGGGAAGGCGATCGCGGCGAACATGCAGGCGATATCTACGCCCTGGGCCTCGTGCTCCTCGAGCTGCTCCGCACCGAGTGGCTCCCGCTGCTCCCCATGGACGCCGGCGAGCACGACAACGCGATTGCCCAGGCCATCGCGCGGCTCGATAGCCTCGGCATGCCCAACGCCGACTGGGACATGACGCTGCGGCAGATGCTCGCCCAGATGCTCGCGAGCGAGCCGAGCGTGCGCCCCGACGCGGAGCAAGTCGTTAAGTTGATCCGTGCCTTTGTGGAGCAGGCCAGCGGGCCCATGCTCGACCGTTTTGCGCACGAGTCCGTACAACCGCTCACGGCAGCGGTTCACGCGCAGCAGACCGGGGGGGCCCTCGCCGGGCGCCGGTTGGTCGTTCACCCGATCGCGAACGAGGGGCGAGGCAGCGGCCCGCGCCCCACGCCCACCCGTACCGGAGAGCGGGGGCCGGCCGCAAACGCCAGCCCTGCGGCGATTCCCCCGCAGAAGCCCCCCCAGCCCTTCCCCCCGCCGCAGGCTGGCTCGCCGGCGCCGCCCCGCGCCGAGCGCCCCCCGCCAGCCGCGAAGACCTCCGCCCCACCGCAGTCGGCGGAACCCGAAGAGGGCGGCCGCGGCACCGCGCTGGCGGTCGGGGCCGTCGGCCTGGTCGTGGTGTTGGTGCTGGGCGTGCTGCTCATCGGCGGGGGGATCGGCCTCTGGTATGTGTTTGGTCGCACGCCCGAAGTACCGGCGCCGGTCGTGATCGCGAAGCCGACCGTCGTCGAGCCGCCCACGGTGCCCGACCCGGTCGTACCCGCGACAACGGGCGTTCCGTTGGCGGTCGCGCTGGAGGGAGAGCCGGCGCAGTGGGTGCGCTTGGAATCCGCCGGCTCCACGGTCGTTGAGGGCAAAGGTTCGCTGGAAGCAAGCGCGCCTCCAGGCGAGTACGAGATCGCGATCAAGATCGTTGGCCGCTCGATTGTTCGCGCCCCGCTCACGCTGCCCGCCGAAGGTCTCACGCTCTCGTGCACCTCAGACTCCAAGCAGAACGTGCGCTGCACCGGTGGAAAGCGGGCGTTGACGCTCCGGCCCTGATCCGAAGGTCGGAGTTTGAGATACACTGCCGCGCCATGCCCTGCCGCTATCCATCGCCCGCTGCGCTGAGCACGCTCTTGCTCGCCGCCTGTTCCGTTCAATTCACGGAGCAGGGCGACGACGCGAGCTTCCTCGAGTCCGGTGTCGTCGTCGATTCCGGGGATAGCGACGACACTTCCGTGGCCCCCAGCTCGTTCACCGTGGCGGGCGTCGTCGTCGACGTCGCCGGGTTGCCGCTCGCTGGGGTTGAGGTCGCCGGCAACGGTGCCACGACCACGACCGACGCCGACGGTCGCTTCTCAAGCACGTCAGAGGGCTCGTTCACCCTCACCTTTTCGCGGCCCGGCCTGCACGCGGCGACGCGGAGCTTCGAGGCCACTGCCGCGCGGGTGCGGGTCGGGCTTCAACCGAACCGTGTCGCGACGCCCGTCGACGCGGATGACGGCGGCACGGTTAGCGTAGACGCGGCGTCGGTGAGCGTGCCACCCGGGGCGCTGGGAGCGGCCCAGCTTGCAACCGTTACGTTCGATCCATTCGATCTCGCGGGGGGTATCCACAGCCTCCCGGCCGGCGCACAAGGGGAGAGTGGGCAGATTGCGACGGTGTATGCGGCCGCCAACATCGCGTTTGAGGCCGAGGGCTCGCCGGTCGCCCCGAGCACCGCCGTTACCGTGAACCTGCCCCTGCTGGCGGACAACCCGGGCGCGAGCGGAACGCTCTTGCTGGACGTGGGAGGCGTTTGGACGAGCATCGGCAGCGCGCCGATCACGCTCACGAGCCAGGGGTACGTTGCGAGCTTCCCGATCACGGAGGCGGGCACCTACGCAGTAGGCCGCCTCGACCCTGCCGGCTGCCTCGCCGGAACGGTGGTAGACGGGAACGGATTACCCGCTGAAAACGCCTCAATCTCCTCCTACTTGCAGCCCGTGGGCGGCGGGGTGGCGAGCTACCTGGGCGAGGCCGTTTCGGGCGCGGACGGCGCCTTCTGTGTGCTTGGGGCGGCCTCGGACACAACGGTGGTGTTCGATTACGTCGACGCAACCACGGCCCACTGGTCGGGCGCCTCCACCTCCAGCGCCGCAGGCGCGGCCGAAACCTGTGACTCGTGCACGGACCTCGGCAATGTCGCGCTCACGCTCGCGGGCTGCGCCACGGGAAACCTGTATGCGGCGGACGGCAGCGCGATGCTCCCCTCCCCGTTCTTCTGGGAAGAAGGCGACTTTGTCTCCTCCGAGGCCGACAGCACCCTCACCTTCTATGCACGCGCCGGCCAGACGTTTACGCTCAGGGGCCCGGGCGGCGTCGAAAAGGCGTTCTCCGTGACGAGCGGAACGACGGTTGAAGCCGCTACGTGCACGCGCCTCGGCAACCTCCAGGCCACCCGCCAATGTGTGACGATCGATGTCGCCGACGCGGATGGTCCGGTCGAGGGCGCCGTGGTCTACTGGGCGGACAACGAGGCCAACGTCACCTGGACCACGACCGGAGACGACGGAACGGTGTGCCTCCCTTCGGATAACGGCACCTCCTCCTTCACCGCGTCGTGGACGGAGGGTGCTCAGAGCGTGGTGGTGACCGAGAGCGCCGACATCGATCCGGCTGGGGGAACCTGCCAGGTGGGCGAGTGCACTGCGGGGCCCAGCCTCACGTTGGAGGGTCCAGGCTGCGTGACCGGCACCATCCTCGGCGATCGCGGAACACCTGCGGAGGGGGTGACCGTTTGGTCCTCTTCCTGGGACTCCACGGTGACGGACGCAAGCGGCAACTTCTCGCTGACGACCGCCGGCAGCGGCGTGGCCGCGATCTGGGCCGATGGGTGGCCAGTCACGACGTTCACCGACCCCGGCGCCGGCGCTGAATGCAAGACGATTCAGCTGTTCACGGACGCGGGTGCGCCGCCGGACATCCTCGTGGCCGAGGACAAGTACATCTGGCGCATCAATTCCGACGGAAGCAGCGACGACATGTTGGTGAGCGGCGCGGTTGTGGCCGTCGTGGACATCGACGTGGACTCGACGGCGGACACACTTCTGGCCTTGCTGAACGTGTATGTATGGTACGGCACCGCCGAGGGTGCGGACTTCGACAACTTCGACTACCCCTCCTCGTTGTGGTCGGCGATGCGCGTGTCGCCCGACCACACGATGGTGGCGCTCCAAGGCTATGGCTCGTCAAACCCGGCGGTTTGGATCTACGAGCTGGATGGCACGCCGCGAATCAAGCTCGCGACGAGCGCGGCGGAAGAGCCGGACGACCTCGCCTTCTCGGCAGACAGCGCCTGGATCGCCAGCACCCGGAAGGACCTTTCGGTAGAGGTAACGCCCGTAAACGGCAGCCGCGGCCCGGCGACGATCGCTCCCGTGACCTGCGGCAAACCCGTGTGGTTCGACCTGGATACGGTCGCCCTGGACTGCGCGGGAGACGCCTACCTCTACGAGATGGATGGGAGTAGCTCCGTGAGTTGGCTCGCCACCGGCGCCGACGAGCGCATCTGGGCGGTGACCAGCAACGATCGCGTCGTGTACACCTCGGACGAGGAATTGCACTCGGCGAACATTGACTTGTCGGACGATGTGACGTTGTTCACCGGCAGCGCCGGCACGACGTTCTCGATGATCCGGGCAACCGACGACGGCACGTGGATTGCGGCTATCGTGTCCGACCCAGCCGCCGGAGTCGACGTGCTCGCCGCCGCCGACCAGGCCCCGTACTCGACGTTCTGGCTCACCGCGACCCCGACCGAGACCGAAGCAGCCATCGCCTGGCCGGACTGATCGTTTGATTCGCACCCGGGTTTTGCTGGCGGACGGGCACGTCCAGGTGGGCGACGGCCTCGCGTTGGCGCGGAGCGCGCCCGTCGGCGCGACGGTATGGGTAGATGTCATCGCTTCAAACGCCGAAGATCTCTCTTCGCTACCGGGTGAATGGCGCTTCCATCACCTCGCGCTGGAGGACTGCGTACACGAGCAGCGGCGCTCAAAATACGAACGATTCCCGGCTCATGCCTTCGTGGTGGTACACGCGCTGAACACCACGACAGACGACGATCTCGACACGCTGGCGCTACGCATCTTCATCCGGCCGGGGCTCGTCGTGTCTGTGCACGAGCGACCGATCAGCGCGGTAGACCGGGTTGAAACGCTGCTACGCGAGGACACGGAGCGCATCGGTCAGAGCGCGGATCGCGTGCTCTACGCGTTGATCGACTCCGTCGTCGACGAGTTCATGCCGCTCCTCGACCGCTGGGAGTCCCAGCTCGACGCGCTGGAAACGCGCGCGGACGAACATCGAGATCTCTCCGTAATGGACGAGGTCGTTGCGCTGCGCAGAAACCTGCTCGTCTTACGCAGGTTGATGCTGCCGCAGCAGGAGGTCGTGAAGCGGGTGATGGACAGCCCGGAAACGACCGAGGCGGGCAAGATCTACTTCCGGGACGTACTCGACCACATGGACGCGCTGGCCGACTCGGCGCAGCTCCTCGTGGAGGTATGCCATGGAATGATCCAGGTTCAAGTTGAGCGCGTGAACGAGCGGCTCAACAAGACCATGAAGTACATGGCGATCGTGTCGACGCTCCTGCTCCCGATGACCGTGATCTCGGGGGTGTTTGGGATGAACTTCGACGTCATCCCCAACCAGCACTCTGCGTTGGGCTTCTACAGCGCCATCGCGATGATGGTGGTGAGCGCGCTTGCGCTCATGATCTGGTTTCGCTTCCGGAAGTGGGTCTAGATCCGGCTCTCCACCAAAAAGCCGCCGAACACCCCGACGCCTGAAAAGTCTGTATCAACACAGACTTCCAGGCGCACCCCTCCGGCGCGCCCTGAAGCACCTGCGAGGGCACCACAGCCCGCCACCAGCGGCGAAACGAAGTCATCGGACCCCGCGCGCAGACCGACGTCGAGCCCAACCTCCGGCGCGATCGCCCGCCCATGCCGCCCCCAACGTGCGCCAACGCGCACCGGCACCGCCACCACGACGCCGTCCCCGGCCGCGTCCAGGGTCGCCACAGGGGCTTCTGGGGCGATCGCCCAGCTCAACGCCCACTCCGGGTGCACCGACACCCGGCCCTCGAGGCCGGTGATGACGATACCGCCGCCCGAATCCTCCTCGCCGCGCCATCCACCGCCGAGGATCAGCGCGGCCGTCGCGCTCCAGGCATCGAGCTCGCGCGGCGGGCGGGGGCGCGCCGCTGAGGGGGGCGACGACGCTGGCGCGACGCTGCGCGCGGGGGGTTTGGAGCGCGGCTCAACGCCCGGTTCCGAGGCTTCCTCGCGCTCCGGCGCGTCGACGACGGCTGGAGCACGCACCGGCAATCGCACGAGATCATCGCTCACCACCTGCCACACGGCGGGCTCTCGCCGTGACCAACCGACATACACCACAGCCAGCGCGGAGCGCGCCTGAGCGAGCGCCGCGAGCTGAACCTGCTCGGTTCGGCTCGGGGCGCCGCGAACGAGTCCCGTCACCAACTCGACGAGATCTACCTCCGCGTCCGCCTGCGCGACGATGGCGGCTTCACCCTCTCGAAGCTGGATACGTCGCGCCGCCACGACGCGACCGTCGCGCACGCGCATGAGGAGGTTGTCGCCAATCACCGCATCGACGGCGCCGTGACTTAGCGCGTGCCCGTTCACCCAGATTGCGTCATCCCCTTCCGCCGCCACCGCGATTCGCGTGAGGGCTCCGGCATCCCGTCGCTCGCGGGCCGCGTCCAGCTCGGTGAGCACGTCGGGGCTCGCGGCGTCGGGCTGCCGCGTGGGGGCAGTCGCGACTGCCCGGTCCAGGGCGGCCCGTGCTTCCTGCTCATGGAACGTGGCTTGTCCGGGATCGGATACCGTCGCGGCGGCGAGCAACAGATGGGCCTCCGCCCTCGCGACAGAGAGCACGAAGAGGTCCCCTGCCCCCACGGGCTCGGCTAGGCACTCCAACTCCAACTCCAGGCCGACAAGATCGGAGACGCTGCCGGCGGCGTCGAACAGGTCGAAGCGGCGCTGGGCCTTGGCCAGCCGCTTCTTCCAATCGACGAGGGGGATCGGGTCACCACAATCCTCTCCAAAACCCTCGGTGAAGGCGATCACCTGCACCCCCTCCGCGAAGGCAGCCGCGTCGATCGACGCGATGCGCTCAAGGTCGGCGTGGTCGAGCGCTCGCTGCACCGTGGCGTCGTCGGGCCCGCCCGAGGCCGGCAGCACCACCAACGCGGGCTCGGCAGCGAACGCCAGCGTGAGGGCGTAAATCACGGCGAGGGGCCTTCCTGATCGGACCAGCGCGACTCGTCGAACAACCAGATCCGCCGTACCTCGGCGCCCGCCGGCACCTCGAGGCGAAAGGTCTTTCTACGGCCGTCCTCGGTTACCAACAGCACGGTATGCGGTCCGGCCGGGACGGAGTGCTGAAACAGCGGCGTAAAGCGAACGTAGGCGCCGTCTACCATCACCTGCGCCCGCGGCGTCGCGCTGATGCTCAAAAGCCCCTCCGCAGTCTTCGCGGAAGCATCCTCGACAGTCAGGCTCTTCACGAGGGTTTCGGTGGCGACGGGCACGGTGGCAACCGGCGGTGCGGTACCGCGCGGCGCGGCCGGTTTGGGGGTAGAAGCCGGGCGCGCCGGTGGGGCCGGCGGTTCCTCGCCGGCAACGCTGACCTTGACGACCGGCACACTCGGCCCGGGAGTAGCCACCGCCGGAGCGCTCGTTGGAGTCGCGGAGGGAACTGGCGGGGGCGCGACCGAGGCATCTGGAGGCGACATCGAGCCAGAACCGGCGGGCGACGCCACCGCCAGGCTCGGCTTGCTCGGCGTGAAGATCCGCCACGCGGTGAACCCGAGCACTCCCACGGAGAAGAAAGCGAAGGCCACTGAGAACACCGCGGCGAACGTACTGGAGCGCCGCTTTTGTGCCCCGGCGGGGCGCGCGGGACGGGCCGGAGCATGCATGTTTCCGGTTACGATGGGCAGCCCGCCCGGTCCCTGCGGGCGCATCGTAGACACCGAGGCGGAAGACGCCGCCTTGTCGGCCTGCGGAGCGGCACCCGCCCGATCGCGGGCGCGGAGCTCGTCGACGAAGCGGACGAGCTCGTCGCGGGCGCTCATCGGGTCGGCCACGAGCTGGCCGAGCGCTTTTCCCATCGCCTCGCCGGTTCGGAACCGCGCCGCGGGATCCCGCTGCAACGCCCGGACCAAAACGCTCCCGACGTCGGCGTAGGCCCCACCCAACCCCGCGGCACGCCGGGCCGCTTCATCGGAAGCGAGGGCGCGGCGAATCCTCGTGTTGTCGGTTTCGACGAAAAGCGGCTCGAGCGTCGCCACCTCGTACAGCACGCTCGCGAGTCCAAACAAGTCGGCGGCCGCCCCCACCGCCTCACCTTCCGCCTGCTCGGGAGCCATATATCCCCACGTGCCCTTTACCGAGCCTCGCGACTCCTGGTGCCCGTGGGCGTAGGAGATCCCGAAGTCCAGCACCTTCACGACCCCCTGGACGTTGAGCATCAGATTGGAGGGCTTCATGTCCCGATGAACCAGGCGCAGCGGGTTGCCGTGCTCGTCGGCCAACATGTGCGCGTAGTGGAGCCCCTCGCATGCTTGCCGCCCCAGCTCGGCGAGCAGCCCCGGCGGCACTCTCAGGCCGTGCTTGCGGCAGGCCGTGACGATCTTCCGGAAGGTCACCCCGTCGATGTACTCCATCACCAGGTAGTAGAGGTCCCCCTCCCGGTTGAACTGCTGCACGCGAACGACGTTGAGATGCTCCAGGCGCGCCGAGATGCGGGCCTCCTGGATGAACAGCTCCTGAAAGCCTCCTTCGTTTGCAAAGTCAGGATGAATGACCTTGATCGCAACCCGGGTGCTCACGCCCGCCAGCGAGTCGAAGCGGCCTTCGTACACCCGCGCCATCCCACCGGCGCTGATCGGCCGGAGCAGCCGATACGGGCCGATGCGCTCAGGCGCGAGGGCGGGCTCGGAGGGGGCTACCGGGGGCATCGCAAGGCTGGTTGTATCACGGCGAACAGCAACGCCGATACCCCTCTGCGCACGCCTGATCCGCCAGCGCCTTCCCCTTCTTCGGATCGGCCTCCGTAAGCGCGCTCACGCAGAGCAGGCGAGGGCGGGTCGGCGCGTCCGGCGCCGCGGCCAGCAGCTTCGCCGCTAGCGTCCTGGCTTCATCGAGCCGGCCCGAACGGGCGAGCGCCTCGGCGCGGTGACTCTCGCTGATGCCGCCCGGAAACTTCACGAGGGCGGCGGTCCAGACGGTCACCGCGTCGTCCCAGCGCTGCAAGCCTTCGGCGAGATTTCCGCGAAACACCCAGGTTCTTTCGTGCTCAGGCGCGGTGTCGGTGGCCGACTGCGCCGCCGCCATTGCGCTCTCAGCGTTCCCCGCTCGTGCTGCCACATCGGCCGCGTCCAGGTGCCGCACCGCGGCGCCGGGCACCGCCTTCAATGCAGCGGGAAGGCACGAAATGCCGCAGCGATACACATTGGTGTACAGCAGATAACGCGCCTCAGGGCAACCGATCTCCCAAGCATCCACCACATCGTCGCGACCGAATGTTGGCTCGCCACTCGGCGGTGAGCTGGAAATTTTCGCCGGGGTGGCGACCCCGCCATGGCGGCGCACAACCGGGATTCGCCCATCGGAGCACGCGAGCCGCCCCCACCAGGGCTGCATCCCTCCGGCGGCGGGGCCCCACTCATAGGGCGCGTCCACCGTGGTTCCCAACGGCGAACCGGCCGGACAAGCCGGTGGATCGGTGTACCGGGTGGGGCAAGCTGCCGGCACGCTTGCGGCCGGCTGTGCCGCCCCTGCGGCAGGCGCCAAGGCAAGTAGGAGCAAAGGGAGGGCGGTCACTCCAAAACCGCCGTATAGATCCTACGAAAGTCACGAACGGCATCGCCCAGCCGCCCCTGCGCGGCCACAGCGATCCACGCCTTCCCATCCGCACGACGCACGACATCAAGATCGGCGTTCCCCACCGTGCCCGTTGCCACCACTCGCGCCCTCGCCGGTTCCGCCACCGGCACTCGCCAGACGGGGTTGAACGCATCGTCGTCGTGTTTGACAACCAGCACCGAGCGGCCATCCGGCGCCCAGGCCGGGCCCCGGGGGTTGAGCATCACATCGTCCATCAGACGGGTTGGCGCGCCTCCGGCGGCGGGCATGATGTACAGGTCGAAGCGCTCGTCCGCTTCGTGGTTCGCGTAGAACGCGAGGGTCGTGCCATCGGGGCTGAAGCTGGGGCGCGTCTGCACGCCCGCCCACGTCGTGACCGGCCGGGGCGCGGGGAACGCCAGATCGTCGATCACGTATAGGTTGTCCCCCTTCTTCGTGTGACCGACGAACACCACCCGGGCGCTGTCGGGCGACCACGCCGCGTACAGCTCACTCGCGAGCGGATCGCCGGAGAGTCGGAGGGGCTGCGCGCCGGCGACGCCCAGGCTCAGCAGGTACAAGTCCCCCTGGCCGGTGCGCGACGACGTGAACACCAGAGACTTCCCGTCGGGGCTCCAGGCTGCGTTCCCATCCGCGCCTGGCCCGGTCGCCACCGTGCCCGCCCCATCGAGGTAGAGATCGTAATCCTCGGAGCCGCCGCTGGAGCTGTACACGAATCGATTCAGCGAGGGCGGAGAAAACGTTATTTCATGCACCACCATTCGCAAGCCCCCGCTCACGGCGAAACCGGCGGTAAGCGAGCTCGACGTGGCCGTCGGCCCCACCTTTCGTGGCGGCGACGTGGAGCCGAACGCGCTCACATAGAGCTCCACCGCCTGCTTCTCAAGGTAGTTCACCTCCCAACTGAGCCACCGCCCATCGGGGGACCAGCGCGGCGTTTGGCAGTGGCCATGGTAGTCCGGCGAAGCGGGCTCCATCGCGAGGGCGGCGGCGGCGGCGAGCAGCATGGGCGCGTGCACGTAACGCAGCGGCCGCGTCGGTTACATCGGGCTCCCGCCATGCTCCTCCTCCTCCTCTTCGCCGCGCTGGCCGCCCCCGCCGACTACGCCACCCTCGCCCCGGGCGCACTGGAGCCGGCACTGCCGTTGCCCGAAGCCGTAACGGCCGCGCTCGGGAGCCGCGACCACGCGGCGGCAGTCGCGGGCCTCGCCAAGGTGGACCGCTCCTCGTTGGCGGGCGCGAACGCCGCCGACTTCGCCTTCTTGCAAGCCTGGGAGCTGATCCGCGCAGGGCAGGCCGCGGAGGCGGCGAAGCTCCTTGACCCGGTGGAGAAGGCGCAGACACCTCCCCCCGAATACGTTGCCTTGGTCGCCGGTGAGTCGCTGATTGCGGCGGGCCGATCGGTGGAAGCGATCGGACGGTTGGAGCGGGTGGGTCAGAGCGATTCGCCCATTGCAGTGCGCGCGCGCCTCGCCCTGGCCACCGCCTACCACGATGCAAGTCGCGATGCCGACGCGCGCGGTGTGTATGAGGCCCTCGCCGCCCGATCCGACCCGGCGCAGGGCTCCGAGAAGGCGCTCGCGTGGCTCTGGCAACGCGTCGGCAAAAGCTCGAAGGAAGCCCTCCCCTTCGCGCAGCGGCTCTACCGCCACTACCCCGGCACCGTCGAAGACCGCGCGATTGCTGAGTGGTACCAGCCAGACGGCGCCGACAAGGCTTGGCGGGCGGATCGGCTCCAGGAACGGGGTGATTTCGACGGGGCGGTGGCGCTCTTGAAGGACGGCATGGAGGCGTACGCGGCCGATGCCTGCGTGGCACGGTACGCCTATGGCCGCGCGCAGCACAAGCTCAATAACGTTACGACAGCGGCCGGGATCCTCGAGCCGCTTGGTAAGGCGTGCAGGGAAAAAGACCCCGAGCGCGGGGCGAAAGCGCTCTATCTGGCCGGAAAATCCTACGAGCGCATCAAGCGCAGCGGCGACGCGGCCCGCGCGTACGCGCACATCCCGGAGTGGTACCCGGCGCACAGCATGGCCGACGACGGGTACGCTCTCGGCGGAATTGCGCTGCAGGACAGCGGCGATCTGCCCGGCGCGCGCGCGCTGTGGCAAAAGGGGATGGACACCTACCCGGACGGCGACCTCGCAGCGGAAGACGGGTGGAGACTGGCCTGGGGAGCTTGGCTAGCCGGCGACGTGCACGGAGCCATCCGCATCGCCGACGAAGCCTCGACCCGAATTCCGCTCGCCGCCGCCCCCACCGACGTGCTCGCCTCGATGTACTGGGCTGGGAGGTGGCGGGCCTGGCCCGCCGACAATCAGCTCACGTCAGACGCAGCAGCGAAGATCGAGGCGGCGAATCGCCTAGAGGCCGTCGCGAAGCTGGCTCCGTGGCACTACTACGGCGGCCTCGCCGCGGCGCAGCTCGCGCGGCTGGATCCGGCGCGGGCGGCAGCGCTGGGGCGCCCACCGATGGACAGCGACTCCGCCCCCTGGCAGGTGCCGGAGGCGTTCATCCAGTCGCGCGCGGGCCAGGCGATGCTGGCCCTGGCCCGCGTCGGTCTGGTGCGCGAGGCGCTGGCTGAGCTGGCGACGGTGCCCGAGGAGAATCTGGATGGCTCGCTCGCTGCGATCCGGATGGGCCTCGAAACGAGGGCGGGCGACTTCCTCATCGGTCACGACCGCTTACGCGCGTGGCTCCGCACCCACCCGCCCGAAACGCTCGGTCCCAACGCCTACAAGGTGCTCCGCGTCGCATTCCCGCAGCGCTACTGGGGGGAGGTGAGCACGGCCGCCGGGTCGTTCGGCTGGGATGCGCAGCTCTTTCACGCGCTGGTGCGGGAAGAGTCCAACTTCAACCCGAAGATCAAGTCGCACGCCGGCGCCTGTGGTTTGAGCCAGTTGATGCCGGGCACCGCCAAGATGGTGGCCAAGCAGATGGGGCGCTCGTACAGCTCCTCCCAGATCTACGACGTCGATACCAACCTCGCGATCGGTGGATACTACCTTGACTCCCTGCTCAAGGACTACGGCGGCAGCCCGATGCTCGCCTTGTCGTCGTACAACGCCGGCCCGGGCAACTCGGATCGATGGCTCGCGGCCCTGCCCGCGGACGCGCCGGCCGACACCTACACGGAGAGCATCACCTTCCGCGAAACGCGCCACTACGTGAAGCGCGTCACCAGCACGTGGCTCACCTACCGTTTGTTGTACGGCGAAGGACCGAGCTACCCCGATTGGAGCCGGCTGGTCGTCGATGCGGCGCCCCCCGTTTCTGGTTAGCGTGCCGCCGTGAGCCGTCCCGAACTTCCGCCCGTCATCGCCGCCTTCGATGACGCTCAGCGTCGCGCCATCGCCATGGTCGCCGACGTGTGTGGGCGGCTTGAGGCCGGTATGCACGCGCGCGACATTGTAGAGCTCGCGGAAACCCGCCTGGGCGAGCACGGTTTTTCGACGTGGTACCATCCGCCCGAGGTCGAGATGGGCGCGGACGTCGGTCGCGCCAGTCCGCTGCCGCGAATCGGTAAAGGTCCGGCGCTCGCCGCCGGCTCCCTCATCAGCATCGACCTCGGCCCCGCCACCAACGACGCCTATGGGGACTTCGGGGTTACGCGCTGCTTCGGTACCGCCGACGAGCCGTTCGTCCTCCAACAAGCTCGCGAATGTACCAGGGCGGCCTGCGGCTTCGCGAGCCGCTGGAAGACATGCGGCGAGCTCTACATCGTGAGCCAGGCCTGGGCCTGCAACCAACGCCTCACCCTGAAGAACAAGAACGCCGTGGGCCATCGAGTGCTCCCCAGAGAGGGACTGCTCGCGACTGGCTTTCCCCGCTCCGCCCACCTGGCCACGCTGCTACCGAAGAACCGCCTCCACCGCCTTCACCCGGTTCGGCTGGACGGGATGTTCGCCGTTCGCCCCGTTGTGTCGGATGGCACGCAGTCCGCGGCGTTTGAAGAGATGATCTACATCCACGAGGATGTGAAGTGCGTGCTCGGGCGCGCCAACCTCGCCGAGGTCGGCACCCTCCCGGGGTGAGGCTGGCGGCAGGCCATGAGAATCGAACTCACCGAGCGTCCCCTTCCGAGGCGCTCCATCGGTTTTGAAGACCGGGACCGGCACCAGCACGGCACGGCCTGCCACTCCCGGACTTAATCTGCAGCTCATCGCGGCGCCGCCCTAAAGAATGGCCGACCGCGACCGAAGCGCGCGTGTGGCCAACGCCCGGAGCGAACGAAAGATGGAAGAGCAGGCCCGATCGAGCCACGCCGTGCCCACGCCCACGCTTGATTCCGGTATGGTAGACGGCGCCCCGCCCGTGCAACCCGTTCCCGCCGATCTCCGAGCCCTGCTGAGCGCCCTTGGTGCCGTCACGGATTCGGTTGAGTTGTTCGACCGTGAAGGACGCTACACCCACGTCAATTCCGCGTGGTCCCGGCTCACCGGCTTCTGCGGCGAGGAGTCCATCGGCAAGATGGCGCCGGCGCTCGTACAAGGCCCCCACCACGACGCGAGCCTCGTCGCGCACATCGACGCCGCGATCACCAAGGGCGAGGCCTGGGAGGGAGAGCTTGAGGGCCTTAACGTCGAGGGAGGCACCTACCTCTGCCGCGCTCGCGTTCTACCGGTGTTCGATGACGTCGGGCAAGTGAATCGCGTGCTCGTGGTACGGACGGACCTCTCCGAACAACGGGCCGCCGAGCGCCGCATCGTCGAGAGCGACGCCCGGTTCCAGCGTGCGGTGTTCGGCGCGCATGACGGGCTCTGGGAGATCGATCTCGCCCGCAAACAACTGCACCTCTCCCCGCGGTGCCGGGAGCTCGCCAGCTTGCCGGAAGGCGAGATCGACCTCGAGACGGCGCGCGCCGCCATTCACCCTGACGACCTGGAGCTACTCCAGGCCGAGTTCCAGCGGCACCTCGAGGGCGACACCGAGCACCTCGTCTGTGAGATTCGCCTTGGTGCGGGTGGAGATCGGTGGACGTGGGCGTTGGTGCGGGCGAAGCTCTCAATGGGCGCCGATGGGAGGCCCGAGCGCCTCGCGGGCGGGATCTCCGACATCCAGGCGCGCAAGGAAGCGGAGTCCCGGCTCATGGACGCCGCGAGCCGAGACCCGCTCACCAACCTTCCCAACCGCCGCTATTTTGTTGACGAGGTGCGGCACGCGGTGGAGCTAGCAAAGACGAGCAGCAGCCGGAAGTTCGCCGTGCTGTTCATCGATCTGCGCCGGTTCAAGCAGGTGAACGACCAGCATGGTCACTCGGTGGGGGACGAGCTGCTCCGCAGCGTAGGGGTCCAGCTTCTGGCGGCCGTTCGCCCTGCGGACACGGTGGCGAGACTGGGCGGGGACGAGTTCGGCGTGCTGCTCGAGCCCATCAACGGCGAAGCGCAGATGCGCGCAGCCGCGCGGCGGATTGAACGGACGCTCTCCGTTCCTTTGGAGATCGACGGGCGCGTGGTTCAGGTTTCGGGCACGGTCGGTGCGGTGATGGGCGACGGAAGCTCCAGGGTGGACGAGCTCATTCGGGATGCGGACGTCGCGATGTACACCGCGCGTGAAGACGGGCGAACGGGCTTCCTCATCGCCGACCCGGAGATGCGAAACCGGATCAGCCGGCGCTCCAGGCTCTCCGTTGATCTGCCGGCGGCGATCCGGCACAAGCAACTCCGCGTCGCGTTCCAGCCCATTGTGGATCTCGACGAGGGACGCGTAATCGGCGCGGAGGCGCTCGCGCGGTGGCGGCACCCGGATCTCGGGGAGGTGAGCCCGGTCGACTTCGTCGGCATCGCCGAGGAGCTTGGGCTCGGGACCGACCTGGGCGTGTGCGTGCTGGAGGAGTCGGTAGCGTGGCTCATGGAGGCGCTCCGCGAGGGCGTCGTCTCGGAGGACTTCGGCCTCCATGTGAACGCGAGCGCCCGCCAACTCCACGATCCGCGCTTTGTGGAGATGCTGAAAGCGGCGGCTGCGATCCCTGGAATGCGGCGGCATAGCCTCATCATCGAGATCACCGAGACCGTGCTCGTGGAGCGCCCGGACGAGATCACCCGCATCATGGATCGCCTCGTGGCGGCCGGCGTCGACTTCGCGCTCGACGACTTCGGGACCGGTTGGTCCTCGCTCTCACACCTGCGCCGGTTTCCGGTGCGCTGCTTGAAGATCGATCGTTCGTTCACGCGTGCGGTTACGACGGAGCCCAGCACCGCGGAGATCGTTCGCGGGTTGGTTTCGATCGCGAAGGCGCTCGGGATGAGCACGGTTGCCGAGGGCGTGGAAACGGACGAAGAAGCGGCCGCGGTGCGCCAGCTCGGGTGCACGCGGGCGCAGGGCTTCCGGTTCGCCCGGCCGCAGCTCGCCCGGGAAGCGCTTTTGACCTTGCGGATGCTCCAGCAGGGGTTGGCGTAGCCCCGCGCGCTCAGTCGTTGAGCGCGCCGGCGTCAATCCACAAGCCAATGGCCTCGATGGCGCTGGCCTCGAGCTTCTCGAACTCCAGCGGCATGCGGTCGCCGAACGGCGGCATGTCGGAGGCGACCTTGAGGTAGAGGAGGGAGGAGGCGGAGTCTCCCGGCTTGATGAGCGGCATCTCCGACTCCGAATGTGTCGTCAGATACTCGAGCACCCCATCGGCATCCATGCCCCCCCAGTCCTCGTGGCAGTTGTGGCAATGCCGGGACATCCACGTGAATTGATAGAAGGTGCGCCAGGTTTCGTCGTTGGCCGCACCGGCGTCGATCCACGCGGCGAGATCCGTGAGCTCCTCCGCCTCAAGGTGGGTGCACACGGGCGGCATCTGCTCCTTGCCATCCTCCGGGCGTTCGTGCGCGACCTTGTCGTAGAGCCAGCTCCCCTCGCGGTCGCTCGGCACCACGATGGGCTTCGGCTCACGATCCGGGTCCAAGAGCGCGTCGTACACGCGCTCGGCGTCGTCCGGGCCGCCCCAGTCGCGGTGGCAGTCGCCACACCGCTCCGCGTATACCGGAAAGACGTCGCGACTGAACGTTGGCGGTCCCGGGTCGGAATCCCCCGTGTCGACGGAATCGGCGGTGTCCCCGGTGTCGGCGGCGCTCGACGTGTCGCCCGTGTCGGTGTCGGATGTCGAGGAGGAGTCCGGCGCGTCGGAGGCGCAGGCGAGCGCAAGGAGGAGGAGCATGATCGTGGAGTATGGCACAGGTCGCCCCTACTCCCAAGTCTCGACGATGCGCACCGTTGCTACCGATCCGGCACCGCGCCGCCACAGCGCCTGGAGCCGCGCCCGACCCTCTGGATTCCGGGCGTAGATGGCTGCTGCTGGGCCGACGTGAACGGACCAGGCCTCGACGAACCGCTCCGCAAGGTCGCGTCGGGCACCGAGCTCCTCCGGAACGGGCCACGAGGTGCCATCCCCCTCGACCAGCAGATACCGCGGCATCCGAACCGGGCCGACAAGCTCCGCGAGGGCGCGCGCGAACCGCTGCGCGGGCCCAGCTCCTCCCTCCACCCACCATCCATCTTCACCGCTGCGAAGCTCTCCTATCGCAGGTTCAACGACCCGAAGCGCATCGTGCAGCGAGGAAACGATCGCACGTTGCCGGCTCAGGGAGCCCAGCAGGGCCGCCCGGCGCAGGAGGCCAACGCAGACCCCCACCCCTGCGGCGCTCGCCAGCGCCAGGATGCCGGCGAAACCGGCCAGCAAGCCTCCCACTCCCGCTGCGAGCAGCCCGAAAGCGACGAGCCCCCCGCCGAGCATTCCGCCGACAACACCGAGTCCCCCGGCCAACCGCGCCCGCCAGCCAGCCTCCAGAATGAGCGCAGGGATCGACGCCGGCCCCGCCGGTTGTGGCGAAGGCGGCGGGATCCCCTTCGGACGCACCGCGCCGAGCGCCGCACCGACGCCCGAGGCCCGCCATACTCGAGCATCCCGATAGTCGCAGCCAACGGCCCACCGCCGGGCCGTGAGCGCCCAGCCTCCCGCACGTTCGCGCATCCGTTCGCGCAGCGGGGCGATCCCCGCGAGCACCCCTGAGAGCCCGCTTTCGAACACCGGATCGATCCGCGCCACGCCGGCCGCGATGCGCCCCTCCCCATCCACCCCGAACGTGTGCCGGTGACGAGCCACCAGCTCGTTGAGCATCCGGTCCCCGTCGGGAACGCCCGGCGCGATCGCCACCACGTCCCACAACGACGCCACCTTGGAGGGGTCGGGCGCGTGGGGGCGGAGCGCGCGGCCGCGAACCTGGTTCACCGTGACGGAGGTGGTGATCCCCGTGAGGTCGATCACCACGTTCACGGCCGGACAGTCCCAGCCTTCGCCGAGCAGGTGGCGCGTGCCGACGAGGCAACGTGTGAGACCCCGGTCGAGGAAGCGCGTCGCGAGCTGCACGCGCTCCGCCGTGGACCAGCCCGCCACGTCCACTTCATGGTGGCCGAGGTGTTTCACCCAGGGAAGCTCGGGGATCTCACGCTCCACACGCTCCCAGAGGTCGTCATCTACCCAGAACACGGAGCCCGTGACGAGGACGGGGTCGAGCACGTCGGTTTGGGGATGGGCCACCATCGCGCGCAGCACCTCGCGCGCGGCAAGCCGATCGCCGTCGACATCACGATCACACACGACCAACGCCCGAATCCCGTCGCCGCGCGCCGCGTGCTCCAGCGCGAGGACCTCGATCGCTCCGGTTACGCGTGCTCCCGTGCCCGCCAACGCCCGCCAGGCCACATCATCCTCCAGGACGGGGCCCGCAGCACCCACCCGGAACCCGGCCGCGCGCAAGCCGTGCAGCACTTCGGTTTCCTTCGGCGAAAACGCCCATAATGCGAGCGCGCGGTCGTGCAGGGTGGGTGGGGCGAGCAGCTCCGGCTCGGGGACAATGTCGTCGGGCAGGGCCGCTCCCCGGGCGTTTCGGAGCCTGCACAGGGCGACGAGCAAGCCGCTCTCTCCGCCAAATCGCGCCTCGGTGAGCGCCCAGAGATCATCCCGCAAGCGCCATGCCTCCCACACGCCAAAGCGCGCGGCGAACCGCTGCTCCAGCTCGGTCAGAGCGGCATCCAGCGCGCGGAGGGGGCCCAGGTCATCCAGTTCCACGACCACGGGCCAGGCGAGATCGGCGAACGGGCAAAGCTGACCATCACGAACCAGTGGCGGTGCCGCGATCTCCACAGGTTCAGCGCCCATTATTTCGACGAACCGATCCCAGCCGGCCGCGCCGATGGGTGGTGTGGCCGTGAGTCCGAGCACGCGGTGGTTCGGCGTGAGGGCCCCTATCGTCGCGACGCCCCACGCCGCAGTGAGGTGGTGACACTCATCGAGGATCACCAGGGCTGCGGCCGCAAAGGACTCGCCGGCGGCGTAGGTGCAGACCCGAATGGGGGGCGGCGCTGCGTCGAGGCCGGTCGCGACAAGCACATGCTGGACGCGATCCTGCCATTGGGCAACGAGCGCCGTGGTCGGCGCGCGAACCTCCACCGGCAGTCCCAGGCGGGCCGCGATCGCGAGGCTGCACACGGTCTTTCCAGCACCCGGTGGGGCCACAAGGCACACCCGACCTCCTGGCTGGGCCAGGCGTACAACCAGCGCTTCGACTGCGTTCGCCTGCCAGGGACGCAGCGGAGTGCCAACGGCCCGATCCTCCCAGCTCGGAGCCCGGCCGCTCACGAGCCCCCGAGCTTCTTCTCCAGCGCCGCTACCCGCTTCAGCAGCTCAGGCAGCTCCTTCTGGGCCGAAACCATTCGCAGCCACTCCCGGTGCTCCATCGCCGGCGAGCCGGTGCGCTTCTCGCCCGCGGCTACATCGCCGGTGACCATGCTCATCGCGCCGATGGTCACCCCGCTCCCGATGTCGAGGTGGCCCAAAAGGAGCGTGCGCGCTGCCATGGTCACGCCCGTCCCCGTTCGCGTGCTCCCCGCCACAGCGCTGTACGCGACCAAAACGTTGTGGGCGCCGATCTCCGCGGCGTGGCCGATCTGCACCAGATTATCCAGCTTGGACCCAGCTCCCACGGTCGTGTCTCCCATCGCGGCGCGATCGACGCAGCTGTTCGCGCCGACCTCCACGTCCTCCGCCACCACCGCGCGACCCGTCTGCGGGATCTTCACCAGCCCGGTCGGAGTGGGAACGAAGCCGAACCCCTCGCCGCCGATCACGGCGCCGGGGTTGAGCACCACCCGATCGCCCACAACGCAGCCGTCCATCACCACGCTGCCGGCCATCAACCTGCAATCGCGCCCGACGCTCGCCCCGGCCCCCACGTAGGTATGCGGCTGGAGCACGGTCCCCTCCCCCACGACCGCGCCCGCCCCGACGTAAGCGAACGCCATCACCGTGGCCCCGCTCGCCACGCCCTCCACGACCGCAAGCGGGTGGATTCCCGGCGCCGCCTTGGGCTCGGGGTGGAAGATCGCGAGCGCCTTGGCGAACGCCAGGTATGGATCGTCGCAACGCACCACGGTTCTTCCGTTCGCCGACTCCCCCTTCGCCACCAGCACCGCGCCAGCCCGGCTCTTGCGGAACAAGGTCGCGTACCGACGGTTGCTCAGGAACGAAAGCTGCGCCGGACCGGCCTCTTCCAGCCCGGCGACGCCCACGATCTCCAGGTGAGCATCGCCCTCGACGAGCCCACCGACCGCCTCCGCCAGCGCGGCGAGCCTCACCGGCTACTTCTTCGGCGCTACCGCCGGATTCGCGGCGTTGTAACGCTTGATGAGCTCGTCCGTGATGTCGATGGAGTCGGACCAGTACACCACGCCGCCCTCCGTGGCCTCAAGCACCACGGTGTAGCCGCGTTCCTGCCCAATCGCGACGGCGATCTTCTTCATCTTCTCGATGAAGTCCTGCATCGCGGCGTAGTACGCCTGCTGCATTTCGCTCTCGTAGCGCGAGTACGTCTGCTGGAACTCGAGCTGCGCCTTCATGAAGTCCTCCTCCTTGGCCTTGCGGGCCGAGTCGCTGAGGATGACCGACTGCTTGTCCAGGTCGACCTTCTTGGCCTCCAGGGCAGACTGCATCTTCTCGATGGCCACCTTCCGCTCGCCGTACATCGACTCCAGCTTCTTGCGAACGCCGGCGGCCTCGTTCACGTCGTTGAGGGCTTTCTGGAAGTCGACGACCGCGACCTTGACTTCGGCCAGGGCGTTGCCAGCGACGCAGAAGCACATCGCCAATAGGAGGAAGAAGCGTTTGAACATCAGAGTCTCCCGGATCGCCTAGAAGGCGCTCCCGATGGTGAAGTCGAACACGGCCTTGCGCTCGTCGGGGTAGGGTTCCAGCGGGAAGCCCCACTCGAAGCGCAAGGGACCGATGGGGCTGAACCAGCGCACGCCGAAGCCGACGCTGGTTCGAAGGTCGAGCAGATCAACGTGGCCGTTCCCCTGCACGTCGCCGAAGGTATTCCCGGCGTCGAAGAACGCGACCAGCGAAATTCCAGCCGACTTGATGATCGGCGACTCAATCTCGAGCTGGTTGATCAGGGTCTCGGTGCCGCCGATCACGAGGCGATCATCGGCCGCCTGCGGATCGTCGGTGCCGACGAACGAGGAGCGCTCCTGGGTGTAGTCCTTGTACCCGGTGCCGCGCACCGAGGGGCCGAGCGCGTAGGGCTCAAAGCCGCGGATGCTGAGGATGCCGCCCGCGCGATACCGATGGATGTACGGCACGATGCTGCCATCGGTGCTTTGGATCCGGCCGGCGCTCAGGTTGTACTTGAACACCAGCCAGTCGTCCTTCACGAGCGGCTGGTAGAAGCGGAAGTTCGCCTTCGTTTCCCAGTAGTTGAAGTCGCCGCCGAAGATGCTCACCACCTCTTTGTCGTTGAGGCGGAAACCGCCAGACAGGTCGGTCGACAGCGAGAACTTCACGCCGCGCGTGGCGTTGATCCGGTTGTTGCGCTTGTCGATCTCGAAGGTGATGCCGCCGGAGGACGTCACGCCGTTTCGGTACAGCTCTCCGCCGTAGAGGCGCTCCTTGTACTCATCCAGCGAGAGCAGCCCGTTGTCCTCCAACGTGTAGTCGAGCGCCAAGCGAATGTCGTCGCGAGTGTCGAGATAGCGGCCAACCTGGAATACACCACCGCGCTGGTACTCATTCTCGATGTAGCTGCGCTGGTTGTAGAAGCCGCTCACCCGCAGCGTCCAGCGCGAGTCGAGGAAGTACGGGTCGTAAAAGTCGATGTTCGCGGTCTGCGTCGGCTTGCTGATGTTGCCGGCGATCGACACGACCCATCCCAGCCCGAAGAAGTTCGACTTCTGGATGTTCGCCGTGAGGAGGAACGAGTCCACCGACGAGAACCCGGCGCCGACCGTGAAGCTGCCGGTCGGGCGCTCAGACACGTCCACATTCATATCCAGCGTCTTGTCTTCCGACGCCCGGGGCGTGCTGATCTCCACGGTTTCGAAGAAGCCGAGCCGTTCGAGCCGCTCACGCGCTTCGCGAATGCGGCTCCCCTGGTAGTCCTCGCCTTCGTTGATCGGGATCTCGCGGCGTACAACCTTGTCGAACGTGGGGTCGTTGCCGGTGATGTTGATGTGGCCGATCTTCATCTTCTCACCCTTCTGGATGTCGAAGGTGAGATCGACGACGCCTGAAGCGGGGTCGGGCGAAGGGAGCGGGACGATGTTTGCGAAGGCGTAGCCCTGATCTCCGTACAGATCGGAGATGCGTTGTGTGACCCCCTGCATCGTCGTGATCTTGAACCAGTCCCCCGTCTTGATCGGCTGGTTCTGTCCAGAGAAATCAAAGAGGCGACGCTCAACCTTTGGAGTCCAGTCGTCGGTGATCACGGCGCCAGCCTTCTTGTCTCGTTGGAAGGCCTCCTCGACATCCCGAAGGTCTTTGCCCTCGGCGAGCGCGCGAACGGCGCCCTGCGTGAGCCCTTCTTCGGCCAGGAAGTCGCCCGTGAGGCTGAGCTTGCCGATCTTGTACCGCGGGCCCTCGGTTACGTGAATGGTGATGAAGATGTGGCGTTTGTCGGGCGAAAGGAAGACCTTGGGTTGGTCGACCTGGGCCTCGACGTACCCCTCTTCCAGCAGCACCGAGCGCACGACGTACGTGTCGTTCTCGAGGTTGTCCTCGATGAAGTTACCCGAGCTCGTGAGCCACGGAACGATCCCGCCCTCCTTCGTCTGGAGGAAGCGCTTGATCTTCGCATCGGGCACGCCCACGTTCCCCGTGATGTCGATGCTTTGAACGATGACCTTGCGGTTCTCGGTGATCTTGAATTCGAGATCGACCAGATCGTCCCCGACGGGGGTGAGGATCGGCTCCACCGTGGCGAGGTAGAACCCCTTCTCCAGGTACTTGTCCCGGATGGTGCGCACGTTCTGCGCGATGCGCTGGTCGGAGGGCACGCTCAGGGTCGTGATGTCCACCGCCTCTTGAAGATCATCGTCCTTGATCTTCTTGTTGCCGGAGAACACGACCTTCTGGATCGCCGGCTTCTCGGTCACGACGAAGGTGACCACCTGCCCGACCTCGCTCGGCGCGATGCGAACGACCACGTCGTTGACGTACCCGGTGCGCCAGATCGACCGGATGTCCCGCTGCAACTTCCAGGGGGCCAGCGTGTCCCCCGCACGCAGCCCTACCGCATCGAGGATCGCCGCTTCTTCCACGCGGCGGAGGCCAACCACCTGGACCCGGCCTACGGAACCGGTGGCATAGAGCGGCGCGCCCGCTTCATCCAGCACAACGGGTGCCGCGCTTTCCGAGGCAACGGGGGCCGCCGGAATCGCCGGCGGCATCGCTGCCGGGGCCGGGACGGGGGCCGCCGGCGGCGCCGCAGGATCCGCGGCCAACGCTGTGAATGGTAGGCCACCCGCGAGCAGCGCCAGGAGCAGACGCTTCACGCGGCCTCCATGAAGCGACCTTCCGTTACCCGGAGGATCCGCGGAAAGCGCCGCGCCAGGTCCAGCGAGTGGGTAACGACCACCAACGTGGCGCCCTGCGCCCGGTTCAAGTCCAACAACAACGACATCACCTCGGCCGCCGTGTTGGGGTCGAGGTTCCCGGTGGGCTCATCCGCAAGGAGCAGGCCCGGCTTCAGAAGCAGGGCCCGTGCGATCGCAACGCGCTGTTGCTCGCCGCCGCTCAGCTCCCCCGGCTTGTGGCCGATCCGGTGGCCGAGGCCCACAGCCTCCAGCGCCGCCCTCGCCCGCTCTCGCGCGACGGCCTTTGGCACGCGTGCCACCATCGCGGGGATCGCCACGTTGTCCAGCGCCGAATGATCGGGGAGCAAGTGGTGGAACTGGAAGATGAAGCCGACACTTGCATTGCGAAACAGATCGAGGCTCGCGGCGGTTCGTTTGTACAGCGAAGCGCCATCCACCAAGACCTGACCCTTGGTCGGGGGCTCCAGCCCTCCCAAAAGGTGCAGGAAGGTGGACTTCCCCGAGCCGCTCTGGCCGACGATCGCGACGCACTCGCCCGCCGCCAGCACCAGGTCGGCGTCGCGAAGCACCTCGATGCGCTCCCCACCCTTCACGAAGTGACGCGATACACCCTGGACTTCGACGGCGACCCCCATCACTCGTACCGCAGGCCATCGACGGGGTGCATCGCTGCCGCCCGCGACGACGGGTACAAGGTGGCCAGGAAGCACACGATCACGGCGCCGATCGCGACCACCGCGACGGTTTCCGGGACGATGACGACCGGCAAGGAGTCGAGGTAGTACACGTTGGTATCGAGGGGGTAGTGGTAGCGGCTGAGGATGGCGCAGCCCGCTAACCCAAGCGACACCCCGAGGCCGGTGCCAACGAGCCCAACCGCGAGCCCCTCCATCACGAAGATGGTGCGGATCATCCGGGCCGACGCCCCCACGGCCTTGAGGATCGAGATCTCTCGCGACCGCGTGATGACCATGACGATCAGGTTGGTCACGATGCCCAGCGCGGCGACGCTCACGATCTGCGCGAGGATGAGCCCCATCACCCATTTTTCCATCGCCAAGGCACGAAATAGCGCTTCGTTCATCGTGAGCCAGTTCTTCGCGTAAAACAGCGGCCCCACCGCCTGTTCCACCTGGGCGCTCACCTCAGGGACCTCCCACACCAGATCCTCCCGTACCCGGGCTTCGAGGCCGGTTGCGGAGTCGGACAACTGCATGAACTCCTGCGCGTCCCCCAGCGTGATGTAGCTCCACTTGGTGTCGTATTCGTACATGCCCGTGTGCACGAGCGCTGCGACGCGGAACGTGCGCGTCGTTGGCATCGGCATCCCCATCGGGCCGGTGCCCGCGCCGATCGGATTGATGACAAACACCTTGTCGCCCGGGTACACACGCAACACCTCAGCCAGGCCATCCCCAAGGATGATCCCAGGAAACATCTCGGTGTCGCCTATGTCTTGCGCGATCGCGGGCTCCGGAGCGTGAAGGCCGGCCAGAATCGCCGCGCGCTCTCCGTCGCTGGCGGGCGCGCCGCGAGGCCCGACCTCGATGTCGGAGGCGATGTCGTTCACCTTCAGCGCCCGCTGCGGGTCCACCCCCTTGAGGATGGCGCCGGAGACGCCGTAGGTACTTTTGAGCATCACCTCGCCGTAGATGAACGGAGTAACGGCCTCCACGCCTTCAACCCCCTCAATCTTCTTCGCCAGCTCCAGCGGGCTTTCGACCGGCCCACCGTAGGCCAGAACCAGGATATGCGCCTGATTACCAAGGATCTTCTTCCGAAGATCGATCTCAAAGCCCTCCATGACCGACAACACCATGATCAGCACGGCAACGCCCACCGTTACACCGGCAACGGAGAGGAGGGCGATCAGCGAAATCCCCGCGTCTTGACGACGTGATCGGAGGTGGCTGAGCGCGATGAGGAGCTCGAAGTCCATAGGAGGCCGCGCGCCCTAACTCACCGGGCCACGCCCGGAGCTAGCGCAGACGAACCGGGACAGCGGCGAGCTAAGCCTTGTTGCGCAGCGTCGGGAACAGGATGACGTCCCGAATGCTGAGCGAATCCGTGAGCAGCATCACGAGGCGATCGATGCCGATCCCCTCCCCGGCTGTCGGCGGCATTCCGTAGCAGAGCGCTTCCACGTAGTCGGCGTCGAAGTGCATCGCCTCCTCGTTGCCGGCGTCCTTGGCGCTCACTTGCGCCTCGAAGCGCTGAGCCTGGTCCACGGGATCGGCCAGCTCGTTGAAGGCGTTCGCGATCTCGCGGCCCGCGACGAACAGTTCAAAGCGGTCGGCAAGGTCGGGCTCGGCGTCGTTGCGGCGGGCGAGCGGCGAGATCTCGATCGGGAAGCGAGTGACGAACGTCGGGTTGACGAGGGTTTTCTCGATGTGCTCGTCAAAGATGCGCTCCCAACAGGCGCCGAGGCTCTTGGGCGCGCCATCGCCGATGAAGGCGCGGAGCTTCTCGATGTTGCGCACATCGGCGAGCGCGATCCCGGCCGCCTCGGCCACAAGCTCATCGTACCCCGCGCGCCGGAAGGGGCGGGCGAAGCTGATCTCCCGCCCCTGATACTGGATGTTCTCGCCCCCGCAAACCTCCGTCGTGAGCCCGTGCAGCAGCTCCTCGGTGAGGTCGGCGAGCTGCTCCCACTGGGCATAGGCCCAGTAGAACTCCAACATGGTGAATTCGGGGTTGTGCGTCGCATCGAGCCCCTCGTTCCGGAAGTTCCGGTTCACCTCGAACACGCGCTCCAGCCCGCCGACGATCAGGCGCTTCAAGAACAATTCAGGCGCAACGCGCAAGAACAGCTCCATGTCGAGCGCGTTGTGGTGCGTCTGGAAGGGCCGCGCCGTGGCCCCGCCCGGGATGGCGTGCATCATCGGCGTTTCCACTTCCAGGAACCCGCGCTCCTCAAAAAAGGTACGGATGTACCGGACGATCCGGCTGCGTTTCACGAACGTTTCCCGCGCGCCGTCGTTCACGAACAGGTCGACGTAGCGTTGGCGACGGCGAAGCTCAGCATCTTCCATGCCGTGCCACTTGTCCGGCAGGCTGCGGATGCACTTGCCAACGAGGCGGATGGAGGTGGCCTGGAGCGTGAGCTCGCCGGTGCGGGTGCGCATCAACCCGCCTTCGACCTCGATCTGATCGCCGAGATCCAGCTTCTTCCACACGGCGAAGCCGGCCTCCCCGACGAGATCCTTCTTCACGTAGACCTGCAGGCGCCCTGTGCGGTCGAGTGCCCGCGCAAAGCCAGCCTTGCCCATGTCGTTCTTGAACATGAGTCGGCCCGCGAAGCGGAAGTCCTGACCCAGCTCCGCCAGAGACTCGGTCGTTTCCTTGCCTTCCCCGAGGGCCAACGCCTGTGCCGCGGACAGGTTCGGGAGCTTGCCCGTGGGATAGGGGTTGATGCCCTCGGCGCGGAGGGCTTCGAGCTTGTTGAGACGTTCGGTATCGAAGGTGAACATGGCGGGGGCGGCTAACGCGCTGACGGTCGCCGCGTTTTCGGCCACCGCCCGCCGCCGCTACTGCACCCCGAGCACTGAGCCCTCGCACGCGTCCGTCATCACCGCCACGCCGTTATCGCACTCCGGATCGGCAAGATCGTCGTAGCACTCTTCCAGATCGGTGCTGGTGGCCACCGCCGACTCGCAGTCGAAGGTGACGCCTTCCTCCGCCAGTTCATCCCGAAGCTCCGCTTCGGTGAAGGCGCCGTCGCCACACGTGACGAACGCCTCGATGATCGCGTCCACCACCTCCTCACACTCCGAGGGCGCGCCTTCGTCGCGACAGTAACGGTCTCCATTCTCCGCTTCGAACATGTCGTCGGCTACGCACGTGTCGCCCTTCACGTCGGTGAGGGTGCAGGCGAGCGAGAGCAGGCCGATCAAGGCCACAATCGGCGTGAGTTTCATTCGGCCAGATTAGCGTGGCCGAACCGGCGGGGCCATGGGGCCTCTGCCGCACGCGCTGCCCCCGAACCGAACGTCGCGCGGTCACTTCGGATACACTGCAACACCATGAACGACTCCCCGCCCGCGGCAGCTCTGCTCGCGCCCGACACCGTCACCCGCTACGGGGCGCCCTCCCTTCGGGTGAAGCGGCTCGACCTCCACACGCGCCTCTTCCTCAAGATGATCCGCGCGTCGATCAAGAAGTGGAAAAGTGAGCTTCCAACGGTGGACAAGGTGCGCCCCCCTCGGATGTGGGGGGAGATGACCCTGAAACAACTGCCGTTCGGCAGCGCCGGCGCGCAGCTCCACCTGCCAACGGTCGATGAGGACTGGCCGGCCGCCGACTGGAAGCGCACGGCGATCTTGTCCTTGCTGCGCAACGACTTCCTGTTTCCGATCAAGGACCCGGCGGATGAATGGGTGTCGGCCGAAGAGGCGCGGGACACCTTTCAGGAAGTGCTCCCGCTCGGCTCCTTCATGTCGCGACCGTATCACTACTGGAAGGAGATGCACTCCGACGCCGCGATGTCGCGAATCGCCTTTGCAGGTCTCGGGGCGCTGCGGGTGATGCCCTACACGCATTCGGAGGGTGAACCTGCCGAGCTCGCGGGCGCCGCCTGGCAGCACGATATGACGTTCCTCGGGAACTACGCGGTGCGCAAGCCCTTCGAGCGCTACGGCGCTCGCGCCGTGTTCGACGCCGAACAGCACCCGGTCGCGATCTACTGGTGTGAAGGCCGCGAATGGGTGCTGCGGCCTGCCGCTGGCGAAGACGCCGCGAAGTGGAGCCACGCGAAGTGGGCGTGGCGCTGCTCGCTGATGGTGGGCACAACGGTGGCCGACCACCTCGTGGGCGTACACTGGCTGATCGCGAACTACGTCACGACGGCGGCCCGGAACAAGCTCTCCCCGACGCACTACCTGCGCCTTTTGCTCAAGCCGTTCACCTGGCGCACCGTGACCATCAACGCGGGCGCGGCGGACTCGTTGTGCCCAAAGAACGGATTCGTCCACCGGGCTTCCGCGCTTGAATACGACGCCTTGACCCAGGCGTTTGGCGACTCCGTCGGGCTGATGCGATTCCACACGGTCCCGCAGCTCGTCGCCCGGAAGGGGGTAACCGTGCCAGACGCGCGCTTCCCGTGGCTCACCGACGCGCTCGCCCTGTACAACGTCATCCACCGCTTCGTGGACGAGTATGTGAGCGCCTACGCCACCGAGGAAGAGATCCTGGCGGACATCGAGCTCAATGGCTTCTGGACGCACCTCAACGAAGCACCGGCGACCGTGATGTTCCCCGGCCGCTCCCGCGAAGGCCTCATCGACGTGATCTCCCAGTTCATCTGGAGCGTGACGGGCCTGCACGAGGCTGTCGGCACCGTGCATGAGTACGTGCTCGATCCCACGTTCATGGGGACCAAGATCCGGCCTGGCAAGGAGATGGCGGACGTGCAGGCCTCCATGCAGTACCTGCTCATCATGGCGCTCACGGGACTGCAGATGCCGAAGTTGATGGACCTGGGGGACGCGGCGGGGGTATTCGACGCGGACATGAAGGGACGCAAGGCGTTCGCGAAGTTCCACGCGGAGCTCAGCGAGCTCTCCGTTCAGATCGACGCGGCCAACGCGCTCCGGCTCAAGGACGAGCGGCGCCCGTGGCCGTGTGAGACGTTCAACCCGAAGAACCTCGAGACGGGCGTCAGCATCTGAGGCGCTCGGGCGCGCTCAGAGTCGCACCCACTTCAGCTCGGCCGGCCGCACTCCTTCAAAGGCATCCACGTCGGGTTCCGGCCACGGCTCCAGCCGCCAGTCGACCGAGCGACCGAGCGCCGCGGCCAGGGACTTCCACAGGATGGACGCCATGCCTTCGCTCGCGCCGGCGCAGCCGAATTCGTTGCCGCCTGGCGAGGGGGGGCCGAAGGGAAGCACACGGGCGCGCAGCTCCGGTGACCGTGCGTACCGCTCCGGGTCAAACACCGATGCGTCGTCGCCCCACACTGCACGGTCCTGGCGCGCGACGGTCGCGACGAGGCACAGCGTGGTGCCAGCTTTGACCGGAACCTTCTCGCCGCCGCTCGTCGGAATCTCGAGATCCACCAGCGCCCGCCGGTAGTAGTGCCTCGGGCGCCCGAACAGCCGCATGCTCTCAAGGAAGAAGTCTTCAAGGAACGGGAGTTTGTTGAGCTCCCACAACGTGCCCGAGAAGTCGCGAAGCTCGCTCTGCAGCCGCTCGCGGTTCACGAGGTCTACGGAGAGCTGGGCCATCGCCGGGTACAGCGTCGTGAACGTGCCGCCAGTGGAGTTGAACGCCGCAGCGAACATGAGGTGGGCCGCGACGTCGGCCTCCGGAACGCCGAGGCGCTTCGCCACCTCCAGGTAGCTCGCGTACGGCGCGCATCGGCGGATTGCGGCCAGGTGCTTCTCGCTGAACGCGCGGTGAGCGGCCGTGGGGCCGTTCTTCATGCGCGAGGCGGAGCGCACCAGTGCATTTGCCACGGGCTGGTCCGACTTCATCCCAAAACACCCTTTCAACCAGCTCCGCAGCTCGGCGCCATCCGGGCCTGGGGTGATGCCGAACAACCATTCGAAGCTGATGCTCACCGCCGCGTGGTGGATGGCATTTTGGAAGTCGACCTCCACTCCACGCGCGGGCTCGCGGAGCATCGGGATGCCGTAGTGATGCACTTTCGCGCAGGCCGGGGCGAACTGCGCCCGGCGGAGCTTGATCGCTTCGATCACGAGCTGCCGGGCCGGCCCGTGGTCCTTGCCGTGGGCCATGAGCGCCGGCGTGATCCCGCCCAGCAGCTCCCGGTTGAACGCCAGCCCGCCAAAGCCGGGCTCGGCATCGTCGAGCCGGTCCATCTGCTCCACGGGCGCGTTGAACACAAAGTCCAACCCCGCCATGTCGGTGATCATCGTCGAGCGGATGCCGGGGTGCGCCTTGAACACGGAGGCGCCCGCCTCGTGGCGGAGCTCCTTGGTGTAGTCGTCGCACTCGGTGACGAATTTCATCACCTCCCGCGCCGGACCGAGGGAGAGCGGGCCATACCATTGGCCGCGCAGGTGCGCGTTGTCGGGTTCGTTGGCCATGGGTCGCCTTTGTTGCGCGCAGGTTACCGGAACGCGACCGCGAACTCCAGCCGGCCGGCGCAGGTCGGTCGATCGAGCGATGCGGCGCGGAGGACGATAGCCTGAATCATGGCGCTGTTCTTGCTTGCGACGATGGCCTGGGCGGAGACGATTGACACGGCACCGCTGCCCCTCCCCGCCCCGCGCCCGGGGCGCTACGCCGACACCAACTGGGCGGACGGTGGGGCGCCGATCGCGGACGGGCCGCGCCGGGTTTCCGAGCGCCTCGCGGAGGACACGGTGGCGGAGGCGGGCGCGCTCTCCGCAGACATGCTCGACCTTTCTTCGCTTTCCGAGCCGAATTATGCGCTACGCATCGAAGTCGAGGACGAGCGGTGGGAGTCGCTGGCAACGCAGGTTGGGGAGGTGCTGGTGGGGCGGCTGCAGCGCGGCGGGCACCCCGTGAGCCGGTCCGCGCCGACCACGCTGATCGTCCGCGTCGCGACGGCGGGCCTGGAGCGGAGGCTTGAGGACCGCGTGCTCGACGTGAAAGAGCGCGTGGGCTGGCCGTGGGCGCTTGCCTCATTGGGGGGCTCAGCGCTCGTGATCGGTGGCCTGGTCACGGCGGTCAACTCGGGAATCTCCGGTGAGCCTGGCTTGGAAGGTCCCACAACCCTGCTTCTCGGCGGCGGGCTCGTGATCGGCGGAGGCATCCTGGCGGCGCGCCCTCCGCGGGCGATGGAGGTGCGCTGCCCGGTTTTCGAGGCGATCGTGCAGCTTACCGTGACGCCGATGTCGGCGGCGGGAGCCTTGCCTGAGGCCCTCAGCTCGGAAGGTCGGGCGCGCGTCGCCGACGCTCTTGCGCCTTGTACAGGCAACATGAAGCGAATCCGGGCCCAGATGTAGAGACGACGATCAGGACGATGGGCCTGACCCCGCCCGCGCCAGACAAACCTCGGCCGCCAACCGCGCCACCAAGAGCCGGTAGACGGGGAGGGCGTCCGCCGCAGTCGCGACCGCTCCCGCAACCGTACCGGCCGTCGCGATCGCGGGCGGTAGGTAGGTCTTCGCGGTGTCCGCGATCTGGTTGGTGTATTTCGACACATTGGCAATCACGTTGTCGAGCGGACCGGACAGCGCCCCGAGCATCGCCTGGGCGTTCGCGCCCGCCCCGGGGCCCCCCACCGCATCGAGCTTGGCGAGGTGGCCGCCGCCGTACTTCTCGACCATACGGCCGATCACGGATCCGCCGGCCAGCACCGCGTCGTCGGCAAACGGCAACGCAATCTCCACCGCACCGTACCAGGTAAGGAGCGCTTCGCCAGCCTGGGTACCCCGGAACAACGCCGCCTTCTCCGCTACCGAGCCGGGGATGAGCTGATGGATGAGGTAGGCGATCGCGAGCACCTTGAGCGCCGCATCTGCCCCCTGCTGCGGGTCCGTGTCGAGCGCCTTCTTCTTGTCTCCGAAGAAGAGCTGGAACACAGCCGCGGCTCCCGAGAACGCCGCGATGCCGACATCGCCCTTGTCGATGAAGTCGCCGACTTCCAGCGCGCGAATCGTGCCCGGGTCCGCCGCGAAGGCGGCAGCCCGCTCCAGGCCTTCCGCGGGAAGCTCTGGGTAGAGCAGCATCTGGGCCTCCCCGAGGGAGCCATAAAAGGAGAGAGGCGGGGCGCCGGGGATCACGGAGAACACCGCCCAGATGAGGCGGACAGATGCGTCGTTTTCGGTGAAGCTGGCGAGGTTTCCTTCGATCGTTTGAGCGGTCATGCGCTGTCCGTGAGAGGGGGTGGCCGCAAGTATCGCGTTTCGGCTCTGCGCTGTGCGCCGGCCACTTGACAATTCCCGATGAACTCAGGCTAGTTGCCGGGATGGCCCATCGCGCCCTCCCCTCGCGCTACGGCGACGCCCTGGCGCTCCTGCTGATGCTGGGCTGCTCCGACTACAGCCTGACGGGCACCAAGCAGTACTCGGGCCTCGGAGACTCGGGCGCAGAATTCGAGGCAGACACCGGTGGCTGGACCGAGTACGCGGACGCCGACGACACTGCGGGCGTGAGCCTCTCGGAGGCGACGGAGGCCTCAGCCAACGCCTCGATCAACGTGATCTTTCAGTATGTCAGCTTCGGAGCAGAGACCTCGGCCTGTTCCTTTGACGTGGCCTTCTACGAGCCGGCCGAGGACGATGGCTACGGCAGTGGCGGCACCGCGCAAACGATCACGATGCCGGAGGTGGCCGGCACCTGCGCGTTCACCCGCTTCGACCCGGACGACACCGGCAGCGGCGGCAGCATGACGGTGCTGGGCACGCTCGACGCCGGCGAGGAGCTTCACGCGACAAACGCCGACTATGACATCGCCCTGGCACGCGAAGAAGCCGCGGACGGCTCGATCCGGTATCGCTGGAGCGGGTGCACTCACGACACGTTCCCGTTCGGCCAAACGCTCTCGCTCTCCGGAGCCGGAGCCGGAGCCGGCGTCGCGATCGAAGCATTCAGCCTGACCGACGCCATCGCGGTCGGACCGGACATGCTCCAGAGCTCCCCCGCCGCCGCCGATCTGGTTCTGGGTATCCTTCCCCAGTCCGTCACCACGCCGCTGGACTGGGAATGGAGCTGGAGCGCCGATTTTCCGAGTACTTCGGAGGGCCCGGTAGCGATGTCCGAGATGTTTGTGCTGCGCAACGTGCGCCGCGAAGGCGACCGGCTCCTGGAGTCGCTCGCTTGCATGCCCTCGGCCGACGGCGCGCTCACGGTCGGCGCGGCCGACCTCTCGCAGCTCACCCCCGATCCCGGAGACGACTCGACTTACGCGAGCGCGCAGCTTGACGCTCGCTTTTCCGGGGCCGAAGCCGAAGCACCGTGGGGCCAGACGCTGCGCGCCCAATCACTTGTGAGCGTGTCGGGGTTGTTGCGCCTGTCCCCGTAGCCGCGCCGCTGCGTCGCGACCTACTCCGCAAAACTCCCCTCCCCCTCCACGCTCGCGCCCCACTCCGGCGCCGTCCAGTACCACGCCCCCTGGCTGCGACCATGGCGCGTGGCCACATCATAGTCATGGTTCAACGAGCGGATCGCCTCCAGGGCCAGGGCGCCGACGGCATCGGCATCGGCACAGGGCGCGGCGCGGAGGATGTCGTCGAGCTGCGCCACCTGGGCGGTGACGAGCTCAACGTGGCCACGTTCGTGGACGGCGAGCGCCGCGAGATAGCCGCGCCAACGTTCGATGATCACCGGGTCGGTCCCGTGATCAGGCGTCCAACGAGGCATCCACACGAGCAGCGAGAGGTCCACGGCCGCGGACTCCACGCGGCAGGGCTCTCCGCCCCCCTTCCAGGTCCATGTGGCGTTCCATTGAGTGCGACCGAGCGTTCGTTCCCCGTTTTCATCCGATGGGGCGTGCAGGCGCAGCGACTCGCGGAGGGAGAACACGTCGCGACCAGACACCGCATACCACCGAACGTCTGCGCTTGAGAGGGCATCCGCAGGCACCTCGATGGGCGCCAGCGTTTCGGATGGCGTGGGAAGCTTGGGGCATCCCAAGAGCAGGATCGGGATCACGGCCGGGAGGACTCCGGGGTTTCGAAGCGGGCGGTGTTGGTGGCCGCGAGGACGCTCCATCCGACGCGCAGCGGGCCATTCGAGACAACCCTGAGGGAAGGCGCGAACGTGCCGCTGCAGCGGAGGTAAGGATTCGCCCCGCGGCCGGCGAGATCCAGCGCGATCCGCGCGCAGGTGTCGGGGGGCGGCGTGGCAGCTTCCATCGCGGACAACGTAGTCAAGTCCGCGGCCTCCAGAACCGCCGCGAGCAGCTCGGGCGTGACCGCGCGCGCCGCCCGAAGCGGGGCTTGGAGCTGCCAGCGCAGGTGCGGGCTCCGGTCGGCGAGCTGGGCCCACTGCTGCCGGATCCCGCCGTGCCCGTTCGGCGGGATCTCGCAGGTGCGCTTCCACCACATGCTTGCGGGCGCGGCTGGAAACGCAACCGAAGCCTGCAGCCACAGCCCCCAGGCTGCGCCGAGCCAGCCCGCAAGCGCCTGCCAGCGGCCTGGAAGCCGGAACGCGTGCGCCGCCACGACGATGGCTGGCCCGGCCAACGGGAAGGTGTACCGGGGTGTGCGATACGGCTGCAGGGTGAGCAAGAAGATACCGCTGACGACGGCGAGCAGCGCAAATCGACCGGCGACGGCCTTTTTGTCCCGAAGCACCCCGACGCCGCCCACGAGGAACGCGAGCGCCGCGGGATCATCGAGCAGCCCCCGAAGCACGAAGCCAGGAAGGACCCACCACACCGTTTCGAGGGGGTACACCTCGCCGTCGTACACGCCCGTCGACAGGTTTCGGCCCAGGAAGTGACGCAAAGCATCAAGGTTTTGAGCGTACCAGGGTCCAGCGACCGCCAGCGCGGCGATCCCCATCAGCGCGGCGCCACGAAGCCTCGCGGCTCCTCCTTCCGCTGGGAAGCGCCACCCCCCGATCCCGACCGCAAGCGCGAGCGGAGCTCCCATTCCCGCCGCCCAGGCAGGGCTGAGCTCCCCGGCGGCGGCCGCCACCAGCACCCCTCCGAAGCCCAGCACCAGCACGCCCACGCCAACGCGCAGGGAGGCCGGCCGTACAACGCTGCCCAACGACACCGCCACCGCAATCGCGGTGGGCACAGCCGCGAAGAAGACGAAGGAGAACTTCGCGAGGAGCCCGAGGCCAAGGGCGATGCCCATGAGCGCGGCGGGAAGCGGCTTGCGGAGCTGGTCGCTGGCCGCCCATGCCGCCATCACCAGCAACAGCGCGATGCCCTGGTGCAGCTCAAGGTAGAACTGGCCACGAATGCTCCATACAACGGCGTACGCCGGCGCCAGGGCGGCGGCGGCGAGCGCGACCACCGGGCCCCCGGTAGCCCGCACAAGGAACCAGACGAGCGGCACAACGGCGGCGGCGAGCAGCGCCTGAGGCTGCAGCATGGCCTGGACCGGATCCCCCGGGAGCAGGGCGGCCCCCATCGCGCCGAGCCAGATGCCGGCCGGCGGGTAGGGCGCATCGGCGAATTCGAGAGGCCGATACGGAATATCCCTGGTGATGCTCGCAAACATGGCAACGGTGGCTCGCGCGATCGGAACGTCGTCTCCGGACAGCCGGGGGCCGACGTCCCGCGCGATCCACCACGCGTGCCAGAGCCCGACCCACAGCGTGACAAACCCCACGGCGATCGCCTCCCACCGGCGCGCCACCGCTCAGCGCTCCTGGTCGACCAGGACGCCGCCGCGCAGCAGGGCGAAGATCGCATCCGCCAGCGCCTCGGCGTCCAACGGCTCGTGCGCCAGCCTCGCTTGCATCACCGGCTCCTTGAGCAAACCAAGGAGGCACCTCGCCGTTTGCCTCGTCTCGCCCACCCGGACGAGGCCGAGCCCCTGGCCCGCGGCCAGCGCTCGTTCCACCCGATCCAGGGCCACCGCGTAGAACGCGCCGAGCGCGGCCTCGCCTTCTCCGTCTACCGACTGCGCATCGGTGAACAGGATCCGGACGGCATCCCCGGCCTCGGCCATCCCGCGCGCGATCAGGCGGAGGTTCTCGTGAACCTGCTCGATAACCGGCCGCTGCACGTCGATCGGCCGGATCACGCCCACGATCTGCCCCATCAGCTCCGCGAGAACGGCTGCGAACACGTCCCGCTTCGACTCGAAGTGGTTGTAGAAGGTCCCTCGCGCAACGCCGGCCGCGGTGAGGATGTCGGCGACACTCGCCCCGTGGTACCCCCGCTCCGCGAAGACCTCCCGCGCTGCGGCCAGCAGACTGGCTCGGCGCTCGGCCGGTGAAAGCGGCGCGGCCCGGGCCATCAGGCGCCCTCGCCCGCGAGGTCGGTGGAGTAGACCTCCGCCAACGCCGTCCCCGACAGCCCGCGCCCCAGCATGTGCATCAGCTTTACCGTGGCACATTCGAGCGTCATCGCGCCCGAGCCGATCGCGCCGTGCTCCGCCGCCGCACGCCCGCCTTCGTAGGCGTTGAGCACCACATGACCGCGGAGGCACTGGCTGTGCATTACGACGGCGACGCCCGCATCCGTGGCCCGGCGAATTGCCCCCGGCCACCCGCGCTGCGGCACGTTCCCGGAGCCGAAGCCCTGCACTACGACGCCGCGAACGCCGCGATCCACCAGCGCGTCGAGCGCTTCACCGTCCGAACCCGGAACCACAGGGAGGATCGCCACACGGGCGTCGAAGCGAGCATCCACCGAGAAGGGCTCCCGCACCGGCCGCGGCGGCTCCATCGCCTGCACCTCTACACCCATCTCGAGGATCGGCGGGCAATCCGGCGACTCGAACGCTTCGTAGCTCTGGATCGATGTCTTGCTCACGCGGTTGCCGCGGAACAACCATCTCCCAAAAAATACCGTTACCTCCGGGATCTTCATCCCGGCGCAGAGCGCGCTGTGCACCACGTTGTTCCGCGCGTCCGTGCGGACCCATGCGATCGGACGCTGGGCCCCGGTGAGCACGACCGGCTTCGGCAAGCCGCGGAGCGCGAAGGACAAGGCGGACGCGCTCCATGCCATCGTATCGGTGCCGTGTACGACCACCAGGCCGTCCACATCGGCCAGGCGCGAAGCGACGGCGTCGGCGAGGGCGGACCAGTGGTTGGGGCCCATGTCAGAGCTATCCAGGTTCCACAAGGCTTCTGCCGTGAGGTCCACCTCCGCTTCGAGCCCCTGTACATACTTGAGCACGTTGTCCGCGATGGCCGAAGGCGCGAGCGGGCCAGGGTCGCGCTGGAGCATCGCCAGCGTGCCACCAGTGGAGAGGATGCGGATTCTCGGCTTCACGTCAGCAAGGGGGTAGGTGACGGCGAACGTAGCCCGCCCCGGCGATGGCGTGTGGACCGCGCCGCGATGCCGGGCGACAGCGCCCCGAAAAAAGGCGAGCGGGTCCGGGGCATCGCCCAGATTCCCCCTTGCGGATGGCCCGACGATGATTAGCCTTGGGGACCACTAGACTGACATGTCAGTCTGGTACAGACCCTCGACGACCACGCCTGCAAGGAGCCTGCCTATGACCTCCCGTATCGCCATCGGCATGGACGTCGGCTCCACCACCGTGAAGGCCGTGGTCATCGACCCCGACACGCTCAAGGTGCTGTGGTCGGACTACCAGCGGCACGAAACGCGGCAGCCGGAGAAGGTGCTGGAGTTCATGGTGCGCATCGGCGAGGCGTTCCCGGATGCGACCGAGATCCAGGTGTTCGCCACGGGCTCGGGCTCGGGCCCGCTCGTCGGTCCCCTCGGTGGGCGCTTCGTGCAGGAGGTGAACGCCGTCACAATCGCGGTGGAGCACCTACACCCGGATGTGAACGCGGTGATCGAGCTGGGCGGGCAAGACGCGAAGATCATCATGTTCCGCGAAACCGAGGGAGAGGACGGGAAGAAGCAGCGGACCGCGCTGACATCAATGAATGACAAATGCGCTTCGGGAACAGGCGCGACGATCGACAAGTGCATGATCAAGGTGGGGATGAGCAACGAGGAGCTGCAGGCGCTCCCGTTCGACCCCACCAAGCTGCATCACGTCGCGGCCAAGTGCGGCGTATTCGCCGAAACAGACATCGTGAACCTTGTGAAGAGCGGCATTCCCTCCGGCGAGATCATGAACTCGCTGGCGGATGCGATCGTGCATCAGAACCTCTCGGTGCTCACCCGCGGAAATACGCTGCGGCCGCGGGTGCTCCTACTGGGCGGGCCTAACGTATACCTCCCCTTCCTCGTGGCCTGTTGGCGGATGCGCATCCCCGAAACGTGGGAGCAGCGGGGCTACGAGTGGCCCAAGAACGTTCCGATCGAGGAGCTGGTTTTCGCGCCCAAGGACGCCCAATACTACGCCGCCGTGGGCGCGGTGATGTTCGGGTTGATCGACGCGAAGGACAAGGGCGTTTCGCTGTACCAGGGCCTCGACGGGATGAAGGATTACCTGCTCAACGGGCGCAGCGCCCGGATGGCGGGCGCGGCCGCTGGTCCGCTGGTGAAAGACGACGAAGAATTGCAGGCGTTCCTCACGAAGTACACCATCCCCACCTTCATTCCCCGGGTGTTTGGCCGGGGCGAGGTCGTTCGTGGGTATATCGGGCTGGACGGGGGATCGACGTCGTCGAAGGCGGTGGTCGTGGATGAAGACGGCGAGATCCTGTACAAAGCCTACCGGCTCTCCAAGGGCAACCCGATCAAGGACACCAAGGAGATCCTGGCAGACATCAAGGGATATTACGAGCACACCGGCTCCACGTTCCAGTGCCTGGGATTTGGCGCCACTGGATACGCCGCCGCGGTGCTCGAGGAGTCCGTAAAGGCGGACGTGAACATTGTTGAGACCGTGGCCCACATGATGAGCGCGGTGAGCGTGTTTCCGCAGGCCGACGTGATCTGCGACATCGGCGGGCAGGACATCAAGGTGGTGTTCCTGCGGGAGACTCCCGACGGGCAGCGCGACGTGAAAGACTTCCGCCTCTCGAACCAGTGCTCGGCGGGAAATGGGATGTTGCTGCAGGCCATGGCCGACCAGTTCGGCGTGCCGCTGCAGGATTATTCAGATGTGGCGTTCTCCGCGGATATGTCCCCCAAGTTCTCGTACGGCTGCGCCGTGTTCCTCGACGCCGACCGGGTGAACTTCCAGAAGGAGGGTTTCACCGCGCCAGAGATGCTCTCCGGGCTCGCGCAGGTGCTGCCGAAGAATGTGTGGCAATACGTGGTGCAAGTGCCGCGCCTCGCCCAATTTGGCAAGGTGTTCATCCTCCAGGGGGGCACCCAACGCAACCTCGCTGCCGTGAAGGCGCAGGTGGACTACATCGCGGCCCGAGTGCCCGGCGCGGAGATCCACGTGCACCCGCACTGCGGGGAAGCGGGCGCGCTGGGCGCCGCGATGGAGACGCTGCGCACCGTGAAGCGACGCGGATACTCCACCTTTATCGGTGTGGATCAGGCGATCGATCTGAAGTACATCTCGCGAAACGACGAGTCCACGCGCTGCCACTTCTGCCCGAACAACTGCTCTCGTACCTTCATCGACACCGAGACGCCGGATGGGCGCACCAGCCGGTACATCTCGGGGTTCTCCTGCGAGAAGGGCACGGTCGAGAGCAAGGACGCGCTCAAGGTGCTGGCCAAGGAGCGCTCGATCATTCGGGGTCGGTACCCCAATCTTGTGCACGAAGAAAGCACGCTTGCCTTCCGCCACTTCTACCAGGCGGCGCCGTTGCCCGCAGCCGGCAGCAACAAGGCGGACGTGGAGGTGCGGCGCTTGTCCTTCATGCGCGTGGCACGCAGGGCGTTCAATCGGGGCTTCCAACGCTCCTACGCCGACCTGTCGCAAGTACGGATCGGGCTGCCGCGGGTGCTGAACATGTACTCGACGGGCCCCTTCTTCCGGACGTTCTTCGAGAGCCTGGGGCTGCCGAAAGACAACATCGTGTGGAGCAACGCGACCACCGAAGAGAGCTGGGCCGAGGGCGGCCGTTATGGGTCGATTGACCCCTGCTTCCCGAGCAAGGTCACGCAATCCCACGTGCACGAATTGCTCAACCACGCCCACCCCGACCCCAAGCGGGGTCCGCTCAACTACATCTACTACCCGTGCCTTACCCACGTGCCAAATTGGGTAGCTGGAACGCAGGACAACACCTGCTGCCCGATCGTGGCGGGCAACCCGAACGTGCTCAAGGCAGCGTTCACGAAGGAGACCGACTTCTTCGCGAAGGCGGGGATCGAGTACCTGGATGCGGCCTTGTCCTTCGCTGAGCCGAACCTGATGAAGCGGCGCATGTTCGAGGTGTGGGGGCCCCGCCTCGGCGTGACCCAGGACGAGGTGGAATTCGCCGTCGACCAGGGGCTCGTTGCCCTCGCCGAGTTCGACCGGCTGCTCCAGGTGAAAGGGAAGGAGATCCTCGATCAAGTGGAGCGGGAGAACCGACTCGCGATCCTCGTGGTGGGCCGCCCGTACCACAACGATCCGGGCTTGAACCACGGCATCCCCGAGGAGTTCCAGGTGCTCGGCTACCCGGTGCTCTCCATGCGGAGCATCCCGAAGGATCCGGCCTACTTGGCCAAGTGGTACGGCAGCGACGATCCGCTCGGGATCACCGATGTTTGGCCCGAGAACTACTCGGCCAACTCGGCGCAGCGCGTGTGGGCCGTGAAGTTCGCATCGCGGCACCCGAACGTCGCGATCCTCGATCTGTCCAGCTTCAAGTGCGGCCACGACGCGCCCACCTACGGCGTGATCGAGAAGATCGTCGGCACCGCGAAGGTGCCCTACTCGGCGCTCCATGACATCGACGCGAACAAGCCCGGCGGCTCGATCACCATTCGCGTGAAAACCTACGTGTATCGCCTCAAGCGCATCGAAGAAGACCTCAAGGACCAGTCGCACAAGCGGGTGGAGCTGGCTCGCCGCGTCGCAGAGAAGCGCCGCGAGCTTGAAGCTCGCCGCGATGGGCAGATGGTCGCCAAATAAACCTTTCAGGAGATCCCATGAACATCACCGAAGATCAGGACATCGAAGCCGAGCTCGCGGACTACGCGGCCCAGGAAGCCAAATCCCTCGGTTTGGGGCGCGAGCAGTGGGTTGAGCCCATTCACTCCAACTCCGAATTCAAGGTCTCGGATCGGCCGCACACGACATTGCTGGTGAGCGGGCTGACGCTCGCCCACGACCAGCTCGTCGCCGCCGCCCTGCGCGGGCTGGGGTACAAGGTGGAGCTCTTGGAATCGCCCGACAACGCCGCGCTCCAATTCGGCAAGGAATTCGGCAACCGGGGCCAATGCAATCCGACCTACTATACGGTCGGGAACCTCGTGAAGAGCCTCGCGCAGCTCCGCGACCAGAAGGGGCTCTCCACCGAAGAGATCATCAAGAACTACGTGTTCATCACTGCCGGAGCGTGCGGCCCGTGCCGCTTCGGCATGTACGTGACCGAGTACCGCAAGGCCCTGCGTGATGCCGGCTTCGACGGTTTCCGGGTGCTGCTGTTCCAACAGCAGGGCGGGATCAAGCAGGCCACCGGCGATGAAGCCGGGCTCGCGATCGACCAGAAATTCGTGTTCAACATCGTGCGTGCGATCATCGCTGGCGATGTGCTGAACCTGGTTGGATACCGCATGCGCCCCTACGAGGTGACGGAAGGCGCCACCGACAAGGCGCTCAACGAAGCCAAGGTCGTGCTGCAGAAGTGTTTTGGCGAAGGCGGCAGCGTCGTTGCGGCGCTCTACAAGTGCCGTCGTATCCTCGGCAAGGTGGAGGTGGATCGGACCCAGCCGAAGCCAGTGGTGAGCGTCATCGGGGAATTCTGGGCGATGACCACCGAGGGCGATGGCAACTACGGCCTGCAGCGCTTCCTGGAGCAGGAAGGCGCAGAAGTGGACATCCAGGGCGTCACCAACTGGCTCTTGTTCATGGTCTGGGAAAACCGCCACGACACGCTGATGCGGATGACGCTCAAGGAAGACGACAAGTCCAAAAAGGGCCTCGAAGGCAAGGATGCCACCAAGAAGTTGTGGATGCTCAAGGCCGCGGAGGCGGCGGTTCGCGGAACGTTCCAAACCTACGCGAAGGTGCTGGGCCTGCACGGGTACGTGTTGCCGGACATGGATCACGTCGCTGACCTGGCGGCTAAGCACTACGACAACAACGTCCGCGGCGGCGAAGGGCACATGGAAGTGGGCAAGCTGATCCACTTCGTCGAGGATCGCGTGAACCACATGACGATCTCGGTGAAGCCGTTCGGTTGTATGCCCTCAAGCGGCGTGAGCGACGGGGTGCAGACCATCGTCCAGACCATGTACCCGGAGTCCATTTTCCTCCCGATCGAGACCACCGGCGACGGCAAGGTGAACGTCCAAAGCCGCGTACAGATGATGCTGTTCAAGGCGCGGCAGCGAGCCAAGGAGGAGCTGGCGTCGGCGCTGGAGGCGAACAAGCTCGACGAGGCGACGTTCAAGGCGCGCGTGAAGGGCAGCCGGCGGTGGAACAACCCGTTCCTGCAGCCGGCGCACAAGTACGCGGGGGTGGCGGCGAATTTGGCCTACGCGGTGGGGTGATACCGTCCGGGCCCCCCTCCGCCCTTCGGGCACCTCCCCCCGCAGGCGGGGGGAGGACTGGGGAGGGAGGACACAGAGGCGCGCGTTGTGCCCCCCGTGGCAGGTCGGACGAGGCGAAGCAGGAGGCGCGGGCCACAACAAGCTGCCCGACGATGCACCGCCGCAGCCCATGGCACGAAAACGGGCGCAGCAGAACTCCCGTTGCGTCCACAGTGCCGGCCCCCATTTTGACCACCGCGCCAGGCGAGCCCCGACAAACGCCCGTTTTCGGCGCGCAGTAGGCACATACACCGTTTAGGGCCCCACAGTGCCCCAGTCGGTGCGGTTCCGGATCTTGTCGGTCATGCCAATGGCGGCGAGG
>BJHF01000046.1 GCA_014191855.1 Deltaproteobacteria bacterium
CCTCGCCGCCATTGGCATGACCGACAAGATCCGGAACCGCACCGACTGGGGCACTGTGGGGCCCTAAACGGTGTATGTGCCTACTGCGCGCCGAAAACGGGCGTTTGTCGGGGCTCGCCTGGCGCGGTGGTCAAAATGGGGCCGGTCGCCCCCCACGAAGTGAGAGTGTTTCTGGCACGTTTTTCTCAGATCGCCGAGGGCGAGGGCCTCGCCCCCCGCGAAGTGAGAATTTCTCGGCCGAATTCCTCTCATAACGTAGGGGGTGACTCTCATTTCCACCAGGGCGAGCCGGCCCCCCCGACGTTATGAGAATCGCGTCGCGACACCATGCCGCAACCCCAGCGAACGCACCCTCCACCGCGATGCGCCGCGACGGCCCGCTTCGGGCCCTTCCCCCTCGACACTGAGACCGGTTCGCGCGCATCGCCCAGGCCCCGCCTTCGCCGTCGCACATCGGCCGGCAGGGGCGCCGGCCGCTACACGTCCTGGTCGCGGTGCCCACCTACCCCCCGCAGTCCCCCCACATCCCCAGGTTCTCCGCCTGCGCCGCCGCTACATCCGCGTCGATCTCGTCTTCGTACGTGGTGTTCGGGTCGATCGCGAGCGCCGAAGCAAAGCCGTTCCGGGCCAGCGCGCGGTCGAAGAACCCGGCTTCGCCCTCGCCGTTGATCACGTACGCGAGGTCGCGGTCGTAGAAGTCCTTGCACTCGGCATCGAAGGTGAGCCACACGAGGTGGTCGAGAAGCGCGGCGCTGGTGTAGGCCGTTGCCTCGTTGCCGTAACATTCAGCCGGATCGTCGTGCTCAATCTCCGGCGCGTCGATCCCGATGAACCGCACCTTCATCTCGCTGCCCCCGCTCTCCGGCTGCATGTACGCCGTGTCGCCATCGACGATGTGTGCCACCCGCGCGAGGAGCGGCTCGCGGCACGGGTACTTGCCCTCCGGCAGGTCGGTGAGGGCGCGGACGCGGGCGTCGTCCTCCGAGAGATCTTCAGCCGTATCCCCGGTCTCGCCGGAGTCAGCTTCGCCGTCTCCGTCGGTGTCCAACCCAGCGTCGCCCTCGCCGAACCACGCCGCACAGCCGGTCAACAACACGGGCACAAGCCTGAGCATCACTCCTCCCCCTCCGCTACCGCGCCAACCACCCCGTGTAACGCCGCGATCGCGCGTTCCGCCGCCTCCGCGGTGTCCGGTCGGGCCGTCGCCCGCTCCAAGGCCTCCAGCGCCCGCTCCGTTTCTCCGGCCTCCACCCAGCACCCCGCCGCGGCGAGGTCCTCGCTCCCCGAAGCCGAGTCCATCGCCGCCTGCTCAAACGCCTCCGCGCACGACTTCGGGTCCTTCAATGCGTGCTTGTACAAGAGGGCCAACTCCACGAGCACCTCGGCGCGTTCGTTTGCTTCCGGCGCGAGATCCGCCGCCGCCTCGAACGCCCGCACCGCCCCCCGGCTGTCCCCCTGCCCGCGCCGCAGCATCCCCGCCCGCCGCCAGGCCTCCGCGCGGGTGCCAGGCGTGTGCCAGCCTTTGGCCACCGCTTCGTACCGCGCGATCGCACCCACCACATCCCCACCCGCAAACCGGGCATTCGCCCGATCCATCGCGAGCGGCGACCACGGGCCCCACAGCCAGATCACCCCACCGAGGAGCGCCACCGCGATCGGTGCACCGGCGCGAACGAGGACCTCCCGAAGCTGCATCCCCGGCGGGTAACCGATCAGAACACCATGTAAATGAACGGCGCCACGTAGTGGATGCTCTGCAAGAACAACAGACCGACGGCGACGATGAGCAACACGACGACCAGCGGCACCATCCACCAGCGACCGCCGCGCCCAAGCATCGCGAGCAGGGCTCCGGCGGTGCCGAAGCGCATCAGCATCGTCTCCATCTTCGAAGGTTGGGACTCGCTCATTTGGGACGCTCCACCCGGAAGTTGTCGATGTAGAGCAGATCGAGGCCGCTGCGCACGAAGGAGGCCATCGCATCCACCGGGGAGGAGACGACCGGCTCGCCCTTGAGGTTGAACGAGGTGTTGAGGACGACAGGCACGCCGGTGTGCTCCCCGAATCGTGAGATGAGTCGATGGTACGCCGGGGACGAAGCTGCGTCTACCACTTGGACCCGCGCCGTGCCGTCGACGTGGGTCACGGCGCCGAGCGACTCCCTGGCGCCGTCCTTCACCCCGCCGGCGGTGAGCATGAAGCGCGAAGGCGCCGCCGCGGCTGCCGGAATGTCGAAGTATGTGGCCGCGGACTCGGCGACCACCGACGGCGCGAACGGCCGGAACGGCTCGCGATACTTCACCCGTACGTTCACCGCGTCCCGAGTCTCCGGTTTGCGCGGATCGGCGAGGATCGAGCGGTATCCGAGCGCCCGCGGCCCCCATTCGCAGCGCCCGTTCATCCAGCCGATCACCCTCCCGGCGGCGAGGTCGTCCGCAGCGCGCTCCGGGGCTTCCTCGCCCACGTCGGCGTAACGGGCGCCGAGGTCGTCGAGGATCTCGCGGGTGGTGGCGTTGGGGGTTTCGCGACCGATGTCGGTGCGGGTCATGGCAGGCCCACGCGGGTTGCCGAGCACCGCGTGCCAGGCCCAGAGCGCCGCGCCCAAAGCGCCGCCCGCATCCCCGGCTGCGGGCTGGATCCACACGTGATCGAACGGCCCTTCCGCGGCGATCCGGTTGTTCGCGACCGAGTTCAGCGCAACCCCTCCCGCGTAGCACAGCGCGTCGGTGCCGACGGTGGTGTGGGCGTGCCTCACGAGGTGCAGCATCGCGGCTTCCGTTTGCGCCTGCGCCGAAGCCGCGAGGTCGGCGAAGCGCTGGCTCACCTCGATCTCCGACTCCGAAGCGCCCTCCGCGGCGAGCCGCGGCGTGAACGCCGTGCCGGGGAACCGCCCCGCGCCGAGGAGCTCCGAAAGCTTGGGTGAGGCCGCTTGCGTGGGGTGCCAGTGCCAGGAGAAGTAGTCCATGTCGAGCGAGAAACCACCCCCGCTTTCGAGGCGAAGCAGCTTGTTCATCTCGGCCTCGAAGCGCGGCTGCCCGTAGGCGGCCATGCCCATCACCTTGAACTCGCCCTCGTTCACCGAGAAGCCCAGGTGGGCCGTGATCGCGCTGTAGAACAGCCCGATCGAGTGCGGGAAACGCACCTCCGACACCGGCTCGATCTGGGTGCCGCGGCCCCGCCAGAGAGATGTGGTGGCCCACTCCCCAACGCCGTCTACACACAGGATGGCTGCGTTCTCGTGGGGGGAAGCGAAGAACGCGCTGGCGGCATGGCTCAGGTGGTGCTCGCAGAAGAGCACCTTGCTCGCGGGCACGCCGAACGCCTGGCAAAGGTTGCCGCGAAGCCAGAGTTTGTCGCCCAGCCAGGCCCGCATGTGCCGGGGAAACGCCGCCCAGGACCTCGGGAACGTGGCTACCGACGTGCTGAGGATGCGCTCGAACTTCCGGAGCGGCTTCTCGTAGAACACCACCCAGCTCAGGTCGGCGGCGGTGATGCCGACGCGGTCCATGCACCACTTGGCGGAGCGCACGGGCAGGGTTGCATCGTGCTTCAACCTGGAGAATCTCTCCTCCTGCACCCCGGCCACGATCACCCCGTCGCACAACAAAACGGCCGCCGAGTCGTGGTACAGCGCACTGATCCCAAGGATGTAGGTGGGCACTCAGCCCTCCGAGCGGGCGAGGGCGAGCGCATCCCCCGCCCGGCCCTCTACCGGGTGCCAGCCTCCGGCCTCGAGGCGACCGAAGAGGCGGAAGGGGCCGAGCACGAGGAAGTAGAGGAGCGAGAGCCAGATCCCGCTGGTGAACGAACCGAAGTCCCGAGAGAACCTCAGCCAACGCTCCCACACCCGGCGAAGGCGGATCTTTCGCATCGTCGCGTCCATCGGCAGGCCGTCCTTCCGGTACTTGTCCACCTCGGTGCGGCTGTAGGTGACGTGGAACACTTCGTCCTTGAGGATGGCGCGGAGCTGGGCCTGGGTGGCATCGTCCGGCAGGCCCCGGTCCAGGTAGACGTTGAACTGCTCCACGGCGTCGGCTTCGGCCACGTACACGAACGCCATGAACTCGGGTTCGCCCAAACGCTCGAAGAGCGTTTGCCCGCCGACGATCCCCGCCTCAAGGAGCTGCCCGCTGTCCTCCATCGCGGCCTCGGCCCGACCGAGCAAGCCGAACGCGCGCACCCGCTCGGCGAAGATGAGCGCGTGACGACCCTCGTCCAGGCCGTGGTGGAAGTACTTCTTCCGCATATCCCGCCGCTTTGTGGCCTCTACCGCCGCGAACATGTCGAGCATGCTGCCGCGCTCTGCGAGCGCGAAGGCGCCGAGGAGACGCTGCGGGCGACCGGGCACGCGCCACGAGAACTCGCTGGCGACCGTGAGATAACAGCGACGCAACCAGCCCATGCCATGGCTCCCGATCGACAGGGTATCCGAACCGGGCGGCGAGGGGGACCGCCCTCGTCAGATCAGGGGTCGGTCGTACGGGGGAGGTCGGGGCAGCGGGTCACCCGAAGTGGAGGCGCGGCGCAAACGAGGGCGACTCGACTGCTCCGGGCCGGGCCAGCGGAGCCGCACGCGGCCCGCTCGAGCGCACAGGGTCGTCGTGTCGGCTCGGCCTCCTCGGTGCGGGGAACGCCCTGGCGATCCCCCGCGGCCGGAAGGGGGGTGGAGAAGGTTGGCCGACTCGATAATCGGTGATACGATCACCGAATGTCGAGCGCTCGTCAGAAGCGGCATGCGGAAGAGCGTTTATGCCTGCTGGCAGCGCATTCACCGGTGGTAGTGGTGTGCGGTGCCCGGCAGGTAGGGAAGTCCACGCTGCTCGACATGACGTTCGGCGCGGAGTCGGAGACCGTGGTGTTCGACGCGATGCAGGACATCGAAGGTGCCCGGCGGGATCCCGACCTTTTCTTGGATTCACGCGGCTTCCAACCCGGGGGAGCTCCGCGGCGGCCGCGGCTCATCCTCGATGAGATCCAGTTCGCCCCGGAGCTGGTTCCGGCGATCAAGCGACGGGTAGACCGCCTGGCCGTGCCCGGCCAGTTTCTCTTGTCGGGCAGCCAACAGTGGCAGGTGATGAAGCACCTCGCCGAGAGCCTCGCTGGCCGAGCGGCCTTCGTGGACCTCGAGGGCTTCACCCTCGCGGAGCTGGCCGGCAAGGGCGGACGCCCGCCGTGGCTCGCAGCGTTCCTCCTGGATCCCGAGGTGTTTGTCGCAAGCGACCGGCCGCGCTTGCCCCTCCCGCGCACCGTTACGGAGCAGGTGTTCCGGGGATTCATGCCTGGGGTGCAGGGGTGGCCCGATGCGGCGCTGGACTCCTGGTTTGCCGGCTATGTGCGGACTTACCTCGAGCGTGATGCTCGCGCGTTCGGCGACGTTCACGACTGGGCTGAATTCGGCCGATTCCTACGGTTGGCCGCCGCACATTCTGGCCAGGAGGTCAACGCGGCCCAGCTCGGACGCGAGGTCGGACTCACGCCGCAAACGGTTCGCCGCTGGTATGCCACGTTGGCCGCTACGTTTCAGTGGAGTGAGCTGCCGCCATTCCACACGAACGCGGTGAAACGGCAGAGCCTGCGCGCGAAGGGCTACGTTACGGATGTCGGCTTGGCCGCTTACCTTCTCGGTCTTCCATCGGCGAATGCGTTGCTCGGTCGTCGCGAATGGGGGGCGTTGTTCGAGACGGCCGTCGTTGGCGAGCTTCGCCGCCAGCTCGCCATCGTGGCTCCGGGGGCAACGCTCTCCCACTACCGGGCCCATGGCGGCGCGGAGGTGGACGTCGTGATCGACCATGGTGGCCGGCTACACCCGATCGAGGTGAAGGGGAACAGTCGTCCTCATCGGCAGGACGCCGCTGGAATCCTCGCGTTTCGCGCTGCGCATTCGGGGCGGGACATCGCTCCCGGCGTCATTCTCGCCCCGGCCGAGCGGGCCTATGCGGTCGCGCCGGAGGTTTGGGTGGTGCCGTGGGATGTGGCGTGACGGCTTGACGCCGCCCTCCCCCAAATCACGGCTCGGTCGCCCGCCGCACGTCCACCTTCCGACGCCAGGTTTGCCAGTGCGGACCGACACCTTCGTAGGCGTCTTCAGCCTCGGGGAGCCCCACGAGCTGCCGGAGCCGGATGCGACCCTGCGCCCGATCGTAGTGGTAGAGGAATTCGTCGTCGCCGTAGCGGGCGTGAGGCGCGACGGGGCAGGCACGGCGAGCGTCGCACGAGGAGGCGCAGCGCGTGGAAACGGCGTGGAACGCGGAGCAGCGGTCGACGTTCCAGTGGCCGGCGAGGAAGGCTTCGCCGGGGCACGCGTCCATGCAGGGGGCCGGGCAGCCGACGCAGGGGTCGGCCACGGCGGGGGCGGAGAACGGCACGGGCGCGGCGATGAAACAAGCGGCGCGCAGCCCGAGCCACACCCCGTAGTCGGGGTTGAGCAACAACCCGAGGCGGCTGCGACCCCCAAGGCCCGCGAGGTCGGCGAGCAAGCGGAAGTCCAGGTGAACATCGGCGTTCGCCGACGCGAAGAACCAGCGGCGGTGAACCGGCCCGAGCGCGGCATCGGCGAACGCGACCTGCCTTCGCACGAACGCGTCCAGCGGGTGTTCTTCGTCGCCGAGGTGTCGCGGGTTCGCGGTGAGATCGGCCAGGAGGCTGTCCCACAACCGGCCGCCACCGCTGCCGAACACGAGGATCGCCTGGGTTCCCGGCAGTAATTCGGCGCTCAGTCGAGTGGGCCCAGCGACCGCGTCCCACTTCACCGGATCGGCGACGCCGAACGTGTTGAGGCCGACGTCCGCGAGGGCGGTTGTGAGCGGGGCGAGGTCCAGGGGGTCGCTGGAGGGGGGGTTCATCGCCCGCAGGGTAGCACCGCGGCCGCCGGGCGTGTCACACTGCCCCCGCCGTGGCCGCACCCGTCTTCATCATCGGCACCGAGCGCTCAGGGTCGAACCTCCTGCGCTTGATCCTCAACGCGCACTCGCGGATCGTGATCCCGCACCCGCCGCACGTGATGCGCTACTTCTCCCCGTTGGAAGTCCGCTACGGAGATCTCACCGACGACTCGCGCTTCCGCTGCCTCGTGGCCGACGTGCTCGCCCTGGTTCACGCACATATCCACCCTTGGGACTGGATCCCGACGCAGGAGGACGTGTTCGCCCGCGCGCGGGTGCGCTCCGTGCTCGGCGCATACGTGGCGCTGCACGAAGCACTGCTCGCCCACAGCGGCAAGGCCCGTTGGGGCTGCAAAAGTACGTTCATGGTCGATCACGTCGCCGACCTGCGCGCCGCGCTCCCCGACGCCCGCTTCCTCTGGCTCTTCCGCGACCCGCGCGATGTCGCCGCCTCCAGCAAGGAGTCCGTGTTCTCCGCGTTCCACCCCGCGTTGTCGGCCCGGCTGTGGGCGGCGCAGCAGGAGAAGGCGCTCGCGGCCGAAGCGGGCGGGGGCGTGCTCCGGGTGCGGTACGAAGAGCTCGTTGCCGAACCCGAGGCCGCCGTGCAGCGCATCTGCGCGTTTTTGGAGGAGCCCTTCGAGCCGGAGATGCTGCGCTGGTTCCAGAAGGAGGAAGCGGCGAAGTCGGCAGCGCTCTCCGAGTCGTGGAAGAACACCGCCGCGCCGATGCAGAAGGATAGGCTCGCAAGGTATCGGCGCGATCTCCGACCGGAGGAGATCGCCGTGGTGGAGGAGATCGCGGGTCCAACCATGGAAATGCTCGGCTACGCGCGCGATCTCCCGGTCCCGGCGCCGGCCACCGGCCTGCGCGCCTGGCTCCGCGAAGCGACGTGGCGGCTCCTCGACGATCTCCTGTGGCTCCGCGTGGAGCTGCGCTCCCTGCGGCGTGACCTGAACGTGGCCCGCCGTCGCGACCGCTTCTGGTTGATGCAGCGGATCAAGTGGCGCTTGGTGCTCAGTGGCGGGTAGGAATGCGGGCGAAAGGTCCACGGAGGATTGGGCGGAGCTCCGTGAGCGCGTCGCGACGATCCGCGCCGGCCTCCCCGCGGTGAATGTGGCCCAGGCCGCGCGCGACGTGGTGGTGATCGCCTCCAGCTCCCGAGGGGGGAGCTCCATCTTCGCGGAGGTGCTGCGCCGCAGCCGCGCGCTCACCCACTTCCGCGCCGAGATCAACCCCCAGCTCCGGCTGTTCGGGTGCGCCGGCGGCGACGACGACTCCGTAGCGGCCGATCACCCCATCCCGCCCGGTCTCGGCGAGGCGCTCGGCGCCGACTGCGGGCAGCCTGCTGCCCGGTTGGAAGGGCAACCCGCGATCCACGCGTTCGCTACGGAGATCGAGGCCCGCTTGGTGCTCCAGTGGCCCGAGTGGCTCCCCGCGCCGGGGGAGATCCACGCCGACGTGGGGGCGACGCTGGCCGATCTGGGTTCGCAGGAAGGCTGGGCTGCCGGTGAGTTTTCCGACGCCCACGCCTTCTACGGGCGGCTTTTCCGCCGCTTCGCCGACCGCTGGTCGGCGTTCAATCCTGGCGCGTACGACCTCGATCGGCGCCGTCTGTCGGGTTTGGAGCGGCTGTATCTGCCCGGCGCCCCCATCGAGGAGCCGCCGTTCGTCCTGCCGCTCCCTTGGACCCACGCGACGGAGGCCGAGCTTGCGTCGCGACCGCTGATCATCAAGACCCCGAGCAACGTATATCGCCTCGACTGGCTGCGACGCCTGTTCCCCAACGCGCGGGTACGGGTGCTGCACCTGACACGAAACGCCGCGGCGAGCATCAACGGCCTCTACGACGGCTGGCGCTTCAACGGCTTTCACTCTCATAAAATCGACGGGCACGAAGTCGGCAACCTCGCGATCCCCGGCTACTCCGACACCATCCCCGGTGGCGACCGCTGGTGGAAGTTCGACCGCCCGCCGGGTTGGCGCGCCTGGACGGCGGCGCCGCTGGAGCGCGTGTGTGCGTTTCAGTGGGCTTCGGCGCATCAGGCGGCGCTGGCGAGCGGCGGCGAGGACCGCTTCGTGCTCCGCTTTGAGGATGTGTTGGGGGACCGATCCCGGCAAGAAGCGGCGATGCACGCGCTTGAGGCGTGGCTCGGGGTGCCGGTCCGCGACGAGCTCACCCACACCCTCCAGGCCAGCCTCCCCCTCGTGATGGCGACCGAGCAGCCCCGCCACCGCCGCTGGTTTGCGCGCGCAGAGCTGCTCGGGCCCGTGTGTGCGGAACCCTCGGTGAAGGAGACGATGGCAGCGCTGGGATATCCGGCGGAGATGGAAGGGTGGGAGTAGGGGGGGGGGAATTGGGCGATGCGCGCGGCCCGGTTTCCTTCGTCAGAATTGGGTGGCGGCGCATCGCGTGGCGTGGCGCGGCCGCTGCGACCGTCGGCTGCAATTCTGTGTTCGATGGTGGCCACCGCCGGTCGTGCCGTGGCTGACCCGGGTGGTCGGGGCGGACCTACTGGATGCCGTCCGGCGCCTGCCGGCACCGCCCGTTGCGCGCCACCGCCCTTGGATTTGGAAGGGTGAAGCACGGACGCCTCGGCACACCGGAGGGCGGCGACGATGGGCCGGCTCTCCTTGCGAGGGGGGTGCCCGGTCACCCCTGTCGCAAGGAGAGCCAAATCGGCCGCGCGACCGCCGCCGGCGGGGAATGGCTCCACGGCAGTACGGAATTCACTGCGTTGTACCGTTGGTCAGGGACGCGCGGTTGGTGACGGCGACATGCAAGCCGCCGTCGCGCTCTCCTTGCTCATGGGGTGGGAGGTCACCTTTGCCGCAAAGAGAGCCAAGCGTCGTGACCGGCCTGCTGTGCGTCGCACAAATCGACGCCGGCGATGCCAAATCCGCAGGTGGCCCGATCCTCGGAGGCGGTTCCCGCGAGAACGGAGCGTCGGGCGTTCAACGCGAACCGGTTGGCCCCCGCCGACCCTGCCCGGAATTACGATGGACGTCGCGACCTTCGACCGTACTCGGGCAAATCCACTTCCCATCGCAACCGCCCGTTGCCCGACTCCAATCCTGTCTCCCCAACGCTCCGAAGGCTCGACCACCGGCCTCGCCGAAGCCTCGATGGCACCCGCCCTTCGGGGGCCACAAGGGCGACACTCGGGGGCCCCACCACCGGGTCCGCCCATCCAGCGAACTCGACGTTCAGGCGGCTGTAGCGTCATCTCGGTTGTGCCGACCAACCGAACTCGACCTTCAGGTTGCTGAACCCCGACTTCTGTTGGGCGTTTCCAGGGGGAGCGGCCCTACTGGCGAGTCGCCGCGTGCCCGGCCCTTCCCGCCGGTGTCGAGGATCTCTCGCGGATCGAGCCCCACCTGTTCCTCCAGCCACCAGGCCCGCTAGCCCGAAGCCCCCCTCACAAACAAACCCCCGCCGAATCACAAGAAAACGTCGCGTCGTCGCCGGCCGACCACGCCGCAGCCCCCGCAATGTCATCCGGCGCGTTGTCCTCGTCGCCCGCGCCCCAGTCGCAGCCGCTCGACGTGATCGTCGCGCCCGCCGCAGGCGACGCCCAGTACACCGCCCCGCCGGAGTCCGCGACGTTTCCCCAGAATCCGCCGTCGTCCGCGCAGCTCAGGCTGCCCGACTCCAGGTACACGGCGCCGCCGAGCGCGCCGCCCGTTTCCCCGCTACTCACGGTGTTCCCCGAAAACACGGTCCCGCTCAGGCTCACGTCGCCCCCTGCGCGCAGCGCGCCGCCGTGAACCACCGCAGCCGCCGCCGCGTCCGTTGCGGTGCAGGCCACCGTGTTGTCGGAGATCGCGCTGTCCACCGCCGTTACCGCGCCCGTTGCGGTGAGGATCGACAACGAACACACCACGGGCGCAGCTTGGCTGTACGACGCATTGTTCGCTGAAATCGTCGCCCCGTCGAGGTCCAGGGCACCGTCAACCTCCACAATCGACCCCGTCATCCCCGTCGCCGCGTTGCCCCACACCCACGCATCCCGCAACACAAGGTCGCCCACGCCGCTGAGCGCCGATCCGCGCGAGGACGCGCTCGCCCCAGTGAGCGCCAGCCCCTCCACCACCAGGTCGGCCCCAAACAACACACCCACGCCCCCCGCCGCGTCGAGCGTCGTCACTTCCGCGCCGTTCACGCTGGTCAACGTCGTCGCCGCATTCGCCACCAGGTTCACGTACCAGGTGCCATCGCAGAAGGTCACCGTCGTCGGTTCGTCCAACACAACCTCGACCGGCGCCGCGGCGGTCCCAACATAAGCGCTCCCCTCGTCGCGCAACCCGCAGGCGTCGTCGACCCAAACCTCGTACCCCGTCGAGCAGACAATCGTGTCACAATCCAAGCCGTCCGGATTGTACCGCACACGGCTGTCGTCGCAGTCACACGCGTCGGCGACCCCCGGCCCCGGCCCGGAGCCTGGACACGCCATCTTCAGAAAAGCCGATGCATCCCCGAACCCATCCCCGTCGGCGTCCAAATACCACGCCACCGCATCCACGCTGTCGTCTTCGTCCACCGCGCCGTCGCAGTCGTGATCCACACCATCGCATTGCTCGACCGCGCCAGGGTGGATCTCGCCGTCGGTTTCGTCACAATCGTCGCCCGTTGCCGCGAACCCCGCCGGCTGTTCACAAGCCACCGTGTACGCCGAGGGGTTGCCGTATCCGTCCAGATCCCCATCCACGTACCAATTCACCGCGTCCACGGCCTCGTCGTCCATCGTTTCGCCGTCGCAGTCGTGGTCCACGCTGTCGCAGAACTCGATGCCGCCGGGGTGGATCGCGCCTGCGTTGTCGTTGCAGTCCCCATCTATCGCCGAATATCCAGCAGGTTGGGTGCAGGCCTCTGCGGTGGCGCGCCGGGTTCCATAGCCGTCCAGATCGGCGTCTGCGTACCAGGTGAGCGGGTCGGCCGCGTTGGCGGTTGCGTCCCCGTCACAATCGCGGTCGGTCGTGTCACAAAGCTCGGTGGCTCCGGGGTGGATGTCGGCGTCGGTGTCGTCGCAATCCGAGGCATCCTCCAGCAGCCCGCCCGGGTTGGCGCACGCCGCCGCCCCCGCAAACCGGTCCCCGAAGCCGTCGCCGTCGGCGTCTTCGTGCCAGAGCGGCGCGTCCACGGACTCCGCGTCGTCCGGCGCACCGTCACAGTCCTGGTCCACGTCGTCGCAATACTCGTCCGCCCCTGGATGGATCTCCGCGTCCGCGTCGGAACAGTCGCTGAAGTCGGCCACGAAGCCCGCTGGCACGTCACACGCACCGGTTGTGTTGCCGGGGTCTCCGTACCCGTCCCCATCCGCGTCCGCATACCACACCGTCGGCTCCGCCACGTCGTCGTCGATCACGCCGTTGCAATCGTTATCCCACCAATCGCACTGCTCGGGCGCCCCGGGAAAGCTCGCCGGGTCGTCATCGCGACAGTCCCCAGGCGCTGAAACAAAGCCCACCGGCGCCTCGCAGGCGAAGCGGACCCGCTCCGCCAGCCCGAAACCATCCCCGTCATCATCCCGGTAGAAGGCCGTGGGTTCGGCGCTGTCCCCGCACACCACGGGGGCTACGTCGTCGCACCCGATCAACAGCAGCAGCGGCAAGCAGAGGCGCATCGCCGACCAAGGTAGCACAGCCCCGCGCGCCCTCATCGCGCTGCCCGCCCCCGCTCCGACCACCACGCCTCGCCATACGAGACAAAACACTGGTCCCCCGCCGGGATCGTGCGCACGGCCACGAACTCGAAGAGCCGCGACTCCAGCACCATGCGGGGCTCCACGTTCGGGTCGTCCGCGTGGTTGAACAAGCTGCCCCAGCCGAGCACCATCGCGAGCTGGCCGTACAAGGACGAGCGCTTGTCGTAGGTGACCGCAAAAACGTAGTCGTTCAGCGGGGGATTGCTGGTGTCCACGGGGTCGAGCACGAGGAACGGGGCCCGCTCCAGCACGGTGCTGGGCTCGATGTCCGCGGCGGCGAACACCCCCCACCCGAAGGCGCAGGGGCGCACCTGGATCGAGGGGTGATGAAAGATGGGTGAGATCACGACTTCCTCCCTTCGTTTGCTTCTTTCGGCGCGCGCCAGGGCCATGTCCACCCATAGCGCCGATTGTCTTCTTTCAGCTCCCACCCGGCACCGATGCCGCACAGCAGGTGGTGCACAAACAACCACATCCAGCCCCGCAGGCCCATCATCGGCCCGAGCGCCACCGTCATTCCGACGGCGATCAGGATCCACGCGAGCGCGACGCAGGGACCGAGACGGAAGCGGGGTCGGGGGGGCGGTTCCACGGGCGCATGCTAACGGGCGCCACGATGACCCGGGATCAACCGCACCGCGTGCTGAACATTCGCGACCGCGCCGCGGGGCGCCGGGCCGACACGTTCCTCTCGCTGCGGTTCCCCAGCACCTCCCGCTCCACCTTCGCGAAGTGGATCAAAGAAGGGATGGTTCAATCAGATGATCGTACGCTCAAGCCCTCCTCGGTGCTGAGGCTGGGCGAAACCCTCCGCATCTGGTCCCCCGGCCTCGCCCCCACCGACGGCCCCCCGCCGACTCCCCCGATCCTCTTCGAAGACGAGTGGCTGCTCGCCATCGATAAACCAGCGGGGATGCTCGTACATCCGGTTGGTCAGCGCTACGCCTGGGCGCTCATCGGCCTGGTGCGGGAGCTGCGCCCCGACGCGCGTATCGACCTCTCCCATCGCCTCGACCGCGACACGAGCGGCGTCGTGCTCCTCACCAAACACGAGGATGCGAACCGGGCGATGAAAGCCGCGTTTCAGTCGCGCAAGGTGAGCAAGACCTACCACGCGGTAGTGCGGGGCGTGGTGCCCTGGGAGGAGCGGGCGGTGGAGGCGCCGCTCGGCCACAAGATGGGGAGCGAAGTACAGCTTCGACGCGGCGAAGACCCGGAGGGGGATTCGGCGCTCACCCACATGAAGGTGCTCTCCCGCATGGCGGCGCACACGCTCGTGGAGTGCCGGCCGTTCACCGGGCGAACGCACCAGATCCGCGCGCACCTCGAGATCGCCGGCTTCCCGATCCTCGGCGACAAGCTCTATGGCCAGCCGGACAACGTGTTCCTGGAGCTGCTCGACCACGGGCTCACCGACCGCGTGCGCGCCTTGATCGGATTTCCCCGCCACGCCCTGCACGCGCAGTCCCTGGCGTTTCCCCACCCGAAGTCGGGGCAGATGGTGAAGGTCCGGGCGCCCCTGCCCGCCGACATGCAGGCGATCGTGGATGGTGCGGTGCCGACGTGGGCGGCGGAAGCCGCGGTCGAGGACGAAGTCGACACGATCGAGGAAGAAGCAGAGTAAAGCCTCAGGGCGATGCGCCAGGCCCGTCCGCTTGGCTGGGCGCGGGAAGGAAGCGCATCGCGACGAGCGCGCGGATAGGTGGCGCGCCATGTCCGCCGCACGATGAGCACCGCCCCCGACGCTCCCCGCACCCGGGTCTTCTTCCACGAAGCTCGGCGCCCGCCAGTGCTGTTCGTCGTGGACGAGCGCATCCTCGCCGGCCACATTTCCGACATCCACGACGACGGCTTCTCGATCATCACCACCGAGGACTTCTCCCAGATGGAGTCGCGGATCATCGAGACGCTGTTCCTGGGCGCGCTCGATGAGCAGCGGTTCATCGAGAACCTGCGGATCGCCCGGGTGCGCCACGCCGACGTCTCCGACAGTTGGTCGCTCACCGTGTTCATCGGCGACAAGGCGCGGCTTGGCGAATTCCACCAACTCCTCGAGGCCGCCCGGGGCGATCGCACACAAACGGTGGATCCGAGCGTGGATCGCGCCCGATTGCCCCGAATCGAGCCCGCCAAGCACTATACCCAGGAGGCGGTGGATACCCGGCTGGACTGGCTCCGCCGAACCACGGGGGCGGAGCTCCAAAACATCGACACGCACGCGTTCCGAATCGAGTCGCTGGCTGGAAACGTGGAGAACTTCGTGGGCGCAGTGCAGGTGCCCCTCGGCATCGCCGGCCCGATCCGGGTGAACGGGCTCTACGCCAAGGGGCCGGTGGCGATCCCGATGGCCACGACGGAAGGGGCCCTCGTCGCCTCCCTCAACCGCGGCGCCGTGGCGCTCAATCGATGCGGCGGCGTAACCGTGCATGTGCGGCGGCAGCGAATGGTTCGTGCGCCCGTGTTTTTTTGCCGCGACATCCATGCGGCCATCAACCTGGAGCGCTGGTTGTTGGCCCATATTCCGGAGATCCGCACACGTGCCACCAGCGTATCCTCCATCGCAAAGCTGGTGGACCTGCAAACGTTCATCTTCGGCCGCACCTGCCACGTTCAGTTCGTCTACGAAACGGGGGATGCCTCGGGCCAGAACATGACCACCTCGTGCACCGCCTTCGCGTGTGAGTGGATTCGGGAGCAGGTGGCCGGCGATCCGTACATGGGCGTTGAGTCCTTCATGATCGAAGGCAACATGTCGGGCGACAAGAAAGTGAGCTTCCAGAACGTGCTCCTCGGGCGCGGCGTCGGCGTCGTGGCGGAAGCGTGGGTCTCCGACGAGGTGCTGGGGGAGGTGCTGCACGTCGATGCGATGAGCCTCGCGCGCAACTTCCAGGCCTCCGAGTTCGGCGCGATGCAGATCGGGATGATGGGGCACAACGCGAACTGCGCCAACGTGATCGCCGGCATCTTCACCGCCACCGGGCAGGACATCGCCTCCGTGCACGAGTCGTCCCTGGGCATCCTCAAGCTGTTTCCCGAGCGCGGCGGGATCCAGCTCTCGCTGCTCTTGCCGTCCCTGGTGATCGGCACAGTAGGCGGGGGTACGCGCCTCCCCACCCAGCGCGAGTGCCTCCAGATCATGGGGTGCGCCGGGCAGGGGCAGCTCTACAAGTTCGCCGAGATCATCGCAGCCGCCTGCCTCGCCCTCGACCTCTCCACGCTCTGCGCGATCCTCAGCAACGAGTTCGTGTCCGCTCACGAAAAGCTCGGTCGAAGCCGGGGCTCCCAGCGAATCACCCGTGGCGAGCTTGGCGTCGGGTTCCTGCGCGGCGTGGCCGATCGCGCGCAAACCGGCGGGTTGGAGCTTCGCGCCGCTACTGAGGTGCCGCTCGACTCCAACGCGGGCATCGTGAACCAGCTCGTGAGCAGCCGAGGCGGCGGTGTGTTCGGCTTGTTCCGCTACGACGTGGAGGTTGAGCGGGGGGGCGCGCGCGAGCGGATGGGGGCGATGCTCAAGCTCAAGTCCCCCCACGCCGAGGTGGGCCGGCTCGCCTCCGGCATCGTGCGGCTCACGGGAGACGACCAGCTCCCCGGCCTGTTCGACCAGAATTTCGATGTTTTCGGCTTCGCCCGGAGCGACGTGCGCGAGCTCGAATTCTACCGGCACGCGCCGCTTGCCATGCGTCCCTGGCTCCCGGAGGTGTGGGGTACGCGCCACGACCCCGCCCGCGAAGTGTTCGCGGTGCTCCTCGAAGATCTCAGCGCGTGCAGCCACCTCAACACCGTGGACCACCCGGAAGCGTGGACCGACGACAACCTTCGCGTCGTGCTTCGTGACCTCGCGAAGCTCGCCGCCGCCACGATGGAACGCCCGGAAGCGCTCTGGCCGGGCCTCATCGAGTCGAAGCGGCCCGAGGACTTCGAGCGAGCCACGCCCCTGTTCGCGGCGCTGCTGGAGTACCAGCAACGGCGCGCTCCAGACGTGTTCTCCGGGCCATGGATGCGCGCGCTGGAGGCCTTCATCGCGAACATCCGCGCTCGCATGGAGGCGCTCGGCGCGGTTACCCAGTGTGTGTCGCACAACGACTTCAACACGCGCAACCTCGCGCTTCGGCCCGCGGCCACCGGGGGCGGCCTCGTGGTGTACGATTGGGAGCTGGCGTGTGTGCAACCGCCGCTGCACGACGCGATGGAGTTCCTGATCTTCGCGCTGCCTCCCCAGTCCAATGCCCAGGCGCTGCTCGGCTGGCTGGAGCGGTACCGGGCGGAGCACATCGCGCTCAATCGCCCCATGCTGGCTCCCGGCGCCTCAGAGTCCGACTGGATTTCGCTGGTCCACAACACCGCCGTAGAGCTCACAGTGAACCGGATGAACCTGTACTGGCTCCTGCAGAACGTGAAACACTTCAGCTTCCTCCGCCGAGTCACGGCCAACCTGCGGCAGATCGTGGAGGCCACGCATGACGCGCACCCCTGAGGAGGAGCTGCTCATCCTGGCCTGCCTGGTCCCCCTCACCGAGGGGGAGGCGGCACGCCTGCGTACGCTGGCCGCCGCACCGGGGCTCGATTGGCCGCTCGTTGGCGAGCTGGCGGCCCTCAACAAGGTTGAGCCGCGCCTCCGCACCGCCCTTCACTCGGTCGGGGCGTGGAACCACGCGCCAGAGGCCGTCGGCTGCGCGCTGACTCAAGCCGCGGAGGCGGTGGCCGCCACCAACCAGAAGCGCGTGGCGCGCGCCGAGGTCCTCTTCGCCGCCTTCCACGCCGCCGGGATCGAGTTCTGCCTCCTCAAGGGCATGCTTTTCGCGGAAACGCTGTACCAGGATCCGCTCTACAAGCGGATGAACGACATCGACATGCTCGTGCACATCGAGGATGTGCCGAGGATCACCGAGATCTACGCCGAGCTTGGCTACTTCTCCATCGCCGAGCGCGTCGCGAACCGTCCCGACCTCAACAAGAAGGTGTCCCACCACCTGCCGCCGTATGTCAGCCGCGAGCTGGACTGCCTGCTGGGTACGCAGTGGGGCCTCAAGTCGCCGCGCGCCGGCCTGCAGATCGACTACCCGGGCGTGTGGAGTCGCATCGAGCCGGAGCTGTACCATGGGCTCCCCATCCACAAGTTATCAAGCCGGGACAACCTCTTTCATGTGTGCATCCACCTCGGGGTGTTCAAGACGGGGCTGCGCGATCTGATGGACATCGTGAACTTGATCCGGCAGGAGTCCGGCCGCATCGATTGGGCGGCGTTCGTGGCCGACGCGCGCGCCGCCCACGCCCAGAGCCTCGTGGTTCACGCCCTCACCCTGGTGAACGCCCTCGACCCCCGTCCAGAAACGGCGGCCGCGCTAGCCGGGCTCAGCGCCGAGGCCAGTGGCTTCTACGTCAACGCGGCCAAAACAAAGACCGCCTCGACCGCCGTGCTTCTGCGAACCTGCAGCGGGCACCTGTCGACCGTGGAGAAGGCGGTGAGCGCGTATAATGTCGCCCGCTACTTTCCCGAGAAAGTCACCCTGTTCGGGGAGTTCTGGAGGTCCGTCCTCGCGCCGCCGCCCGCGGAGCGTCAGCGTGTCTGCTTCGTCCCCAACCCAACGCCGGCCCAGGCGATGTGGGCTCGAATCGTCGCGCCCGTTCAGCTCCTCCGCGCGATCGGGGCGGAGGTCGGCAACGGCCTCGTGGCGATGCTGCTGCTGAAGAGCACGATCGACCTCGCCGTTTCGTTCGCGCGCTGGCCCTTCACCCGGCGGGCCGACAACGATCTCGCGGCCTACGCGCGCGGCTTGGGGCTCTCCCTCGCCGATCTCGAGCGTATCAAGGATGGAATCTACTGAGGGACCCATGATCCTCTGTGTGAGCGGCGCCGACGGCTGCGGAAAAACGACCCTCGTTGCGGGGCTGGCGCGAGCCCTCCCCGGGGCGTGCGTGGTCACGATATGGGACCTGATGGCCGATCCGGCCGCGAGCCCGATCTTCGCGAACAAGGCTCAGCTTCAGACGTTCCTCGGCTGCCTCGCGCCGGAGAGCCGGTCGCTGTTCCTGATGAGCTGCCTCAAGGCGGCGATGGAGCGGGCCGCATCGCCTGTCGTCCTCGTGGACTCCTACTGGTACAAGTACGTCGCCAACGAGATCGCCTTGGGTGGCGAGCCCGCTCGACTCCAGGCTCTCGTCGGCTTCTTCACGGCCCCCTCGCTCGTGCTGCGGGTCGACCTCCCGCCCGTGCTCGCCGCCGAACGAAAACGTGGGGTGTACTCCCCCTACGAATGTGGCCTTCGCGCCCCCACAACGGAGCACTTCGTGGAATTCCAGACCCGCACGACCTCGATTGTGCGCAGCTTGATCGAGGCCGACTGTCCCCACGTGATCACGCTGGACGGCACGGAGCCGGTCGCGGGCCTGCTCGCCCAGGCGCTCGCCCACGTGGCCCGGGTGCGCGGATGAACCGGGTCGCCTTCATGGGCATCGACGGGAGCGGCAAGACCACCCTGATGCGCGCAGTGCAGCGTGTCGTCGGCGACCGCGCGTCACTGCTGTTCTCGCCCGACTTCCACGACATTCCAGGATTTCCCGGCGCCGCTGAGTCACGCTCCCTCACCGAGTTCTCGCGCCTCGTGGATGCTCAGGGTGATCCGGCGCTGAAGCTGGCGTCGCTCTACCTGCGAATGTGCGCCTTCGGCGAGGCAGAGTCCTTCCTGATCGCGACTGAGCACCGCCCCACGATGTGCATCGAGCGCCACCCCCTCATCGACGCGATCACCTACCTCCAGGTTTACATCCACGCCGTGAAGAAGAGCGGCGTTCGCCCCGAGGATTCCACCGCCGTAATGGAGGTCCTGCGCGGCACCCACCCCGACGTTCTCCACCACGTTGACCTCGCCGTCGAACGACGCAACGGCCGGCTCGGCATCACCGACACTGCCGTCGAGGCCGTAGCCGGGTACTGCATGGGCTTCGCTGCGTTCAGCGCCGAGGACTTCGCGCGTTCCCTGTCGATGGACTTTCAGACCACCCTGCCCGATCGGGTGCTGTACCTCGACGTGCCGCCGTCTGTCGCCTTCGATCGCGTCGTCGCGCGGGGAAAGGCTCTCGAAGCCCACGAAAGCCTCGAAAACCTCACCCGCCTCGATCGGCTGGCCCGCTCAAAGTTCACCGATTTTGAGCGCCTCGGCGTGCCGACCATCCTGCTCCCCGTGGGCACAGAACCCGAAGCGGAGGTGGTTCGCACCGTGATCAGGCATCTGGATGGTGCGGCCGCGTGAGCCACATCCTGGCTGTAGACCTCGGTTCTTCGTACCTGAAGTGCGCGCTCTACACCCGTGCGCTCCGCCTGGTCGCGCATCGAGCCGAGCCCATCGAGCTCCATGTGAGCGGTCCTCAGGTGGAGAATGATCCGGAGGATTGGTGGCGCGCCATGTGCCGGTGTATTCCCCTGATCCTGGAGGAGGCCGGGCTGTTGGCCACCGACGTGAGCGCGATGAGCTTCTGCGCGCAGATGCAGAGCGTAGTGCTCGTGGATGCCGACCTGCGCGCGGTGCGCCGCTCCATCGGGTACCTCGACACGCGGGCCACGGAGGTGTTCGGCGAACACATGCAGCACGGCTGGCCCCGCGTCGCCGGCCTGGACGCGAAAAAGGTGCTCCCCTCGGTGTACCTCTCCAACATCGGCCCAGGCTCCCCCAAGGACGCGATTTGGAAGCTGCGCTGGCTCCAGAAGCACGAACCCGACACCTTCGCCCGCGCCTATCGCTGGCTCGACGCCAAGGACTACCTGGTCGCCCGGTGCACCGGGAAGGCGGTGACCACCGCGGATTCCGCCCATCTGAGCTGCCTGTATACCTTCGATGGGCAAGCCAGCCGCTACAGTCCGCTGCTCTGCCGCATCTATGGCGTAGACCCCAGCCTGCTCCCCGAGGTAGTGCCGGGGAACGAGGGGCTCGGCGGTCTGCTCCCCACCGCCGCCCAGGACTTGGGCCTCGCCCCCGGAACTCCGATATTTCCCGGCGGCGGCGATATCAGCTGTGTTGCGCTCGGCACCGGCGCAACCCAGGAGGGAGATACCCACATCTACCTGGGCACCTCCGCCTGGGTGGCCCAAACGACGCGCCGACGGAAGCTGGACATCGCGCACTTCATGGCCACCGTGCGCACCTGTCTGCCGGACGACTACCTCTACCTCGGCGAGCTCGAAACGGCGGGCGTGTGCTTGTCGTGGGCGGCCCGCTGTTTCGCCGAGCCTGGGGCCCAACCCTTGGAGCCTGGCGCCCTTGAGGCCGAAGCCGGCCGGAGCCCGCCGGGCGCCCGCGGCCTGGTGTTCACGCCCTGGCTCCACGGTAGCCGGAGTCCCAACGAGGATCCATTTGCGCGCGGCGCATTCATGAACCTCGGCCTCACGCACCAGCGAAGCGACATGCTCCGCGCCGTGTACGAGGGGGTGGCGCTCCACCTGGGCTGGATCCTTGAGGCACTCTCAGCCAAATTGCCCGTCAGTGGTTCGCTTCGATTTGTCGGCGGAGGCGCCCACTCCGCCCTCTGGTCCAAGATCCTGGCCGACGTGACCGGAAAGCGCATCGAAGCGCTGGAGGAGCCCCAGCTCTGTGGCACACGGGGCGCCGCGTTCCTGGCGGCTGGCCGGGCCGAGCCCATCCGCACGCCCGTCAAAACATTCGATCCGAATGCTGCGAATCGTAAGCTCTACCAGGATCGACTCGCGCTCTTGCAGCGTGTATACCAAACCAATCGACCGTTGTTTCCGGGGATGCCACGGGGGTGAGGCCCGGGGCTTTGGGCGATGCGCGGCACCCGTTCGCTTGGCCGGGAGAGCGTCGCATGCGCATCGCGACGACCGCCGCGGGCCGGCACCCCCTACCCGAGCGCCGCCCGCAATCGCGCGGCGTGCTCCGCCAACACCGCCGGGTCTGCCATGTCGCGCGCATGGATGTGAAAATCCGCGCCATCGTAGCGGGGGATCACGTGGAAGTGCAGGTGGAACACGCTCTGCCCCGCCGCGGCCCCGTTGAGCTGGGCGATCATCACGCCGGGCGCCTGAAACACCTGCTTCACCACGCGCGCCACCCGCTGAACCTCCAGGATCGTCGCGGCCAGGATCGCCGGTTCGAGCTCAAACACGCTCTCGGCGGGCGCCTTCGGGATCACGAGGGTGTGTCCGGGCGCCTGCGGCATCACGTCCATGAACGCGAGGGTGTGGTCGGTTTCAAGCACCTTGTGCGCGGGGATCTCGCCGCGGAGGATGCGTGCGAAGATGTTCTGGGGGTTGTAGGGCATGGAGTCAGCGTAACCGAGGGCGGGCGAGGGCGACTTGGGCGCGAAGCCGGCCCGGCGAACCTGCCCCAAAGCTGATCCACCCCCTGCTCTATGACAACGCTCCCATCTCCGCCCTCAGCCTCGCTACCGAGCGGGGCAGCCCGCAGTCCTGGAGCCGGGCAAGCACGTCCAGAACGGTCCCGGGCGGTCGGGTGAGCCCCGCCGCCTGCTTCGCCAGCGCGGCATGTATGCGCTCGAGCCCGTCAGCGATCCGCTCCAGCACGAATTCATCGGGGTGCAGAGCCACTACTCCCCGCGGCTCAAGCACCGATACCGGGAAGTCCTTGAGGTTGAAGGTCACGATGACGGGGCGCCGGCATGGAGCGCGGCGGCGAGGACGTGTCGGTCATCCGCGTCCGGCAGGTCGAGCCCGGGGATCAACGCGTCGTAACCTTCGATTCGGGCGGCGGGGAAGGCCTTGTTCATCAGATCGCGGGTGTTTGCCAACGCTTCCGCCGAAAGGTCAGGCCGATTCTTAAGGATGTTCCTAAATACCTCGTCGAGGATGTCGTCAGACCAACGTGGCTGGACGGTGCCCTGCCGGGCCAGCCGGAGCAAGAAGTCGCGCAGGGGCGCCGGATAGAGCACGCATGCGTCGTACACCGCGACAATTGCCACTCGTCAGTACCCCAGGCCCAGCTTCTGCGCTTCGGCGGTGAGGTCTGCGAGAGCAGCGTCCTGCTCGGCTTCGAAGCGAGCCTTGTAGGCGAGCAGATCGCCCAGCTTGACCCGCCGGTGCGTGCCGACCAGGTGGAACGGGATGGCGCCCGACTCCAACACCTTGACGAGGTGGGGCCGCGACACGTTCAGAATATCGGCTGCCTGTTGGCTCGTTAGCTCAGCATGCACGGCTACGACGCGAACGCCGTTGCCATTTGCGATTTGACCGAGCACCTCTACGAGCACCGACAGTACCTCCGCAGGCAGCTCCACGTTGGTTTCCCGCCCAGCCTTCCTCACCCGTAGCGAGGTCGCGCCTACCTGCCCGCTCAGTGAGCGAAGGGCGACCTCGGCCGCTCGGGCGGCTTCAGGGGTCGGGTTGGTCACGTCGAGCATGAGAAACCTCTCGACAGCATCATAGCCACGGTGCCAATCATTCGCAACATCCGAAACACGCTCGCTCGTCACCGTCGCTCGCATCGCCGCAGTGCTCGTTGTCGGTGGCGACGGGAACGGGCGTGAAATAGTCCCCGCGATGTTCCCCTACCCACCTTGGCCCCGATACGAGGCCTACAACATCGCCCAAACCCTCTCTCCCCCTCACCAAATCGAATAAACCACCCGCTCGCCGTCCTTGGCCAGGACCGTCGCGTTTGCCTTGATCGCGCGGATCGAGGTTTGGAAGGTCGCTTCGATAGGCACCTTCGGATGCACCACGACGTAGCGCACACCCTGCGCCTGCGCGGCCGCGACCAACGCGGGCCATTCCAGCTCGTGGTTCACCACCTTCCGCAGATCGGCGAGCACCCGCAACCCGGCGGCGTTCACCCCGCTGTTGAGCGAGGCCGTGAGCGGGTGGTGGTGAACCGACTGTTCGAACAGGCGGGTGCGCGCATACCCGGCGGGCAAGCTGATCACGGCCCCCTCGGGTGCCGCAGCCAGGACCACGAGCGGGGCCGGCGGCCCGGCGTCTGTCGTCATCGGCAGGGAGCGTGCCGGGGAGAGCGCGAGCGTTTCGGCCACGATCAACGCGCCGAGCCAGGGCGGCGCCCGATCCGCGAGCAGGCCGAGGGCAAGCGGGGCAACGGTGGCGATTCGGAAGAGGAGCGACAACCCATCGAAGCCGGGGAGCCCCTCAAGGGCGGCGTAGGGCAGCGGCAGGGCGCGCATGTGCCAGGGCACCGGCCCGCCCGCGATCACCAGCACCGGGCCCATCGCCAACACGACCGCCACAACGACGGTGATCCAGAGCGCCCGCTCCCGCCCCTTCCACAGCGCCAGGCCCAGGAGCACAAACCCGAGGTAGGCCGTGTGCACGAGGTCGCTCGGGTTCTGCTCCAGGCGCGCGAAGTCGGGCGAGCGGAAGTCGCCCGGCATGAAGAAGGTGCGGGGGTCGGCCGCGCCCACGGTGCGTCGTAAGCGGGAGAGGATCTCGGGATCCTTGATGTCCACGAGGCCGTCGGGGGCGTTGCTCAGCGCGTGGTAGGCGCCGGCCACGGGGAGGAGGAGCAGCGCGCCGACGAGGAGCGCAGGCCAGAGGCGGCGGCCCTGCGGGTGGAGCAGCGTGAACGCTCCCGCGAACACGAAGGCGCCCAGCCCCGCGTACCAGCCGCCGCCCACCGCGGCGAGGGCGAGACCGAGGCCAGCGAGGCCCATGCGCGCGGCGTCGCGGCGGCGAGTGGAACCAGGGGTGAGCGCGCCGACCACGAGCAGCCCCGCCAGCGGCAACCACGCCGACGCGGCCGCCTCCGACGAGCCGTTCTGAAGGTGGGCGCGCACGATCGGGGCCCACGCCCACGCCAGCCCCGCGATCCAGCCGCGTCCGCCCAGGCGACGACCGAGCTGATCGGCGAAGAACGCGCCCAGGGTCAGGTGAAGGAGGATCATCCCGGCGTAGGCGGCGGTCGGGCCGGCGAGCAGGGTGATCGGGACCGCAAGCGCGGCGTTGAGCGGATCCGCCACGAGCAGGCGGCCGCCGGTGGGGTAATCGAGCAACGTCGTGAACATCGGGAAGCGCCCTTCGGCGAGACCCTGGGCGACGAACCAGTAGGACCAAAGCGCGTTGTACACGTCGGTGCGGGGGCCGCCCACCGCCAGCGCGGCGGGCGCCGTCGCGAGCGGCCAGGTCGTGAACACCGCGGAGAGCGCGTAGACGAGCAGCCGGAGCGTGGTGTCGGTCCAGGGCGCCGACAGCGGCGACTTCACGGCGTGACACGCTCGATCTTGAGCACGCGCGGCTCCCCGCTCGCGGCCGCATCCAGCTCCATCTCGGAGAGCAGCACCGACGGGACGTCCCACGTTGTGGGCACCCCGCCGGTCGCCCCGATCAGGTACCGCTGAGGCCCCGGCGGCCCGTCGAGCATGTCGATGGGCCCGGCGCCCGCCGCTGCCCCCACGATGTCTCGAAGCGCGCGGCGATCCACCCCGACAAAGCGCAGGTTCCGCACGGACTCGCACCGGCCGTCCGCGTACAGTCGGCAGGCCTCGTACGGCGCGGTGAGGCCCGAGAGCGGCCCTTCGCCCGAGAAGGCAACGTCGAGCTGCTGCACCATCGCGGGCGGCTGAAGCCGCTGGATCACCAGCACGCTGTCCGATCCGACCGCCTTCGCCAGCTTCAGGGCTTGCTTTCGGAGCTGCTTCACCGAGGAGAGCTTCGGCGCCGCAACGTGCACGAACCCCGGAAGGGCCCCGCGCCGGTCGCTGCCGAGGCCGCGCCCGTGCCCGGTGGACGCCGCGCGCACTTTGCTCGGGATCCGCGACATCAGGACGTCCTTGAGCACGCCGTCGGCCACGAGGTCCACCCGCCTCGGCGCCACGCCTTCGTGATCGAGCGTGTACTCGCCCCCGGCGCCGGTGGTGGTGGTCGGGTCGTCCCAAGCGCTCCAGCCGAGGGGCAGGAGCCGCCGCCCGATCCGCGCCGTCGGAGGCTCCGGGGAGCCGGCGCCGTGATCGTCCTGCTCCTCCGGGCGCGTACCGACAAATTCCGGGGCGAGGAGCTGGCTGAACAGCTCCGCCGCCGCCGGGCCCTCGAACAGCACCGGGCCGAGCCACGGCGTGGGATCGGGCGCGGCGGCCAGAGCGACGAGCGCCGTTGCCATCGCGCTGGCCTCGGCGGTGAGCGTGGCCATGGAAGGGAAGTCGGCCGCATCGCGCCCCACCCACCAGCGCGCATCGCGCACTTCCACACCATCGGCGCGGCGAACGGTCGCCTCCACGCGCACCACGATGTTGCCCGTGGGCGTCCAGGCGCGTGTCCCCTCGCTGCCGACGAGCAGCCGCCAGCCATGCCAGTCCCGCACCTCGGCCTGCGCCGCCTCCACGCCAGGAATCGACGCCGCGCCGCTGAGCGCACGCGCGAGGTCGCTCACCTCCTCGCCGGAGAACGCGGTGCCGGGGTGGGCAGACGCGCCGATGGTTACGGGCGGTGTACGCTGGTAATCCGGCGGGGGCGGCTCCTGCTGGCCGCGGCGCGCCGCGAGCTTGTGGGAGAGCGTTTCGACCGCGTGTTTGTACGCCGAGTCGGTCGACAACCACACTTCGCGCCGCAGCGCCACCGGGTCGTCTTCCAGCGGCAGCCGGCGGGTCTCTACACCGTCGGGCTCACCGAACCCGCTGAAGTTCGACGAATCAACCGTGTAATCGCCGACGCGCACCTCCGTGCGCACGTTGCGGTACCGTTCGAACGTCGACGTGACAAGCGCGCCATCCTCGGCCACCGAGTCAGCAACGTTTCCGTCCAGGGCATCGTAGAGCACCAGGTAGGGAGCCGACGCATCCGGCAGCTTCATCGCCGTGGTGCGGACGAGCTCCGCCTCAAGGGCAGCCTGGAGCGCGGGGGACGCGGCGGGGATCGGCGCCGCGGCGAGCGCAACGCTCAGGGCGATCGCCACGAGCGCGATCATTGTGCACCCCCGGGCGCGGGCAGCAGCGGCGGACGGTCGTTTCCTTTCTCACGGCGTTGTACCTCCACCTCCTGCACGAGCAGGCTCGGCGAGCTCGCGCTCACGGGCACCCACCCGCTCTCGGCGCCACACACCCCGTTGAACACCTCCGTGTCCCCGCCTGCGGCGAGGATGCGAGCAAAGGTGGTAAGCGGCGTACCGATGAGATCCACGCCGCGAACCAGCTCATCGGGGCGCCCGTCGGGGTACACCCGCCACACGGTGACCGGCGAAACGACGAAGCTGTTGGGCGTGCTGCGCCCGGTGAACGTGAAGCCACCGGAGATGTCGTCGAACACCAGCCCAAACGGCTTCTTCTGGCGCTTGATCTCGTCGACCAGCCGTTTGTGCAGCTCGGCGTAGGGCACCACCCCGTCGGCCTGCACCATCAGGTTCCCCTGCCGCGCCACGACGGCGTTCCCCGGCTGCCGGCGACCATGGCCGTTGCTCCGCCCGAAGCCCTCGATGGGCGCGCGAGACATGAGGAAGTTGCGAAGGATGCCACGCTCCACCAGCGAAACACGCTCAGCGGCCACGCCCTCGTCGTCCACCGCGTAGTGCCCGTTCAGGTCCTCGCTGCCCAGCCGCGCGATCGTGGGGTCATCGACCACACTCAGGAAGGCTGGCAGGATCGGCTGCCCCACCCGCTGGGTGAACGTCTGCCCTTCATCCTCGTCTTTTTGACGGTGCCCTTCCACCCGATGCCCGAAGATCTCGTGAAAGAACACTCCGGCCGCGCGGCCGCGGAGGATCGCCGGCCCCGTCCACGGGTCCACCAGCGGTGCGTGTCGCAGCGCCACGACGCGGCCCGCCACCTGCCGCACCATCGCTTCGATCCGGGCCCTGTCGGGGAGGTGGGCCACATCGGCCACGTCTACATAGTCGTACACCGACAGGCTCATCCCGTCCTCGGCGACCGTTTCCCCCCAGGTCGCGATGCGTACGTGTCGGTAGCCATCGAGCACGCTGGTGCCCTCGTTGTTCACGAACCAGCGGTCATCCTCGGTGACGACGAGCTGCACCGCGCTGTCGTATACCTCCGGATACTCTAGATAGATCGCGGACACCTCCCGCGTGAGCTTCTGCCATGCCGCGTTGTCGATCGCCACTGGGCCTGGCAGCTCGCGGCGGGTGACCGCGGGAGCCAGGGAGTAGTCGGCGGAGGTGTCCTCGCGCGCCACCTTCACCACCTCGTTGCTGCGCACCTTCACGAGCCGAGCCCGCGCTTGGCGGTAGGCATCGTCCGTGCCGCGGAGCAGGAGGCGCCGCAGCGGATCGAGCGGGCCCTCGAAGCCCACAAAGTAGCTATCGCGCGGCGTCTCCGAAAAGAAGCCTTCGTCGCGGATCTTGTGGGTGCTGTCGAGCGCCATCGAGCCCACGCGCACGTCTACGTCTACGTGGCGGTAGTGCTCGGGAACCAGTCCGGCGTGCGCCCCGTGCGAGCCCTGGATGGTGAGGCCGCGGTGATCCACGACGGCGTAGCTGGCCGCGTACGCCGGCTCCGTGGCGGCCGCGAGCGTCCCCATCGCCTCCGCAAGCGCCGCGCGCATCGAAGCCAGCACGTCGTCCGCGGAGGGAGCCTCCGCGTGAGCCGACGACCCCACGAGCAGCCAGAGACAAGAGAGCAACATCCCGCGGCACTAACTATAAACGGGGGGCTCCGCGCCCCCCGGACCCCCATCGCCCGCCGCCTTCCTTCGCTCCAGTCCCCGCGGCCCAGTCCGGCAGGCGCCGCGGGCGCCAGTCGGACTGAGCACCCCCACGAGGGCCTGGAGCGTGCGGTGCACCAGGAAGCCGGCGGGTATTTCCCCACGCCGCCTCGATCCGTTCACGGCCGTGGGAGCCGACCCGCAGGCGGCATGGGGAACTAACCTGCGCTCACAGGTCCTCGTCTTCCTCGCCGCCCATCTCGTCGAAGAAGCCGTCTGGGTCGTCGTCGTCGTCGTCGTCGTCTTTCTCTTCGGCGTCGTCGTCGTCGTCCTTCGCCGTCCATTCCAGATCGCACACCTTCTCGAAGAGGCCGACCACATCTTCGCCGGTGAACTCGAACTCCTGGTTGCTCTCGAACTCTTCTTCGAGCACTTCGAGCAGGGAAGCGTCGAGCTCGCCGGAGGACTCCAGCTTCAGGAGCAGCTCATCGCTGTCCTCCAGCTTCATCTCCTCCGCAACGGAGATCACGAGCTCCACGAGGTGAGCCGCGAGCGCCTCCGGCTCCGGCGTTCCAGTCTGGGCGTCAAAATACTCGTCGAGCTGTTCGACCATCGTGTCGCGCATCTCGTGGGGGAGTTGCATCATGCCGGCCTCCGGGTGGCCGCGCGTATAGCGCCGCCTCCGAAAAGCATCAAGTAATCAGAGATGCGGCTGCGCGATCGGCCACGTCAGATTGTAGTAGTCGTAGCCTTCTTTCAGCTTCTGAAGCACGATTTCGCTCTCTGGCGAGTGCAAGGTCCTCGACTCCACCGCCGCGTCGAATTCTTCGCGGGTGGGGCACACGTCCATCGGATTCGAGCCGTGGCGGCGCGCGGCACGCTCCAACAGCGAGTTCGTCTTCTTGAAGAACTCCCGCAGCTCCTCCCGCGGATCCCCGTTCACGGAGGCGCTGCTGCCTCCCGAGGCCGCCACCGACACCCCTTCCACGGTGGCCGGCTCGTTCACCACGAAGATGAGGAGCCCGTAGAACATCGCGCCGTTGGCAACGAGCATCACGATGTTGAACCCCACGGAGAGCCGCACGAGGCGCGTGAGGCGGGCGACGGCTTCGGCTTCAACCATGCCCTCGGCCCGTATCAAGCTCCATGCTCGCGCGGCGCGCCCTCGGCGGCGGCTCGACGCGCCGTTTTGGGGTATACCGGCGTCGCCGGAGGCCCCCATGCTGCTCTCTCTCGTTCTATCCGCGTTCGCTGGCTCGAAGACCCCCGCTGTGCCCCTGCCGGCCTGCGCCGCTGAGGCCCAGAAGGCCCTCGCCGAAGCGGGCCCTGCCGCCGCCGGAAAGGCCTGGCTCGACCTGGCTACTTGCGATGCGAACTCCGCCAAGACGGCCGCCCCCGAAGCCTGGAAGAAGATCATCGCGGGCTCCGGCGCCGACGCGGCAGCCGTGAAGGCCATCGAGCTCGGCCTCGGCGCGAACATCCGCGAGTGGGTGGACACGCTGCAGCCGGACGAAAAAAGCGCGTTCATCAACACGCTCGGCGAGCAGTGCGCCAACGCGGCGGTTCCCACCTTCTACGCCGATACCTCGACCGCGCTCGGCGACAAATTCTGGAGCGGCCGCTGGTTCGCGGGGCTCGACGCGTGCCGCACGCCGGTGGCCGTCGGCCTACTGGAGGCCGGCCTGCAGAGCCAGAAGGCGGAGACGAGCCGCTACAAGTCGATCCTCGAAACCCTCGCCCGCAACCTCGGGAAGGATGCGATTCCCGTGCTCGAAGCCGCGCTCAAGGCCGATCCGGACGCGGAGCGCTCCACCTACATCGTGGGCGCCTTCGCCGATGCCGCAGGGGTGGGCTCGGTGGCTGGCCTGAACCACGACGCTGCTCAGGCGGCCGTGGCCGCGATTGCCGGCCTCGCCCCCACGCTCCCCGAACCGGCGATCGAGCAGGCCCGCACCACGCTGCTCGCGCTGCAAGATGAGCTGATGAGCGACCTCATGGCCGCGCAGCGCTACCGCACTCTCGCGCAAGCCGATGGCTCTTTGCAGTACGGCCTGTACGTCACCAAGGTCGCCACCTGCAAGAAGGACACGAAGATCGAGGTGCACACCGCGCTCGTCACCAACGCCGGGAAGACGTGGCCCGACCAGGTGGTCACCCGCGCCCAGCCCACCGTGGCCGCGTTCAAGTGGCACCTGCCGAAGGACTGCACGGGCGATGTCGTCGTCACCGCCTCAACGGCGCCGCTGAAGGATGCCGCGGCGTTCGACGCGTTCGTTACCGCGCAGGACACCGAGCTCGGCAAGAAGAACTCGGGGATCAAGGCGAAGGTGTTCCCGGAACCGGCGATCGCGCTCTAGGTCGGCTGCGTCACCGCCAGATCCGCGAGCGCCGCCAGCGTTCGCAGGTTTCGGATGGTCGCGACACCGCCGAGCTGGCGTTCCAGCCAGTCGACCGTGAGCTTTGTCCGGGCTGCCCCATTGGGGAGGTGCAAGAAAACGTCGCTGCCGACCACGATAAATCGGTCGGGCGGAGAGCGAGTCGGGTCGAGCTTCTCGACGCGCTCTGGGCTCGGCGCGCTGGAGAGCAGCGCCACGAAGCACAGGCTGGCATCTTCGCCTGCGATAGCGAACGGGTTCGCGGCCAAGGTTCCGGTGAGCGAGGCTCCAGGCCGCACGATCACGGGAACCCTGAAGCCAAGACGCGTCTCCAGCGCGTGGGCCAACGAGGAGGCCAGGTCCGCCTCGGCGCCGTGGGCGTAAAAAACGACGTTCCCACTTTGGATATGGGTGACCACCCGGCTCCAGCCGAGCCCCTCGCAGACCGCCCGCAGGTCGGCCATGGGGAGCAGGTGCTTGCCGCCGACGTTGATCCCCCGGAGCAGCGCCACGAAAATTGACATCCGTTTCCTCGGGTCGGCGCGAAGGTAACTCTGGACACGTCAATAGACATGCGGTAGGATCGGCTCCCCTCCCTACGATTCCCGTCGTAGGCCCACCTCCCCGGTGAACCCGATGTCCGAAGCGCTCTCCGCCGACCTCACGTCGTTCGATGATGCCCCCCGCCCCGGCGCCGAGCCGGATGGCAACGCCCCCTCCCGCTTCGGGAAAGTGCTGGGTGATGCAGGTATTCACGTCCCGAGCACCCTGTACAACGAAGCGCTCGCGCTCGCGCGGGACGGCCACCTCGGCCAGGCCCAGGCCCGGCTGCAGATGCTCTTGTGCCTCGACCCCGACGATGGCGAGGCCCACCTGCTCCTCGCGAAGGTGCATACCGCTCAAGGGCGCTGGAACGAGGCGCTGACCCGCCTCGACGCCGCGGTTTCGGCAGGAGTAGTGCCGCCGGCGGGGCTGCGCGAAGGCCTGGAAGGACAGATTCGCAGCGAACGAAGCCGCGAAGAGGAGCATCGTGCGCGGGTGGCGGCGCGCGAGCTCGGGGAGCTCAAGGCGCTGCGCCACGAAACGCGTTCCTTGCGCGGCGAAACCATCCGCCTCGAAACCGAAGTTGGCGAAGGTCGCGAGCGGGAGCGCGCCTGGAAGTTGCTCGCCATCGCCGCGGGCGTGTTCGGCACCCTGGTGATCTTGTTCCTGATCATCTCGGCGCCAAGCGCGGCCTCGAAGGCCGCCGCGGCACAGGCGGCGGCGCCCCTCGCAGCGCCCGGGGCCGCTGTCGCGATCCCCAGCGAGGCTGCAGCACCGGACGAGGTGCTGGCGGCCGCTCCGGTCGCCAAGGTCGCCCCCGCGCCGGTCGTCGTCGCGCCCGCAGCGCCGAAGGGGCCGCGGATTCACGTCGTCGGCAAGGGCGACACCCTCGGTCGACTCTCCGGGAAGTACTACGGCAAGTCGTCTGCGTGGCAGAAGATCCTCGATGCGAACCCGCAGCTCGGGAAGGACGGGGCGAAGCTCAGCGTCGGCATGAAGATCACGATTCCGGAATGAAGGCGACGGCGCCGCCCCTCCCCGGGCCTCACCCTTCCTTCAGCAGCAAGTCCAGGTACGCCTCCAGCTCCCCCGGCGTCTTCGGGTCGGGGTACGCGCGGATCACCGCGTGTTTGTCCACCAGCAGAAAGCGGCTTCCATGCAGGATGGTCTCTGGCTGGGTGTCGGTCGCCGGCGCCTTCTCCATCAAGAGCTTGAACCCATCCACCACCACGGTTCGCATCGTGGCGGTATCCCCGGTGAGGAACCGCCACGTCGGGTGCTTCGCGCCGAAACGAGCGGCGTAGTCCGTGAGCTTCGCAGGCGTGTCCGTCTGCGGATCCACGCTGAACGACACGAACTGCACGACCTCCTGCGCTTCGTACTTGCCCGCCACCGAGGCCATGCGCGCGCTCAGAGTCGGGCAGATGTCTGGGCAGCTCGTGAACATGAAGTCGGCGAGCCAAACATGATCGGCAAACGATGCCAGACTCACGGGCGAGGCCGTTTGATCCACGAGGGCGAAGTCGGGGACGGTGCCGAAGTTGTCGAGCTTGAGAGCAGGAGCCTCCGGGGCGGAGGTCGAGGAGCAGGCGAGGGCGAAGAGGAGCGTCATGGGAGATTTGCGAGGGCCTTTTTTGCGGCGGCGTTCTGGGAGGTGGCCACTGCGGCGGCGTAAGCGGCCTTGGCGTCGGCCGTGCGCTCCTGGCGCGCGTACAACAAGCCGAGCCGATACCACGCCTGGCCGCGGTAGTCGGGCGTGACCTCCGGGTAGCCGATGTAGGTCTTGAAGGCGGCCTCCGCGTCCTCAAACTTCTCCTGCCGCCCGTACACCACCCCGAGGTGGTAGTGCGCACGCTGGTTGTCGGGCGCGGTGCGGAGCACCTCCTGGTACATGTGCACCGCGTCGTCGTAGCGGCGCATGCTGGTGAGCACGCGGCCCGCCGTCATGTTGTTGATCACGTTGTCCGGGAATTTCTTTCGACCGTACATCGTCCGTGCCAGGGCGTTTCGAAGGTCCCGCTCCTCGATGTAGGCGTACGTGAGGCCGAGCGTGGCGGCCGGCCCCATGAACACCGCCTCCTTCTCCACCCGCTTCATGAGCAGCTTCCCGGCCTCGCGGTCGTCGTCGCCGTCGGGGAGCAGCGGCGAGGCGCGGGCGATGACCGTGCGCCAGTAGAGGAACATGCCATCCCCCAGCTCGGCGTCGACAAAATCGGGGGCTGCTTCCTTGCACTTCGACACGGCGCTGACCGCATCCAGACCGTGGCTGAGGGCGGACAGGAACTCGCCGTGGCGCATCTGGTGGATGCCCTCGAGGCCCGACATCCCGGCCTGGAGGAAGAACTCGATCGCTTCGTTCCCGGGGGCCCGCTGCCCGGCGGCGATCTGCACCATCGCGGCCGTGTGGGCGGCGCGGTACTGCCGCTCGTACCGAAAATCGAAATTCTCGAACATCAACCCTTGGTAGATCACCGCGAGGCCGCTCGGGCCGATGCCGGTGGTCGGGTACTCCACCGTGAGCTTATCCAGCTCACCCTTGGCTTCCTTGTACTTCCGGGCGTAGATGAGATCGATCGCCTTGCGGCACCGATCGGCGAACGCAACGTCGATGTGCAACACCTCGGCGGCTTTGAGCGAAAGCGGCGAGTAAGCGAGGTTCTCACCTCCTTCCGACACCACCTCCGGCGCGTCGACCGGTACATCCTGCTTCTCAGGGCCCTGGTTCCCCGAGATGGTGTTCTCATGCAGATCGTCCTCGTCGTCCCCCGCCCAGGACCTCGGGAGCCAGATCGGGAGCCACAGGCCGAGCAGCGCGACGACGATCACGCGCGCGCCTCGTAGCGGGCCACGGCGGCGTCGAGGAGGCGCTCCTCCAGCTTCACCCCATCGAAGCGGTTGATCTGGTGGATCCCGGTGGGGCTGGTGACGTTGATCTCCGTCAGCCAGCCGCCGATGACATCGATCCCCACGAACAACAGGCCTTCGGCGCGCAGGATCGGTCCGATGCGGGCGCAGATCTCCCGCTCCCGCTCCGTGAGGGTAGTGGCGTGCGCCGTGGCGCCCACATGGAGGTTGCCGCGGTGATCGGCGGCCCCGGGGACACGAAGCACGGCGCCCGCCGGCTCGCCGTCAATCAGGATGATCCGCTTGTCTCCGGCCACAATTTCGGGGAGGTAGCGCTGCGCGAGGATGTAGCCGCGGCCCTGATCGGTGAGGACCTCGATCATCGAGCGAAGGTTGGGATCGCCGGCGCGGGAAACCAGCACGCCCCGGCCCCCGTTGCCGTCCCAGGGCTTGAGCACCACCCGGTCGGGTAGGGACTGCGCAAAGGCGAGGATGCGATTGAGATCCCGGGAGATGAGCGTCGGCGGCGTGAGATCGGTGAACGCGGCCGCGAACAGCTTCTCGTTGCGGGAGCGGATGCCCGCGGGCTCGTTGAGCACGAGGGTGGACTTCGGGACAAGATCCAGGAGGTACGTGGTGAAGATGTAGGTCATGTCGAAGGGCGGATCTTTCCGCATCCACACGAACTGAAACTCGGCGAGCGAGACTTCCGCCCACTCCAAGCGGTCGAAACCCGCCTCCGTGGTCACCACCCGTTGGGCGCGCGCGAAGGCCCGCCCGGCCTGGCCCCACATGTCGTTGGGGTGGCACCACCACACATCCCAGCCTCGCGTCGTGCTCGCGCACATGAGGGCAAACGTGGAGTCGCCCGTGAGATCGAGCGTGTCGAGCGGATCCATCACGAACAATGAGCGCATCTTCTCCTCCTACTTTCCGACGCAGAAGCGCGCGAACAGCCGGTCGAGCACCGCCTCGCGAACCGCCGATCCGTCCACTTCCGACAGTGACTCAAGCGCAGCATAGAGCAATTCCACGCTCACCGCCGGTCCGGCGGTGCCCAGCGCGGAGGCCGCCTCCTCCACCTGCACCGCCACCTGGGCGAACGACGCGGCCTGGCGGGCACTCGTAAGGATCAAGGATGAATTTCCAGGAGTCTCGCCGCCCAGCGCGGCCACGATGGCGGCACGCAGCTCGGGCAGGCCAGCACCGGTGCGCGAGGAAACCGCGACGCCCGACGTCTCGACAACGTTCGGCGGGGAGACATCCGCCATCGTGCGCACGACGAGGGCGCCCGCCTCCTGGCCTGGAGCTTCCGCGCCCGGGGGCACGCAGCGAAGCACCAGGTCCGCCGCGGCCCGCTCCGCGGCGGCGTGCGCGACGCCCGTGGCCTCCACCACGTCCTCCGTTTCGCGCTCACCGGCCGTATCGACCAGCACGATCCGCATCGACTCGAGCTGCAGCGGCGCCTCGACCGCGTCCCGCGTCGTCCCCGGCGCGGCCGAGACGATCGCCCGCTCGCGGCCGAGGAGCGCGTTGAACAAGCTCGACTTTCCGGCGTTCACCGGGCCCGACAGCACCACCCGCGCGCCCTCCACCGCCACGCGCCCCGCGCGAACGCTCCCCGCGGCCGCCGCCGCGCGTGCCGCCTGCGCGCGCATCCGCCCAGCGATGGTACCATCGGCCTCAAAGAGCAGGTCCTCCCCTGGGTAATCGAGGATCGCCTCCAGCTCCGCAGCGAGGTCGGTGAGCGCCGCCCGGAGCGACGCCACCTCCTCGGCCACGCGCCCATCCATCCCCGCCCGCGCCAGATCGAGCCCCCGCCGAGAGGTGGCCTCGATCGTGGCGATCACGGCCTCGGCCCGGGTGAGATCGAGGCGGCCGTTCAGGAACGCACGCCGCGTGAACTCGCCGGGACGCGCCAGGCGCACGCCCAGCGCGCGCAAAAGCCGTTCGACGAGCAGAGGGTTCCCGTGGCCGGAGAGCTCCACCACATCCTCGCCGGTGTAGCTGCGCGGCCCGGGGAACCAAGTCACCACGCCGTCATCGAAGGTTCCGTCGCGATCGCGAAAGCGTCGATAACTCGCGACGCGCGGCGCACCGCAGCGGCCCGCGACTCGCTCCGCGGCCGCGCGCGCCTCCGGCCCGCTTACACGCACCACCGCCAACGCCGCGTGACCCCAAGCGGTCGCGCAGGCGCAGATCGTGTCGGCGTCGTTCACGCGAGGCCCGGCGTTACCCTTCGGAGTTCGGCCCGCCCTGCGGCACGTAGATCTCGACGCGCCGCTCTGCGCCTTCGCCGACCGAACGCGAGGCCACGCCCGCGATCTCGGCCACCTCAAGGTGCACGAGGCGCCGGTCGAAGCTGTTGAGCTCGCGGCGGATCACCTCGGGCTCACCCGTTTCGGCCACCTTCTCCGCCAGCTTGCGGGCGAGGCTCTTGAGCGCCTCGCCGTCGTTGCGGCGCGGGCGATCGCCGCGGTCGCCACCCATGCGCGGGCCGCGATCGTCGCGCATGCGATCGTCGCGACGCGGACCGCGGTCGTCACGCCCACCGCGATCATCGCGGCGCGGACCACGCTCGTCGCGGCCGCCGCGGTCATCGCGGCGCGGGCCGCGCCCGTCGTCATCGGGGCGCGCCACGTCGATCCGAACGCCGCCGCTCGGAAAGGTCGCGGCGAGCGTGCGGCCGAGGAGGTGCTCGATGGCGCGCAGCGTGGTGCCCTGCCGGCCCACGAGGTGGCGCGCGCCCTCCTTGGCGTCCACGAACACAACCACGGTGTCGCCGTTCATGCTGGCCGAAACGACGGCTTCGCGGCCCATCGCCTCGAGGAGGCCCTTCATCCAGGCCTCCGCGGCGACCGCGGCCTCGTGGCCCTCCGAGCTGCCGCGGGGGGCGGCCGCTTCACGCGCAGGCTCACGCCATGGCGCAGGCGCCTCACGGCGGGGGGCCGGGGCCTCGCGACGCGGAGCCGCCACCGGCTCCGGCGCGCCGCCAACGCGCTCCCAGGCGAAGATCTTCACGGTAGAAGCACCGGAGCTGCCAGAGGCCTTGAAGTGGGCAAGGTCGAGCTTGTGCTCAACGGCGCCTACGCTCACGCCGAGCTGGGCAGCCGCCGCTTCACGGGCGGCGAGGAGAGTGCGCCCTTCGGCGACGACATGATTTTCAGGTAGGGACATTGGCGTCTCCATCGAGGATGACGGGGGGAATCGAACGGGTGTTGTACCACTGCTGGGCGACCGCGAGCACGGTGTTGAGCGAGTAGTACAACGAGAGACCGGCCGGAGCCGAGAACATCATGAGGCCGAACACCAGCGGCATGAGCTTCATCATCTTCGCCTGGGTGGGGTCCATCCCCGCCATCGGCGGCATCATGAGCTGCTGGACGTACATGCCGGCCACGACGAACGCGCCGAGGAAGCCGTACGGATCCTGCGAGCTCAGGTCGTGGAGGTAGAAGAAGCGGGCGTGAAACAACTGCGGTTCGTACGCCAGGGCGGTGAAGAGGGCGAAGAACACCGGCATCTGGATGAGCATCGGGAAGCAGCCGCCGAGCGGGTTCACCCCGTACTTACCGAAGAGGGCCATTTGCTCCCGGTTCAGCGTTTCCTTGTCGTCGGCGTACTTCTCCTGTAGCTCCTTGATCTTCGGCTGCAACGCCGACATCCGCCGCCCGGATACCACCGCGGACCGGGTGAGGGGGTAGGTGACCACCCGCACGAGCAAGGTGAGCGCGAGGATGGAGTAGCCCCAGTTGCCGATGCGGTCCTGAATCACGCCGAGGGTGATCAGGAGGAACTTCGCGAACAGCGCGAACATGCCGAGGCTCGTGGACTCGTCGAGCCCATGGCCCACGGGTTCGAGTTTCTTGAGATCCTTTTGCCCGGCGTAGACCGTGAACTTCGCCTCGATCGGCTTGCCGGGAGCCAGCGAGGATTCCGGCAAGGTGAGGAAGCCCCCCACGCGCTCGGCATCCACGCGCGCCCATTGGAGCAGCCCGGCCGTCGTCGGGTCCGCTGGCGCGATGGCCACGAGGTAGAACCGGTCGGCGAAGCCGAACCAATTGACCTCCCCCTTTCCGGGCCAAAACCAGGAGAACCACCGATGTTTGCCATCGAGCTTCGTGGGCTCCTGGAGGTGCGTGGGCGCGGGCAGCGATTCGAGATCTCCATCCACAACCGCAGTGAGCACGGTGTTGATGGAGGATCGCCCTGATACATCCGTCAGAATGTCCGCGGCGCCGACCCAGAATGGCCCGAGCAGGGGACGATCCGCCTCGAAGCGCACGGAAACATCCCAGGTTTCCGGCGTTGCGCCCTTCTTGATGGTGCGCACGACCTTGAAGCCATCGGAGGTGGTGCGCTCTTGCACGAGCGGGTCCACGGAGGTGACCGCCCAGGTGCCTCCAAGCACAAATGCACCCCGACCGGCGACGAGCAGCTCGCCGTTCGACATCAGGTCGAGCTCCCCTGCGACGTCGCGGTACGGAACCCAGGCCTCTTCGGTGCCCCCCGTCACCCGGTCGTACGCCCAATCCCACCAGCTCAGCACCACCGTCGCGGAGGGAACGCCGGTCATGCGCACCGACCGAACGGCGCCGCAATCGCTGACTTCAAGCGTGCTGGTCGCCGACGCAATCGTCGTCTTCGAGTTCGTACACGCTGCTTCCGAAACGACGGCCACAGGAGCACCCGCAGCACCCGCCGGCGTACCCTCGAGCGCGCGCTGGGCCGCCGCCACCTCCGCGGCGGCCTCGGCGACCGTCGGCTCCGGGGGAGGAGGGGCAAAAAACAACTGCCAGAGCCACAAGAGCCCCAGGCTGAGCACGACCGCCGTAAGCAGGCGACGTTCACTCGGATCTTTCACGCGCGCTCCTTCGGTTCCGGCAACGGCACCGGGTCGAAGCCGCCCGCGTTGAGGGGGTGGCACCGGCAGATGCGCTTCATGCCCAACCATCCGCCGTGCACGGGACCCCACGCCTCGATGGCCTCCGCGGTGTACCGGCTACACGACGGGTAGAACCGGCACACGGGCGGCATGAAGCGCGAAACCACGCGCTGCCAGCCTCGGATCATCGTGAGCAAGAACCAGGTCATCGGTGAAACCGGGAAAGGAGCGAGCCGAGCTCGGCGCACAGCACCACGAAACCCGCTTCCGCCGCGGCAGGCTGAGCAATAATCACCGCATCGACGTTCGGGGGAACCCTCGAGGCGGCGGCCCGCACCGCCTCCCGCAACCAGCGCTTCACGCGGTTGCGAACGACGGCGTTGCCCACCTTGCGGCTGACTGCGAAGCCCACCCGAGCGCCGGATTCATCGCTGGGCGCGAGCACCACCACGAGGTGGCGACCACGCTGACGACGTCCCAGGCTCTGCGCCCGCGCGAAGTCCGCCGAGCGCTTCAGGCGCGCAGGCTGCTCAGTCGCGCTTCGAGGCAACGGTCACGACGAGGCGCGCGCGCCCCTTCGTGCGGCGACGACGAAGGACGTTGCGGCCGGCGGCCGTGGCCATGCGGGCACGAAAGCCGTGGGTGCGCTTGCGGCGCTTGTTGTGAGGCTGGAAGGTACGCTTCATGTTCGACTCCGAATCGAGCCCGCGCGGCTAACCTGTCCTGCGCCCTTCGCCAACCGCGCGCCACCGGCGCGGGCCACGTTTGCTCCGCCGGGAAGTCGATCGTGATCCTGCGTTTTTGGGAAAAACGGGCGACCACCGTTTCAAGATCGCACGCCCAGCTCCCTCGGCGGGGGCGTTGATCGATCTTTCGCCTTGAAAGCGATCCGATCCGTGGGGTAGACCTCCGGCGGCAGACGGCGAGCAGCGGATGGCACGGGGCACGTGCCCATCCGGGTCCGTACCTATTGCGCCGAGGCAGAACGGATGGATGAAGAATGGTCGGTGTTCTGCGCCGCTTTGGAGCGCAAGATCGGCGGACAACATATGGATATCTGGATCCGCTCGGGCGCGATCCGTGCGGAGTCGATTGAGCTCGGCCGGGTGCGTATTCGGGCGGAGAACCGGGTTACGTTCGAGTGGATCCGGGACAATCTGTTCGTAGACATCCGGGCCGCGTGGGATGAGGTGCAGGCGCGGCCGGTCGTCGTCGACATCACCTGGGACGGAGCGCCGGCGGAGGCGGAGGCCGTCGTACACACCCGGCAGCGCCGCGGCCCGAGCCACCTCGAGCGCAACATGACGTTCGAGAACTTCGTCGTGGGTAAGTGCAACGACTTCGCCCACGGTGTGGCGAACGCCGTGGCCGATGCTCCCGGCGCTGCCTACAACCCGCTGTTCATCTATGGGAGCACCGGCCTCGGCAAAACCCACCTGATGCACGCCATCGGCAACCGCGTTGAGCGCCGCCTCGGCGGCGGCGTGCTCTACCTCACGGGGCAGCAGTTCTTCGACTCGATGGTCTCGGCCTTCCAGAACCGCAACATCGAGGCTTTCCGCGAACGCTTCCGCACCGAAGTGGAGCTGTTGCTTCTCGACGACATCCAGGTCATCGCGGGCAGGGATCGCACGGAGGAGGAGCTCTTCTACGTGTTTGAGATGATGCTCGCCGCCAAGAAGCAGATCGTCTTCGCGGCCGATCAGCCGCCCCAGGAGATTGGCCGGCTCGAGCCGCGTCTGCGCACCCGCTTCTCGCAGGGTCTGCTCGCCGACGTTCAGCCGCCGGATGTGGAAACCATGATGGCGATCCTCGCGACGAAAGCGCAGGCGATCCGCCTGGATCTCCCGTCAGACGTGCAGTACGCCATCGCGCAGCGGGTGCGGAGCAGCGTACGCGAAGCCGAGGGCGTGCTCAACCGCCTCGCGGCGATGCACGCGTTCTACGGTCGGCCGATCACGATGGCCTTCGTTCAGGAGCGCTTGAGCGACGTACTGCCGCCGGAGGCACCTCCCCCCTCGCCCGACCTGATCATCCAGCGGGTCGCCGAGCACTACCACATCCGCCCGAGCGACATCCGAGGAGACCGCCGGCCCGCCAACATCGCGCACCCTCGGCAACTGGCGATGTACCTCTGCCGCACCGTCGCCCGCCTCTCGTTTCCAGAGATCGGTCGGGCCTTTGAACGGGACAATTCCACGGTGCAGTACGCCTGCAAGAAGGTCGTCACGGACATGAAGAAGGAGCCCAACCTGCGCGCGGAGGTGGAGCTCCTGGAGAAGATCGTGCGAGGCGGCACGTGATCCGACACGCGACCGCGGGCTATGGACAACTTGAGGAATCCATGGTGGACAACTGGTGGAGTGCTTGCGGACAGATCGGCAGGTTGTCCACCCGCCGGGGGAGGCGACCGACCGGCAGGGATATCTCCGCCGCCAGAAGGCGAGATATCCCACCAGTTATGCTGATCGATCTCCAAGGTTGGTCCGAAGCAGTTTCGGTTATCCACACTCTCCACAGACCTTTTCAAGCAACATCAAGATCTCTCTCATCAGTATAGAAGCCCTTCCCTGACTCCCGGAACGACCATGGATCTCCTCATCCACCGCGAAGAGCTCGTACGCGCCCTGGCCCGGGCGCAGGGCATCGTTGAAAAACGGCCTACGTTGCCCATTCTGAGCGCCGTGCTGCTCCAGGCTTCGGCCGAAGGTGTGCGGGCTACGGCCACCGACAAGACCATGACCGTGATCGCGGACTACGCGGCTACGGTGCGCACGCCCGGAGAGATCGCGGTGGACGCGGCCAATTTCTTCCAGGTGGCGAAGGTCCTGGCCGGCGACATCGTCACGCTCACGGTGGTGGACAACGGGAAGCTTGAGGTGCGCTGCGGCGCCTCGGTGTTCAAGCTCGCCACGTTCAACGCGGCCGACTTCCCGGTCACCCCCGCGCTCGATCAGGCGCGGTCGCTCACGATGGCCAGCGGTGCGCTCCGGCGGGTCATCGATCGGGTGCACTTCGCCGTTGCGCCGGACGACAACCGGTATGGCCTCAACGGCGCCCACGTCGAAGACACGAGCGCGGCCGGCGGCCCGGTCGTGCGCTTTGTGGGCACCGACGGCAACCGTCTCTGCTGGGCGCAGGCGCCCTACACCGGTGAGCTTGGGATCGGCCGCAAGATGCTGCTCCCGCGCAAGGGTCTGGGCGAGGTGCGCAAGCTCGTGGATGGCTACGAAGGGGACGTGCAGATCGCGTTCGGCGAGCGCGCGGCGCTCATCCAGTACCCTGGCGTGATGGTGCATGTCCGCTTGCTCGAAGCGGACTTTCCTGACTACCGACAGGTGTTGCCTTCGGCGTTCAAGCGGCGCGCGCTCGTGGATCGCGATGCCCTTCGCGAGGCGCTTCGCCGGGTGTCGATCCTCGCCACGGATGCGACGAACTCCGTTCGCTTCCAGTTCTCCGCCGAGGGGCTCGTGCTCTCGGCCCGCAAGCTCGATGCTGGGGAGTGTCGCGAAGAAGTGCCCATTGAGCTGAGCGGTGAGCCGATCAGCATGGGGTTCAACGCCCGCTTCGTCATCGAAGTGCTCGGCGCCATGGATGGAACGCGGGTGTCGCTGGAGCTCGGGGATGCGCTCGCGCCGTGCATCCTGAAGGACATGGATGACGAGAACGCGCTCTACGTCGTGATGCCCGTTCGCCTCGACTGATCGTCGCCCATGCGCCTCCTCCGCGTACAGGCGCAGTCGTTTCGCAACCTCGGCGCCGAGGTGTTGGATGTCGACGCGCCGTTCGTCGCCTTCTGCGGGCCGAATGGGCAGGGAAAGACCAACTGGCTGGAGGCCATCGCCGCGCTCGGCACGCTCCGGAGTTTTCGCACCAGCAAGAACGCCGAGCTCCTGAGGTTCGGCGCGCAGGAAGCGATGGTGGAAGGCCTGGTAAGCTCCGACGGGATGACGCGGCGGTACCGCGTGGCCTGGAAGGACGGCGAGCGGACGTTGCGTCGCGAGGATCGCGTGGTCGACGCAGTGGGGTGGCTGCGCAGCTTTCGCGCGGCCTGGTTCGTGCCAGGGGACGTGGCGCCCATTCGCGGAGAACCTGCGCTTCGTCGGGCCATGCTCGATCGGGCGGCCCTCACGCTCGAGCCCTCCTACCTGTCCCTCGCGCAGCAGCTCCGTCGCTGCCTCGACCACAAAGCGGCGCTGCTGCGGCCGGGAAACGCGGATGGCCCCACGCTCGACGCAGTGGACGCCCAGCTCGCGGGCCTTTCCGTTCGGGTCATCGCGCGGCGAACCGAAACGGTCGCGCAGATGGCGCCGCATTTTCGCGCGTTCTACGAGGCCTTCGGAGGCGCGGAGGACGCGGCAGTGCGCTACCGCCCGTTTGCGACAGGCGATGCCGAGCAGCTCCTCCAGCGGATGCTGGCCGCACGGCCTCAAGAGCGCGATCTACGCCGCGCGCTGGTGGGGCCGCACCGCGACGACCTGGAATTCCAGCTCCAGGGGCGGCCCGCCCGCGCCTTCGCCTCCCAGGGGCAAGCCCGCTCCTTGGTGCTCGCATGGAAGCTAGCGGAGTTGGCCTGCGCGCGAACGGGGGATGAAACGCCGCTGTTCCTCATCGACGACCTGGGAAGCGAGCTCGACCCGGATCGCACCGCGCGATTGGTGCGGGTAGTCAGCGAGCTTGGTGCGCAGGTATTCGTGACCACGACCGACGCGCGGTTTCTCCCAAAGGGCAAGGAGGAGCTTCGGATTTTCAATGTCGAGGCCGGAGTGGCGAGGCTGGCGTCCACGGGGTGAGCCGTGGTCGTCGCTCCGCGGCCACGGTAGGTCGCGATGTCCACTCGGAGCCTCCTCATGCACCTTCGCGTTCTGTTCCTGCCGCTCCTCGCCGCGTGCGCCCCCGCCCTTGAAGGCGATGCGGCGGCCGGAGGGCCGATCTTCGCGACAAACTGCAGCTCGTGCCATGGCGCGGATGGTACCGGCGGGAGCGGCCCCAGCCTGGTCGATTCCACGTACGCCGAGGCGAAAACCGTCGACATCGTCACGAACGGCGATGGCGACATGCCGGCGTTCTCGGGTTCGCTCTCCGATCAGGACATCGCAGACGTTGCCGCGTATGTGGACGTGACGTTCGTGAATCCGTAGACGCGAGGGAGTGCGGGCGATCAAGTTCGCTTATCCCCGTCGAGGTGCGCCTGCCGAAAACCGGTTGGGGAACCCCCCGTTCAGGCCTCCGGCCCGCCTCGTTTCGGGTTACGTCCGCGCGCTCGCGAGACCGCGTAGGAGATTTCGGATGCCGGACCCCAAGGACCAAAGCACCACGTCGGAAGGCACCGCCCCGGAGGGCGGAAACGCCACGTCGTATGGCGCGTCGAGCATCCAGGTGCTTGAGGGCCTCGAGGCCGTGCGCGTGCGCCCCTCGATGTACATCGGCGACATCGGGAGCCGCGGGCTGCATCACCTGGTGTACGAGGTGGTCGACAACTCGGTCGATGAGGCGCTGGCCGGCTACTGCAACCACCTGATCGTCACGCTGCACGAGGATGGAAGCTGCTCGGTGGAAGACAACGGGCGCGGCATCCCGGTGGACATCCACCCGGACACCGGGCGCCCCGCCGCGGAAGTCGTGCTCACGGTGCTGCATGCAGGCGGCAAGTTCGGCGGTGGCGGGTACAAGGTCTCCGGCGGCTTGCACGGCGTGGGCGTGAGCTGCGTGAACGCGCTCTCCGAGGTGCTCTACCTCGATGTCTGGCGGCAGGGTCATCACTACACCCAGCGCTTCGAACGGGGCGTTCCGGCCACAGAGCTCACCAAGAAGGAGGTCTCCGACAAGCGGGGCACTCGTGTACGCTTCCTCCCCGACTCGACAATCTTCGTCGAAACGATGGAGTTCACGTACGAGATCCTGGCCAACCGGCTCCGCGAGCTGGCGTTCTTGAATTCGGGGCTGCGGATCGAGCTTCGCGATCAGCGCGCCGATCGCTCCGACGACTTCCACTACGAAGGCGGCATCCGCGAGTTCGTGGAGTACCTCAACCACGGGCGGCAGTCCGTCCACCCGGCGATCCACCTCAAAGGGGGCAAAGAGGGCCTGCTCGAGGTTGAGATCGCGCTGCAGTGGAACGACTCGTACGTGGAAACGGTGTGCAGCTTCGCCAACAACATCAACACCGTTGACGGGGGCACGCACGTGGCCGGCTTCCGGGCGGCGCTCACCCGCACGGTGAACGCCTACGCCACGGGCAACAACCTGCTGAAAGCGGCAAAGGGAGACGTTGCGCTCACCGGCGATGACATCCGGGAGGGGCTCACCGCCGTCGTAAGCGTGAAGATCAGCAATCCTCAGTTCGAGGGGCAGACCAAGGGAAAGCTCGGCAACAGCGAGGCCAAGGGGCTCACCGAGCAGATCATCAACGAGCAGTTGGCGATCTGGATGGACGAGCACCCGGCGATCGCCAAGGCGATCGTCAACAAGTCGGTGGATGCAGCCCGCGCTCGTGAGGCGGCCCGAAAGGCGCGCGAAACGGCCCGGCGCAAGACGATCTTCGACGGCGGTGGCCTGCCCGGCAAGCTCGCCGACTGCTCCGAGCGGGATCCGGCGAAGTGCGAGCTGTACCTGGTCGAGGGAGACAGCGCAGGTGGCTCGGCCAAGCAGGGCCGGGACCGGAAATACCAGGCGGTATTGCCGCTTCGAGGCAAGATCCTCAACGTCGAGAAGGCGCGGCTCGACCGCATGCTCGGCTCCGAGCAGATCCAGATCATGGTGCAGGCGCTCGGCTGCGGGATCGGGGAAGATTTCGATCTCTCCCGTTTGCGCTACGGTCGCATCATCATCATGACCGACGCCGACGTGGACGGCAGCCACATCCGTACGTTGTTGCTCACGTTCTTCTATCGGCAGATGGCGAAGCTCGTCCACGGCGGCCACCTGTACATCGCGCAGCCGCCGCTCTATCGTGCGCGCCGCGGCAAAACTGAGCTGTACCTCCGCGACGACGCAGCAAAGGAAGCCTTCCTGCTGGAGCAGGGCGTGAAGAACCTCACCTTGTTCGCTGGAGAGGCGGAGATCGAGGGCGAGGCGCTGGTGGGTCTGAACGAGCGGCTCACCCGCTTCGTCGTGCGGCTCGACCGGCTCTCCCGGCGTTACCACCCGGTGGTGTTGGAGCAGTTCCTCAACCTCGGCGGTGTCGTGCCGACCGAGCCGGAAGGGGCGGCGGCGCTCGCCACGCGCCTGCGCGCCCGAATCGTCGAGGTATCCCCAGACCTTGAGGTGCTCGAGATCCGGCAGCTCACCGAGGCCGACGGGCGCCCGATCTTGCAGGTGCGGGTGCTCCGCGAGTCGCAAGAGCATATGACCACGTTGGGCTCGGCGGAGAGCGAGGTTGAGCACAGCCGCCTCGCGACAGCGTACGCAGAGGTCGCGGCCGTCCTGTCGCTTCCGGCCCGGGTCGGCACCCTGCCGGAGCGCCTCAGCTTCGCGGCGATCCGCCGGGACTTTCTCGCGGCCTCCGAGAAGGGCTACGAGCTGCAGCGGTACAAGGGTCTGGGCGAAATGAACCCCGAGCAGCTCTGGGAGACCACGCTCGATCCGGCCAACCGAACGCTCCAGCAAGTCGACGTGGCGGACCTCATGGCGGCCGACGAGGTGTTCTGCATCCTCATGGGCGATGCGGTGGAGCCGCGGCGGGACTTCATCCACCAGAACGCGCTGAACGTGCGAAACCTCGACGTGTAGCGCCGCGCGTGCGGTCGGCTGGTTAGGCCGCACGGCCAGGAGGATCAGTGCGTCGCAGTCGAATCGCAGGCATGGGCCACTTCCTCCCGGAGCGGGTCGTCACCAACGACGATCTGCGCCAGTGGATGGAAACGTCGGATGAGTGGATCCACCAGCGCTCCGGCATTCGGGAGCGCCGCTGGGTGGAGGGGAACGTGGGCGCCAGTGAGTTGGCCGAGCCCGCTGCGCTCCAGGCCCTTGCGGAGGCGGGGCGCACGGTGGCGGACGTGGACATGATCCTCTTCGCCACCCTTTCCCCCGATCTGAACTTCCCCGGAAGCGGCTGCCTTCTTGGCGCGCGGCTGGGCATCCCGGGCACGGCGGCGATGGACATCCGGAACCAGTGCACCGGCTTCCTCTACAGCCTCGCCACCGCCGACTCGATGGTGCGCTCCGGCATGGCGAAGTGTGTGCTGATCGCGGGTTCAGAGGTGCACTCCTCGGGAATCGAGCTCTCGACTCGCGGTCGCGATGTGAGCGTGCTCTTCGGCGATGGCGCGGGCTGCGCCGTCATCACCGAGGCCACCGATGGCTCCATGCTGCTGGACCACGAGCTGCACGCCGATGGGCGCTTTGCGGAGATCCTGATGGTGGAAGCTCCCGCTTCGCGCATGATGCCGCGGCTCACCCCGCAGATGATGGAGGAGGGGCGGCACTACCCGAAGATGGATGGCAAGGCGGTGTTCAAGCACGCGGTGGAGAAGCTGCCGCCGCTGGTGCACTCGATCCTGGGTCGCAACGGCTTCACGTTGGACGATGTCGCGATGCTCGTGCCGCATCAAGCGAACATGCGCATCAACGAGCTGGTCGCGCGCCACCTTGGGCTTGGCCCCGAGCGCGTGATGCACAACATTCAGAAGTATGGGAACACCACGGCCGCCAGCATTCCCATTGCGCTGCATGAGGCTGCGCAGGAAGGGCGGATCAAGAAGGGCGATCTGGTGTTGCTCGCAGGCCTGGGCGCCGGGCTCACCTGGGGCGCCTCGCTCCTCCGCTGGTAGCGATGGCTGGTGACACGAGCCCGCTGTTCCGCGCCCGGGTCCTGTTCGTCACAGGCAAGGGAGGCGTCGGAAAAACGTCGGTTGCGGCGGCCGTTGGGCGGCTCGCGGCGGCGCAGGGGCGGCGGACGTTGGTCGTGGAGGTGGACAACCAGCACCCCACGCTCCCGGTGATCTTCGGCAAGCCGACGGCGTACGAGCCGACCGAGGTTGAACCGAACCTCTCGATCTGCAACATCGCCTGGGCGCCGGCGCTCGAAGACTGGGTGGAGAGCATCGTGTCGATGCGTCGGCTCGTGCGGCTCATCATGAAAAACAGGGTCGTTTCTCTGTTCTTGCAGGTCACGCCTGGCGCTCGCGACCTCGTGATGTTGTGGCGCACCCTCCAGCTCGCGAAGCGGGCGGACCTCGTGATCGTCGACCTTCCCGCGTCGGGCAACGCGGTGGCCATGTTGTCGGTCCCGCTCACCGCCGAGCGGCTGTTCCCCGCCGGCCCGATTCGCCGCTGCGCCGACGAATTGCTGGAGATGTACGCCCGTAGCGACACGCGCTTGGTGCTCGTGGCCCTGCCGGAAGAGATGGTGGTGAACGAAACGCTCGAAACGCTCCACAAGCTGGAGCGGGATGTGCGCGGGCTCACCATCCCCTTGATCCTGTTGAATCGGGCCTCACCGCCCACCTTCACCGAGGGCGAACGCTCTCTCCTGAGCGCCCTGGAGGCCGAAGCGCCGCCGGGAACCGCGATGGCTGAGGTGCTCGGCGCCGGGCGCTGGGAGGAGGGCCTGGAGGCGGCCACGGGCGACGCGTTGGCGCGCCTTGAGGTCACTCACCGGCCCGTGGTGTCCTTGCCCTCGCTGTCGCGGGCCGACGGCGCGCGGAAGGTCACCACGCAGCTTGCAGCCGCGATGGCGCGGGCCAGCGGCGTGCGGGTGGACTTCCGGGGGGGCACATGAAGCTCTCCGCGATGGTGGCGCAGCAGCAGCTCATCGTGTGCGTGGGCTCGGGAGGCGTGGGCAAAACCACCACGGCGGCGTCGCTCGCCCTCGCCGGGGCCTACGCGGGGCGCCGGGCGCTGGTGCTCACGATCGACCCGGCCCGTCGCCTCGCTAACTCCCTCGGACTCACCGAGATCGGCAACACCGAGCACCGGATCGCGCTCCCACCGGAGGTGCCTGGTGAGCTCTGGGCGATGATGTTGGATGCGCCCTCCACCTTCGACGACGTGATCCGAAAGGTGGCGCGCGACGACGCAACGAGGGAAGCGATCTACAACAACCGCATCTACCGCTCCATCGCCGGCAGCTTCTCGGGCAGCCAGGAATACATGGCCACCGAGCGGCTCTTCGACGTGATGCAGAGCGGCCGCTACGAGCTCGTCATCCTCGACACGCCGCCGGTGAAGAACGCGCTCGACTTCCTCGACGCGCCCGGCCGCCTCGCACGCTTCCTCGACAAGCAGATCATGAAGCGGCTGTTGACGCCCCACGACGAGGATGGGGGCTTCTTTGGCAGCCGCCTGCTCGCCGGCACCACCGCGGTGGTGTATCGGCTGCTCGGCCACATCTTCGGCGACGAGTTTCTCGGCGACATTGCCTCCTTCTTCGCCCTCTTCAAGGATCTGTACGACGGCTTCCGCGAGCGCCATGAGAGTGTGGAGCGCACGTTCAAGGACGCGCGCACGAGCTTCGTTGTCGTGGCGGCGCCCACCGAGCCTTCGATGGAAGTCGCCGGTTTTTTCCTCACGGAGCTGCGCGCGCGTGGCCTGCCCCTCGCGGCGCTGGTGGCCAACCAGGTGCATCGCGCATCGTTCACGACGCCCAACCTCGAAGCGGTGTTCGGAGCCCGCGCGAGGGCCCTCCACCCGGCTGCGGCCGGGCCGCTCCTCGCCCGGCTCGGCGCCGCGCATCTCCGCCTGGCCGACCTTGCTTCCCTCGAAGCGCGCCGCGTGGAGGCGCTCCGTCGTCAGGCGGGCCCTTCGGTCGACGTTCACGTCGTCCCCCGCCTCGCCACCGAGGTGCACGATCTTGCCTCGCTTGCCGCGCTTCACCGTTTCCTGATTGGATGATTCGGCGGCGTGGGTATAGTGGGCGCGCCCTGTCGGAGGCGCCATGTTCTCAGCTACCCTGCTCCTTACCGCGCTCGTGAACACGGCCGCCGCAGGCGCGGCGCTCGAGCCCCAGGTGCGCTTGCACGTGGGCGCGAACTACGTCGGTGGCCCCTCCCCCTTTGGCCTGAGCGCGGGCATGGATGCGCGGCTCACCCGCATCGTCGGGATCGATCTCGGCGCGTTTGTCAGCCCCGTCGCGATCGGCGCTGAGAACCTCACGCTTCAGGCGGACGACAGCGACTATTTCCACCTGAGGCACGGCGTATACGTGGCCCCCGGACTGCGCATCCCGCACCCGCAGCCCCGCACCTGGGCGTGGGAGTTCTTCGTACGCGGCGGTGGCGGCGTGATCTGGTTCGCGGACACGTCTCCGGACACGCCGGGGCTCGCCGAGGCCGAGTACGCGGTCACCCCCGGCATCGGCGGCTTCGGCGGGGCCGATGCATTCGTCCGCTTCGGCCACTTCGGCGTACGGGTCCTCGGGCGCGCCTGGGTGTACGAAGGCCAGCACCGCCAGCCTGCGGACCCTGCGCTCCTCGTCCAGCCCCAGGTGGCGGTCGAAGGAATCGTACAATTCTGACATTTCCTGACCGTTTGGCCACTCCCGTCTTGACAAGCGCGAATGGATCGAACAATCTCATGTTCTCGGCAGCGCCTTTGCCGCCGAGGAACCTGACCATGCCAACCACAGCGGACTGATCCCGAGAATGTCTCGAAACGTGTATGTGGGGAACCTCCCCTACCGCATCTCCGACGAAGACGTGCGTGAACTCTTCGGCCAAGACGGCCGGGAGGTCGTGAGTATCAACCTGATCATCGACCGAGAGACCGGAAAGCCCCGCGGCTTCGGCTTCGTCGAGTTCGCCAACGAGGCCCAGGCCGAGGCGGCGGTGCAGGCGCTCGACAACTACAATGTTGGCGGTCGCCCGCTCAAGGTGAACATCGCGCGTCCCCGCGAAGGCGGCGGTCCGGGCGGTCCGGGCGGCGGTCCAGGCGGTCCGCGGAGGCCTCGCGAGGGCTTCGCGCCCCAGGCGGTCTACCGCACCGGGGGTCCGCGGCCAGGCGAAGGTGAGGGTGGCGGCGGCGAATCCGGCGGCGGCGGCGGCTACGGTGGCGGGCGTCCTTCGGGCGGCGGCTACGGTGGTGGTGGCGGCGGCGGCGGCTACGGTGGCGGCGGCGGCTACGGCGGTGGGGGCGGCGATCGCCCCTCTGGCGGCGGCTACGGCGGCGCGGCGCGGCCTTCCGGTGG
>BJHF01000047.1 GCA_014191855.1 Deltaproteobacteria bacterium
CCCCCGCGGGGGGCTCCGGGGCGCAGCCCGCGTCCCACGCCGCGCTACCGGTTCACGCGCGCGGGATGTGGGTGCGTCTCGTGGGATCTTCGCGGCTGGGAGTGGGGGAAATCGGTGGGATGGGACATGATCTTCCCCGAAGCGGTGGAGAGCAGCGTCGAACCCCTCTACGAACGCCCGATCCTCGAGGGCGGCGCCGAAGTGGGCACGGTGTTCGGGTACAGCTTCAAGCTCACCGTGCGCGAGCAGTTCGACTTCCACCGGTACCCCTTCGATACCAAGGACGTTTGGCTGCGAATGTGGCCAAAGGACTTCGACAGCAACGTAGTGTTGGTTCCCGACCTCGACGCGTACCCGGAGATCGATCCGGCGCTCAGACCGGGGCTGGACGTCGGCCTCGTGCTCGCCGGATGGGAGCCCCTCCGAACCTATTTTCAGTATCGCGAAGGCAACTATTCGATGGACTTTGGCAACCGCGACTACGTGGGAACCGAGGGCTTCCCTGAGCTGAACTTCACCGTGGATGTGCAGCGAAACTTCATCAACACCCTGGTCTCCGACCTGATCCCGCTGGCCGTCGTGACCTTTCTGTTGTACGGCGTGCTGCGCACCCTCGGCACCAACCATGCCCGGATCGCGTTGACCGGCTTTTCATTCACCAGCGTGCTCGGCGCCTGCTCGGGACTGGTATTCGTGATCCTCCTCGGCCACATCCAGCTTCGCAACGCCCTCGCGGGCCAGGAGATCACCTACCTTGAATGGTACTACTTCATCATCTACATCGCGCTGGTCCTCACCACCGTGAACGCGTGGATGCTGATCGCTGAGGATCCGCCGCCCTGGATCGTGTGGGGGGACAACCTCCTCGCGCGGATGGCGTTCTGGCCGCTCATCACCACCGCGATCTTCCTGGCGAGCGCCGTGTACTTCTTCCCGCGCACCGAGCCGTCTCAGGCGGACGATGCCTCGGCGAGGATCCGCTCCCACGACGTGCGTGACCGAAACGCGGGGTAAGGGCGGGGGCGCTCAGACAGCGCGGTGCGGAACACCGGGCTGAGCCTGGCATCCGCGGTGAATTGCCCAACCACCAGTGGATGCCAGACGTGTTGGTTCTCCTGGTCTACGAACAGCCGGCCTCCCGGCGCGGGCGTGGAGCTGCCCGCGAGGGCCGAGGCGAGGGAGGCGGCCTGTCCTGACTCTCGGGCTGCGGCAGCGCTGGCCCAAAGGCGTACGCCGGCGATCGCGTTTACCATCGGGTCCGTGAGCCCGTCTGGTAGCTCAGCCTGCGCAATGCCGGCCCCCTCCGCCCACGTGCCGAAGGTGCTCCACAGCGCCGCCGCCTCGGCGTCGTTGGCGTCCGGGAGCCAGCTCCAACCGGCATACTCGCCAGTGAGGGACTGACCCAGGCGCGACATGGCGCGGGCCTCGGGCGCGCCGATGCTGAAGGAGAGCGTGGGCAGCTCCGAGGCGGGCACTTCCGCCCGCAGGGCGCTGAAGAGGGCCATGTTCCCCGCAAGTCCGTTGAGGGTGCTGACGATGACATCGGGCCGAGAACGCCGGATGTCCACGACAATCGCTGCGGCGAGCGCCTGCAACTCGGGCCCCGAGGCATTGAGGGGCAGATACGCTTCGCCCACTGGAGCGCCGCCCGCCGCGCCGAGCTGGTCACGCATCACCGCGTTCGCGACACGAGGGAACACATAGTCCGAGCCTACGAAGTACACCCGCGTGCCGAAGCGACCCATGGCCCAACGCAAGCCGGGGAGGAGCTGCTGGTTGGGCGTCGCCCCGGTGTACAACACGTTGGCGGACGACTCGAGTCCTTCGTATTGGAGCGGATACACCAGGAAGTTCCCGAGTGACTCGACGACGGGCAGAACCGCCTTGCGGCTGGAGGAAGTCCAACAGCCGAACAGCGCGGCCACCCCTTCCTCGGAGACGAGCCGACCCGCCTCGCGGGCAAACGTCTCCGGATCCGAGGCCCCGTCCGCCGAGATCGCCTCCAGCGTGATTCCACTTGAGACACGACCCGCAAGGTGGGGGTCGCCCCCCGACGTGTGGCCATTCCACTCGGCCACGGCCATCCGGGTGGCGAGGGCCACTGGCCCTTCACTGGGCGCCATGGGGCCTGTGAGCGAATGGAGGATTCCGACGCGGAGCACTCGCGTCGCTTTCGTGGGCGCAGATGAGCACGCGGGCAATGCGCTGGCAACGGCGCCGGCGGCGAGGAGGCGCAGCAGGTCTCTGCGGCTGGGGTCGGCAGACATCGCAGCAGAGCGTACCGCTCAGGGGCGCATCGCGCCCGCAAACCCTGCGAGAACCGTGCATGGCGCGCGTGGGCATCGCGCCGACCGACCGATTAGAAGCGCAGCTCCCCGAGGTTCTCATGCGCCCCCGTGTTCCCGGCCCCGACCTTGGGGAGGCTCGCGCCCGCGCACATCGGCTCGCTGTTGCGCCGTTCGCATTCCAGGCGGCGAGCGCCGCGCGCGAGCTTGGGGTGCTGCGCTTGCTGCGGGCGGGTCCGCAAAGCGCCGTGTCGATTGCCGAGGCCAGTGGCCTGCCGCCCACCTCGGTGGACGTGCTGCTCGACGCCTGTCTTGCCCTAGAGTTGGTGGCCGAGGAGCCCCCCGGAACGTGGCGGCTCAGCACGGTAGGCGCAGCCTGGATCTTCGACCCGCGGGTCGTCGCCGACGCCGCCTTCGCGAAAGATGTCTGCTGGGCCGGTCTCGCGAACCTCACGACGGCGCTGCGCACAGGAGAGCCTGCGGGCCTCGCCTCCCTCGGTCCTTGGAAGACGATCTACGAAGGACTCACGGCGCTCGCTGAGCCGGCGCGGTCAAGTTGGTTCGCCTACGACCACGGCCACAGCGACAGCGCGTTCGACGCGGTGATCCTCCGGCTTCGCGCCGCGCCCCCGACTCGCGTGCTCGACGTCGGCGCCAACACAGGGCGCTTCGCTTGCAAGCTGCTCTCCGGCGTTCCTGCGGTTACGACGACGCTTTTGGACCACCCCGCGCAGCTCACCGCGGCACGTGCCGAGCTCACCGCGGCGGGCCTGCTGGATCGGGCCGAATTCCAGGTCGTCGACCTCCTGCAGCACGACGTCCCCTTCCCTGCTGGGCAGGACCTGGTCTGGTTCAGCCAGGTCCTCGATTGTTTCGGTCCCAAGGACATCGTCTCGCTTTTGCAGCGCGCGCGCGCCGCGCTCGCGCCCGGCGGCGAGGTGTGGGTGCTGGAGGTGTGCCCCGACCGGCAGGCCCACCCCGCCGCTGCCGAGGTTCTGCGTCTTCAAAGCCTCTACTTCACCGCCATCGCGAACGGCGTGAGCCGCTTCTACCGGGGCAGCGACTACATCCAGTGCGCGGAGCTTGCGGGGCTGGAGCTGGTTGGGGTGACGGACGGGCTCGGCACGGCACATTCGTTGTTTACGTTTCGCTGAGCGGCGATGGCCCCAAACCCGCTCCCCGCGGGCTTCTACGCCCGCGACGCCCTCGATGTGGCGGCCGACCTGCTCGGCTGCGAGGTGGCGGCGAACGGCGTGCGCCTGCGGATCACGGAGGTGGAAGCCTACCGTTTCCCGGGCGACACCGCGAACCACGCGCGCATGGGGAGGACGCCCCGGAACGCACCCATGTGGGGACCGCCGGGGCACGCCTATGTCTACCTTTGCTACGGCCTCCACCGGATGCTCAACCTGGTCACCGGGCCCGAGGGCCACGCGGCGGCCGTGCTGGTTCGCGGAGCCGAGCTGATCTCGGGCGAAGCGCTCTGGCGTGCCCGCCGGCCGGATGGTCGTTGCGACGGCCCCGGGAAGGTGGGTGCGGCGCTTGGAATCGGCGTGGCCGACTCGGGGAGCCCGTGCTTCGGCGGCGGGCCGATCGTCGTTTCGGCTGGATCTCCACCCGCGCTGCTCCTCGCCGGGCCGCGGATCGGAATCGACTACGCCGCCGAGTCGGATCGTGTGGCGCCCTGGCGGCTCGCCGATGGGGACTCGCGGCAGGTGGGGCGGCGGAGGGGGCTCCGCTGAGCGGGGAGGATCAGGGCGATCCGCGCGGCCAGATCTCCTTTTTCTGGGCCGGCTTCGCGGCGGATCGCGGCGCCACCGCGCGGTTTTGCCTCCGCAGGATCGCGTGCGATCGCGTCTCGACCCCCGCCGGTGGGAACGGCGAGCGGCCTGGTCGCCGGCGGGCGTTGGGCACGAGAAAGGGCACGCAAAGCCGCCAAGGCGCGAAGTTGGGGAGGGTGGCTCGAAAGCAGGGGGCTGTGCCGGGGCTGGGCTTGGTTGTGCGCGGCGCCGGATCGAATTCCGCCCCGCCGACCACCCCTTTGCGGCTTTGCGCCTTTGCGTGAACCCCATGCGATCGCCTCCCGACCACCGGGGGTGGGAACGGGAACGCGCCCCGGCGAGCCGCGCTGGCACACCCCTTGCAACCCCCCTCGGAACGACCCGGATTTGCCCGTGCCGCCCGCCGACCTGCTCGCCCGCCCCGAAGAATATCGACCCCACCTCGCCGAGAATCTCCACGCGCGCTCGATCTCCTCAGCGGAGGAATACGGCATCGCAAGGGATGGCATGCAGATCGCGGAACGGGGAACAGGCCTGCCCACCGCCCCTCCCCTCAACTCCCGACCCCCTCGCGTCGATCTTCACCCCAGGAGCCGTTCATGCCCCCGATCCCCATCTGTCCCGACTGCTTCACCGAGTTCATCCCCGCCTACGTAGACACCACCGCCCCCGCAACGTGGGTAGATCTGCTCATCGAGGACATCGTAGTCGCACAAACGTCAGGTACTTCCTACGAGGGCTGCGGCACCATCGTCGCGAACGTTCGCGTACGCGACACCAAGGGCCCGGCCAAAGCCTGCGTCGTGGTGACGGTCAAGAACGTGGGCGGGAAGGCCGCAAAGTCGGTCCGCCTCGACCTGTTCGTGGACGCCACGTACGACCCAGTGGTGGGCGATACCTCCACCTACTACGGGACGATCTCGTCGCTGGCCGCCGGCGCGACGAGCACCGTCGTGCTGTCCGGCATCGACATACCGTCCAGTTGGGTGGATGTCGTCGTCGACACCAAGGGCACGGTCACCGAGTACCGCGAGTCCAACAACGTCCGTACCGTCATCAAGTAGCCTGGCTGCCCCGCGATGGGACCTGGCCGAGCCTGACCAAGGGACCGGGCCGCCCCATCGCCCTTATTTGAACGGGAACCCTTCAACCCCGGGATCCGCCTGGCGCGGGCGCGCGCCCTTCTCCTTCCGCAGGGGAAAGTCCCCGAGCACCGCCGGGGAGCCAGCCTCTGGAATCGCCAACTGCGGCCGCTCCAGCAGCTCCACCCCGGTGCCCGCTTGCACCGCTGCATCCCAGAAGCCCCCAGGTGCCACCCCCAGCCCGACGACCGCAGCCACCGCGAGCACGATCGCGACCATCGTCGGCCGACCGACCGGGATCGGCGAGGGATCTACTGCGGGCTCCACATACATCGCTCGCGCGACCTTGAGGTAGTAGAACAGCCCGACCACGCTCAACAGCGCGCCGTACACCACCAGGCTGTGATACCCGGCGTTCCACGTGGTTCGAAACAAGAGGAGCTTTCCCCAGAACCCCGCAACGAACGGGATGCCGCCGAGCGAAAGCAAACAGAGCAGCATCGCGAGCGCGAGGCCAGGCGAGCGGCGGGCGAGGCCGTTCCAGCCCGAAACTTCATCGCCAACCTTGCTGCCGACCGCCTCGGAAACGAAGAAGGCGCCAGTGTTTCCGGCCACGTACGTCGCGAGGTAGAACAGCGCGGCGGCGTACGCTTCAGCGGTGCCGATGGCGAAGGCGATGAGCAGGAAGCCGGCGTGCCCAATCCCCGACCACGCCAGGAGGCGGCGAACGTTCGTTTGCGGGAGGGCGAAGAGGTTGCCGACCGTGAGCGTGATCACGGCGAGCACGATCACAACGGGTGCCCAAAGGCCCGGAAGACTGGAGCCCGCGTGTGCGGCGATCCGCACCAGAGCCGCGACGGCCGCGGCCTTCGGGGCGACCGACAAGAAGGCGACGAACGGCGCAGGTGCCGACTGGTAGACGTCCGGAACCCACATATGGAAGGGCACAACGCCGAGCTTGAAGCCCATGCCCGCGAGCACGAGCAGCGCGCCGAAAGCCAGCATCGCATCCGGCGGCGTAGCGGCGATCACAGCGAGCTGCGTGCTCCCAGCGGTGCCGACGAGGAAGCTCGCGCCGTACATCGTGATTCCAGCGGAGATGGCGCCGGTGAGGTACAGCTTTACCGCCCCCTCGATGCCGGTTTTCCGGTTCTTGTGCATTGCCGCGAGCACGTACTGCGGGATGCCCATGGTTTCGAAGGCGACAAGGAGGGTGACCAGCTCCCGGGCGCCAGCCAGAAGCGTCATCCCGAAGATCGACGTAATCAGGAGCAGATAATACTCGCCTTGGCGGCGGGGAAAGTGCTCATCGGCGTGGTCGATGCTGGCGAGGGCCGACAAGGCGCCCGCCGCGAGCACGATGCGCTGCACCGCCTCGGTGAACCCGTCGTTGCTGTAGGCCGCGTACGCCACCCCGCTCGGCACGAACCATGTCGCCACGAACGCGGCGAACAGCCCGATCGCGGTCAGCGCGCCGAGGCCCCGCGAGGTGCCTCCGGCCGGCACGAGATCGGCAACCAGCACGATCACGGCGAGCGCCACGACGAGGAGGGGCACCAGCAGGATCGCCATCACTGGCCACCCCCGATCGAGAGGAGGTGCTGGGCGGTGCCCACGTCGATATAGTCCAGCAAGAACCTCGGCCAGCTCCCGAACAGGATCAACGACCCGCCGAGGAGCACGAGCGCCACCCATTCCACGCCCTTTGCATCACTGAGGTGCGAATACCGCTCCGGCGGCCCCTCCCCCCAGAAGATCGCCCGCGCGGCGCGGAGCACGTACACCGCCGTGATCCACGCGCCGACGATGCCCGCCACGGCCCAAACGACATGGCCGCTCGACCAGGCGCCGAGAAACACCAGGAATTCGGCGATGAAGCCCGCGAAGGCGGGCATGCCGAGCGACGAGAGACCGGCCAGCGTGAAGAACACCGCGACACCGGGCATCGCCTTCGCGAAGCCGCCCATCTGGAAGATCTCGCGGTTGTGCGCCCGCCCGTAGACGATGCCGACGAGCGCGAAAATGAGCCCGGTCATCAGACCGTGCGCGAACATCTGGTACACGGCGCCGTTCCAGCCATCCACAGACAGCGTGGCCGCGCCGAGCATCACGACGCCCATGTGGCTGACGCTCGAATACGCGGCGATGTACTTCAGATCCGTCTGCGAAGCCGCCCCGAGCGCGCCGTACACGATGTTGATCACCGCCACCGCACCGACCACGGGTGCCCACACCTCAGTGGCTTCCGGGCAGAGCACCATGCCGACCCGCATCACGCCGAACGCACCGAGCTTCATCAGCACGCCCGCGTGAAGCATCGACACGGCGGTGGGCGCCGAAGCGTGCCCGTCTGGGGACCACGTGTGGAACGGGAACACGCCCGCCAGCGTGCCGAACCCCAGCCACAAGGCCGGGAACACCCACATCTGAACGTCCCGGGGTACGCCGACGCGCTGCAGCTCTTCCATGTCGAAGGAGCCGATCCCCGAGCTCTCCACCATCGCGAACATGCCCGCGAGGATGAACGCCGAGCCCAACAGCAGCATGAGCGTAAGCTTCATCGCCGCGTATTCGCGCCCGCCGATGTCGAAGCGCTTCCAGATGAAGGCGAGTGGGCCGCCCTCCTTCACGCCCTTGCTGCTGCCCCAGATGGCGATCAGCAGGTACATCGGGAGCACCGCGATCTCGTAGAACAGGAAGAACAAGAACAGGTCGAGGCTGACGAAGACGCCGAACACGCCGGCGACGAGCACCAGCAGGAGGATGTAAAAGTCCTTGTCGCGATCTTCGAGGGTCCACGTGGCGAACACGCCGGCGAAGATGATGAGCGACGTGAGCAGGAGCAGGGAGACGCCCCACCCATCCACGCCGAGGTTCCAACTGATGCCGAGGGAGGGCAGGAGCGGCATCGTCTCGCGCAACTGCACGCCGCCGATCGCGGTGTTGTAGCTGAGGGCCACATGCACCGAGCCAGCGAAGGAGACGACGGTGCTCAGGACGGCAAGAATGCGGACGGTCCCCCGGCTCTGCGCCGGGATGACGAGCATGATCAACGCCGCGATCATCGGCGCGAACACGATGATCGAGAGCCAGGGGAGCCCGTTCATGCCAGCACCCCGCCGACGACACCGGCTACGGCGATCAGCACCGCGCCGAGCGCGGCGGCGTACAGGTAGTCGTGCGCCGAGCCGGTTTGCAGGCGCCGAATCCGGTCCCCTGCCTCCAGCGTGATCCATCCGCTGAAGTTCACCAGCCCGTCCACGACATAGCGATCGAACCAGCCGACGTTACGCGCGACCGGGAGCAGCCCGCGCTCCCAGCACAGTCGCCAAGCGTTATCGATCGGACCGCTGCGAACGAAGGCGGCCAGGCCTGGGAGTTCCAGGCTCGCAAGCTGGCCCATCCCAAACTTCGCGTAGCCGAGGCCCAGGCCGAGCAGCCCGGCCACGGTGGCCGCGGCGCCGACCGGCGTAACGGCGAAGTGGTATTCGTGACCCAGCAATTCCCCGAAGGATCCGGCGCCGAAACCGAGCACCGCCGCAGGAATCGCGAGCAGCGCCATCGGGGCGAGCATGACCAGCGGGGACTCGTGCGCGTGGTTTGACTTTTCGCTGGGTTCACCCAGGAACACCAGGCAGTACACCCGCATCATGTAGAACGGTGTGAGGCCGGCCACGAACAGCAGGATCGCGAGCGGACCCCACTGTCCGCCGTGCGCGACCTCCTCCAACAACAGATCCTTCGAGAAGAAGCCGGAGAGCCCTGGAAAACCGGCGAGCGCGAACGTGCCGATCGCGAACAGCGCAGCCGTGAGCGGAATCTTCTTCCGCAGCCCGCCCATCTCGCCCATCTCGTTGCTGTGAACCGCGTGAATCACAGACCCCGCGCCGAGGAACAGCAGCGCCTTGAAGAACGCGTGGGTCGTGAGGTGGAAATATCCGCCGAGCATCTCGCCCGACCCGAGGCCCGCCACCATGTAGCCAAGCTGACTGCAGGTGGAGTACGCCAGCACCTTCTTGATGTCCGTCTGCACCGATGCGGTGATCGCCGCCACCAACGCGGTGATCGCGCCGATCCAAGACATCGCGACGAGCAGGGTTTCCGCGCCCTCGAACAAGGGCCAGCAGCGGACCACGAGGAACACACCCGCGGCGACCATCGTTGCGGCGTGAAGCAGCGCAGAAACCGGCGTTGGCCCTTCCATCGCATCCGGCAGCCACACGTGCAGCGGCACCTGCGCACTTTTCCCCATCACCCCGAGGAACAGCAGGGCCGCCACCAGCTCCGAAGCGCCCGGGTTGGCCCAGGAGAACCCTTCCCACGCGAAGCCGCCGGTCTCCACGTAGAGCAGCACCAGCCCACACATGAGCCCGATGTCGGCGAAGCGGGTGACCCACACGGCTTTCACCGCGGCTTTTCCGGCCGAGGGCTTGGCCCAGTAGAAGCCGATGAGCAGGTAGGAGCAGAGCCCGACAAGCTCCCAGCCCGCGACCAACTGGAGCAAGTTCGGCGCGAGCACGAGGCCCGCCATCGCGACGATGAACAGCGAATGCCAGGCGTAGTACCGGCCCAACGCGGGCTTCGGCTCGTGCGACATGTACCCCAGCGAGTACACCTGCACACACGCCGCTACGCAGGTAACGACCACGAGCATGCTGGCGGAGACCGCATCGACGCGGAAGCCGACCTCCGCGATGACGCGACCGCCATGGACGAGCCACGGCATCGTCCAAAGCTCGGGCGGGGCGCCCATCGGCGCCACATCGCGCAGCACCAGCAGGGCAATCACGAAGCTGGCCACGGCGGTGAGCGTGGAGAGCCACGCCGCCGGCCTCCCGGTGTGGCGGATCGGCCAGAACACGGCCAGGATCGCGAACGAAGCGAGCGGGAGGAGGATCGTGAGCGCGGCCAATGGCATCCTCACTCCTTCAGGTCGCGGAGCGAGCCCGCGAGGAGGGAGCCATGGGTGCGGGAGACGAGGATGACGAGCGCAAGGCCCACCACCACCTCTGCAACGGTGAGCGCGAGCGCGAACAACGCCAGCGCCTGCCCCCAGGGGTGCACGCCGAAGCGCGAGAAGGCGACGAGGTTGATATTCGCGGCGTTGGCCATCAATTCTACCGAGACGATCACCGCGAGGAGGTTTCGCCGGCTGAGGACGCCAAACAGCCCGATCGCGAACATCGCGGCCGCGAGGAAGAGGTAGGCGTCGAGTCCAGGGCCCGTCATGCGTCCTTCCTTCGCGCGAGCACGATCGCGCCAATCATCGCGGCGAGCAGCAGCACCGAGAGCGCCTCGAACGGGAGCGCGAGCGGGTCGAGCAGCACTCGCCCCAATTCCGCCGTGGACAACGCTTCGGGGGCACGATTCGGCGCCCCGCCCCGGAGGATCGTGTACCCGCTGAGGCCCGCCACGAGCCCGGCCACGAGCAAGGACCGCAGCGGGCTCGTGTGCCCCTCCGCGGGCACCGACCCGCCGTTGCGCCGCGCGAGCAGCACCGCGAACAGCATCAGGGTGATCACGCCGCCGGTGTAGAGCAGGATCTGGATCGCGGCGAGAAAACCCGCGTCCATCTGGGCGTACACACCCGCCGTCGCGATGAGCGTAACCGCGAGGTACAACACCACATGCACGAGGTTCTCGCTCGTGACCACGCGCGCCGCGCCACCGAGGGCGAAGAACGAAAGGACGGCGAAGAGGAGCCAGTCGATCACGGGGTTTCCCCTCCCCCAGCGGCGGGCGCCGGGGGGGTGGCCTCGGGCACGCCCGCGGTGGTGGCGGGCGGCGGCGCCGCTTTGGCGGGCGGTGGCGGAGGCTTGGGCTGGCCCTCGGCCTGCATTCCAATCAACAGGGCCCCGGTGCCCCACGACGCCGGCACCTTCTCATTCGCGTAGAGCTTCTCCATGCTCAAGAACAGCTCTTCGCGGCTGAATCCGGGCACTTCGGGCACCCGGAGCATCACGATTGCATCCTCGGGGCACACCTGAACGCACAGCTCGCAGTGGATGCACGCGTTCACGTCCAGCGTGAAGTCCTTCGCGGTTCCCCTCGGCTTTCCGGTGTTGGGCGAAGGGGCGCGGCCGCCGGGCACAACGGTGATGATCTGCGACGGGCAGATCTTCTCACACATCTTGCAGCCGATGCAGGCTTCGTCGCCATCGCTGTTGTGTACGAGGGCGAACGAGGTGCGGTACCGCTCGGGGCGCACGCGGCCGCCATCCCAGGGAAGCGGCTCGGTGTTCTTCGCGCGAAACAGGTTCAACCCGGTGATCCGCAGGGCGGAGAACGCTTGCAGGAGGCCGATCATGCGTACACTCGCCACACCGCCGCGACCGCAACGCAGGCCAGCGAAACCGGCACGAACACGCGCCAGCAGAGCGCCATGAACTGGTCGGCGCGGTAGCGGAGGAGCGTCCAACGCACCCAGAAGATCCCGGCGAACAGGGCGAAACTTTTGAGCAGCAGCCAGTGGATGCCGTCGGGGCCGGGGCCATCCCAGCCGCCGAGGAAGAGCGTGGCGCCGAGCAGGCTGGACACCGCGGTGTGCAGGTATTCAGCCAGGTAGATCAAGCCGAACTTCATGCCGACGTACTCGGTGGTGATGCCCGCCACGAGCTCGCTCTCCGCCTCGGGGATGTCGAAGGGGATGCGATTGGCCTCGGCCAAAGAAGCCAGCATGAACAAGACGAACGCCACGGACCCCGGGCCGGGCGGCCAGAGCGCAAACCACCGTCCATCGGCCTGAGCCGCCACGATGTCACCCAGGCGCAGGCTCCCGCCGAGGATGATCGGGACCAACGCCGATAACAGGAGCGGCACCTCGAACGAGACTGCCTGGGCCGCGGCGCGCATCCCGCCGAGCAGCGCGTACTTGTTGTTGCTCGCCCACCCCGCCATCCACACCGGGATGGTGATGAGCGACGAGATCGAAAGGATGAACAGCAGGCCGATATCGAGGTCGGCCGGCACCCAGCCCGGCGCCCAGGGGAACACGGCGAGCCCCGCGAGGACCAGGATCATCCCGAGCGGCGGCGCGAGGTTGAACAGCGCCCGATCGGCGTTGGTCGGGACGATGTCTTCCTTCTGGATCAGCTTCAGCAGGTCGGCCACCGGCTGCAACAACCCAGCCCACCCCACCTGGGTCGGCCCCGGGCGGTTCTGCATCGCGCCGGCGAACTTCCGCTCGAACCAGATCGACCATGCCGCGGTGACCATCATCGCGTTGATCACCACGAAGCCGGCGACGGCCCCGAGCAACCAGGGGTTCTCGAGGATCACGCTCACCGATCCACCTCACCCAGGATTGGGTCGAGCGAGCCCAGCGTAACCACGATGTCGGAGACGTTGTTGCCAGGGGCAAGGTATGGAATCAGCGAGACGGCGTGGTACGACGGCGGGCGGATCTTGCAGCGGTAAGGCTTGTCGGTGCCATCCGCGATCACCCAGGTGCCCAGCTCGCCGCGCGGCCCTTCCACCGCGGCGTATGCCTGGCCAACCTTTCCCTTGTAGGCGCCGGGCAACTTCACGGGCTTGAGCGCGCAGATCGGGCCCTCTGGGATGCCGTCGATCAGGTCCAGCACGATGCGGATGCTCTCTCGCAGCTCCGCCATGCGCACCTCGTAGCGCGCGAAGCAGTCGCCCTCGTAGCGCACCGGCACATCCAGCTTCACTTCGTTGTACGCGGCGTACGGACGGTCCCGGCGCAGATCCCAGTCGATGCCGCTGGCGCGCAGGATCGGCCCGCTCACCCCGAGCTCCATCGCGAGCTTGGCATCCACGGTGCCGACGCCCTTCGTACGGGCACGGAAGATGGCGTTGTCCACCAACATCGCGTCGTATTCGTCGGCACGCTGGCCGATCAGGGTGTACGTCTGGCGGACCAGCTCGGCGAAGCCGGCCGGCACGTCGTGCCGGTTGCCGCCGACCGTGAGCGTGTTGTAGTGGAAGCGGCTGCCCGTCCACAGCTCGAAGCAATCGAGGATCAGCTCCCGCTCGCGGAAGCAGTGCATGAACACGCTGGCCCCGCCCCCGAGGGCGCCGCCCATGTCCAGCCCGAACGTGCCGAGCCAGAGCAGGTGGCTGCCGACACGTTGCATCTCCGCGCCGAGCGTGCGCAGGTAGTTGGCCCGCCGTGGCGTCTCCACCGCGTTGAGCGCCTCGAACGCCATGTTGATCGCGAGTTCATTGATGAACGGCGATACGTAGTCGTTCTTGTCCACGATCGGCGTGATCATGACGTACGAGAGCTTCTCGCACAGCTTCTCGACGCCACGGTGCAGGTAGCCCGGGTAGGGCACCGCCTTGATGCACACCTCCCCGTCCAACCACAGCTTCACGCGAAACACGCCGTGCGTGGAGGGGTGCTGCGGCCCGAGGTTGAGGATCATCAGATCCCCTTCCGGGTCGTAGTTCTCCGGATCCATGTACGGATCCGGCAGGGGCCGAACAACTGTGGGCCCGCGCGGCGCCTCGTGCGCCGGTCCAGCGGCGTGATCTAACGCCATGGATGGTGCCGGGTTGCGATGTCGTAGTCGCGACGCAGGGGGTGCCCCTCCCAGTCTTCCGGAAGCATGATCCGCCGCAAATCGGGATGGCCGGCGAAAATGGTGCCGACCAGATCGAACTGCTCGCGCTCCTGCCAGTCGCAGCCCGCGAACACGGGCACGAGCGTCGGCGTCGACTCCCCTGTCGGCACCCACACCCGAAACGCCACCTCGTCCACCGGCAGGCGGCGAACCCGGTACTCGGCCACCGTGCGGTCGGGCTCCGCGTCCGTTGCGGGGTAGTGCGCACAAGCCACGTACACGAGGTAGGTGAAACCTGCTTCCTTCAGCGCCCCGCCCAGCTCCACCACCCGGTCGCGACTGACCGTGATCGGATCTCCGCTCTCCAGGCCGAAGCGCTCGGCGAGCAGCCGGGTGACATCGTCGGGTACGGTCACAGGCTCCCCTTCGGGTCGGGGCGACGCAAGCCGCCCCCAGGATCGAGGTTGATCACCGCGTCCAGCTGCGCTTCGTCGAGCGAAGCCTCGCGGCGCGGATCCCCAATTCGCGGCAAGTTCGGGGACTTGAATCCGAACGTCTCAGGTCGGAGCTCAGGCTCTGTCCACTCCCCGTTGCGGCGCATGCGGATCTTCTCCTGCAGGCGCCGCATCCCCGCAAAAAGCTGATCTGGATTCGGCGGACAACCGGGCACATACACGTCTACGGGCATGAACGTGTCGACCCCCGGCACCACCGAGTAGATGTCGCGATAGAAGTCCCCCGAGATCGCGCAGGATCCCATCGCGATCGCCCACTTCGGCTCGGGCATCTGGTCCCAAAGCTTCTTCACGCGGGGCGCCATCTTCACGGTGATCGTGCCGGCGATCACCATCACGTCGCACTGCCGCGGTGTACCGCGGGCGATGGTGCCCATCTGATCGAGGTCGAACCGGCCACATGCTGCGGCCATGAACTCGATTCCGCAGCAGCTCGTGGCCATCGGGAAGACAAAGAGGGAGTTCGACGCGCCCCACGTCAACAGTTGGTCGGCCGTCGTGAGCCCGAGCGACACGCCCGGGAGCTGCGCCATCACGTTGTACAACGGGTGCGTGAAGGCTTGCCCGCTCTCGTCTACTGCCACGTGAGCGCTCCTTTGCGTACCGCGTACGCCCACCCCAGCAACAAAACGCCGACGAACGCCGCCATCTCAAGCAGCAGCACCTCGCCCATCGAGCGCCCCAGGTTCAGCGCCCACGGGAGGATGAACGCCGTTTCAACGTCGAAGATCACGAACACCAGCGCCACGACGTAGTAGCGCGGGTGAAAGCGCACCCACGCATCGCCATCCGGCTCCTCGCCGCACTCGTAGGTGAGCTCGCGGGTTGGCGGCGGCTTCTTCGCCTTCACGGACACGATGCGCGCCAACAGGAGCGTGCCGCACGCCACGGCCACGGCTACAGCGACGAACGCGAGCGCGGAGATCCAGGGGGCGGTCATGGCCGCCGCAAGTAACCCGTCGGCCCCTTGCGACAAGCGTGCAAAGCGCTGCACGATCCTTGCACCGCTCCGACCCGTGGGCGGCACATTCTGCACGAGGTTCCCCAATAAGCTCCGAGGCATGAAAACGCCGCGCTATCCTGTGATCATGGCCGGGCTGGTTCTTTTCACCCTCACCCTCGCGGCAGCGGCGCCCCGGGTGGCGGAGGTTCCGGTGGCCCTGGACCTCCAGGCCGAAGGCGTGGCGGCGTGGTTGGCGCCGGGGAGCACCGAGGGTGCCCAGACGACCGGCAGCGCGCTGTTCGACAAAGAGTGGGCGTTCGGCACCTTTCAGATGGCGGCTCTGGGCTTTGGCCAGCACGCCGCCACGCATGCGGACTCGCGCGCGCTCGACATCGAGCGGATGGATCGCTGCATCGAGCGCGTGATCTCCGAGGAGGGGCGCGCCTTCGACCGCGGGAGCTGGGGGCACGACCCCCTCGCCGACCTTGAGAGCTCCCGAGGCCACATCGCCTGGTACGGCTACACGAACCTCGTGTTGTCGTCGCGACGCGCGCTCGACCCCGGGAGCCCGAGCGCCGGGCTGAACGACCAACTCAGCTCCGCGATCCTTCGCCGGCTCGAAGCCGACCTCCTGCCCGAAACCTACCCCGGCGAACGTTACCCGGTAGACGTGAGCGCGGCCGTCGCCTCCGTCGGCCTCTGGGCGCGCGCCACCGGTCAACCCGAGCCCGCCATCCTCGCGACGTGGCGCGCCGCGCTCGCCGATCGTTGGATGCTCGATGGGCTTTTGATCCAGTCGGCGGACACCGACGGCGTTCCACGCGATCTCCCAAGGGGGAGCGGCACCTTCCTCGCGTCATGGTTCCTGTCGTTCTGGGATGCGGGGCTGGGGGCTTCCCTCTATACCTCTGGTCGCGACCACCTCTTCACCGAGATGGGGCCCCTCTCTGCCATGCGCGAGTACCCGAGGGGAATCAGCGGAAACGGCGACATCGACTCCGGCCCCATCGTGGCCGGCATGGGCGTGAGCGCCACGGGCTTCGCCATCGGAGCCGCGCGCGCTGCCGGAGATGTCGCGACGGCCGAGAAGCTGGAGTCCACCGCCCGCCTGATCGGTCGCCCCACCGACGAAGGCGGCCAATTGCACTGGCAAACCGGCGCTGCGCTCGGAAGCGCGCCCTTGTCGGATGCGATCCTGTTCGCGATGATGAGCACACCCCAGCGATAAAAACATAGGGGCGATGCCCGGTTCCAGGGAGGAATCGAGCGTGCGTCGCGGGGCATCGCGACGCGCCTCACCGCCGACGCGAACGCCGCCTTGCCGCGAGCCCCAGCGCCGCCAGCACCCAGCCGTTTGCCGCTCCCGACGCCGCCGCGCACGCGGCCGCCGGCGTTTCCTCCGGTGCGCCTTCGCTCGGCGGGGGCGCGGCCGCCGCGTCGCTCCCGTCGCAATCCTGATCGACGCCGTCGCCGGTGGTGTCGGTGGCCTCGGGGTGCACGGTCGCATCCCCGTCGTCGCAGTCGTGCTCGGCGCTGGCGGCGAGGTAGCCGGCGGGCGGCTCGCAGGCGTCCACGCTCGTCGTGAAGTCGGTCCATTCGTCGCCGTCCGCGTCGGCGAACCACGTCGATTGCCCGGTCGCCGTGCCGTCCGCGTCGTCGGCGGCGCCGTCGCAGTCCTCGTCCACATCCGCGTCGTCGCACACCTCGGTGGCGCCGGGGTACGCGTTGGCGTCGGCGTCGTCGCAGTCGGTCGGGGCGTCGCCCCAGCCGTCGGGGGCGTCGCAATACTTGCCGGTGTCGTCCCCGGGAAAGCCATCGCCGTCGTCATCGGCGTAGAACGTAGACTGACCGCGCGCGTCGGGGTCGGCGTCGTCGGCGGTGCCGTCGCAATCCTCGTCCACGTCGCCGTCGTCACAGCGCTCGTTGGCGGCGGGGTTCACGTCGGGGTCGGCGTCGTTGCAGTCGGTCGAGACGTCGTCGTAACCGGAGGGGCGCTCGCAGGCGGCGACCGACGTGCTTCCGCCGAAGCCGTCGCCGTCGTCGTCGCGGTACCAGGTGTCGGTGGCGGTGACCGAGGGATCGCCGTCGTTCAGGAGCCCGTCGCAGTCCTCATCGACTCCGTAGTCGTCGCAGCGCTCGACGGCGCCGGGGTGAACGCCGCTCGAGTCGTCGTCGCAATCGTCGCCGTTGGTCACATGCTCGGCGCCGGGGTCGCAGAGAGACACTTTGGTGGTGCCGCCGTAGCCGTCGCCGTCCTCGTCCAGCCACCGGCTCACGGTGCCCGTCGCTGCGCTGTCGTCGTCGTCGGCGACGCCGTCGCAGTCCTCGTCCACGTCGGCCGCGTCGCACTTTTCCGCGGCGCCGGGGCTGATCGCGGCGTCGGCGTCGTCGCAGTCGGTCTCGGTGTCGTAGCCATCGCCATCGACGTCCACCCAGGCCTCGTGGCCGTCGTGAACGTACACGCGGCCGGCCCCCCCACCGTAGCCGGGCGCGGCGACGAGGACGTCGGCGTAGCCGTCGCCGTTGGGGTCGCCCGCGCCGGCAACGTCCCACCCGTAGTAGTCGTAGGCGGTGTCGCCGGTCATCGAGGTATCTGCCGTCGTGACCACGCCGCTCGCGGAGCCCACGTAGAGGTAGGCGCCGCCGGCCTTTCCGCTGTCGGTGAACGCGCCGACGATCACGTCGTCGTAGCCGTCGGCGTCCACGTCGCCAGCGCCGGCCACGGAGAACCCGAAGTAGCCGCTGCCGCTGAGCGTGCTCTTCGCCGTGGTGCCGACGCCGCTCGCGGAGCCGTGGAACACCCAGGCGCTGTTCGAGTTCGAGCCGCCCACAATCACGTCGTCGTACCCGTCGCCGTTCACGTCGCCGGCCCCGGCGACGTCGCTCCCGAGCTGGTCGCTGGCGCTGCCGGTGAGCGTGGTGGCCGCGGTGGTAGAAAGCGAGCTCACCTCCCCCTCGTACACATAGGCGCGACCCGTGTACGAGGAGCCGTACCCGGACGCGCCGACGATCATGTCGGCGTAGCCATCGCCGTTCACGTCGCCGGCGCCGGCCACCGACTCCGCGAAGTAGTCGCCCGTGGCCTCGCCCTCGAAGGTGGCCGAGATCCAGGTGGAGTAGGTGATCCCCGAGGAACCGCCGGCACAGTACAGGTAGGCCGCCCCGGTGTTGGTCGTGTCGTTGGAGCCGACGAGGACGCAGGAGTAGCCTGAGCCGTACACGTCGCCGACGCCGGCTACGTCCTGGCCGAAGTCGATGTCGTATGCGTGGTGGACCACGTAATCGCCGCTCGAGGAGAGCCCGCTCGCCGAGCCCGTGAACACCCAGGCCTCGCCGCAGCAGCCGCTGGACTGGCCGACGACCACGTCGTCGTAGCCGTCGGCGTTGGTGTCGCCAGCGCCCGCGATGGTGTCGATGCCCGAGAGGTAGAAGGAGGTGGTCGCGGCGGTGGAAATTCCTCCGGCTTGTCCCGCGAAGACGTCCACGTAGTAGCTGTCCTCGACGACGATGTCGTCCCAGCCGTCGCCGTCCAGGTCGCCCGCTGCGGCCACGGTGCCCGCGCCGACGTCGAGGATGGTGTTGGCCGAAGAATACACCGGGTCGATCACGACGGGGTAGCGGGCGCCGGCGTCGTCCACCACCACGCGGAAGCCTCCGTCCATCGGGGCGAAGCGCGCGGGCAAGCGGCGCCCTGTCGCGTCCTCCGCGAGCAGCCCGGTCACGCGGAGCTCGCCGCCGGCGCAGCGCAACCGCACCTCGTCATCCCCGGCCACCATGGACCCGGCCGCCAGAACGTCGAGGCGGAGGTCGCCCTCACCGGCAGGCGCGTGGTCGAGCGTCCAGCCCTGTTCAAAGCCGGCGGCCGTCGCGAGCCACCACTCGGTGATCCCGGGGCGTAGAAACTCCGCCCGGTCGGCGTTCGCGACGGGTGATAGCGCCGAAAGCGCGGTGAAGCCTGAGTCACGGCCCCAGGCCGACGTGCGGATCGTCGTCTCCACGGAGCCGCACGGCAAGCTTGCGCCGGCGCTGTCCAACCAGGCGGCGCCGTTCGGCCCCTCAAGCTCAAGCTGAACCGCCGGGGTGGCGCATGCGGCGAGGACCAGAAGCGGTGTCGCGAAGGGCACGGTTCACGCCGCCCTAATGCCCGTGCGAGTGGTCGTGCCCGTCGTGTCCGTGCGCATGTCCGTGCGAGAGCTCGTCTTCGGTCGCCGCGCGGATCGCCCGGATCGCCACCGCGAAGCGCAGCGTCACGCCGGCCAGCGGGTGGTCCGGCGTCACCGTGATGCTCTCTTCGTCGAGCTCCACGATGAACAGCGTCATCGTCTTGCCGTCGGGGCCCTGCGCGCCCAGCGGCATGCCGATCTGCGGCTCCATGCCCGGCGGGAGCTCCTCACGGCCCACACGGAACCCGCGGCCCGTGGCCTCGCCATAGCCCTCATCGGGCGGCACGATCGCCTCCAGTTCGTCACCAACTTCCTTACCGACCAGGTGGCGTTCGAGGCCGGGAACGATGTGCCCCGCGCCGTGAAGGTAGGTGAGCGGGCGCTCCTGCGACGCATCGATGATCGAGCCATCGGGGGCGTAGAGCGTGTATTCGAACGAGACGACCGAGCCGGGAGCGATTTTCATGCTGCCGCGGCTAACCGCACTCCGCTGTGGATGCCTCAGGAACTACACGAGAGCGCCGAGCATCCCGCCTTGTTGCGCGCCCACTCGGGCCGCCGACCTGCGATTCGCACGTGCGCTGGCTGCGCGTCGTAGGGGCGACGAAGGACGTCGAGCAGCGCCTCTATGCCCGACGCATCCCCGGCCTCGGCGCGATCGATGACTTCCTGCACCACCCAGTTCCTCGGGAGGATCCACGGGTTCGCGGCGTTCATCCGCCGCCGACGCGCCTCGATGTCCACGCCCCCCGTCCGCACCGACCAGGCCGCCAGCCAGGCGGACCACCGGCGGCGCAGCTCCTCGCTCGGCGGGCTGTAAAAGGCCTCCGCCAACGCGCCGAAGCGGTCGCCGTCGCGGGGCACTTCCGCCAGCGAACGGAAGAAGATGGACCAATCTGTCTCCACCGAAGCCAGCAGGGTGAAGAGCTCGGTGATGAGGTCGTCGTCGTGATCGCCGAGGTCGATGCCGACCTTGTCGGAGAGGCGCGCGCGCCATGCGGCGGCGTACCACACCGGGTACTGGTCGAGCACCGCGTTTAGCGGCGCCGGGTCGCCGACGAGCGACACGAGCGAACTGGCCAAGCGCGAGAGGTTCCAGTGCGCGACGGAGGGCTGCGCCCGCCAGCGGTAGCGTCCCTCGCGGGAGTCGGTCGTGTTTGGCGTGAAGTCAGGGTTGAATGCATCCAGCCAGCCGTACGGGCCGTAGTCGATCGTGAGCCCCAGGACCGAGAGATTGTCGGTGTTCATCACGCCGTGCACGAAGCCCAGCGCCATCCAGTGGGCGATCATCACGGCGGTCCGTCGGGAAACTTCGGCGAACCAAGCCACGTACGTGTCCGGGCCGGGCTCGCCAAGCTCTGCAAAGTGCTCCGCGATCACGTGGTCGGCGAGCGCCTTGAGCAAGGGCACCTCACGACGGGACGCCGGTAGCTCGAAGTTGCCGAAGCGCACGAATGTCGGGGCAACCCGCGTTACGATGGCACCCGGCTCCTCGCGCGCGTTCCCGTCGTAGAACATGTCGCGCACAACGGGCTCGCCGGTTGCGACGAGCGCGAGCGCCCGCGTAGTCGGCACGCCGAGGTGGAACATCGCTTCACTACAGATGAATTCGCGGATCGAGGAGCGAAGCACCGCGCGCCCATCGGCCCGCCGGGAGTACGCGGTCGGCCCGGCCCCCTTGAGCTGCACCTCAAACCGCCCCGCGGGCCCCTCCACGTCTCCGAGTCCCATCGCGCGACCGTCGCCAAGCTGGCCTGCCCAGGAGCCGAACTGGTGCCCGCCATAACAGGCGGCAAACGGGCGCATCCCATCGGGTACGAGATTCCCGGCCAGCACGTTCACGCCGGGCCCCGTGGCAGAAGGCCTCGCGACGCCCAGCATCGCGCCCACCTCCGCCGACCACGCGAGAAGCGCGGGTTCACGGACGGGAGTCGGCCGCGCGGGCGACCACAACGCTCCCCTCACCTCCCGCGGCCAAGGTGAAAGCACCGGATCGCCAGGGAGCGCGGACACGAATCGAGCGCCAAAGCTCAAGGTCTCAACTTCATTCATCGAATGCGGACATAGCCCTTGCCGCAACGAGTGGCATGTGTCATCCTACCCTTCCGAAGTTGTCCACATGATCCGCTACACAGCCGCCACTTTTCTAACGCTCTGCGCCGCCGCCTGCGTGTCCGACAACAACCTCGCATCCGGCACGGAGGGGTCGAAGGAATTCGACGAGGGGGAGGACTTCAATCCGGAGATCGGTGAGGACACTTCGGAGGAGCCGGAGGATTCGGGCGAGGTGATCGTTCCGGGCGCCTACTGCACCGAGCGCCATTACGACGCGGAAGCGGTCGCGCAGGACGCAGAGTGCGATGGCGGCCCCACCAACCCCGATTGGGATCTGGAGCTGCTCTGGGAAACGCAGATTGGCAGCGGCTCCTACAGCCCGCTCGTGATCGGCCAGCTCGACGACGACGACGGCGACGGAGACGTAGACGACTCCGATATCCCCGACATCGTCGGCCTCGACACGTCTGCGGTGCTGCACTCGATCCGCGGCACCGATGGCTCCGAGAACTGGCAGCGCTCGCTCACCAACACCGTCAACACCCTCGCCGCCATCGGCGATCTCGATGGGGACGGCTGGCCGGACGTGCTCACCGACATCAACTACACCATGACGGCGGTAGACGGGCGCACGGGCACGACCCTGTGGACTGGCCCCTCGTCCTCCGGCAAGAACAAGGGTTCCTGCGGGGCGGTGGGCATGGCCGACCTCGATGGAGACGGCATCGCGGAAGCCTACCTCGGAAGCAAGATCGTGGACGGCGCAACGGGATCCCTGCTCGGCAACGGCGCGGAAGGCGACGGCCTCGGCGTCGGCAACTCCTACGGGCACTCCGTCGCGGCCGACCTCGACAATGACGGTCAGCGCGAGGTCATCGTCGGCAACGCGGCGTACGACATCGACGGCAACACCATCTGGGAGAACGGCGGCACGGACGGCACAGTCGCCATCGCCGACCTGGACCTCGATGGTTCCCCCGAGATCGTCTCCGTGGGCAACTACGGCGTCGTTACGATGAACGCCGAAGGTGGCGACGTGTGGACGTTCGACCTTGGCGGCGCGCTCGCCTCCACCCCCGTCATCGCCGACATCGACGGCGACGGCTACCCGGAGGTCATCATCCCCAGCACGGCCGCGCTGTTTGTGATCGACCACGACGGCAACGAGATGTACACGGTCACGCCCACGGGCTCCGGCAGCGGTCGCGGCGGCGCTTCGGCCTACGACCTGAACGGCGATGGCGCCTGGGAGATCGTGTGGGCGGGCCCGACGTCGCTCATGGTGATCGACGGGGTGACTGGCGACATCCTCACGGAGTACGCCACGTCGAACACCACCTGCGCCGGCCCGGTGCCGATTGTAGACCTCGACGGGGATGGCCACGCCGAGATCGTCGTCATCAGCTCGGGCGGCAAGATCCAGGCGCTGCGCGACACGCATGGCTTCACCCAGGCGCGGCCCGTGTGGCACCAGTCGGACTACAGCCTCACGAACACGGAAGACAGCAGCCAGATGCCGGCGGATCCGGTGCCGAGCTGGCTCGGGGAGAACAACTTCCGCGCCGGCGCCAGCGTCGAGATCATCAACAGCCTGTACCCGGTGATCCGCGACGTCTGTACAGACGAATGCGGTAGCGACAAGGTGTGGGTGTGGTGGTCGATGGCCAACAACGGCTATTACGATGTGACGGACCGCTTTGAGATCGAGTTCTGGGGCGTCTCCGGCACCAGCGCCACCAAGCTCACCGCGGCCACGTGGTCCGGCACCATCGAGCCGGGCGTAATGACGGACAGCTACTTCATCGAGCTGACTGGCGTTCCCTCCCCGCTCGACGACATCCAGGTGCGCCTGAGCGGGATGGCGGACGTCGAGTACACCGACTGCGACGAGTCGGACGACATCGACTACTGGGGCGCGCCGCTCTGCCCGTAGCGCCGGCGTAGCGCCGCAAGCGCCACAACCGCGGGCGCCAGCGCGCCCGCGGGTGCTCCGCTGCTGCGACACCCACAGTCCGGCTCGTCCGGCTCGCCCGCGCCGTCGGCGGAGTCTGCGGGTTCGCCGGTGTCTTCGCGCCCGCCGGTATCGACGGGTCCCGTGTCCGCCGTGTCGCCGGTGTCCACCGTCGGCGCGGTGGTCCGGTACACACATACGTCGTCGACGGTCCAGCCGCCGAGTGAGGTGGTTCCGTCGGAAGCAATCTCCCAGGAGATCGTGAGCGAATCGTCGGTCGCGACCTCCGCGTCGAGCTCGAGCGCGAGGGTGTGCTGCACCCAAGCGGGGTCGAGCGTCTGCTGGGTGCCGTCGCCGGCGCCCGTCTGCCACAGCACCGACTCGTTCGCGTAGAGCGTTGCCACGTCGTAGATGCCGTCGTCGACGCTGAGGTAGCGGCGGTACTGCACGACCACGTCCTCGAGGCCAGAAACATCCACGGCAGGGCTGTACAGGCGGTTTCGCACTTCGTACGGATAGTTTCCGTTGTTCGCGCCTTCCCCGAGATCGTTGCCCCAGACCGACTCGCCCGACCACGCCGCGCTCGGGTCGCCGCTCTCGCCGTACGGCACGCCGAACTGCCAGTCGTCCGCCGCCGCGCCCACGCCTTCGAGCAGCCCATGGGTAAAGCCCCCTTCTCCGGCCGAGAAGTCTTCGCACCAGACGGGCCACAGCTCGCCCGCGTAGAAGCCGAACGGCGCCCAGGTCTGCTCCGGAAACCACAGCTTCGTTCCGTCCGCGGCCGCGGCGACGATCGCGTATTGCACGGTGGTCGCCGCCTCGAACGCGGGGATTACGCCACTGAATTGGTCGCCCGTCAGCGTGAGCGGCGCGCGCTGCCAGGTGGCACCGCCATCCGTGCTCCAGGTCACTTCCACGGTCACCACACCCGCGTCCAGGCACCCTGGCGCGAGGCTGCGGGCGCGGCCGGTGATCGGCACGTCCACGCCGAGCGGCTGGTTCTCTACGGCCGTATGCTCGATGAACGCCGGGAAGGCCTCGTGCAACGGGCCGAGCCCGTGCGGGCCGAACGCCTCCACCAGCTCACAGAGGTGCGGCGTGCCGTTCGAGAGATCCCCGTCGTCATCGTCGGCGAACACGAATTCGTCGTACACCTGGGTGAGCGTCGGTCCGCCCTGGATCGCGCGAGTGAGCCGGGTCGCCACCACCTCCCACGCCTCGCCCTGCTCGCTCGGCCCCTCCCCGTACCGCGCCTGCAACAGCTCGAACCAGTCCCACACCGCGCCGGAGAAGATCAGGCTGTCCCGGTAGATGTTGTTCCGCATGTCATCCGGATACACGATGTCGGTGCTCAGCTCCCGCAGCGCGCGCCCGTCGTCGTAGAAGCCGGGGCCGATCTCCGGGTCGAGCGTCATCAGCGCGGCCACGAGGTCCCCCACCCCCTCACCGACGGTGCCGTCGACCACGCCTGAAAGCACGCTGTACTCGTGGAACGCGTGGCCCCACTCGTGGTAGTTGGCGTCGGCGATGCGCGCCGGGTTGTTGCATCCGTCGCCTTCGATGCCGAAATTCACGGCGCCGTCGAAGAACGAGTAGCACGTCACGCTCACATTCACCTTGGTGCGAAGGCCCGTGGTGAGGAAGTCGAGATCCGGGGCAAAGCGGAGGCCGAACTCGCGTACGCGATACTGAAAGACGTACGCGTCGATCTCGGCCTGGGTGGCGCTCGGCTCGGTCCACTCTGTCGCGCCGGCCGCAAGGCTGAGCGTGCCCTCGGCACCGGCCTCGTTCGTCACGTCCACCAGATCCCCGCGGAGCGATGCGGTCCACGTCTCGGAGTCGTTCACCGAGAAGGCCCCGTCCGCGCCCGTCATCGAGGTAGACCCGCCGCTTCCGGTGAGAGGGACGTAAGGCATCGGGGCGATGGCGGTGCCGCTGTCGATCGTGCGGACATCGTGCACACCAGTCATCGTGCCGTCGAGGAAGCGGACGGCGTTGGTGGCGGCGAGCACGGCACCGGTGCGGCGCTGCACAAGCTCGGTCCAGCGCCCCGGCGGGTTGGTGGTGGTCGTGAATCGAGGCTGAACCAGCGAGTACGACAAGGCACGGCCGGCGGAGATCGGGAGCAGCACATCGCCGGGCGCGGCAACGCCGGGCAGCGCGGCGTCGGGGAAGGTGCTCACGCCGAGCATCACGAGCGCGCCCCCCACCACGCGCGCCGTCACGCCAGCGCGCCAGATTGGAACGCCGGACTCGGTCCGATCGAAGTCCACATACCAGGTGTCGTGCCGTGCGTCGTAACGGGCGGAGCGGAGCGGGAGATCGGCAGCCGGGACGCCCGTGAGCCCGGGGTACCGGCCGAACAGCGCCCGCAGCCCCGACTCGACCGCCGCCGCGGTTCGGGGCGAGCCAAGGGCGATCGGCGGCCCCCAGGCGCGCTCCGCGACGCCAGACGCCTCATCGAACCTCGCCTCCCAGCCTGCGCCTTCCGCTGCGGCAAATGCCCGCCAGCCGGGCTGGGCAGCCATGCGGCGCTGTTGGCCGGTGTGCACCGCGGGGGCGCCGCGCGGCTCAACCCACGCCGGGGGCGGCGCGGCGGCCGAAGCCTGCGTGGAGAGCAGGTAGGCAGAGACGAGGATGGACAAGGGTCAGCTCACGTTGCCCGCGCAGTGTACACTCCCCGGCAAGCCATGACGCTCCTCCTCCTCCTCACCGCCTGCAGCGACGACCGCCCTCCCGTGAGCGTGGACGATCCGCTGTCCTCGAGCCCCGTCGTGGACACGGGCGACGCAGACAGGGACACCGGCGACAGCGACACCGACTCGGCGCCGGACACCGGGGAAGACACCTCTTCTCACCTGGGCTTGCCCTGCGTGCCGGACGAAACCCCATGCGGCGAAGGGGCCGCCTGCTGTACGAAGTGTTGCGAAGCCGATGCGGTGGCGGTGTGCACGGAGGTCGATGAATTCGGGGGCTGTCCCCTGCCCGATCTCGGCGTGGACTACGACAACATGGTCAGCTCCATCGACGTACAGGACATCCTGTTCGCAGAGGATGACTGCGCCGTGGTCGAAGGCTGCGTGGAGTCTGCGGGGATGCGGCGCGTGCTTCGGTTCACAACCACGACGCCCAACACCGGCACGGCGGATGCGTTCTACGGCGACGTGGCCCACGGGGATAGCGGCGTGTATTCGGAGTGCCACGAGCACACCCACTTCAGCGAGTACGCCGAGAACCTGCTGGAGAGCGCCGACGGGAGCCTCACCATCGCGGGCAACAAGCAAGCGTTCTGCCTGATGGACAACGAGAACTGGGGGAGCGTGGGCGGGGCGCGGTACACCTGCGACTTCCAGGGGATCAGCGTGGGCTGGGCCGACACCTACGCCGCCTCCCTCGACTGCCAGTGGGTAGACATTACCGATGTTCCAGCGGGAGACTACACGCTTCGGGTGACGGTGAACCCGGAGGAGCGCATGCCGGAGCGCTCCTACGCCAACAACGCGGTGGAGGTGCCCGTGAGCATCCGCGACCGCGCCTCGCTCCCCCCGGTCACCGACCCGTGCCCCGGAATTGCCTACGGAGAATACAGGGACTGCGGGTGGGACCTGTCGTCATCGGCGGCGTGCACCCCCGGCTCCACCATCGAGGTGAGCTGCGATACCACGTGCCTCGGCGCCTGCGTGGGGGATCCGGTGCTGCGCGTGTGCGACGGGGCGGACAACGCTTGCCTCAGCTACGACGCCCTCGGCGCGAACGACCGAGCGGAGTGCGGCTCCTGGTGCCCGGCGGTGACGATCCCCTGCCCGGAAAGCGGGCTGGTGACCGCGCTCACCGCGGGATGGTCCACGGAAGATGCGGGAGAGTGCACGATCACCGTTAGCGAGTGGTGACGAGATAGGCTGGGCCCCGATGCGCCCCCCCGACCGAGGCTGGACCTGGCTGCGAAACGCACAGGGTGCCCCTGAGCGCGTGATTCACCACGGCCACGCGGGCAGGCTTGAGGTGCAAGGTGCGCCGGGGCTGCCCTGGGCCGCGTACCTGCGGGCGGCGCGCCTGGCTGCAGAAGCCGGCGCGGCGGCAGGCGCTCGGGTGGTCCTCGCCGCTGAAGATCGACGCGCCTGCGATGCGGCGCCAGAGCGCCCAACGGTGTCTTGCGCCCCCATTCGTCGGGTGCTGTTCTTTGAATCCCTGATGAACGCGGAGATGCCACACAACGACGGAGAGCTGAGCCAGGGGGTGCTGCACCTGGCCTCGTCGCTTGCGGGACTTCCTGTCGAGGTGGTGTTCGCCAACGTAAAGATGGCGATCGTCGGGACGGATCGGCCCGTGCAGGGGCTGGACACCTTGGAGCGAGCACTGCTCGGTGGACCCATCGAGCTCGTTTGCATCACGTTGCTCGAGGGGTACTGGGATGGCGTCGTGTCGCTCATCCGTACGCTCCGTGAATTGGGTTGCCGAGCACACGTGGCCGTGGGCGGCGTGATGCCGTCTTTGGCTCCCGACGTGGTGGCCGCGCACCTGCCGGATGTCAGCTTCATTTGCCGGGGGGCGGGCGAGGTGTTCTTGCCGAAGATCGCGTCGATCCTCGGGGAAGGGGCCAACGTGGACACGGCGCTCTCCGACGGGCAGGTCGCGAATCTGCTGACGATGGACGGCCTGTATGTCCGTGATGCGGCCGGCCATCGCCTGCTGGCGGCCAACCCGGCGGCGGTGCAGGAGGTCCCGGATCTCGACGAGACGCCTCTCGACCTTCGCTTCCTTGAAGCGCGACACTTCGCGACCGGAATCGAGATCGCGTCGTCGCGCGGCTGCATCCACCGCTGTGTCTTCTGCTCCATCCTCGGCCGGGAGCGCTACCAGGCGCGGTCCGCCGCGGGGATCCTGGCGTTGTTGGAGCGTTATGAGCTTCGCCTCCACGAGGTGTTCGGGGATTCGGTCCCCCGCCAGGCCCGCCGCGTACACTTCTCCGACGACGATTTTGCCTGCGATCGCGAACGCGCCCGCGATGTATTTCTCGGCATCCTTGGCACCCCCTTCCGCCTCGCCTCCGTTCAGGTGTCCGTCGCCGATCTGTGTGTTCGAGAGAATGGCGCGCCGGTCCCCTCCCCCGACACCGAGCTGCTCAACGCCATCCGCCCGGAGTGTTTTGATGACGCTGGCCGCTCGATCTCGCCGAGCGACTTCGTGGCCGACCATCGAACGCGGCGTTGGTCGAGTTATCTTCAGGTGGGTGTCGAGAGTTTTTCGGACGTGGAGCTGGTGCGGCTCGGAAAGGGGTACAAACGGGAACACGTGCGGGTGATCCTCGGCGAGCTGGCGCGCCGCGAGCTCCACCACGACGCCTACTTCATCCTCTGCAACCGCCAAACCACCTTTCCGGAGCTGGTGGAGGTGCTGGACGAGGTCATCCGACTCAAAACCCTGTATCCACGGTACTTCCACATCCGCTTTCCCGTCGTGCCCCGCCTCGTGAGCTACGCCACCAGCGCGAGCTGGCGGCGGCTCGTACGCCAGGGGGACGGCGAGGCTTTTGCCCTGCGCGGCATTTTGTCCGAGCCGGGGTATCCTGAGCTCGACTATCCGCTTGTCGACCATGATGAACCTCGCGATCTCCTCGTTCGTGATTTTGTGGACGAGGGGCTGTTCACCGACGAGGACCTCTACGCGGGCACATTTGTGCGGCTGCGGGACCGGCTGGTGGCGCGCTGGACCGCATCGCCAGATCGCGAGGTAGAGTATGCCGCCCGGCTCGTGGATGACCGGCCGCGGCGGCGACTCTTCGAGCTCCTTGATCTTGCGCGCAGGGCCGGCCACCGCGACGGCTGGGGCCCCACCGAGGGGGACCCATCCCCTCACCCCGCGCAGGTGCAGGCCACCGCCGGCATGCGCTCGGCCGTAACCGGCCAGGCGGACCGATTGCGCGAGCTGTGCGATACCCGACTCGGCCCGACCAAAGCGTGGTTACCGGCGTTCCAACGCTACGCGATGGGGGGCGTTACTCGGCTCGTCGTCATCCCCACCTGGCAGTGCGAGCTGCGCTGCAACTACTGTTACATCCCGAAGCAGGACGGCCGGGTGATGAACGTCGCCACCGTAGACCGGGCGATCGACCTGCTCTGTTCCAGCGAACGTACCGGCCTCACCCTGCAGTTCTTCGGCGGCGAAGCGCTCATGGAGTGGGGCCTCGTGCAGCACGCCATCGGCGCCGGGGCGGTGCGAGCCAAAAAGCATGGCAAACGCCTGGACTTCGTGTTATCGAGCAACGGATGGTCGCTCGATGAAGCCAAGCTGGACTGGCTTCTGGGGCGCGACGTACGCCTGGAGCTCTCCCTCGACGGCGACGCTGAAACGCAGCGTCGGTTTCGTCCAGCCCACAAGCCGGGACAGGACTCGTACGACAATGGCATCGCCCCGCGCGCCGCCGCAATCCTCGCTTCTGGGCTGGCGTATGACGTCATCATGGTGGTGCATCCCGAGCTCGTCGGGCGGCTGTGTCACAACTACCAGCACATCGCTGGCCTCGGGTTTCGTCGCATCCAGATCAACTTCGCGTTGGGGAAGACATGGTCGTCGGCGCAGCGCAGCACGTTGGCCGCGCAGTTATTCGAGCTGTCGAGGTTCCTCCGCGCGAACCCGGGGGTGATCCTGGTGAACGCGGAGAACATCCCGATGCCGATGCGCCTCAACGCCGAGATCACGGTGGACTGGGACGGTACGATCTTCGGGGGCAACGCCTTCCTCCACGAAACGGAGCACAAAGCACGCTTCCGCCGCGGGCACCTGGACGATCTCGGCAACTTCGACCGCTACTGGATGGACGCGCCAACGAACCAGGAGCTCGTCGATTGGAGCTACGGACGCACGGTCACGGCGAACAACCTCGCGGTTGGCGCGGTGATGACCGACTTCTTGAAGTGGTGGCGGGCCCGACCGGAGCGGGAAATGGACGTTCGATCACCGTGAACATCCCGCTCCCGTCCGAAGGCCAGATCGACCGGCGGCTGGCGCAGATGTTGGCCGCCGACAGCACGCAGACTGGCGAAAACGCCGTTACCGACCGGCTGATGCTGATGCTCACCCGGAGCTGCGAGCTGCGGTGCGCCTACTGTTTTGTCGGCCTCACCGAGGAGGGTTTTGGCGAGCCCCACCCAGGCACGCTGGCCTCCGCATCGGCGGCAGAGCCCCCTCGGGGAGACATGGCGCCGGAGACAGCCCTTCGCGCCATTGATCTGCTGATGACGAGCGCCAAGCCGCGCCTGTCCATTCAGCTCTTCGGCGGCGAGCCGACGCGCCGCTGGGACCTGGTGAGCGCGGTGCTGGGGCACGCGCTGCGTCACCCCATGCGGCGCTCCCGCGAGCTGGCGCTCCAGCTCACCACCAACGGCCTGGGTTTCGACCCTACCCGGATCGCCGAATTGGGAGCGGCCGGCGTCGTGGTGCAGCTCTCGGTGGATGGGCAAGGCGCGGGCAACCGCTTTCGAAGGCCGTTTCTTTACGATCAGGGCGCCGCCGATGCTCGGTGGCTCGACGCCCTTCATGCCCTGCGCGCCGGCACCGCCCGTTGGTTCCTCAATGTGACGGTGCCACCCGCTGCGACCGGAGAATTACCCAGCCGCTACGCCGATGCCGTGGCCCTCGGCGCGCCCGCTTTGCAGCTCAACTACGCCACCGGGATGCACTTCAGCGGCGAACAACGCCATGCCTGGCTCACCGGCCTCGCGGCCGTGCTCGCAGACCACCGCCGCGCCCCCGACCTCCAATTGTTCAATCGCCAGGCCGCAGCCGACCCCGCGCCCCTCTGCGGAGACACGCTCTGCGACGTTGATGGCACCCTGCTCCAGATTGGCGGAATCTTCCATGAGCGGCGTTTCCCAGCGTTGCGAAAGGCCTACACGCACGGCCACCTGCACACCGCAACCCGATGGGAGGGCCACCGCGCCACCCTGGCTGAGCTCTGGGCGCGAACGCAGGCGGCGCTCCCCCCCGAAGAGAGCGCATTGTTCCTGGAGGGAATGCGCCTTGGGGCGGCGAGCGATCTCGTCGCCCGCACGGTGGCGGTGCTCGTTCCGGGGCGCGTTTGAGGCGCATCCTCGGGGTTGTCGGCGCCATTCTGGCCAATGTTGGCCCCTTGGTGGTGTTCTACGCGTTCGATTGGGCGTGGGGGCTGAAGCCCGCGATCGTGGCTTGCGCGGTGTTCTCCATCGGGGAGGTACTCTGGCGCCTCCACCGCAAGGAGCCGATCACCTTCCTGTTCAAGGTCACCGCCACCACGACCGTTGGCCTCGGGGTCGTGGACATGTTCCTGGCGAACCCCACCTTCTTCAGCTACGAAGCCTCGATCACCAACGCCGCGTTCGGCGTGTGGTTCGCGTGGCTGATGGTCAAAGGGCCGGGGCCATTCGTGGATGAGATGGTGCGGCAGCGGCCCGACGTACTCGAGAAAATCGAGGGCGGGCGCGAGGGGTTGGAGGGGCTGATGCGCGTGTTATTGGCGATCGTCGTCGTGTACCACGTCGTCACTGCGGGAGCGTACCTTTGGATCGCTGCCCACTACACGGTGGAGGAGGCGGTGGGGATCCGCGCGATCTTTGGGAATGTGTCGCTCATCCCCTTTCTCGGCGCGGTGTACTTGTTTCTGAACCCGCTGCATGGGTGGGCGAAGCGGCGGGGGTGGGTTTAGCGCGCCTCAGCCCCGCCCAACCCCGCCACCAGGCGCTTCAGCGCCGAATCCAACGAAGCATCCGCCTTCACTTCCCCCCCGAGCACCCACACCCCAAAACGCGGCGCCTTCGCCATCACTTCGCCAGGCCACCCCGGCGCGCGCAGCCCCACCTCCACGCTCCGGCCCCCCGCGTGTCGCAGCGCCAGCGCCACCGCGTCCTCGGCCACCCGCACCCCGGCGAGCACCCATCCCTCCGCGAGCGGCACCGATTTGTGCCGCTGCAAAACAGCCGCGAACCGGCGCGCCGTCGCGACCAGCCACGCCCGCCCCTCGGGCGTTTCCCATGGATCGAGCGCCCGCTCCGGCTCAACCGCCCGCTCGTCCCCTCGCCCCTCCCGCTCCCGCTCCAACTGCGGGCGATCGTCGTGACCACCCCAGCGCCGCACGGGGGGCAGCCCCGCCTGGGCTCGCGCGTGCAGCTCGGCGAACGCCCGGTCCCGGCGACGCTTCACGACCTCCGGAGCCAACTGCACAGCGGGCGTGCCCGGTCGCGGCTGATACGCGTTGAACGATGGGAGATCGAAGGCACGACTGACGGCCACGCTCGCTTCGAACTCCTCGTCGGTCTCGTCACCAAATCCATACAGCAGGTCGGTGCGCACCACGAGGCCCGGCGCCGCTTGCTTCAGACGCCGCACGGCCGCCACCACCTCGCCGGGATCGTAGGTGCGCTCCATCAGCGCGAGCACCCGGCGCGAGCCCGACTGGATGGGCAGCCCGATGTACGCCCATCGTCCGGAAGCGAACCAGGGCAACAGCGCGTCGAAGTGCTTCAAGAACAAGGTCGGCTCGAACGACTCGCCCGCAAACGCGAGATCACCGGGCTCGGAGGTGACTTCGGCTACGAGGTCCACGATGCTCAAGCCGAGGTCGGCACCGTAGGCGCTGAGATCCGTCGACACGAGCAGCATGTCGTGGGTGCCCTCGGCAAGACCCCGCCGGATGTCGGCCAGGATCGCATCGATGGAGCGAGACTTCGGACGACCGGTGGCCCGCCGGATGGCGCAGAACTGGCAGGTGCCGAAGCAGCCAGTGCTCGCAACGATGTGCTGCCAGCGGGAAGCGAAATCGTTCCCCTGGTAGTCGTGGCGCAGCGTGGGCTGGACGTCGGCGTAGGGCGTGGTGGTGGCGCCAAAGACCTGATCCAAACCGTCCATGTGCCTCGGGTCGAGCCGCGAAGTAGAGGCGAAGGGCCGCAGCTCCTCCGCCAACCGCTTCGGCTCGATGCTCACGAGGCAGCCCGTGACCACCACCTCCGCGTGCGGGGCCTTCTGCGCGATGGTCTGGAGGGCGTGCCAGGTGAGCTCGGCCTGAGAGGCATCCGAACCGCAGGTGTTCAGCAGGTGTACATCCGCTTCCGCGGCGTTCGTCGTGACCTCATAGCCATTCTGTACCAGGAACTCGTGTACCTGCGAGGAAACCGCGCCGGCGAACGGGCAACAGCGAAACGCCTGGTGCAGAAACACACGCGAGCCGGGCTGCATCGGGTAGGGTTAACGCGCTCTCCACTGACCCCGGTGTGCTGATGTCCAAGCTCGTCCTCCCCGCGCTGTTGCTCCTTGTCGCCACCGGCTGTCCCAACGGGGACAGCACCGTGAAAGTGGCGGACGATCCCCCCACCGTGGTCGTCGTTTCGCCGATCGCCGGCAGCGCGTTCGATCCGCTCGTTCCAGTGCAGTTCTGCCTTGCCGTCGCCGATAATTCGTCTGATTCGCTGCTTCAGATTGTCGCCCAGTCCACGGTGGATGGGGAGATCTGGGAGTTCGACGGGGAGCCCGTTGAGTGCGCCGGCGGAAACATCGGCTTCGAGGCCACGCTCAGCGACAACGATCACACCGTGCAGTTCACCGTTACCGACGTGGCCGATCAGGTGGGCACCGCGAGCGTAGAGTTGCTTCGCACCGAAAACGGGGCGCCGATCTGCGACATCCTCTCGCCTTCCGATGGCTCGGCGTACGAGGCAAACACCGTGATCTCGTTCGCGGCGCACGCCGAGGACGCGGAACAAGCGGCGAGCGAGCTCACCGCGGTGCTCGTCAGCGATGTGGACGGGGAGCTCTGGGCCGGTAGCCCCGACAGCTCCGGCGCCATCACGACGTCGCTCAGTTCGCTCACCAGCGGCTACCACACACTCTCGCTCGAAGTGACGGATGAACGCGGGCTCACCGACGTGTGCGGCTCCACCATCTACATGAACGAGTGCACCGACGCGGATCTCGACGGGTTCACGACCTGCGCCGGGGATTGCGACGACAACGACGACACGATCTACCCAGAAGCCGAAGAGCTGGTGGACGGGAAAGACAACGATTGCGACAGCATCACCGACGAGGGTTCGTCGTATGTGGACGACGATGGGGACGGCTACGCGGAGACGGACGGCGACTGCGACGACAGCGATGCAGAGATCAACCCCGTCGCGAGTGAGATCTGGTACGACGGAGTGGATCGCGATTGCGATGGCGGGAGTGATTACGACCAGGACGGGGACGGTTTCGACGACGTTGCCTACGGCGGCGAGGACTGCAACGACCTCGACGCGGCGGTGAATCCGGGCGCCAGCGAGACGTGGTACGACGGCGTAGACAGCGACTGCGCCGGCGATGGCGACTACGACGCCGATCACGACGGATACGACGATGTGGCCTACGGCGGGGCCGACTGCGACGACACGGACGCGACCATCAACCCGGTGGCGGGGGAGATCTGGTACGACGGGGTGGACGGCGATTGTGACGGGTGGAGCGACTACGACCAGGATGGGGACGGCTTCGACGACGCGATGTACGGCGGCGACGACTGCGATGACACGGATGCGACGATCAGCCCGGTTGGCAGCGAGATCGCCTACAACGGCATCGATGAAGATTGTACCGGGATCGACCTGCGCGATGTGGACGGGGATGGCTACGACAGCGATACGGTCGGGGGCACCGATTGCGACGACTCGGATGCCGCGATCTACCCCAGCGCCCCGGAGACCTGGTACGACGGGGTAGACAGCGACTGCGCGGGGGACGACGACTGGGATCAAGACGTTGACGGCTACGTGATTGACAGCCACGGGGGCAGCGACTGCGACGACACGGATGCGACGGTGAACCCCGCAGCGACCGACGTCTGGTACGACGGCATCGACCAGGATTGTGACGGATGGAGCGACTACGACGCCGATCTCGACGGCTACGACAGCGACGTGTACGGCGGGGACGACTGCGATGACACCCTGGACACGACACGCCCCGGCGCGGCGGATGCGGCTTACGACGGCGTAGACGCCGACTGCCTCGGCAATGACGACTTCGATGCCGACGCGGACGGGTACACCTACGACGTGTATGGCGGCGACGACTGCAACGATCTCGACGCGAGCATCAACCCCGGCGAAGTGGACAGTTGGTACGACGGCGAAGACACGAATTGCGACGGCGCGAACGACTATGATCGTGATGCTGATGGGTACACCTCGGATTCGTACGGCGGCTCGGACTGCCTCGACGTCGATCCGACGGTGCATCCCGGCGCTTCCGATGCGTGGTACGACGGCGTAGACGGCGATTGCGACGGGGCGAACGACTACGATCAAGACGGCGATGGCTACACCGCCGACACCTACGGCGGCACCGATTGTGACGACACGGCGATCGGCATCAACCCCGCCGCGTACGACGTGGCCTACGACGGCGTGGACAGCGATTGCGACGGCGGCAGCGACTACGATCAAGACGGCGACGGCTACGACAGCGATGCCTACGGTGGCGATGACTGCGACGATGGCGACGACACGATCAACCCTGGCGCGGCCGAGGTGTACTACGACGGGATCGACCAGGATTGTGACGGTGCAGACGACAACGATCAGGATGGCGACGGCTACGACTACAGCGAGGACTGTGACGACACCGATCCGGCCGACAGCACCTGGTACGACTTTCTCGATGGCTCGTGCGATGGCGTGTACGACGCCGACCTCGACGGCTTTGAGAGTGATGTGTACGGCGGCGACGACTGCGACGACGCCGACGACGACATCCACCCCTACCGATGGGAGGCCACCGACGGCGTGGACAACGACTGCGACGGCGCCGCGGACGCGGCGGACACCAACACGCCCGACGTGAGCTTGACCGGCGACGACCAGACTCGGGTGTTCACGTTCGGCAGCGGGTTCACGTTCAACATGTGCGGAACGAGCTACTCGTCGGTCACGATGTCGACGAACGGTCGGATCTTCTTCGGACCCTCGACCACGAGCTACACCGAGTCGTACTCCGGGGTGCAGCAGTACCGGCAGATTCTCGGCGTTTGGGATGATCTCTACGCGTACTCCACCGACACGGCCTTCGTGCAGCACGGCGCCGACGCGGTCGGCTTCTACTGGAACACCATCCCCGAATACACGACGACGAACTCCAACACCTTCGCGATCATCCTCCTCGCGGATGGGCGCGCGTACGTCGAGTACGACGGCCTCGCGATGACGGATGGCGCCGCCGGCTATAGCTGCGGCGGCACCGCCGCAAGCGCCGAGGTGGATTTGACCGCGCAGTTCGCCGCGATCCCCGCCGGGGCGGTTGGCATGGGCAACGGCACCGAGGATCTCATCTACGAGCTGTTCGACACCTCCGCGAACGACCTCGATGAGTACAAGTGGTTCTACTGCATGCCCGACGGCACCTCAGACGGCGACGGGGACGGGTGGACCACCAGCTGCGGCGACACCGACGACACCAACTCGGCGGTGTACCCGTCCTGATCGGGCTCGACTGTTCGATAGTGCACAGGTCTGTGCGAGTCTACACAGGCGCCCGGGACTCGCCCACGCGCGTCACCATCACCGGCACGGTGGAGCCCCGCGCCACGCGCTCCGCCACGCTGCCCAGCACAAAATGCTCGAGGCCGCGGCGGCCGTGGGTGCCCAGAACCACCAGGTCGCAGCGCAGCTCAGCGGCAGCGGCGATGATCTCAGCCTCCGGCCGGCCGTCGCGAAGCTGGAGCGAAGAGGGCACGTCAGGCGGCACCTCGCGGGCCCGAAGCGCATCGAGCGCCGTGCCGCGCGAAGCGGCCATGCGGCCGGCGAATTCCAACATCAAGCTCGTGTTCGGCGCCGACTCCGCGATCGAGGGATCCGGGAGTACGCCGACGTTTAGCAGAACCAGCTCCCCACCCCCCCGCGCGAGCGAAACCGCCAGTCGGAGCGCCTCGGTGGACATGGCTGAGAAGTCAATGGGAACGAGGATCTTCTTGAACGTCACGGACCCTCCGACGGCGGGTGGGCGGTGTCGCAGATCGCACCGTCACCCGGTAGGCTAAGCACGCCGGCGCGGTGGGCGATGGCGCAGAGCCCCACGAGGAGGGTGGCGAGCGCGACGGCCCTGCGCGCTCGCTGCGCAAGGCGACGCAGCAGCGCTGCGGCGAAGATCAGCGCGGGCAGGGTGCCGAACGCAAACGCAGCAAGCACCTCCGCTCCGCCGAGCGCGCTCCGCGTGGCGGTGGCCAGCCCCAAGGCGCCCCAGAACAAGCCGCAGGGCAGGAGCGCGGCGAGCGACCCCATGCCGACCGCGGCGATCGGCTCGGGCAAGCCCCGCAAGGTGCGCCCCGTCCGCAGCAACCACCGGGAGAGGGGGCCGCCTTCGGACGCGTGGATGAACCCGCCGAACCGCAGGCACGCCCCGACGAGCACCACCGCGGACAGGAGCCCGGTCCAGGGCCCCGAGGGCAGCGCCCGGCCCCCGAAGCCCGCGACGGCGCCCGCGATGAGGTACGCCCCCACGCGGCCCACGTGCCAAAGCGGCCCTGCGGCTACGACGAACGGGCCACACATCCCGACGCAGTGCCCACTCCCCATCAAGCCGGCCACGAACGCCGCGAGGAAGAGCTCGTTCATCGCTCAAACTCCAGCGTGAGCACCCGCAGCGGGCCGGGCAGCGACCGAACGTGAACCTCCACATCCGGCAAGCCAGCTTTACGCAGGCGATCCTTCACTCTGGGAAGCACCTCGTCTTGCGAGGCACCGGCCAAGGTTACCGCGACCAGGCGGCCGGTTCGGGCGGTGACGAGGCTCAGCACCGAGCTCAATACGTCGTCGATCTGGTTGGCAAGGGGTACGGACACGTCACGCTCGGGTCGTCCCCGTGCAAGGTCCGTGCCGCGCCAGCCCATGTGTGATATGGCCCACTCTGCCGACGAAAACCCCCCCTGGGGCTGGCACGCTTCGTGCTCATAGGCGGTCGGAGGAGTGATGGCCGAGACGATCCTGGTGTGCGACGACGAAGAGCTGATCCGCTGGTCGCTCTCCGAGCAGCTTCGCACAGATGGCTACAACGTCGTGGAGGCCGTGAACGGTCGCGACTGCCTGGAGAAGCTCAAAGCTGTCGCTCCCGCGCTGGTCTTCCTCGACCTCAAGATGCCCGAGCTCGACGGAATGTCGGTGCTGCGGATGCTGCGCGAAGACGACTCCGACCTCCCCGTGATTGTGATCACCGCCCACGGCGGTGTCGAGAGCGCCATCGAGGCCACTCGGATGGGCGCCAACGCCTACCTGCAAAAACCGTTCGACCTACGAGAAGCCTCGCTCGCGACCACCAAGGCGCTCGAGGATCACCGCCTCAAGCGCGAGGTCCACTATCTGCGCAGCCGGCAACCCTCGGGGTACGGCGAGATCATCGGCGACAGCCCTTCGATGCGGCGCTTGTTCGAAACGCTGCGGCGCCTTGAGGCGATCGACGCGCCAACGGTCCTCCTTCAGGGCGAGAGCGGCACGGGCAAGGACCTCGTGGCGCGCGCGATCCACGGTCGCGGGCCCCGGCGCACCCGGCCGTTCATGGAAATCGACTGCACGGCATTGCCAGAAACCCTGATGGAGAGCGAGCTCTTCGGGCACGAGCGGGGCGCGTTCACCGACGCCAAAGCCACCAAGCGCGGCTTGTTCGAAGCAGCGGCCGGCGGAATCCTGTTCCTGGACGAGATCGGCGAGCTCCCCCTCGGGATGCAAGCCAAGCTCCTGCGAGCGATCGAAAATCGCAAGTTCAAGCGCGTCGGCGGCGTCGCCGACATCCCGCTGGACGCCGCCATCGTTGCGGCCACCAACCGCGATCTTCGCGGCGAGGTGAAGGCCGGCCGCTTCCGCGAGGACCTGTTCTTCCGGTTGCACGTCGTGCCCATCGAGGTGCCGCCGCTGCGGGAGCGTGGCGAGGATATCCCGGCGTTGGTGCACTTCTTCATCGAAAAGTTCAACCGCTCCTTCTCCCGCAACGTGCACGGAGTGAGCGGCCGCGCCATGGAGCGACTCCAGTCGTGGCGGTGGCCGGGAAACGTGCGAGAGCTGCGCAACGTCATCGAGCGCACGATCATCCTGTTGCCGCACGACGTGATCGATCTCGCCGACCTGCCCGCCGAGCTTCGCGGCGAGGCCATACGCGGCGCCACCCGCGCCTGTCCGTTCGTGCTGCCGGATGAAGGCGTGGATCTGGAGATGGTGGACCGAGGCCTCACGGAGCAGGCGTTGGCGCGCACCACGGGCAACCAGTCCGCCGCGGCGCGCCTGCTCGGCATCAGCCGCTACGCGCTGCGCTACCGCATGGAGAAGTTCGGCCTCAAGTAGGCGGAACGGGCAGCTCCACGCGGAACGCGGCGCCTTTGAGGCGCCCCCGCACGAGCGCGATGTCGCCGTTCATGGCGCCGGCCAGCTTGCGACAGATCGCCAGCCCGAGCCCGGTGCCGCGGGAGCGGGTGGTGAAGAACGGTTGAAACACCTTCTCGAAGTTGGCTTCGGGGATCCCCGGCCCGTTGTCGTTCACCACAATGGCACCCTCGGCCATGTCCACCAGCACCTCGCCTTCCCCGCCCGTGGCCTGGGCCGCGTTGAGCACGAGGTTGAGCAGGATCTGCTGGAGCATGTTCGCGTCTGCGTAAGCACGGCCCGCGCCGTTCAGCCTCAGCGTGAGCGCCGGATGTTCGCGCATCACGACGTCCGCCACCGACCGCATCGCCTCGGCGAATTCCACGCGCGAGAACTTGGGGGCAACGGGCCGCGCGAAGTCCAGCAAGTCGGTGACGAGGTCATCGAGCCGGCGCACCTGCAGCTCCACCTTCTCCATGATCGGCTTCCGACGATCATCGGCCGGCATCGACCGGCTGATGACCTGGATCGCGCCCGAGATCCCCGCGAGCGGATTGCGGAGCTCATGGGCCACCGCAGCCGAGAGCGCGCCGAGGTGCGCCAGGGACTCCGCTCGGATGAGCCGCGCCTCGTTGGCGATCGCCTCCGTGAGCTCCTCAACGTGCACCAGGGCCCGAGCCTGCGCGTGATCGAGCGGTACAAATGAAACACGAAAGTGGCGTTCCTTGCCTTCGATCCGGGTGTCCACCCGCGGGATGGTGATGTCGTGCCCCGTGCGCAGCGCCCGCCCCATGGCGGCGTGGAGCTCGCCGTTCTCCACAAGCTGCTGCGGGAGGGCGGCGTGCCACGGCCGCCCCAGCATCTCCACCTCCCCGAACAGGCGGGCGCTCGGCCGCGTGGCCGCGGCCACGTTCCCCTCCGCGTCGAGCACCAGCACGGTCACGGGCATGTGGGAGACGATCAGCTCCTGCAGCGAGCGCAACTCAAGCGCTTCGCGGCGCTCGACGTACGTTCCCGTCATGATCGCCAGGTCGATATCGCAGATCCGGCCGATGCTCTGGCACGTCGCCGCCGATGCATCCCCCAATCCATGGGCGATGTCGCACAGCTGATCGCGCACCACGTTCATCGCCACGAACATGTACCGAGCCTCGAGCCCCACCTCGACGTGCACCTTGCCGATGCGCTCGCGACGGTGGAAGTAGGCTTCGTCGTGCGGGCCCTGCAGCAGCTCCTTCGCCCACTGCCGCAGCGTCACCCGTAGCCGCTCCACCTGGGCCGCATCCCGAAACACCTTGGCGGCACCTGGAAAACTGAGCGCCCGATCGTAGAACCGATCCGTGAGCTCCCCCAGCCTGGGCTCCACGAGCGGCCAGAGTCGTTTCAGGCGCACCGCATCGGCGGCGTCAAAGCCGACCCAGGCTTTCATTTCGTCGAGCGGGAGCATTCACCTCCTTTGCCGTCGGCGTGCGTTCTGACAAGGGTGCGGAATCGCACATCCCCCGTGTGACGTACCACAACGCGATCCTGGCAGCTTCCATGTTTGAGGCCGATCTTTCCGCTGGCACGTTGCTTGCAAGTCGGCGGGCGCCCCCCGAGAGTTCGCCGATGCCCGAGCCGCGCACTGACTACGACGATGCCGTCGTCCGAAAATTCATCACCGCGACCGTGCTTTGGGGCGCGGTCGGCATGCTCGTCGGCGTCATCATCGCCCTCCAGCTCGCCTGGTTCCCCGCCAACCTCGGCCTGCCCTGGACCAGCTTCGGCCGCCTGCGCCCGCTGCATACCAACGCGGTCATCTTCGCGTTCGCGGGGAACGCCCTCTTCTCGGGGATCTACTGGTCGATGCAGCGCCTCTTGAAGGTGCGCATGTTCAATGACGCGTTGTCCAACTTCCACTTCTGGGGCTGGCAGGCGATCATCGTGTCCGCCGCGGTGAGCCTGCCGATGGGCTGGACGTCGGGCAAGGAGTACGCCGAGCTGATCTGGCCGATCGATCTCGCGATCGCCGTGGTGTGGGTCGCCTTCGCCGTCAACTTTTTCGGCACGATCGCCATCCGTAAGGTCGCCCACCTGTACGTGAGCATCTGGTTCTACATGAGCATGGTGATCACGATCACGCTGCTCCATGTCGTCAACAGCCTCGCGGTGCCGGTGTCGCTCACCAAGGCGTACTCGGTGTTCCCGGGCATCACCGACGCGCTGGTGCAGTGGTGGTACGGGCACAACGCCGTGGGCTTCCTGCTCACGACGCCGTTCCTCGGTTTGATGTATTACTTCATGCCTCGCGCCGCGAACAAGCCGGTCTACAGCTACCGACTCTCGATCATCCACTTCTGGGGCCTGGTGTTCCTCTACATCTGGGCCGGCCCCCATCACCTGCTCTACAGCGCCCTGCCCGACTGGGCCCAGACGCTCGGCATGGTGTTCAGCCTCATGCTCCTCGCGCCAAGCTGGGGCGGCATGCTCAACGGCCTGCTCACCCTGCGCGGCGCATGGGATCGGGTTCGCACCGACGTGGTGCTCAAGTTCTTCGTCGTCGGCATCACGTTCTACGGGATGTCCACCTTTGAAGGCCCGATGATGTCGATTCGGGCGGTGAACTCGCTCTCGCACTACACCGACTGGACCATCGGCCACGTTCACTCCGGCGCGCTCGGCTGGGTGGGCTTCTGCACCTTCGGAATGCTGTATTGGCTGGTGCCGCGAGCCTGGAAGAAGCCGCTGTACAGCGACACCCTGGCCACGGCCCACTTCTGGCTCGGCACCATCGGCATCGTACTCTACGTGGTTGCGATGTGGGTGTCGGGGATCACCCAGGGCCTGATGTGGCGCGACATCAATGAGAGCGGCCTGTTGGAGTACCCCAACTTCGTCGACACCGTGACTCGCCTCATGCCGTTCTACTGGATTCGGCTCTTCGGGGGCCTCGGCTATCTGGTGGGCGTCCTGTTGATGGCGTTCAACTTCATCAAGACCGCGAACGGCGAAACCGCCGCCGCCGGCAGCCTGGAGGCGGCCAATGTCTGAGAATACCCATCGTCGGCTCATCGAGCCGAACGCCCGCCTCTTCGCCATCCTCTCCACGGTGGCCGTGTCCATCGGCGGACTGGTCGAAATCCTGCCGATGTACAGCTCCGCAGTCGGCCCCGAGCACATGGAGGAGGTGAAGCCGTACAGCCCGCTGGAGCTGGCCGGGCGCGACCTGTACCTGCGGGAAGGCTGCTACAACTGCCACTCCCAGATGATCCGGCCGTCCCAGGCGGAAACGCTGCGCTACGGCCCGTGGACGCGGGCCGGGGAGTACCAGTGGGATCACCCCTTCCAGCTTGGGAGCCGGCGTATCGGCCCCGACCTGCAGCGCGTCGGCGGCAAATACCCGGATGCGTGGCACTTCGACCATATGAAGGATCCGCGCGCGATGACCCCGGGGTCGATCATGCCGGCGTACACCTGGCTCTACGATTCCAAGGTGAGCACCTCAGATATCGTGGACACCGTGAACGGAATGATCACGCTCGGCGTGCCCTACGACGCAAACCCGGAGGCCTGGGTGCCGGCGCAAGTCGGGGCCCAACAGAAAAAAATCGTGGACAGCCTCGCCCTGGTGAAGCGGACCGCTGCGCCCGACGACGAGATCATCGCCCTCATCGCCTACTTGCAGCGCCTCGGCGTGGATGGCAAGGCCGCAATCACGGCGCGGGCCGCCAAATGAGCGAAGCCATCAAGGGCGCCGCCGCACAGAGCACCGAGCTCGGCTGGCTCCTGGGCGTGATGACCATCGTGTTCGCCTCCGTGTTCGTGGGATGGGCCGTATGGGCTTTTCTGCCCAGCCGCCGCGCCGCCATGGAGGCCGCCGCCAATCTGCCACTCGAGGGGGATGAACCATGAGCAAGGAAACCGACAAGATCCTCGGTCACGGCGCCGACAACGACGGCATCGAGGAGTACGACAACCCCCTGCCCACGTGGTGGTTGGGCCTGTTCTACTTCACCATCGCGTGGGGCGTGTTGTACGCGATCGACTACCACTTCGTTTCCCACCGCAGCCAGGCCGGTGAGTACGATGCGGAGGTGGCGGCGGCGCTGGCCGCGCTGCCGCAGCGGCCCCAGGTCGCGGCCATCGCTGCGCCGACGCCCGCGTCGGCCGAAGCCGGAAAGGCCGTCTTCGAGACCAACTGCGTGGCCTGCCATGGGGCCGATCTGCGCGGTGGAGTCGGGCCAAACCTGACCGACGCCGAATGGATCCACGGCGGCACGTACGCGGACATCCAAAAGACAATCACCGAGGGCGTGCCGGCCAAGGGCATGATCACCTGGGGGCCGATCCTCGGCGCCGAGAAGATCGCGCAGGTGGCGGCCTATGTTCACGGAGCCGGTGGCGGCCAGTGACCGCGTGAGGACCCGATGAGCCTGATCAACTCCGCCCGCACCTGGGTGTACAGTGCCTCGGTGAAGGGGCGTTTCCAGCGGGTTCACCGCTGGAGCGGCGCCGCGCTGCAGGCGATCCTCTTCGTGACGCCGTGGGTCGTGATCGATGGCCACCCCGCCGTGCAGGCCGACGTTCCGGGCCGACGACTATACGCCTTCGGGGCGGTGTTTACGCCAACGGACACCCTGCTGCTCGTGTTGATGGGCCTGTTCATCGCGTTCACCATGTTCCTGTTCACGGCCGTGTATGGCCGGCTGTGGTGCGGCTACGCGTGTCCTCAAACGGTGTTTCTCGAGGAGTGGGTGCGCCCCATCGAGAGGTGGACGGAAGGTGAGCGTGGCGCCCGCATGGCGCGAGACAAAGGCCCGCTCACCGTTGAGAAGGTCCGGCGCAAGGGGGCGAAGTGGCTGGCCTACCTGGGCCTCGCGTCGGTGGTGGCCATGGCGTTCATGAGCTGGTTCGCCGGTCCGCGCCCGCTTTGGACCGGCCAGGCCGCGCCCGGGTACTACGGGTTGACGCTCGCCGTAACCGCCGGGATGTTCTTGGATTTCGTGTGGTTCCGCGAGCAATTCTGCAATTTCCTCTGCCCCTACGCCCGGTTGCAGGGGGTGCTCTGCGATGATCAGAGCCTCGTGGTGGCCTACGATGCGGCGCGGGGAGAGCCACGAAAGGGCGGCGCCGGAGCGTGCATCGACTGCAACAAATGTGTGGCGGTGTGCCCGCAGGGGATCGATATTCGCGATGGGTTCCAGCTGGAGTGCGTCACCTGCGCCCGGTGCGTCGACGCCTGCCAGATCGTGATGGACAAGCGGGGCCAACCCAACCTCATCAACTACGCCACGCTGTCCGGGGAGCGCCACAACGTGCGACCGCGCACCGTCGTCTACGCCTCGCTGCTCAGCGTGATCGCGCTCGCCTTCTTCACCGTCCTGCTCACGCGCTCCCCCGTCGATGGGAACATCAGCCGGGTGGCAGGCAGCACCTACGTTACCGACACTGACGGGTGGATCCGGAACACGTACATGCTGCGCCTGACAAATCACGAGAACCACGCAGAGACCTGGGAGGTTTCGGTGGCGGGGCTCGACTCCGCCGAGATCATCGCGCCCGCCATCCACCTCACGGGTGCGGGAACCACCACCGTGCCCGTCGTCGTGCGTGTGCCACCGGGTCACTTGTCAGCCCAGAGCGTTCCGCTCCGCGTGGTGGTTCAGGCGCACGACGACGTGCTCTCCTTCAACGCAACCTTCATGAGCGACGGGGGCTGAGATGCGATGGATCGTCGGCATCATCGTGGGCTTGGGCATCGTGGTGGCGGTGAACGTGGCGATGATCGTCATCGCGGTTCAAAGCGCCGATCCCATTGATCCAACGTACGCCTCGGAAGCACGGTGATCCCGACGGCCTCGCCGGTCGCCTGCCCGCACTGCGGCACCGCCACCGAGCTGGCCGGCTATTGTTGCACCGGCTGCGAGGTGGCGGCGGCGCTGCTGCACGACGCGGGCCTCGACCGATATTACGCCGAACGGTTTGCTCCGGCGCCTCGGCCCGGCGCGAAGGCGGCGGTGAACCTGGAGGTAGCCGGCAACGGGGACACGGCGGAGGCTCGATTCCACGTCGATGGGCTGACGTGCGCGTCATGCGTATGGGTGGCAGAAACGCTGCTCGGGAAGGTTCCGGGCGTGGAGTCGGTATTCGTCAGCTACGGCACGTCGAACGCCACGGTTCGCTTCGACCCGCGCCTCGTCGACGTGGCGCGCGTCGTCGCTCCGCTCCACACGGTCGGCTGGGGCGTGCGGCCCATCGGCGCCGCCCCGAACGTGGATCACTCATGGCTCACGCGGGTGGGCTTCTCCGCCTTCGCAGCCATGAACATCATGCTGATCAGCGCGGGGCTGTACGCCGGATGGTTCGCAGGGATGGACGCGAGCTGGACCACGCTGTTCACCTGGTGGTCGCTGGTGCTGGCAACCCCGGTCGCGACATGGGCAGCGCTGCCGTTCTACCGCACGGCGTGGGCCGGTCTACGGTCGGGCCGCCTGCATGTAGACGCGCCGATCAGCCTGGGCGTGCTCGCGATGTTCGTGCATGGCCTCTGGGCAGCGCTCGCGCACCATGAGGGCTACCTCGACTCGATGGCGATGCTCGTGGCCCTGTTGCTCGGCGCGCGGGTGCTGGAGCAGGGCGGTCGGCGTCGCGCGGCGGAAGCGGCTCGCTCCCTGGGTGCGCTGGCTCCCCGGACAGCGCGTCGGGTGCGCGGCGGCGGCGTGGAAGAGGTGCCGGTGGGCGAATTGTGCGCAGGCGACCACATCGTGGCGGCGCACGGCGAGGAGCTCGCTGCCGATGGCGTGGTCGTGGAGGGGGAGGCCGATGTGCAAATGGCGCTCCTCACGGGCGAATCGGTGCCGCGGCGGGTGCGCGCGGGTGACGAGGTGGTGGCCGGGGCCACATTGAGCACCGGGAACCTCGTGATCGAGGTTGCACGAACCGGCGATGACACGCTCCTGGGCCGGATGGCGTGCCGGCTCGCCGAGGCCCTCGATCGCCCGATTCCGCCGACGCTCGCGGATCGGGTGGCGCCAACCTTCACGGCGATCACGCTCCTCGCCGCCGCGGGGTCCGCGCTCGGCTGGGGGCTGCACAGCGGCCCCGAGATGGCGATGAAGGCGGGGATCGCGGTGCTTGTCGTCGCCTGTCCATGCGCCCTCGCGCTCGCGGCGCCGCTCACCGCATCGGCTGCGCTCGGCGCCGCGGCCCGGGGGGGGCTGCTGGTCCGCTCCGGCGACGTGCTCCGCACCCTTGCCAAGGTAGATACCGTTGTATTCGACAAGACCGGCACGCTCACCGAGGGCATCCCGCGCGTGACTCACGCTGAGGACTCCGTGCTCCGGATCGCGGCGGGCCTGGAGCGGCAGTCGCGACACCCCATTGCCAGCGCCATTCTCGCCGAGGCGGCCAGCCGCAGCATCCCGCTCCCCTCCCCCCGCGCCGTGCTTGAGCGGCCGGGCGAAGGCGTCGTTGGCGAGGTGGATGGGATCCGGTATCGACTCGGTCGGGGAGCCGCTGGACTGGTGGCACTTCATCAGGGAGATCGGCTCGTTGGAACCATCTCCCTTCAGGATCGGGTGAGGCCCGAGGCGCGGGCTACGGTCTCATCGCTCCGCGTCTCGGGCGTGCGCGTGCTGCTACTTTCGGGGGACGACCCCGCCGTCGTTGCGCGCATTGCGGCGGAAGTGGGGATCGACGAGGCGGAGGGCGGCGTGCGTCCCGATGACAAGGCGGGGCGGATCGCCCAGCTTCGAAGCGCCGGCTGCACGGTCCTTTTTGTCGGGGACGGCGTCAACGACGGCCCCGCGATGACGGCGGCCGACGTTGGCGTCGCCATGGGCGCCGGTGCAGCCTCCACCCTGCTCGTGGCGGATGCGGTTCAGGTCGGGCAGGGCCTAAGGGTAGTCTGTTTCGGCCTCCTGCTCGCGCGGCGCGCCGAGTCCACGGTACGGCGCTCCAGCCTCCGCTCGCTCGTCTACAATGCGACAGCGGTAACCGTGGCCGCCTGCGGGCTGATGAATCCGCTGTTCGCCGCGTTGCTCATGCCGCTCTCAAGCAGCCTGGTCATCGGAAGCGCGCTGCATCTTGGTCGAATTTCGGAGAACAAATGAGCGGAATCTTCTTTTTGCTGCCCATCGCGCTCGCACTGGGCGGGCTGTTCACCTGGCTCTTCGTACGCGCGGCCCGCGAAGGCCAGTTCGACGACCTCGACGATCCCCCGGAGCGGATGCTGCGCGACGAGTGATCCAGCGCGACCGGTTCCCCGTACGGACCTGTGGTAGGGTGAGCGCGTGATCCTCTGGAATCGACCCCTGGTCCTCGGCGTGGGCTTCGTGGCCGTCGCTGGTACACTCGGCATGGATGGCGGCGGTTGGCGCGATTGGGCGAAGGCCGAATCCGCGGAAGACGACGTGATCCCTGGCGAGTTCATCGTCCACTTCCGGCCGGCGCACGTGCCGACGCTGCGTGCGGAGGCCGGGCGCTTCGTGAACGCCGAGCCCAGTCTGGCCGCGCGCCTGCAGGCCGCCGGGGTCACCTCCCCTCGCCCGCTGCTGCGGATTGCGCCGCGGCGTGACAATGGCCCAGGGCGTCGCCTCGCGAGCACCTTCGTCGTGCGGTCGGATCGTTCGCTTCCTGAGCTGCGCGCGCAGCTTGAGGATCAAGGCGCTGTCGAGTCGATCGAGCCGCTCGGCCACATGCGTGCGCTCGCCGAGCCCAACGACACCTGGTACCACTTCCAGTGGGACATGGCGGCGGCCGACATCGCCACGATCCGCGAAACGCACGACGGTAGCGGCGCCGTCGTCGCCGTCATCGACAGCGGCGTTTCCCCCGGCGGCGCCGACGGGTTCCTTCACCTGCTCCAGGGGTACGACTTCATCGGCGACGATGAAGATGCTTCGGACGATGACGCGATGATCTCCGGGCTCTCGCACGGCAGCCACGTGGCCGGTACGATCGCGCAGGTAACGGACAATGTCGAGGGCGTGGTCGGCCTCGCGCCGGAGGCGGGGATCCTGCCGGTTCGCGTGCTGCATTACGACGACGCGTCGGGCGCGGTGTGGGGCGATACCGACGACATCGCGAACGGCATCCTCTGGGCGGTAGACCACGGCGCGCAGATCATCAACATGAGCCTCGGGAGCCCGGGCCGGTCGGACGCGGTGGCCGACGCCTGCGCCTACGCCTACGAGAACGACGTCATGGTGGTCGCCTCCTCGGGCAACGACGGGAACCCCGCCGGAGTCCTGTATCCGGCCGCGCTGCCGACGGTGTTCGCAGTCGGCGCGCACGGCAGCACCAACGAGGTCACCCCGTACTCCAACGGCGGGCCGCAGGTGGATCTCGTCGCGCCCGGCGGCGAAGGCAGCGAAGATCGCGACGGGGATGGGCACGACGACGGGATTGTGCAGGAGAGCGTCACGGAAAACGGGTGGCGCTACGTGTTCTCGGAGGGCACCTCCATGGCCGCGCCGCACGTCGCCGGCGCAGCGGCGTTGCTCCTCCAGAACGGCTGGGTTCGCCACCAGGCCATCGAGGAGGCGCTCATCCAGAGCGCCGACGATCTGTACGCGCCCGGTCACGACGATGCGTCGGGCTTCGGCAAGCTCAACATCCTCGCCGCGCTGGCGGTGCCGGTGGCGGAGGGGTTGCTGCAGCAGGAGGGCCCGGTCACGATCTCCCAGGTTTCAACGGACTATTCCACCGACGGGCGCGTGTGGGTGTCGTGGATCACCGACATCGCGGCCACCACCGAGGCCACCGGCTCGGATGTGAACGAATACGACGAGCTCGCGACCCATCTGCACCGGGTGCTCGTAAAGGGCAGCCCGGGGTTCGGCACGACCATCGAGGTTTCTTCAACCTCGAAAGACGGAACTACGGCAAGCGAGGACGTGGAATTGACGTTCCCCCTCCCTTCCGACAATCCCTTCGCGGGGTGCGCGGATGGCGCGGCGGGTGCGTTGTTCGCCCCCGCGGCGGCGGCGATGGCGTGGCGCCGGCGGTCAGCGCGTCGCTGACCAACCCGCCCCAGGCGAAACCAGTGTTTCCGCTTCGGCCACCAGCACGTCGGTTCGCACCACGCGCGTGCTTGCGGGGAGTCCGAGCAGCTTCAAGAGGTCCTTCGCCTTGCCGGGGCGGCCCTCCGAGGTGGCCAGCCGCGCCTCTACGACGCCGTCCTCGCGTACGCGCAGCATCCGAATCATCGGGCGTACATCCACGGTGATCGGCCCGGCCTTCGACTTGCGCGGCAGCTCAAGCGTCTTGGCCTCCAGCAACGACCACACGGCGGATCGGAGCACATCCACATCCAGGCCCGAGATGAATTCGTAGTCCCAACCTACTACTTCTCCCATCAGGGCATTGGTCTTCATGGGCACGGCCAGACCGCCCAGGACGAGGAACCCCGGCGGGGCGGTCGCGCGCAACGCCACCGTCATCGCAGCCACGTCCACCTCGCGCACCATTCGCACGTCCATGTACTCGGCGAGGCTCTCCTCCCCGCTCGGCAGCGCGCTCGAAAAGTCCATCCGCGGGAGCGGGTGGAAGCCCTGGCTGTAGGAAAGCGGCGCGTCGACGCGGCGAAGCGCACGCACCCACACGTTCTGCCACTCCAAGTGGCCCAGGAAGCGGGCATCGCCGATCCGGCCTAGGCGGAAGCGCACCCGCTGCACGGCGTCGGGCTCCTTCGCCACCGAGATCGTGGGCCGGGTCCAGCCCTTCTCGTCCTTCCGGCCCTCGATGGACTGGCGCAACATGTGGGCGCAGAGCTCGCGCTCCACGTCGATCACCCCGCACTTGTGGCACTTTTTCTGCCGGCAATCCGGGGCGTGCTTCAGCTCGGTGGCGCGAACGTAGTCGTCGACGAACCACTGCTTCGGGATGTGAATGTCGATGTGGTCCCACGGCAGTCGCTCG
>BJHF01000048.1 GCA_014191855.1 Deltaproteobacteria bacterium
GAGTTGGTCCATGAGCGCGCGGAGCACCGGGAGATGGGCGACGGGGAAGGCCTGGGTTTCGGGTGCGGTGAACATCACCCAAGGTGATCGCACGCCGAGGGCCGACGTTTGTCAGACGATTGTCAGGTCGGCGTCAGACGATTGTCAGCTTTCGAGCCTGAGAAAAATACTTCCAGGGGCGCTTGGACCCGAGGAATGGGGGTCGTGAAGATGCCCGCCACGCCGAAACCGAGACCCGGGGCCGCCCGCAGCGAGCATGCGCCGCGGGGCGGACCGCACGATCCACGGGGACCTCGCACCGTGATTCTGCCCGCAGATCCCGGCACCTTCACGGCGGGCGGCAAGGGCGGCCCGAAGATCCTGTGGGTCACCCTCGACACCGTTTCCGCTGAGCATCTCGCGCCCTGGGGCGGTCGTGTGCCGCTCCCAACGCTGGAGGCGCTCGGTGCGGTAAGGGTAAAACAAGCGTTCTCCAATTTCCCAGAAACCGCGCTCTCCCACTGGTCCATGTTTACGGGTGTACTGCCCGAAGTGCATGGCAACGTCGCCGCGGCGGGGTCGAGTCGGTATGCGGGCCCATCCGTGGCCGAGCTGGCCCGGGCCCGAGGCTATGCCACGGCGGCGTTCATTGGCGGGCTCACGCTGCGAAACGACGCGTGTGGCCTCGGCCGGGGTTTTGACGTCTACAACGACACCATGATCCCCGAGCACGGCGTGCAGGCGGACGCTCCCACGGTGATTGAGGCTGCGAACACCTGGATCGCGGCCCAGCCAGGCCCATGGTTCGCGTTCGTCCACCTCTTCGATGCGCACGTTCCGTACCTCCCCGCGAATCCAGTTCGATTCGACAGAGACTACGCGGGGGCGATGGACGGCAGGGAGGCGACGCTGGCGCCGTATCGCGATGCCGGTCGTGCCATGGCCCCCCGCGACCTCAACCACGTGGAAGCGCTGTACGACAGCGATCTCGCCCAGCTCGACGACGAGCTCGCCTCCCTCTTTGGCCCGCTCAAAGGCGATGAAATCATCATCGTCACCGCCGATCACGGCGAGTCGTTCGCCCACGAGTACCTCTTCAACCACCGCGCCGTGCTGTGGGACGATGTGCTCCACGTGCCGCTGTACGTGAAAGCGCCCGGTTTGAAGCCGCAAGCCGTCGATGGGATGCTCAGTCTCCTCGATCTCGCGCCCACGGTGGTCGATCTGGCCGGGTGGGGCGCCACCGCCCCCTTTCAGGGCGTTTCCCGGGTGAACCTGCTCAACGGTCGCGGCGGCGGCGCGGCGAGCTTCCTGGCGCGCACCGACCCGTGGGTGCCGTTGCTCCCCGGCGAACCCGGTGCGCGGCTCGCGGAGCGCACGCCCACGGCCAAACGGATCCGTGAGGTGGATGGCCGTATTTGTACGTACGATCTGGTCGCCGACCCGAATGAGCTGAACGGAGCCTGCGCGGTCGGCTTACCGGCCGACGACGACATGTGGGCCGCCTACAATGCGTCGATCGCGTCGATGGCCAAACTCCAGAGAGCCGAGAAAAGGGGGGAGCCAACGCAGCGGTTCACCCCTACGGAGATGTTGGAGAAGCTCGGCTATGTAGACCCTGCGAGGCGGACAAATTAGGGAAATAGGGGCGATGCTCCGCGCCCTGTCCCGTCGTCAGGCGCGCAGCGCAGAGCATCGCGACGCCGCTCGGGGGCGGTGGTCGCGTGTCACCCCTCCCGCCAACCCTGCGCCAGCTCCGCCCGGAGCCCGGCCGCCTGGGCCTCGCGCGGCTCCCCGAGCAGGGCCAGCAGCTCCAGGGCGCGAAGGCGCTCGATCGGCATCTGCCAGCGTTCGGCGAGGCGAAGCGCGTCGCGTGCGGCGGGGAGCGCGTCGCGACCCAACGCATGGTTTCGCAGGGCGTTGAGCGTCGCGAGCCGGGGTTTGGCGATCGGTGCCTGGGCAGCAAAGGTGCGAAACGTCGCGAGCGCAGCATCGGCGCGAGAGCGGGCGCCTGCGTCGTGCGGGTCGGCGAGGAGCGCGTGGAGGTGCACCTCCGGCGGGATGCCGTAGGTCTCCAGTCCGGTGAGGCTCATTGTAGCCTCGGCGGGGAACAGCGCCTCCAAGGCGACTATCTCGCTCACTGCGCCGGGGAGATCGCCCCGGAGTCGTGTGGCCTGGGCGTGCAGGGCGCGGGAGGAGAGGCGGTCGGGATCGAGGCGCCGATCCAGGATGGTCCGTGCTTCGTCGGCGAGGCCCTGCGCCGCGGCGTACTCCCCCGCGAGCAGGGCCAACGAGGCCTCGAGGTTCCGGGCCCAGCCGCGTGCCTGGAGGTAGCCCTCGTGTTCGCCGAGCCGCACCATGTCGGCGCACCGGGCGGCGCAGCGATCCACCCGCCCGCTGAGGAGGTCGCTGCAGCCGAACAGGCCAAGAAAAACAGCGTGTAGACTGTAGTTTCGGTGCGCTGCGAGCTGGGGCAGGGAAGCCGCGACCCGGGAATCGGCCGCGGCCCAGCGCCCGTGGATCAGGTCGAGGATGAGCCGGCCGAGCGTGGCATCGAGCTCCTCGCGCGGGTCGGAGAGCCGACGGGCCTGGGCGAGCGCCGCGTCGAGGTAGCGGTCGGCAACCCAGGGGAGGCGACCGAGCACGATCGCCACCATGCTGGCCGCCAGCGCTGTGGGCGCTGGAGTCGGCGAGCGTCGCCCCAGGCGCACCGCCCACAGCGCCGTGGTCACCCAGGTTTCTGGCGCCAGGGAGCGGAGGTACCCCGTGAGCGAGGTGAGGTTCAGGACGCTTGCCTGGAGGGAAGCACGGTCGCCGCGGCCGAGCAGCAGGAGCGTCGGCAACGCCATCTCCAGCAGGTGCAAAGCCGCGTGTTTTGCGAGGGCTTGTTTCCATCCGGCGGCGCTGGTGGGCAGGCGAAGGTCCAGCTCGGACGCGGCCAGCGCGAGGTGCTGCGCGGCCAGGTCGGTATCGCCGAACTCACGACAGGCCAGGGCGACACGAAGCCGCCAGTGGGCGCGCGAGGTGGCATCGAGGTGTGCGGTGCCGTGCTCCGCGGCGGCGGCGTCGAGGGCCAGGGCTCGCAGCGCGAATTGCGCTGCATTGCGGCCCAGTCCCGCGCGCATGGCGTCTGCGCAGGCGACCTGCAGGCAGGCCATCGCCGCGTCGGTTTCGCCGGCGTGTGCGAGGTGCTCCGAGAGCGCGGCGTCGCGACCTGGAGGGGCGGGATCGACGCCTCGAAGCCATCGGGCGAGGGCGCCGTGAAGCCGGCGCAGGTCGGCCGGCACCAGCAGATCGTGCACGCTCTCCCGCACCGTGCCGTTGGCAAACCGCAGCGTCCCATCGGGGTGCGGGGTGAGCCAGCCGCCGTCGGCCAGCTCGTCGAGCGCGCCGGGGTCCCGGCCGGGTGGCGGGGCCACCGCCGCCAGCGCCGAGGGATGGACAACCTCGCCCACGGTGCTGGCCGCTTTCAGGAGGATAAACGCCGCGGGCGACAAGCTGTCGAGTCGCGCGACGATGGCGGCCCGAACCGTTTCCGGAGGAGCCGAGCGCTCCAGTCCGGCCCGGTCAAAGTACAGCACACGCCCCGCTGCATCCAGCTCGAGGAAGCCGCGGTCTTGCGCGACGGCCAGCAGCTCCAGCGTGAACAACGGGTTGCCCGCGGCCTGGGCGAGCAGCCACTCCACCAGCCCGTCCGGGAGCGTCGCACCGCCGAGTCGGGCCCGAGCCAGGCTGGCCACCGCGCCCGCGTCGAGGGCATCGAGCGCAACGGCTCCGGCCAACAACCCGGCCAGCTCCCCGCCGGGCCCGGTCTTTCCCGTGCGCGCGCCGACCAGGGCGAGCAGATCACCGGCAGCGAGGCGGGTGATCGCGGAGAGCGAGGGACCATCGAGCCACTGGGCATCGTCGGCCACGAGCAGCGCCGGCCCGGGGCCAACCAGGCGGATCAACAGGTCCGCGGTCGCTTCCGCGCGAGCGAAGCCGCGGATCGTGGCCGTTTGTGGCGAATCGGGCCACGCCTCGCCAAGGGCCGGCCCGAGGAGCGGGGCCAGCGCGTCGTGCGGATTGAGCGCGGCGCGGACGGCCTCGGCGAGGCCAGCGCCGGCCACGTGTGCCCGGGCGGGGGAGCCGGCGGCGCGGATGACCCGCACCCCGCGACCCGCCCCGATCGCCGCGATCGCCTCGAGGACCGCGGTTTTTCCGGCGCCGGCTTCACCGACGAAAGCGGCCACGCCGCTGCCGCCGAGGCGTGCCACCGCATTCGCGACGGTGTCCTCGCGCCCGACGAGTGGCTGCGCCGGTCGACGCGTGCGCTCCACCACCTCGCGGACGGGAATCGCCGCGGCGAAGCCCTTCAAGCGCAGCGGCTGTACCGGGCCGAGCGCCACCTCGTCTCGCGCGGCGCGGGCGGTCGCCGCATCACAACGTACGCCCTCCCCCAGCATCATCAGCCGGGCGGCGAGGTTCATGGCCGGACCCGTGAGGGCAACGCGCCGCCCACCGCCAACAGGGGTATCCGCGTAGACCAGCGTGCCGGCGGCGACCCCGATCCCGCCGGTGAAGCCGGCGGTGACGACCGCGGCGTGCGCGGCCAGCGCGGCGAAGGCGGGGTCAGCCGGGCGAAATACGCCGGGTCCGGGCAGGCCGAAGGCCGCCACGATCACCAGCCCTTTGTCATCGAGCACGGCCTGGAACGTGGCGCCTCGGTGCTCTTCCACGGCCGCGGCCACGGCGGCCACTGCCGGCTGCGCGGCCAACAGCGATGCCGCCCCCAGCTCGATCCGCACGAAGATGACGGAAAGGGCGCGTAGCTCGGCTTGGCTTGGGTCGTTCGCCTGCCGAGCCCGCGCTGCCAGATGGGGCTCGAGCCAGTCCCGCGCCACGATCTCAACGGGCACCACGGGCAGGGGCGCGAACGGGGGTGGCTCGGGAAGCACAGAGACCAGGCGGCTTCCCGCCACCCCTGGCCCCGTTTCCGCGCTGCCGATCCACCACGCCGCGGCGCCCGCGCTCAGAAGCGTGCGGCGGCGGGGCACCTCGGCGGCGAGCGTGCCGAGTCCCTCCAGCGCAGGCCCGCCCAGCACCGGCCACCAGGCGTGCGGGGGGCCGCCGAGGCGAACCAGCTCCAGCGACCCCGCGAGCACCACCTGGCGCACGTGGACGTCCACCCCCTCCGTGACGCCGGCTGCTGCGAGCCGCTCGTGAATTCCAAGGCTACATCCAACCGCCCTCGCCACTACCCCCGCGAGGTCGTCGCCGGCGCGGGCTGGCCACCACACGCACATGGCATCTCCCGCGAAGAGCACCACCTCGCCGCTCCAATCCTCAACGCAGCGCGCCATGCGCCCGAACCGGTCGTCGATCACGCGCGCCAGCCGGTCGATCCCCGCCGCCCCGCTCCGCGTGGCCAGTTCCTGGGTGAGCGTGGAGAAGCCAGAAATGTCCACAAACAGCACGGCGCCGTGCGCGGCCACGGCGCGCGCCCCGGCACCCTCCGTCAAAAGACCGATGAGCCTCCGCGGGAGGTAGGGTTCAAAGGACGAATCTGAGCCTGGGACCAATGCGCTCCGCGTGCCCGCGTACGATGTTCGAAAGGGGCGATGTCGATCATGCCGGAAACTGCCGTACTCAGCCAGACCCTCGATCCCCGCGAAACGCCGGAGGCCGGCGAGGAGGGGATGATCGCGGAGATCCTCGGTGCGATGCGGCGGCTGATGGCGGCGCGGTACGGCGATCGCCCCCAGCTCCGGGGGGCCCACGCCAAGGCTCACGGCCTGTTCCGGGCGGAGTTCAGTGTAGACCCTGGCATTTCGACCGAGCTGCGCCACGGGGTGTTCGCGCTGGAGGGCACGCGAACGGCGTGGATCCGGGCGTCGAGCACGCCCGACGCGGTGGTTCCCGACCGGATGCCGAACATTCGCGGCGTTTCGCTGAAGGTGGAGGGCGTGCCGGGCGCGCAGAACGCGGCGGGCGAGCCCATCACCGAACAGGATTTCGTGTTGATCACCGCGAACATCGTGCCTTTTGGCACGGTGCGCTCCTTCCGCGACATGATCGTGGCCTACAGTGAAGGCAACGGGATGTCGTGGTTCACGAACCCGGAGGGGCCGCGTCGCGCCAAGATTACGAGCGAGATCGTCGATACGGCTGACAACTTCCTGGGCTTGACCTTCTATAGTTCCACGCCGTACCGGCTCGGTCCGCACGTCGTGAAGCTCCGGGTGCGCCCTACCTTGCCCGTGGTCGGCACCCACCCCGACCCCACCGATCACCTCCGCATCGTCAGCTCGATCCAGCTCAACACCCGGGCGGTCACGCTGGAGTTGGCGGTTCAGCGGCAGCGGGACGCCGCGGCCCAGCCGATTGAGGATGCTTCGGTGGACTGGGCGGAGGCCGAGTGCCCGTTCGAGCCCGTGGCCCGCATCCACCTTCCCATGCAGGACTTCGACCAGGACGAGCGGAACCGCATCGCGGAGAACCTGCGCTTCGACCCGTGGAACACGCTGGAGGCGCACCGCCCGCTCGGCGGCCTCAACCGCATCCGGGCGGTGGTGTACCATGAGCTCGCCAAGGAGCGGCTCGCTTCGCAGCGTGGACCCGTGGACTGCCTCCCCGCCGACGACCCAGCCCCGGAAACCCGCGCGGCCGGCCTCGCGACGACTCGCGAACAGATCGCAGAGGACGCGGAGAAGCTCCCCCCCATCGTCATGTGCAAGGGGGCGCCGGACGCCTGTCGTCCCGGCTTGGGCTGGGTGCTCACCGCGGGGGTGGTGGCGTTGGAGATCGGGCTCAACGTTGTGGCGAACAAGGTGGCGAACGTCGAGGCGGATCTCGCGAAGGAACGTGTGCCGCCGCCGCCGCCGCTGGTCCTGTTTCAGGCGCAGGCCGAGGCCGCGAAGCTGCGGGCGCTCGGCGCGGCGATGAAGGAGGGGCTTGCTGCGTGGAATGCCGGCGATTTTGAGCCGGGAACGCTGAAGCTCCCTGAGGGGCTGCCGGCGCCCGAGGAGCTCCGCCGCCAGATCGACCTGCGCCTCCGTGGCGTGCTCACCGGCGCGATGGGCAAGGCGCTCTCGGTTTTTGAGGAAACCTCGCCGATCTACCTGTACCGGTCCCCGGGCGGCGATCACCGAGCCGCCGCGCTCTCCGAGCATGCCGCCCTGTACCGCGAGCTGCCCCCGTGCCCCGCCGCAGCCACCCTCCACGACGACGCCACCTTCGCCCGCCGTCGCCTCACCGGCCCCAACGGCCCGTTCCTGCGCGCCGTGCCCAAGCTCCCAGATGCGTTCAAGGTGTCGGATACGCAGCTCCGTGCCGTCACCTCCACGGCGGATTCTCTCGCCTGTGCCGGCGAAGAAGGGAGGCTGTTCCTGTGTGATTATTCAAGCCTCGAAACAACGCTGCAGGCGAAGTCGACCTCCGACGGCACGCCGCTCCGCCTCTACGCCCCGTATGCCCTGTTCGCCGTGCCCCCCGGGGGCGGCTCCCTCCGCGCCGTTGCCATCCAGGAGTCACCCCGACCCGATGGGGAGCAACCCACGACGTCCCCCGCCGACGGGTGGCGGTGGACGATGGCGAAGTACGCGGTGGAATCGGCGGATCTCGTACACTTTGAGGCCGTCGCCCACCTTGGGCACACCCACCTGCTGCTTGAGCCGGTGGCGTTGGCCACGGTGCGCCACCTCGCGCCCAACCACCCGATCTCCCGCCTGCTGCTTCCCCACGTGGAAGGCACGCTCTCCGTCAATGACATGGCCGTGTACCACCTGCTCGCCGATGGCGGCGCGATCGACCAGACCTTCGCCGCCACGATGGAGTCCATCCGCTCCGCGGCCACGGCCGCCGTGATCGCACATGATCTCCGCGGGGATACGCTGGCCGCGCGCCTCGAACGCCAGGGGCTCTGCAACGTACCCCTTCCGCGACGACTCGCGGCGGGTTCACGGCGCGATCTCTCGCTGGGTGAGCGCCTACGTTCTGCACGTTTACCGCACCGAAGCCGCGCTCGTCGCCGACCCGGAGCTCGCCGGCTGGGCCCGGGCGCTTGGCCGATCCGCGACCTCGGGCGGCGTTACCGGCTTCGGGGCGATCGCTTCTCGCGCCGATCTGACGCTGGTGCTCACGGAGCTCATCTTCACCGCCTCGGCCGGGCACGCCGCGGTGAACTTCCCCCAATGGACCGATGCTGGCTACGCCCCGGGAATGAGCGGCGCCGGCTGGATCGTCGGGGAGCAGGCGCCGAGCGAAGCCGCGTGGTTGGCTTCGATGCCTCCGCTGGAAAAGTCGGAGCTACATACTGAGTTTCTTTCTCTGCTCGGCCGAATCTACTACACCCGACTGGGCCGGTACCGCGATCCTGCCGGCGGGCGCTCGCCGTGGTTCCGGGACCGTGCCGTTGAGGAGGGGCTGCTTCCGACCTTCCAGGCTGATCTCGACCGGGTGGAGTCCGAGATTGAGTCGGCGAACGCCGATGGTTCGCGGGCGGTGCCCTACGAACACCTGCTCCCCTCCCGGGTGCCGCAGTCGGTCAACGTGTAGGCGTCACTCCTCCCGGTACGCCGCGGGGGCCAGCGCAGCCCACAACGACTGCAGGGCGCCGAGGCGCAGCGACTCAAGCCGCGTGTGGTCGGCGGGAACCGATCCCGGCACGAGCCGCTCCAGCGCCGAGAGGATGGCCGCCCGATCCTCAGGATCCGCGCGCTGCAGCGCGTGCCAGAGGGTGAACGTATCCGCCGGGCGCGCGGCCGTGAGCAGCGGGGCGAGCTCGCCCTGGGGAAAGCGTGCGGCCCCCTCGCGGAAGGTGGCCGGCGCATCGTCCCGCAGGGGCAGAGCGGGCAGCTCACCGAGCTGCGCCACTGCCGCGCTACCGGCGCCAACAACCGTCGTTCCACGCACGGTTTCTAGCGCGACGTAGCCACGCTCCACGTGAACCCGCGTCTCCGTTTCCGAGGCCTCAACCGTAAACGCGCAGCCCAGGTCCACGACCTTGCCGGCCGGCGTTTCGATCACCAGCTCGCGGCCTCGCGCGGTGCTTTCTACGACCATCCGCCCGGCATCCAGGCGGACCGTCACCCCCTCCTCCACATCCGCGCGGGTGAGCCGCGCGCCCCTGGAGAGCGTGGCCGTTCCCACCGACCCGATGTCCACGCGCCACACGTCGCCGGGCTCCTGGCTGAAGGTCTCTCCGGCGTCCACGCCGCACGGTCCCCAGCACGGGTGCGAGCCCTCCACCACGTCCACATCCCAGCCCCAGGGCCAGAGCGCGACGGCCACGATGGCGGCGGCGATGACGGCGAAGGCGGCGGCCCAGCGGCGGTTGTCACGATCTTCGGGAAGGCGCGCGGGCGAGTCTGGGGTGTGAGCGGTGTGGGGCATGGCGGGGCAACGACCGCGCCAGCGTTAGCCGGTTCGGGGTATTTTCTCCCGCCGATTCCGTTTCGATCCGAACCGCCTGTCGGGGCGTACGGTACACTGATGGCCATGGCCCTCCTGCTCCTCGCGGCGTGCGAAACCACGCCGACCGACACCGCCGCGATCAACGACGTGGTGGATTCCGCGGATACCGGCGGCGACCCCGGCACGGCCCCCACGATCACCGCCATGGAGGTGCTCTGGCAGGCCTTCGGGGAGAGCGAGGAGATCGTGATGTACGCCGATGCGACCGTTACCGACGCTGAGGGGGATCTCGTGGGCGGTGTCGCCTCGTTCGATGTAGCCACCGGCTCCGGCCAGCCCATCGGCTTCGACGTGGAGATCAAGGACTGCGCCGACGTGAGCGGCGCCTGCTGGATCGACCCGCACCTGATCATCGCGATCCCCGACGTGATCACCGAGTACGACTACACGGTGGAGCTCGTGGTGATCGACCTGGCGGGAAACGCATCGGTGATGATGTCGGGCGCCTTGGAGGGCGGCTAGCGGGGTCGGTTCGCTCCGGTTAGCATTTCCGCGGCCAGTATAGACATTGTCGGCCTTCCGAGTGTGCTATGGGCCGAAACTGTACTGGCAACAACCTGACCCCCCTCCTCCTGATCCTCGCCTGTGCCCCGGGCACCGCCGCCGACTCCGCCGCGCCCGCCGCGCTCGCGTGGCCCCCAGATGTCGCATCCTTTGACTGTACGGCAACCGGCATCCCGGAGCGGATCACCCCGGTTCCCTGGGCCTGTCCGACCGATCGCGCGTGCGCGGAGCGCCTCGTTTCCGGCCACCGCGGGATGGGCGGCGATTTGGGTGTGATCGCGCCCGAGGACACGCTCGCCGGCGTGCGCGCCGCCATCGCGTACGGCCTCGACTACGTGGAAACGGATCCGCGCCCCACGGCCGACGATGTGCTCGTGAACATGCACGACACCGACGTTTCGCGCACAACCGACGGTGAGGGCGAAGTCGACCAGATGACGTTTGACGAGGTTCGTGCCCTGCAGATCGACAGCGCCCGGTTCACGGGCGACTTCGCGTGCGAGGTCGTTCCCACGCTCACCGAGGTGTTGTCGGAGGCGAAGGGGCGAGTTCACGTGCTGGTGGACGCAAACAAGACCGACCGCGTAGACCTCCTCGTCGCAGCGATCCTCGAATCGGGAACCTTGGACGAAGCGATCTTCGACACCTCAAGCGTCGACAAGGTCCTGGCTGCGCTGGCGATCGAGCCCACCCTCCACGTGATGATCCGCCCCGACGATGAGGCTCAGCTCACGGAGCAGCTTGCGAGCTTGATGGAGCACCCGCCGGTCATCGTGGAGATCCCGGAGGAAGCGCCCGACCTGGCGGCCGCGGTGGTGGCGTCGGGCAATCGGGCGTTCTCCGATGTGTTCTTCACCGACGTGCGCAGTCTCAACACCAATTCGCCGAGTGCGTATCTCGATCTCTACGATCAGGGTTTGGGCATTTTACAGTCCGAGCGCCCGGAGCGGATTCTGGAGGTTCTGGAGCGGTTTTGAGGCAGGTCAGGGCGATGCGGCAGGCGCGCATCGCCTTGATCGCCGTGGGCGTCGCAACGCATCGCGGCGCCGCCGCGACTCCGGCGTCGCATCCGCGGGTTCCGTGCCGCGCGCACGGCGCGGAAACCCAGGTCAACGTGGGATCTCCCTGTTCTGGCACAGTCGTTGCTGTTCCCTTACACACCCACCGCCTCGGAGACCGCATGTTCCTGCTCCTCACCCTCAGCACCGCCAACGCCGACGTTGCCATGGCCCCCGAGATGTGCGCCGCTGCGTCCCCGGCGCAGACCGCGCCGATGAACGGCGCAACGGGCGTGCCTTTGGATGTGGTGCCGGCCGTCGTCTTCATGGACAACGGCTGCGGCGCCGGCGGCTGGCAGCTCACGCTCTCCCGCACCGACAACGGCGATGTGATCGCCCAGGCCGGGGATACGCCCGACGACTTCCTCGCGGAGCTGGACCCCGGCGCCGACCTCGAGCCGGAAACCGCCTACACCCTCACGATCACGGGCTCCACGGAGTCGGTCGTTTCGTTCACCACGGGCTTCGGCACCGCAGAGCCCCACGGGTTCGTGCCCGAAGTCGTGGAGATCGGCAGCACCTGGGACAATCAGATCCAACAGGTCGTGCTCACGGCGAGCGTGCAAAACGGCGAGTCCGCCGGGCAGGACCTGATCGTGCAGTGGCACACCGAGGGGGCGACCGGCAAGTCGGCGATGACCAGCACCTTCTTCGAAGCCGCCGGCACCGAACGGGAACACACGATCATCGCCGCGTTCGGCGCGATCAACCAGCCCGACGAGTGGTGCCTCACCCCGTCCATCCGCGAGGTGAACGGCACGTGGAACGACGGCGAGTCGGCGTGCGGGGCGGTGGAGGACGTGAGCCAAGGCGGCCTCGCCTGCAACAGCAGCGCCGGGGACGTGGCGGGCTCGGCGGCGGTGCTGGCCGGCGCCGTACTGCTCGCGTGGCGAGGGCGGCGCGGCTGAGCGGGGCGGGGCGTTCGCGGCTACAGTGCGGCGATGCGTGCACGCGCCATCGCCGCCCGAGTCCTGGTGATCCTGGGGATCGTTGCGTCGGTGGCTGAAGACCGGGAGCCGCTGCAGAGGTCCCCGCCGATGGCGGCCGCCGCGCCAGCATCTTCAGAGGCGTGGTTCGCCTCGGACGAACTGGCGAATCCAGGGGCGGAGCGGCTTGCCGAGGGAGGCGTGGCGACGCGCACCTTCACGTTGTCGCTCACCGCGCCGCCGACCGCCGAGGCTGGCTACAGCTCCTATTTTGAATTCAGCCTCGAAGCTCGCGATCCCTCCGTGCTCACCACCGCGTGGCTCACGGCCACGACGGAGGATGGGTTCGTGCTGGACTCCGCGGAGTGGAGCAGCCTCGCGAGCGATTCGTCAGGGATCGGGCGCTTGGAGGTCGAGGACGTGCTGCCCGGCTGCGCGGAAGACGTGCTGTGCTTCACGCGTGTGATCGTTACGGTCGAGGCCACTTCTGGTGAGCTCAACGCCGGGTGGTACGCCGTGTTCTCGGCGGAGGACAACAGCGTTGCCGAACACCGGGGCGAGGAGTCCGAGGCGATCGAGCTCGAAGTGGTGACCGAGTGACACGTTCGGCGCGGATGGAGCGGTGGGGCGCGGCCCCCGCAGAGGGAATCCTGCACCCCGCCGCCCTGAGCGCGCTGCTTGTGATGGTGGTTAACGATCACTGGGCCAAGGCGGCGCATCCGGGGTTGGTGACCGGGAAACTCTCCGACTTCGCCGGCGTGTGTTTCTTCCCGTTCCTGCTCGTCGCGATCGCCGAGCTGGCGGGTTTGCGTGGCCGGGAACGGTTGTCGCGAGCCGCCGGCCTCGCGACCGCGTTCGTATTTGTCCTCGTCGAAACCTCGACGCTCGCCGGGAACGCCTACGCCTGGGGCGTAGGCGCGATGCAGTGGCCGGTTTGGGCCCTTCTCTCGGGAGTGCGCGGCGAAACCTCGCCGGTTTGGGGCGCCGTACCTCACGTTGTGGATGCGGCCGACCTGATCGCGTTGCCCATGGCGGGGGTGGCTTGGGGGGTGGCGCGCGTGGCCCACAATCGCGAGAGGCGTTGACGCATCGTTTCTGTTGTACTACGTTCTTGTTGTACAACGGATTTGATGGATGGCCGAGCTCCCCCGGAATGTCTGCGGCACTCCCGTCAAGGGGGAGAACTTCTTTGGTAGAACGAAGGAGATCGACGATATTTGGGATCGGCTCGCGACGGACCACGTCCTGTTGACCGCCCCCCGACGCGTCGGGAAGACGTCGATCATGTTCCGACTCCAAAACACGGCGGCGAGCCGGGAGGAGTGGTTCGGCGCCGTTTATTACTCCGCGGAAGCGGCGTTGGACGAGACGGCGTTCGTCGCGGGGCTGTTCGCGGAGATCGCGAAGTCGCCCCGGTGCGGGCACGTCGCCGATGCGCTGTCGCGCAACCGCCGTGGGGAGCTGGCCGCTCGCGTGGCCAAGCTCAGCGTAGCGGCGCTCTCGATGGAGCTTCGAAACACCACAACGACTTGGTCCACGCTCGCGGCGGAGCTTCAGGATGCGGTGTACGGCTTGCCTCCGCAGGGGCGACTCCTCGTGATGGTGGACGAGCTCCCCGTGTTTCTGCTGCGGCTGTTGGCGCTGGATCGCAGTCGCGCCGAGGCGTTTCTGTCGTGGTTCCGCTCCTTCCGACAGGGGAGGCCAGAGCGGAGCAATGACGTGCGTTGGCTGCTGGCTGGATCCATCGGGCTCGCCCCCCTCGCCAGCCGGCAACGCTGGACAAAGCTGATCAACGACCTTCACGAGTCCACGATTGGTCCGTTGGATCGTGCCAATGCGCAAGGCCTGCTCGACGGGCTTGCCACCCGCTACCGACTGCAGCTGTCGCCCGCGGAGCGCGACGCATTGCTGGAGCGGCTGGGCTGGCCAATTCCGTACTTTCTCCAGCTTGCGGTGGACGCTCTGCGGAAGCGCCCCCCCGGCACGGAACGCACCGATCGCGTCCTCGCGACGCTCTGCGGCCCGGAGTCCCAGATCTACTTCGCCCCCTGGTGGCAGCGGCTCGACGAAGAGCTGGGCGCGGTGAACGCGAGCGCCGCCGCGGCCATCCTCACGGCCTGCGCCATTGATCCGGACGGTGCGGCGAAGGCAAGCATGGAAGGGATCTTCGTGCGTTTCTGGACAGACCGCGACCGCGACGCACAGCGGCGGGCGTTGTTCGAGCGGCTGGAGCACGACGGCTACCTGGTCTTCGAAAGAGGGCGGTGGCGCTTCCGATCACCGCTGCTCCGAGAAGTCTGGTTGGAGCGCACATCCCGATGAGCGATTTCGTCTACAATCCTGGGTTGCTCGACGTTGACGCCCTGATTCGCGGCTTCGTTGCCCGCCTGGACACCCTGGCTTTGGTGCTTGAGGATCTCTCGTCCGACGCGCCGCCCCATCGCCTGTTCATCGGACAGCGGGGCATGGGGAAGACGACCCTTTTGCGGCGCATCGCCGCGGAGATCACACGCAACCCGGAGCTCTCCGCGCGCTGGCTCGCGCTCACCTTCCCTGAGGAGCAATACAACGTCGCGCACCTCTCGGACTTCTGGCTCAACTGCCTCGACGCGGCGGCCGACGCGCTCCAGGCCGCGGGAAAGTCGCAGGAGGTGGCCGAGATCGACGCGTTTGTGGCGGCGCTCCCCACCGCGGAGGCGGATCGTGGGCCTCAGGCGCTGGAGCGATTGCTGCTCCTTGCGGGGCAACGCGGTCTCGCGCTCTTCGTCGACAACCTTCAGCAAGTGCTGGGCCGCCTCTCCCCGGATGAACAGTGGGCACTGCGCAAGGTGCTCGGCGGGTCGATGCCGATCGTGGTCATCGGCGCGAGCCCCGCACCGCCCCTGGAAACGACCGAGTACAAGGCGCCCTTCTACGACTTCTTCCAGGCCACGTGGCTGCGCGGGCTGAGCCTCACCGAGATGTCCCAGGTGCTCGGCGCTACAGCGACGAACGAGGGCCGCCCGGAGCTGGGGGCTCAACTGGCGAAGCAGCCAGCCAGGCTCCGCGCCCTCCACACGCTCACCGGTGGAAACCCCCGAACGATCGCCCTGTTGTATCGCGTGCTCGCTCGCAATCCGAACGCCGACATCCGCGCTCAGTTGGAGGGGCTCATCGACCAGGTGACGCCGCTGTACAAGGCGCGGTTCGAGGAGCTGGCGGATCAGACCCAGATCGTGCTGGGAGCCCTCGCCTTGGAGTGGCACCCGGCCACCGCACACTCGCTGGCGACGGCAACTCGCCTGGACGTGAACGCGGTTTCGACGCAGCTGCACCGCTTGCACAACGAGGGGTTGGTCACCAAGGTCACCATCCCTGGCGAGGCCCGCACCGGGTTCCTCGTTGCGGAGCGCTTCTTCAACCTGTGGTATCTGATGCGGGCAAGTCGTCGGCTCCGCGGGCGCGTCCTGGCCTTCGCCCGGAGCCTTGAGGCGATTTACGACATTCGGGATTTGGAGAAGCTCGCGGCGTCGCTCACGGGGAACGGTGGGGACGCTGAGCTGATGGCGGCGCTGGCGAGCGTAGTGCCGGGGGAAGGCTTGCAGCGTGCCCTTTGGGCGAGGGTGTTTGAGCAGGGAGAGGCCCAGGACGCACAATGGAAGGAGCTGCTCGCGACGTTGGGCTCGCGACAGGCTCCCGTCATGGCCCTCGCGGAGCGGATGGAGCGCGCGAAGAAGGTGTTGGCGGAGGCCGCGAAGCTTGATTTCGAGGGGATGGGGGTCGAGCGACGTATTGGCGAGGCACTCTGTGTCTGCCTGGGCAGGGGCCGCTTGGCGAGTCGCCGCATTCCGGGGTTCACGAAGCTGGCCAGGATTACAGCGGCAAACGTGGGCGACTACGGACGCGAATGCGGCGCTGCCTTCGTGGAGGGGGCTCGGCTCGGCATCCTCACCCACACGACCATCTCCGAGTGTGACCCATTGGATATCGCTGCCGCGGGGAAGCGGTTCAACGTCCCGCAGCTTGGGCTGCTGCACCGATTGTTCACCTCCCGCGCCGCCGAGATGATTCCAGCCAACGAGCTGATCGCCTCGGGCGATGCTGCACTCATGCGCCTGGGGGCGCAGAGGGCGGATGACGTGGTCGCGGTGGTTCGCGAGGCCGCGCAAATCGAGCCGACGAACCTTCTGGGGCAGGAGATGCTCGCGGCTGTGGGGGGCGGGGCCGAGGCCGCCGGGGCAGCGCTTTGCGCGATTGAGCTCGGCTCAGTCGATCCCCGCTGTCTATCGATTGCGATCGGGAGGCTGCCCGACGATCCCCGTTGGTTCACCTGGGTCGAGCTGCTGACGGCCCACGTCGACCCAGGCGCCGCGGAGTGGAGGGGCATGACCGCGTTCGTCGTGGCGCCTCGCGACGCCCGCCTCGCCTTGAGGATGTGGAATCGCCGTCCGCCCGCCGCGTCTGCAGCGATGTCGGTGAGCTACCTACTCCTGCTCCACGCGCTTGCGGCGAGCGGCGGCGCGGACCACGTGCGGAGTCTGATCATGGGCGAAGACGGTCGAATGCTGCCGGCCCAGGCCGCCTACCTCGCGGCCACGGGGAGGGACCTTTCGATCCTGGACAAGTACGCCCCCGAGGTGGCCGAAGGCGCCCGCGAGGTGCTCAAATTGCTCTGGCCGGAGGGCCTCGCCGCAGGCATTCCTCCGGCGCCGAAGCAGCCCGGCAAAGGCCGAAAGCGCCGTTGATCCGCCGCGATGGGGGGAAACCCGACTCCGACGAAGGCGATCAGGCCGCCCCCATCGCCCCAGGCTTACTGCGAAATCATCTTCTTGAGGTTGCCATACTGCTTCACCTTGAACCAGGTGAGCTCACCTCGGCGCCAGTATTGCAAACCCACGTGCGCCATCCGAACGTAGTTGGCACCCCAGGCCAGATAGAACACCTTCTCGATGTTCTCGGGCTTCTTCCAGTGCTCGCGCTCGTCGATGAGCTTGCGGATGAAGCTTTTGGGTACGAAGTTCTTGGACGCCAAGCAGTAGATCGCCAGGTAGAACCGGTCTTCGTCGGAGCGCGGCCAGTCCATTGAAACGCGGAACTGCTTCCAGCTCTTTGTAGCGCGCCCTTCGACGTCGTTCGCGTCCAGCAAGCCATCCGCCAGCATCTTGCGCGTCAGCGTGGTGTGCGGGAAGTAGTTGAGGCTGTAGAAATAGATCGAGTAGGGGCGGGGCAGCTCCAGGAGGAACTCCGCCGTTTCGAGCTTCATCTCTTCGGTCGCGTACGGATTATCAATGATCACGTCGTACACGATGTCCATCTGGAGCTTCTTGTTGAACTCTCCAAATTTGAGGATCGCGGCGTTGCCCGGGGAGCGGTTGTGGATCTCCTTCGACTCCTTGGACGAGCCCGACTCGATGCCGGTTTGCACCCGGATCAAGCCGGCTTCCTTGAGCTTGGTGAGCATGTCTTCCCGCAACATCGGCGGGATGAGCAGGCACTCGAAAGGGATGCCGATGCGACTCGGGTATTTCTCGAGGAACTCGTCCATCCACTGCTGGCCGAACGCGAAGCTCGTGTCGTCGTCGATCTTCACGCGGGCGACCTTTGGGAAGGTCTTCTTCATCAGCTCCAATTCGCCGAGGATGTGCTCCACGGAGCGGGCCCGGTAGAAGTCCTTCCCCTTCTCGTCGTACACGTCGCGGAGGATGGACACATAGCAGTACGAGCAGTTGTAGGGGCACCCACGACTGAAGTAGATGCGGTACTCGGCGCCCCGCTTCCAGGGCTCCTCGATCGTCATCTTGTCGGCTTCGATGTAGTACTTGTTCTCGTCGCGCACGTCGGGGTACGGCAACCAGTCCATGTCCTTGATGAGCGGCCGCGGGCTGTTGCAGAAGATCTTGCCGTTCTTGTTGGCGTAGATGTTCGGGATGTTCGTGGTGTCGCCGCCATCGCGTAGCGCGGTGCACAGGTCGATCGCCGCCACCTCGCCTTCGCCCACGCACACGTAGTCCACGTGGGGGATGCACTCTTCGGGGCATGACGTGGGGTGAATGCCGCCCCACACGATGGGGATGTTCGGGAACTCGGCCTTGATCCGGTCGGTTACCGACTTCGCCATCGGGAACAGCGACGACATGAAGCCGAGCCCGATCAGATCGGCCTTCTGATCGCGGATGACGCCGAGCGCCATCTGGATCTCCTTCTCCGTCGGCATCTCCAGCATGTTGTGGCGCCAATCGCGCAGGAACACGATGCTCGTGTCGAACCCTGCCCGATCCAGGGCGGCGGAGATGTAGCGGATACCGGCGTTCTCGACCGAATAGATGGTGAGCAGCACGACGGAGAAGCGCTTGGGAGCCATGCGGAGTCCTCGCGGGGGGGTCTAATCAGGCCACGAGCATACGCAGGCCGGCAGTGGCTTTGCGCATGAAGTCCTTCGGGCTCTGGATCTGGGTGATGTTGCGCGCAACGAACTTCGGGCGCCAATAGAAACGTTTGTACGCCAGGTCCAGCATCTCGCGCAGCTCGGCGCGGGTGAAGTGTTCGTCCCACACCTGCGCCTTGAAGTCTTCGTTCGGGCGGCGCATGAACTCCATCCACGGCGTGACGTCGAGCACGCCATCGCGCTCTCCTTCGTCGTAGAGTGTGGTGCCGGGGAAGGGAGTAAGCACGTTGAACATGACGAAGTCGGGATCGAGCTTGATGCTGTACGCGATGGTGTCCATCACGTCTTCGCGGGTGCGCTCCACCGGCGTGCCGATCATGAAGTAGGCCACGGTGTTGATGCCGACCTCGCGGCACAGCCGGAAGGCGCTCTCGATCTCGCGCACCGTCACGTCTTTTTTCAGGCGCAACAAGCCTTCTTCGGTGCCCTGCTCCACGCCGAACTGGATGCGGTGGCAGCCCGCTTCCTTCATCTTCGTGAGCAGCTCGCGGTTCATGCCCTTCACGCGGAAGCGCACCGTCCAACGCAGCTTCAGGCCGCGTTCGAGGATCGCGTCGCACAGGTCGATGACGCGCTGGTTGGTGATGTTGAACGTGTCGTCCACAAAGTAGAACTCCTCGATGCCAAGATCGAGGCAGGACTTGATCTCTTCGCACACGCGCGCGGGGGACATCACGCGGTAGCGGTGGCGGGGCGTGTTGCAGAACGTGCAGCGGTAGGGGCAGCCGCGGCTGGAGATGAGGGTGGTGAAGATGCCGCCCTTGCCCATCACGTCGTAGTAGCGGCGGTAGTCGACCATCGTGCGATCGACGATCGGGTAATCATCGAGGTTGTTGCTGAAGTAGACGTCCTGCTCGGGGACGGGGTCGTCGGGGTGGCACATGGTGCCGGCGATGCCCTTCGGGGTTTCACCCTTCGCCCACGCGTCGCACAGGTCCACCATCGGCTTCTGGCCTTCGCCCTTCACCACCGCGTCTACGCCCGGGAGGCCGACGCACTCGCGCGGGAAGTCGCTCACGTGGGGGCCGCCGACGACGACGTACTTCGCGCCCGCGGCCTTCGCGGTTTTGACCGTCTTCAGCACGTCCACGAGCTGCACGGTGAACGCCGTGACGCCGACCACATCCGGCTTCCACTCCCGGATCTTCTGCTCCAGGACGTCGTATTCCATGTCGTCGAGCTGGGCGTCGACGATGGTGACCTCGTGGCTCGACTGATCGCGGATGAACTGCGCGATGCACATGAGCGCGAGTGGGGGGTAGCTGAGGTTCTCCGCCGACACTGCCTCAGGCACCTCGCTCTCGACGGTGTGTTTGGCGGGCGGACGGATGAGCATGACGCGCATGGGCACGAACCTCGGCGGTTGAGTTTCGCGCGTTCTGGGCAAGGATCGCAAGGGTTGATCGGGACGAGGTGCGGGTTTGGTGAGGCCGGTGACGCGCAGGCGACCCTCGGCGCAAGATCGCGGGTACACTGGGCGGGTGTTCGCGCTGCTCCTCGCCGGCTTCGTGTTCGCGGGGAACGACCTCGACGGCGACGCGTGGGCGGAGCCGGAGGACTGCGACGACACCGATGCGGCCGTGCACCCCGAGGCCTATGACGCCTGGTACGACGGCGTGGACGCCGATTGTGCCGGCAATGACGACTTCGACCAGGATGGCGACGGCGCGGAGAGCGACCTCTACGGCGGCGAAGATTGCGATGACCTGCATGCGTCGGTTCGCCCGGATGCCGAGGACGTGTTCTACGACGGGGTCGACGCCGACTGCACGGGAAACGACGACTACGACGCCGATGGTGATGGCTTTCAAAGCGACATCTACGGCGGCGACGACTGCGACGACCACGAGTACACCTCGCACCCTGGCGCCAAGGATCAACCGTACGACAACGTGGACGCCGACTGCGGTGACGACGACGACTTCGACTGGGACGACGATGGTTTTGTGTCCAGTCGCTTCGGCGGCGACGACTGCGACGACGAGAATCCGGAGGTTCACCCCGGCGCGGCGGACATCGTCAACGACCGGGTAGACCAGGACTGCGATGGCCACGCCGCGACGCAGAAACACGAACGGCCCGCGTCGGAGGACGCAGGCTGTTTGGGGGGCTCAGCGTCGGCGCTGGGTCTCGGGATGCTCACCGTCGCGGCGGGGCGACGGCGCGGGAACTGGCGCCGAAACGGCGCGAAGCAGGCTTAGGGCCTACTTCGTTTCCTTGTGCATCGTGACCTTGCGCTCGTAGCGGCAGTACTTCTGCAGCTCGAGGCGCGCCGCGGTGTTCTTCTTGTTCTTCTGGGTGTTGTAGCGGCTCACACCCGGGATGCCGCTCTCGCGACAAGTGGTGCACTCCACGTGGATCACTTGGCGACCCAGTGCTTTCTTCTTGGCCATGTTCGACTCCGAATCGAGAGGGCCGCCCGCTAATGCGGTGCCTCGCCACCGTCAACGCGGGCCGCGAGCCACGGGAGGTGCTGGCCGGGCCAACGGCGCACATGCGCGGCCAGTTTTGGGGCGATCTCATGGGTTTGCACCGGCGGCGTGATCTCCACGCGCCAGCGTTTGTCGCGCTCACGGTGAACGAGCACGAGCCGGATGGGCGCGGACGAGTGCTGGGCGAGGAAGCGGTCGAGGGGCAAGCCGAGCACGGCGCCGCCGGTGATCGCCTCCTCGATGTCGCCCGCCGCGCCGCCGGCGCGCGCCCGCGTGATGACCGCGTGCACGCCTCGCCCTTCGGCCAGGGCTCCGCTCCCGGCGGCGACGTCGGTCGCCCACAGCACCGGAACGCGCAGGCGAAGCTCTGTGAAGCGCCGGTGCATCCAACGGTCCGCGATCGAGGCGCTCGGGGGCTCGACGGAGGCCGGATGCAACGCGCACAAGCCGGGACGCACTGCGGCCAGGGCGCGCACGCCCACGAGGGGATGCGGCGCGCCGAGCGCGACGTAGAGCGCCGGTGCATCGAGGGGATCGACCCCGGAGAGCTCGGCGTACCGTTCCAGCCACTGGGGCTCGACGCGGCCGAGCACCAGCTCCTCGAGGCGGCGCTGCAAGTCCACATCCTGGGCCTCGCGCGCGAGGGCTTCGGCCGCGAGGCCGCCGACGCCGGAGAGCCGCCGGGCCTCGACGAGGAAGGCGTCGGCGCGGGCGTGGCGGATCGCGTTCTCGGCCCGCCAGCCGAGCCCGGCCAGCGCACGCAGGACCTCCGGCTCGTCGGGCGGGAGCACGTTGCGGGCGCACTCCACGAGCGCCGCGCGCAGCAGACCCCTAAAACTTGAGCTGGCAGTCCACTTCACGCACGGCCTCCACGCCGAAGCTCACCGCGCCATCGTCTGGCGTATACACCCAGTCCTGGGATTCGAGGATCGCCGTCGCGTTTCGGGTGGGCCCGATAAGATCGCTGCAGTCGCCGCAACGCACGGCGCACACCCGGCTGTGCTCCGACTCCACCTCCGCCTCGCCCCACGCCAGCACCACCTGCACCGTGAGCTCGTCCACACGGCGCCAACGCACCATCTCGCGAACCATCGGGAAGAACGCCGCGGGATCGGCGGCGGCCGCTTCGGTGAGCTGCATGAAGGCGGGGACCGAGTCCGCGCCGGGCGGGGTTGCCGCTTGCGACGTGGCGAAGTCGCAGCGCATCACCCGGTCCTGTCGGTAGAACACGTTCTCCTCGTCGTACCTGCGAAAATCCCACCAGCGATCATCGCCGGCCCAGGCCTTGTGGGTGCCGACGGTGTCGGGCTCCCGCTCCAGCACCCACGCTTCGGCCTCCGCCATGTCGTCCGAGCAGAAGGCGGGTTGAACCTCCGTGCCGATCCATCGGATCGCCTGGTTGTTCAGCGCCCCCTCGTTGAAGCCCAACACCTCCGAGCTGGTCCACTTGCTCAGGCTGTCGCAGAGCTGCTGGTCGTTGTAGCTCGCATCGCAGTCGGGGAGGCCGAGGGTGTCGTATTGTACCGGGAGATCCTCTGGATAGGGGACGAAGCAGGCGGCGAGGAGGATCATTCCACCCCCACCACCACGTCCCTCACCCGCACCACCCCCGAGCCCCCCTGGTTGTCCACGCAGAGCCGCACCTGGGCCGCGGCCTCGTGCTGGGGGATCGTTTGCTTGAACGACGCCCAGTCCTGCACGAGCCGCCCGTTCGCCACGAACACCTGCGAGCCGCCGGGAACGACGCCTTGCGGCAGGATTTTTCCGCCCGCGTCGAGCAGGCGCACCCCGACGCGGGCCCCCTTCGACCCGGGGGTGCCCACATGGTCGAGCGCCCAGCTCCCCGCCACGGACACGGCGCCCGTCATGGGTGTCGTTTCCGAGAGGCAAGCCATGGGCGGCTTGGCCAGGTCTGCGCCTTCCACCTCAAGAACGCCGTCCACGTAGCGCACGAGATTGCCTGCGAGCGATGGGGGAACGGCGTACCAACCGCCGCCGACTTCGCCCTTTGGCGGCCCCGTACGAGGTTTGGGCAAAGGCGCCTCGGGCGTTGCCGCCGGTAGGGCCGCGGGCTCGGTTGCGATGCTCGCCGCGGATGGCGCGATGGCTTCAGCGGCCCCCGGAGGAGGGCTCCGCCAGTAGGCCACGCCGGCCGCCAGCGCGAGCGCCCCGGCACCGGCGTAGAACACCCACCCCGGCAAGCTGGCCCCGCCCGCCGGGGGCTCCGGACGAACCCCCTCCGGCGCGAGCACCGGTCCACCCGGCACCTCGTCCTCGCCGATCGCGACGACGTTTCCCCCGCGGTCCACCTGCGCCCAGCCCGGGATGTATGACCAGGAGCCCTCGTTGAGCCGCCCGATCCGGCGCGCAAGCTCGCCGCTGGGGTCGGCGCCGACGGGCACCACCACTCCCACGGCGGCAACCCAAGCGGCGAGGGCCGCCGCGGAGTCCACGCTCACCACGCGGAAGCGCCCACCCGCGGCGTGAGCGCGCGCCGCGAGGCGGAGGACACGTTCGGCTTCCGGCGTGAACGCATGCTCGACGAAGCATAGTAATTCGCCGTTGAGCGGCACCGGTGCGCCCGCGGCATCCACCAGCGTGAGGTCGCCGACCACGATCATGGTGCCCCCTCGCCCTCGGCGTACCCGAGCGCCTCGAGTTGGGCTTTTTCGGCCGCGCTGATCTCACGGTCGCCGGTGGGCACCGCCGGGGTGAGGCTGCCGCCGGACGAGAACTCGCGGTACAAGGCGGCGATCGCCTCGGCGTCGGCGGCCCGTGTCTTCGCGACATCCTGGTGTTCGCCCGGGTCGGGCCCCAGATCGTACGCAGCGAGCACCTTCCCTTCCGGCGAAACCACCACCTTGAGCCCATTGGAGCCGATTACGGCCTCCCGCTCTACGCCCTTCTCGGCCACGGTCGTAACCGCGAACGCGCGCCCTTCCGCGCCCGCGTCGATCATCGCCCGCAGCGAGCGCCCCACCGTACCCTCGGCGGACAACCCTGCATAATCCAGCAGAGTCGGCACCAGATCGACGTGCTGCGTGAGGCCCGCGACGACCTTCCCTGGCGACACGAGCCCGGGCGCCCACACCACGAGCGGCACGTGGATGTCGTGCTCCCAGAGGGTTCCGTGCGCGAAGTACTTGTCGTGGTCGGTCATGCTCTCGCCGTGATCGGCGGTCACGACCAGCAGCGTGGACTGATCCAAGCCCTCGGCTTTGAGCCAGTCGGTAAGCTCCCCGATCACCTGGTCGGCGTAGAAGATATCGGCGTCGTACCTTGCGACATAGTGGCGGCGATCGGTGTGGCCCTCGTCGAACACGTAGTCGGGCACCACCTTGCCTCGCTGCTTCCCCTTGCCTTCCGGCACCTTCGCGCGGTCGGCTTCCCAGAGGGCGTCCCCCACGAAGCGATCCTCGACCGCGGTGGGCGGGCGGTAGGGGCCGTGCGGATCGAACAGGTGCACCCACGAGAAGGTGTTGTCGTGTTTGTGAGCGGCGAACCAGTCCTTGAACCGGGCGATGGGCTGATCGGCCGGCGTGTCGTTCTTGAAGTTGAAGAAGGTCTGGAAGCCTTGATTGAACCCGTAGTTCTGCGCGAGCAGGAACTGCGCCAGAAAGGCACTCGTGAGGTACCCACCTTCGCCGAACCGCTCCGCCACGGTGACGGCACTCTCGGGGAGCATCGCGACGTTGTCCTGCACGCCGAGGTGCTGAGGGTACTGACTGGCGATCAGCGCGCTGAGGCTCGGGCGGGTGTAGGGAACCTGGACATAGTGGTTGTCGAACCGGGCGCCCTCGCTGGCGAGGCGGACGAGGTTCGGTGTCGTGTCGCGACCGTAGCCGCCGAGCCCCGTGTGATCGACACGGAGCGTTTCGATCGTGAGGAGCAGCACGTGCGGGAGGGGGAACGACGCCGTGCTCGTGGCGCGGAGCTTCTCAAATCGGAGATCGCGGATGGCGAAGCTGCCGGCTTTGCCGCCCGTTTCGAAGTTCCAGCGAAGCTGAACCTTGTTGGTGCCCTCCGGCGCCGTGGCCCGCAATACGAGGGGCACTGGCCCCGACACCTCGGCCTCGATGGAGCGCGTGGCCTGCTCCAGGTACTCGCGGTTGTGGAAGAAGGCGACGCCGATCTGGGCGGGGTGGGCGCGCGTGGTGCCCGGATCGAGCGTGAGGGAGACGACGACGGATTCGCCTGCTTCGATGGGCGCAGGCTTGGCCGCGAAGGCGATCTTGGCGGCCGATCCATAGGTGAACCGAGCCGCTTCGCCATCGGCCGCCACGGTGACGGAACCGCCGCGATCGTTGGTGTGCCAGCCGTCGGGACGGCCGTCCCCAGCCACCGCCTCGCCGAAGCCGAGCGCCTCGCCCGAGTCGGCCAGGAGGCCTGGGTTTGGCACCTCGAGGGGCGTCAATTCGAGGGTGAGGCCGTCGGCGCTCGCGCGCGTCGTGGGGGGAAGGGGCCCGTGCGGTGCGGAGGGGCGCGTGTCTGTGGCGGTTGGCGCGCCGGCGTCGGGCTTCTGCGCGGCCGCGACCGCGCTGGATGCATCAACCGCTGCACCGCCGCCGGCCATGCGGGAGATCGCGAGGGCGACGAGCACCCAGACCGCGGTGGCCGCGAGGCCAGGCCACCAGGAAGAACCTGCGGTCGCGGGGGGGCGTTGCGGGGGGTCGCTCGCGACCCCCTGCCCCATGATCCGGGCCGTCGCGGTCACCACGCCGCCTCGAAGCTCGAACGTTCGCCCGATCCCCCACCCGGTGACGCCCCAGGCCCTCGCGACCGCGCCCGGCGGGCGATCGTCGCAATACACGGGAATGCTCAGCCCCTCCGCGGCGAGCCAGGCAACCGCCACGACCGGCGCGTCAGGAACGACGAATGCCACATTCTCCGAGGACAAGCTTCGACACGCGGACGCACACCCGGGCACGAAGGCACCCGTGAGAAACACGACGGTGCCTTCGGAGGGAAGCTCGACCGGCCCTCCATCCAGCCCACGCACCGCGCCGCCCGGGGTGGCGCTTCCGACGGCTAGGGGCGCTCGAGGCGTGGTCACAGCCCCTACGGTAACCTACGACTCGCCGCCGTTTGCGCCGGGGTGTTTGCGTACGAGCACGCGCGCCGGGGGCATGTTCAGCGGGACCGTGCGCCGGTCTACCACCAGGCCCTCCATCGACTGTTCGATGCGGAGAATGTGCTCGATCCGCTTGCGCGCCGTGCCCGTGGTGAAGGTGTTGAGCAGCTCGCGCCCGAGCACGTGCTCGAACATCACGAAGGTGCCGTTGGGCTCGAGCAGCTTGAAGATGCTGGCGTAGATCTTCTCAACCATGTCGCCAGGGAAGTTGGCGAGCGGCAGGCCGCTGACGATGTGGTGGTAGCGCACGCCTGGATCGAAGTCGAGGATGCTCACCTGATGGATGTTCGGCGGCACCTGGCAGCCGGCGAAGCGCTCGCGCAGGACGAGGCAGAACTCAGGGTTGAGCTCCACAACATCGAGCCGATCCCCGGGCAGCATCCGCACGACCAGCTCCTCCGTGACGGGGCCCACGCCAGCCCCGATCTCCAAAACGCGCATCGGCCCGTCGCGATGTACGGAGCTGAAGATCGGTTGGACCATTGCCCGGGAAAGCCCCCGGCTCGACGGCCAAACGGCGCCGACCGTGCTGGCCTGCTTGAAGGACTGGGTGAGAAAACGCAGCGGTGACGGAGCGGCCATGACGTACCCGTGACACAGAACGTAGTCCGCTTCACGGCCGCCGTCAGGGGGCGGCGTGCAACGGCCGGTCAAGAGTGTGACGAGGCCAGCAGCTCGGCGGCGGCGGCGCGGGCGGCGGTCCCCACCCGAACGCCGCCAAGCATCCGCGCGAGCTCCTCGATCCGCTCGTCGTGGTTGAGGCGCCTCAGCGACGACAACGTGCGCACCCCGACGACATCTTTCCGGACATGGAAGTGGTGATCCCCCCAGGCCGCGATCTGGGGGAGGTGGGTGACGCAGACGACCTGGTGGTGTCGCGACACGTCGTGCAGCTTGCGGCCGATCCCTTCCGCCACCGCGCCGCCCACGCCGCTGTCCACCTCATCGAACACGTACATCCCGACCGGGCCCAGCGCGGCGAGTACGCGCTTCACCGCCAATAGTGCTCGGGAGAGCTCACCGCCGCTCGCGACGCGCCTGAGGGGCCGCGGCTCCTCCCCGCGGTTGGTGGCGATCAGGAACTCCACCTTGTCGCCGCCGCGGGGGCCAACGCCGGCCTGCGCCACGTCGACTGCCACGAGCGCCTCGCCCATGCCGAGTGAGGCCAGCTCGGCGGTGATGGCGGCGGCCAGCTTGCCCGCTTCCTCACGGCGCTTCTCGGCGAGCCGTGCGACCTGCTTGTTTACTTCCCTGCGGAGCGTAACGATCGCGGCTTCGAGCTGCGTCGCCTGCTCGGCGGCGCCGGCCAATGCGGCGAGCTCGCCCTGGAGCCCAGCTTCGGCAGCCCCGAGATCGTCGCCATGTTTGCGGCGAAGGCGGCGTACTTCGTGGGCGGCTTCTTCCAGCTCCACGAGCCGGGCCGGATCGGCGTGGAGGCCGCGGAGGTAGCGGGAGAGCTCAGTCGCGACGTCCTCCAGCTCGGCGCGCGCGGTGGCCAGGCGGTCCGCGAAGGGCGCGAGAGCGGGGTCCAGGCGCCCCGCTGCGTTCAGCTCCGACTCCACCCGGCCGAGCGCGCCGCACACCGCGCCATCCTCAGCGTACAAGCGGGCTTCAGCGCGAGAAACGGCGCTTACGAGCTGGTCTACGTTACGCAGCCGCGCCACCTCGCCCTCATCGACGTTGAGACCGCGGACCCGCTCCAGCTCGGCGAGCTGAAAGCGGAGCCAGTCCGCGCGATCTTCGCGTACGGCGGCGCGAAGGGCGTCGAGCTGGGCGGCGCTCGCGGCGAGGCGCTCCCACGCTTCGCGCATCGCGGCGGCCTCCACCGCGAGGCCGGCGTAGGCGTCGAGGTAGCCGAGATGCGTGGCGGGATCGACGAGCGAGTGGTGCTCATGCTGGGAGCTGATGTCGCACAAGCCAGCGGCGAGCCTGGAGAGCTCAGCGACCGTGCCCAGTCGGCCGTCGATGTACACCCGGGTGCGGCCTTCCGCCTCGACGACGCGCCGCAGCACCAGCTCGCCATCGGGGGCGATGTCGGGGCCGAGGCGCGCACGGGCCGCAGGGTCATTCCGCAGGTCGAACAAGGCTTCCACTTCGGCGCGCTCGGCTCCAGCCCGCACCAGATCGGGGCGTGCGCGCGCCCCGAGCACCAACTGGAGCGCGTCCACCAGGATGGACTTGCCCGCCCCCGTCTCCCCCGTCACGATGTTCAGGCCTTCGCCGAAGGGAACTTCGAGCTCGTCGATGATCGCGAGTTGGCGGATGCGGAGGAGGGAGAGCATGGGCGGGGCGGCTTTATCGCGGGCGCGCGCTACCCGTTCTTCCGCTCAAACTCCTGCATGAACCCCACCAACGCGTCCACGCTCTCCTGCTCAAGCGCGTTGTAAAGGCTGGCGCGAATGCCGCCCACCGAGCGATGCCCCTTCAGCCCGTCGAGCGTGGCCGCCTTCGCCTCCTTCACGAAGCGCTCTTCCAGCTCCTCGCTGGGCAATCGCCAGGTGACGTTCATCACGCTTCGCGCGTCTTTCCGGGCGTGCGGGCTCCAGAACTTCGTGCGGTCGAGCTCGGCGTACAGCGTGCCGGCCTTCTTCTGGTTCTTGGCGATCATGGCCGCGCTTCCGCCGTTCGCCTCCATCCAGGCGAGCACGCGGTCGAGCACGTAGATCCCGACGCAGTTCGGGGTGTTGTACATCGACCCGTCTTTCGCATGGACCTTGTAGTCGAGCATGGCCGGCAGGCCCGCAGGCACGCGCTCCAGCGCCCACGGAGACAGGAGCACGAGAGTTACCCCGCTCGGTCCCAGGTTTTTCTGGGCGCCGGCGTAGATGAGCTCGTGCGCGCCGATGTTCACGGGCACGCCCGCGATGTCCGACGACAGGTCAGCCACGAGCTTGTGCCCCTGCGCGTCGGGCTGCTCGTGGTACTCGGTGCCATAGATGGTGTTGTTCGACGTGTAGTGCAGGTACACCGCGCCTTCCCGCACCGTGTACTCGCCGTTCTTCGGCACGCGCTTGAAGTTGTTCGGCGCGTCGTCCCAGATCGCCTTCGCGTCGCCGATGCGCTTCGCTTCCTTGATCGCCTTCTGCGCCCAGGTGCCGGTGACGAGGTAGTCGGCCTGTTCGCCGGGACGAAGGAGGTTCAACGCCAGCATGTAGAACTGCATCGAGGCGCCGCCCTGCAGGAACAGCACCGTGTAGTCGGCGGGCACGTTCAGCACGCGCTTCACCCGCGCTTCGGCGCCATCCACGACGGCCTGGAAGGTCTTGCTACGGTGGCTGATCTCCATGAGGCCGATGCCCGAGCCGTTGAGATCGAGCAGGTTCGCGCGGAGCTCTTCGACGACAGAGACGGGGAGCACGGCCGGGCCGGCCGAGAAGTTGTGCAAGCGGGCCATGGTTACTCCGAGATCGCGACGCAGGAGGCCGCGAAGATGTGGGGGTCGGTCTGGATACGGGAGAGCGCTTCGGGGGAAACGGCGCCCTTCGTGGCGATGCGAGCGCACGCCGCGTCGCCACCCGAGAAGATGATGTTCTGCATGTCTTCCACGTTCACGCCGGCTTCCCGGAGGATGCCGAGCACGTGCGCGAGGACGCCGATGCGGTCTGCATGGCGGACGACGAGCAGGTGCGTGGCGGGGGTGCGCGTGGCCAGGTTCACGCAGTTGGGGATGGGCGCGCCGGCCTTGTAGGCCGCCACGATCCGGACACATTCTTCGCCCACGGCCTCCTCGGCTTCGTCGGTGCTCGCGCCGATGTGGTGGGTGCCGTATACGTTCGGTTCGTTCACCAGCGCGTGGTGGTACTCCGCCTGGGCGGCACTGGGCTCGTCGGGGAATACGTCGGTTCCGACGCGGAGCTTCTTCTCGCGAACGGCGCGGAGCAGCGCTTCGCTGTCCACGAGCTCGGCCCGGGCGGTGTTGATGAAGTAGGCGCCCGGCTTCATCGCCGCGAACACGCTCTCGCCGATCCGCCCCCGCAGCTCCTTCACGAGCGCGAGGTGCACGCTCACGGCATCGGCCTGGGCGACCGCCGCTTCGATCGTCGGGGCGTCCACCACGCCGAGCGCGGCTGCGTCGGCATCGGAGAACGTACGCCCCCAGGCCACGATCTTCATTCCCATCGCGACGGCGCGGACGATCACTTCGCGACCGATCTGGCCGGCCCCGATGATCGCCAGGGTACGGCCGCGAAGGCCTCGTGCAACGCCGAACGTCTTCTTGTCCCACTTGCCGGCACGCAGCGCCGCGACGTTGTCGCTGATGCGACGGTCGGCGTTGATGAGGTGGCCGATCGCCAGCTCCGCCACCGCCACTGCGTTCTTCCCCGGGCAATTCGTGATGTACACCCCGCGCTTTGAGGCGGCGGCGAGGTCGATGGTGTTCACGCCCGCGCCCGCTCGGATCACAAGGGACAGCGCTTGCCCCGCGGCGATGTCCGCGGCCGTGACCTTCGTGCTGCGAACGATGAGCACTTCGGGGTCCAGCTCGGCGATCTTAGCGGTCAACGCCGCTTCCTTCGCGGAAGGATCCACGGTTACCAGGCATCCGAGGTCCTGCAGACGGCCGGACACGAACGGGGCGAGCTTATCGGCGACGAGGACGCGCATGCAGGGCAGCTCCGGCGGGGGCGGCGGAAGGTAACGCGGCGTGCGGGCCGCCTGGTGCCGGAGTCGAGCCGCGCTCGTTGGCCGCGACTCGTAGTCGAGTCGGGCTGCCTGGCCGCGATGGCGGCGCTCGAAGGGGCGCGGAACCGCCATGGCGCGGTGTTCAGGCCGAGGGAAACGAGCGAACGCCGATATTCGCGAGGGGCGCCGCGTCGTAAGCGGCGGCGAGGTCAAACAGCCCGGCTCGACTCAGAGGTGCGGCTGTTTAGGGGGACTCGACTTGGGAAGTGGCGCCCGCGAGGCTCCGCGACGCCCGCTACACGAAGGGACCGGGCTGCGAGCCTCGCCCCGATCCCGCCTCGCTCCTGCTCCGCCGCGGCCCTCGCCAATGACGAGCCGCGCATACGCCGGCGTCGCCTTGCGAATTCACCATGCCCCCGTCGGCCCGCTGGCATACGTCGGGAGTCACTTCGGAGCCGCTCTTGTCCCTGGCGCCCAACGACGATCTCTATCGGCAGATCCCCGTTGGCGATGTCGCCGCCGCCGATCCCGGGGAAGGCGGCGTGTTTTCCGCGCTCGCCAGCCCCTGGATCCGGTGGGCCGCCCGGGTGCTCGATGCGATCTCGATGGCTGCGGTGGCCCTCTTCGGCGGGTTCGTTGGGGGCGTCGTGGCGCCGGGACCGCCCGACCAGGAAATCACAGCCGGTACGCTGGTCGGCGCGGGGCTGTGCGCGATCCCGATGTTCATCGCCCAATGCTGGCTTCTGGCGCAGTACGGGCAGTCGCTGGGCAAGAAGCTCTTGGGGATCCGCATCGTGAACGCCGCCGGGGAAACGCCGTCGTGGGTGAAGACGATCCTCGTCCGTGAGGGAGCGCGGTATGGGATGGGGTTCATCCCCGTCGTGGGAAGCCTGCTCAGCCTTGTGGACACGCTGTGCATTTTTCGAGGCACCCGCCGTACGCTCCACGATGATGCCGCGGGCACCTACGTAGTCGTCGGCTTCAGCGATTTCGGGCGCGCGGCGCCAGGCCTCGTGCCGGCGGCAAACGCGGGGGGGCTGAGCGTGTTCGTAGCGGTCGTGTGCGGAGTGGGCATGGTTGCCCTTTTGGGCATCTCCGCCGCGGTGGCAATTCCGAATTTCGTCGCGATGCAGCTCAAGGCGAAGCGCTCCGAGGTGCCCGCCAACGTGGACGCGATTCGCACCGCCGAGCACGCCTACCATGCAAGTTACGGCACCTACCTGCCGGTGGGCGGCGCCGACCTGGCGGACACGGAGATCTCCGGCAAGACGCAGCACGACTGGATCGGCGGCGGCGCGTGGCGGGAGCTCGGGTGGGCGCCCGACGGTAAGGTGCGAGGTGGCTACTGGGTGGAAGCCGGGGAGAACGGGTTCATTGTGCACGGCGTGTGCGACGTGGATGCCGATGGCGAGTACGCCTACTACACGGCAACGCAGGACTCGCGAGCGGAGCTGCGATCCCCGCCCGATGTGTACTGAGTCGGGCGTTCACCCGCGCCCGGCGTGCGGGGAGCCGCGGGCGGGGCGTAGCCGAGTCGAGCCGCGCTCGTTGGCCCCAGCTCGAAGTCAAGACCGACTGACTGGCCGCGATGGCGCCGCTCGAAGCGGAGTGGACCCTCAGTGGCGCGGTGTTCAGGCCGAGGGAAACGAGCGAACGCCGATATTCGCGAGGGGCGCCGCGTCGTAAGCGGCGGCGGGGTCAAACAGCCGGGCTCGACTGCGAGGTGCGGCTGTTTAGGGGGACTCGACTTGGGAAGTGGCGCCCGCGAGGCTCCGCGACGCCCGCTACACGAAGGGACCGGGCTGCGAGCCTCGCCCAAAGGTTCCCCCCCTAAAACCTACCCTGCACCGTCAACGCCGCGTGGTACCCCACCGCCACCGCGGCCGGATCCGCCTGGATCAGCAGGGTTACGCCCTGGTTGGTGCCGAGGCCGAACCCGGGGCTGATGTCCCACATGAACCCGGGGCCGGTGCGCAGCCCGAGATCCCCTCGGTTGCCGAAGAGGATGATCTGCGTGTTGGTGTACGCCTTCCATTTGCTGTTTGGCTGCAGGTAATAACGAACGCCGAGGCCCCCCTGATAGGTGATGGAGCCATCCTTCGGGCCGATGGGCGACACGGTGACGGTGAGCTCCGGCTCGAAGGAGCCGCCCCAGTTGTGCGCCAGGGCGATCTCGGCCATGCCGCCGTACTGGGGGCCGCCGTCCTTGTCGGCGATGACAAACGCCGCCTCGAACCCGGGTGTTACCCGCATACACCACTGGCCGTTGTGGATGAGCGCCGGGTCGAGCTCGCGGGTAACCGAGCTGATCTCCTCCTTCGGAACGGCGATCTCGCTCGCGTCGGCCAGGCGGATCCGATACACGTCCCCCCGTGCGGTGATCTTTCCGCGCCAGCGCGTGCCGCTCTGCGTGACGATGACATCCTGATAGCGGCGGTTCACCCTGGGGCTGAGCTGGAAGGCGCCCTCGGCCGCGGCTGCGGTGGGCGTGAGACCGTCGAGGGCGAGGAGGGCGGCGAGCAGCAGCATTCGAGGGAGCTAACCGGGCGAACACGTGGCAGCCGGTGGAGGGCTCGGTGCCGGGCCCCGACCGGGTGCGAAGCGAGCGGTTGGGCCTTCCGCGAGATCGATCAAGGTAGCCCGCCGCGGCCCATCCATATGGGCCGGGAAAGGCGGGCGAACACGAGGATGCCTGTGCAGGGCCCGGCGCTGGGCCCCGACCGGGTGCGAAGCGAGCGGTTGGGCCTTCCGCGAGATCGATCAAGGTAGCCCGCCGCGGCCCATCCATATGGGCCGGGAAAGGCGGGCGAACACGAGGATGCCTGTGCAGGGCCCGGCGCTGGGCCCCGACCGGGAGCGAAGCGAGCGGTTGGGTTAGGCGCCGGGGTGTGAAACGTTGGGTGAACCGCCGCTCATTCGCATGCCGACTGGATCCGCGATAGACCCGCGCGCCCCCCGGGAGCCGCTCCATGGTCGTGATTCCTCGCTCCGTCCTGTTGCCCGCGGCGCGCGTCGCCTGCGCGGGGGAGCTGCTCGCGGCCGGCGTGCGGGTGATCGTGGATCTCACGAGCGATTCGTGTGTTGTTCCTGAGGGAGCGTGGGTCCGCGTCCGAACGGCGGAGGAAACCCCCGGCACCGGGCCGCTGATCGTGATGACCGGCGCGCCCCACCCTACCCGGGCCACGTGGCTCGAAACGACGGATGGCGGCCCGCTTCCCGAGGGCTTCGCCGGGCTCTACCTCCGCGGTCTCGGCAGCGGCGGGCGCTCCGGAAGCGAGGACGTTCGCGAATTGTGCCGCCACTACACCGGCTCAGGTGTGCCGCTGCTCGTGGATTGGCCGCACCCGCCCGAAGCGCCGGCTCCGGAAGGGGTCGGGCTCGTGCTCGGGGACGTGTTGGCGGGGTTCTTTGAGCTGGGCGCCACGCTGGCGGGGCGACTTGAGCGGATCACCGCAGCCGATTTTCGTAGGGTCGGCGAGGCAAACCTGGTGGCATCCCTCGCCAGCCCGGCGTACCGCCGCGTCGTAGCGGGCGAAGCGGTCGAAGACGTCGCGCGCGGCGTGTACGCGGCGGATGACCCGTTCACCTGCGCGTGGCCGGCCGGCGCGGGGTTGCTCCACGCCACCAGCGTGCAACGCCGGTTCGGCACGTTGGCGAGGGCCGTGGCGGCCTGGCGCTCCTCGATTTCCGAGCCGCCCCGGGTGTCCGCCGCGCCTGTCGCGACGGCCTCGGTGCGCGTCGAACCGTCAGTCTCCGACCGCTCCGCCCGCGTGGAAGACCCCCTCGCCCACATCGACCGCCACGAGCCGGTGGCGGTGATCGGCCTCGGGTGCCGGCTCCCGCAGAGCGCCTCCCACGCCGCGCTCTGGACAAACCTCGTCGCCGGCTTCAGCGGCATCATCGAGGTGCCGAAAGAGCGTTGGGATCCGGCGCTGTTTTGGGACGCCGACAAGTCCATCCCCGACAAGACCTACGCGAAGATCGGCGGCTTTGTCACCGACTTCGTGTTCAACCCCAAGCGCTTCCGCATCCCGCCTTCCGTGGCACGCCTGGTGGATCCGATCCAGCAGATGGCGCTCGAAGCCGCGGCCGACGCGCTCGACGACGCCGGCTATGGGGACGGTCGCGACTACGATCGTTCACGAGTCGCCACCATCCTTGGGAACTCCATGGGTGGCGAGATCACGGACGAGTACACGATCCGGGTGATGTTCCCCGCCATCCGCAAGGCGCTCACCGAGGTGCGCGGCTTCGCGGCGCTGCCCTCCGACGATCGCGCGGCGATCTTGTCGGCGTACGAAGAAGAGCTGAAGCGAAACCTCGCGCCCATCACCGAAGATTCGATGCCGGGTGAGCTTGCGAACGTCGTGGCCGGTCGCATCACCAACGCCTTGAACCTGGGCGGCCCGAACTTCACGACGGACGCGGCTTGCGCCGGTTCCATGGCTGCAATTCAAGCGGCGGTGAAGGGGCTTCAGGACGGCGACTTCGACATGGCGCTGTCGGGCGGCGCCGACCGGTCCATGGGCGTCGCAACCTACGCGAAGTTTTGCAAGATCGGCGCGCTCTCTCCCGACGGCAGCCGGCCGTTCGACGCGAATGCGAACGGTTTTGTCATGGGCGAAGGAGTTGGAATCCTGGTGCTCAAGCGCCTCGCGGATGCGCTGCGCGACGGCGACCGCGTGTACTCCGTGATCCGCGGCTTCGGCGGCAGCTCCGATGGCAAAGGCAAGGGCATCACGGCGCCAAACCCCGAGGGGCAACGTCGCGCGTTGCGGCGGGCGTACGAGAACGCGGGCGTGGACCCGGCCGACGTGGACCTGTTCGAGTGCCACGGCACCTCGACCGTGGTGGGCGACAAGGTGGAAGTCGAGGCGCTGAGTGACCTGATCGGCCGCGGACGCCGCACCCGGCCCACCCGCATCGGCTCGGTAAAGTCGAACATCGGGCACCTGAAGAGCGCCGCCGGCGCCGCGAGCGCGCTCAAGACGAGCCTCGCGCTGTTCCACGGGGTGTTCCCGCCGAGCATCAACTACAAAAACGCACGTCCAGACCTGGACTTGTCGGTGGTTCCGCTTCGGGTGCAGACGACGGCGGAGACCTGGGATCACGGCGGCCCGCGGTTCGCCGGCGTGAGCGCGTTCGGCTTTGGCGGCACCAATTTCCACATGGTCATGGAGGGCTTCCGGCCGGGGATGGCGAAGGCGTCGTCTACCGTGGTGCCGGTGAGCGCGTGGCCTCCGGTCACGACGACCACGTCTGGGGCGGCGCCGGGTGCTTCGAGTGCGGTGGCGAACGCGGCTCCGCCGGCGGCGTCTGTTTCGCCGCGCGCAGGTGTCGGGGCCGGCGGTCCGGTTGTAGACAAGTCCGTTCCCGTGCCCGAAGGGCTTTGGGCGCTCTCGGCCGACACGCCGGAGGAGCTGGTCCAGAAGTGCACGTCGCTCGCCGAGTTTGGCGAGGCGGCGCCCTATGAGCCGGACGCGCCGCTGCGCGTGGCGGCGTGCGCGGTGGATCAAGCGGAGATGGTCTCCCAGGTGGAGAAGGTGATCTCGGCGTTGAAGAAGGGGAAAGGCTACGATCTCGTGCGCCAGCGCGGCATCGCTTTGGAGGACGTGCCTTGCGACGGGCAGATCGCCTTCCTGTTCACGGGGCAAGGCTCGCAGTACATCGGCATGGGCCTGGACCTCGCTGAGCAATTCCCCATCGTGAAGGCGACGTTCACGGAGGCGGACGAGGTGATGACGCCGCTGCTTGGGCGCTCGTTGACCTCGCTCATCGCGCGCGACCCGGCGATGACCGAGGAGGAGCAGTTCGATCGGCTCCGGGACACGGCGATCTCCCAGCCCGCCACGCTCACCGTGGATGTGGCGGTGCTACGCCTGCTCTCCGCGTATGGTGTGCGGCCGGACATGGTGGCCGGGCACAGCCTCGGCGAGTACGCGGCGCTGGTGGCGGCGGGGATCCTCACGTTCAAGGATGCGCTGGTGGCCGTGAGCGCGCGCGGGCGGGAGATGGCCGCGGTGAAGCTGGACGATGTGGGCAAGATGGCGGGCATCGCGGCGAGCACCGACGTCGTGATGGAAGTGTTGGCCGAAGTGCCCGGCTACGTTGTGCCGGCGAACAAGAATTGCCCCACGCAGACCGTGATCGCGGGTGAGTCGGACGCGGTGGAGGCCGCAAGCGAGCTGTTCAAGAGCCGCGGGATCACGGTGTACCCGCTGCCCGTGAGCCACGCCTTCCACAGCCGAATCGTGGCCCCCGCGAGCGCGCCGCTGAAACGGGTGCTTGAAAGCCTGGATATCCGCGAGCCCGTCCGGAAGATCACCACCAACGTGGATAGCCGATACTACCCCACGGGCCCCGGCGCTCGTGAGGCGATCATCGAGAACCTGGCGCTGCAGGTTGCGGCCCCGGTGGAGTGGATCGCGCAGGTGGAGCGCATGTATGCGGATGGGGCGCGCATCTTCGTGGAGTGCGGGCCGAAGCGGGCCTTGTCGGGCTTCGTGGTGCAGATCCTGAAGCACCGTCCGCACCGCGCGCTGTACACGAACCAGCCCAAGCGCGGCGGCATCCCGTCCTTCCTCGACGCGCTGGCGGACCTGTTCGCGCTCGGGTTCCCGGTGGCGGGGCGTCCTGCGGCGGAGACGGACATCTTCGCCCCCATGGTGGGCCGGCGGAGCACCACGCCGCTGCTGGCCGCCCGTAACGAGGCGGCGAACGCGGCTCATGCGCCGGTGGAACGGGTAGGCACCCCGGAGATCATCCGCACGATCTTCGAGATCGTGGCTCGGCGAACGGGCCTCCAGGTGGAGGAGCTGGCCCTCGACCACGACATCGAGGCCGACCTCGGCATCGACACCGTCAAGAGCGCCGACATCATCTCGCAGGTGCGGGATGCGCTGAAGCTGGAGCCCGATCCGGAGTTCCGCATCGGGCAGCACCGCACGCTGCGGCAGCTCGTGGACTACGCGGCGAACCGCGCGGGGGCCACGCGACCCGCTTCCATGCCCGAGCGCCGGGCCGCAGCGGAGTCGCAAGTCATCTCGCACGTGCCGACGGGCCACGCGCCGGTGATCCACATCGGCGCCCCGACGATCCCGGCGGACTCGGCGGCGAAGTTCCTCGCGCAGATCGCGGGGCAGGACCTCCGCGGCGTAGACGGCGCCACCTTCGCCACCGCGATGTTGCCCGCGTTGCAGGGTTTCCTTGGCGCGGCGTGGACAGCGTTCCAGGCGGCGCAAGCCCCGGCCGCAGTAGCGCCGGCGCCGGTGGTGGCGCCCGTGCCGGTGGTGGCGCCCGTGCCGGCGGCGGTGGTGGCCCCCAAGGCGTCGGGAGCGCCCAAGCCCACGGCAACGGCGTCGTCACCTCCGACCCCCCGCCACAGCCAGATCGTGTGTTCGGGAGCTTCACTGGGGCTTCCGGGCGGCGGAGAGGTGTTCGAGGCCGACGGCATCCAGCGGATGCTCAAGGGCGAAAACCGGATCACGCAGGTCTCCGAGGCCGGGCAGGACAAGTTCATCGCCAAGCGCCTCGTGCGCCTCACCAAGGATCCACTGACCGGAGAGGGCGGCTTCCTCCCGGTTGAAGCCCGCGATCAGGTGATTCGTCTCGCCGGCCAGCGCGGGCACTTCGATCTGGTGGCGGACTACGGCATGGAGGCCTCGCTCGTGCGTAGCCTGGACATCGCGACGCAATTGGCGTTCGCGGCGGCCTTGGAGGCGCTCAAGGACGCTGGGATTCCCCTGGTTCGCACCTGGCGCCAGACCACGACCGGTAAGCCGGTCGCGACGGGTTGGGCGCTCCCCGAGCCGATGCGCGACACCACCGGCATTGTGTTCGGTAGCGCCTTCGCCGGGTACGATCAGCTCGTTCAGAAGCTCGGCCAGGGCGGTGACGACGGTGAGGGGCACTTCGATCGCCGGTTCCTGTTCCAGATCCTCGCGATGGGGCACAGCCAGCTCGCGCAGCTCCTCGGCGCTCGGGGGCCGAACACGGCCGTCAACGCCGCCTGCGCGAGCACCACGCAGGCGTTGGCTGTCGCGGAAGACTGGTTGAAAGCGGGTCGCTGCGATCGGGTGATCGTGGTCGGCGCCGACGACGTGACGAGCGAGAACCTCTTGGAGTGGATCGGCTCCGGGTTCATGGCTGCGGGCGCGGCAACCACGACGGCGGAGGTCGAGAACGCGGCGTTGCCGTTTGATCGGCGTCGCCATGGCATGATCCTTGGCATGGGGGCCGTGGGTCTCGTGCTCGAACGAAGCGATGACGTGGCGGCGCGCGGCATGGTGCCGATCGCGGAATTGTTGGGGACGCACATTGCGAACAGCGCGTTCCACGGCACCCGGCTCGATGCGGCGCACATCTCGCGCGAGGTGAAAACCTTTGCGGACAAGGCTGTGGCGGCGGCGGGCGTGAGCCACCGCGAGTTCGCCGAGCACTGCGTGTTCTTGAGCCACGAGACGTACACCCCCGCGCGGGGCGGGTCGGCGGCGGCGGAGATGGCCAGCTTGCCACACGCGTTTGGCGCCGCGGCGTCGAAGATGATCATCGCGAACACCAAGGGGTATACGGGGCACCCGATGGGCGCGGGGATCGAGGACACGGTCGCGGTCAAGTCGCTGCAATACCAGCTTGTCCCGCCCATTCCGAACCTGAAGGAGCCGGACCCGGATCTCGGACCGCTCACGTTGAGCACCGGCGGCCACTACGACATCACCTATGCGCTCCGCCTCGCGGCCGGCTTCGGCAGCCAGCTCGCGCTCGCCGCCTGGAAGAAGGTTGCCAAGGGCGATGTGCGGATCTCGGACGTGCGCACCAACGCGGCTTGGATCGCGAAGATGGGCGGCGCACCCGGCAAGCTGGTCATCGAGGCGCGGCAACTGCGCTTCGCGGTCGACCCGACGGCGAAGGTCGTGGAGGCCGCACCGGCCGCGGTGGACGCGGCGGCTTCGTCCGCGGCGTCGCCGGCGCCCTCCGGCGTTACGCGCGAAGCGGTCCTCGACCGGCTCATCGGCGTGGTCGCTGCGAAAACGGGCTACGGACGCGACGAGATCGATCCCAGCTACGAGCTGGAAGCCGATCTCGGCATCGACACCGTGAAGCAGGCGGAGATCTTCGCGGAAGTGCGAGACGCCTACGGCCTTGAACGAGACGACAGCTTCAAGCTGGCGGACTACCCCACGGTGGAGAAGCTGGCGGCCTGGCTCGCTTCGAAGGCCGGCGCGGTGGTGAGCGCACCCGCAGGCGGAGCCATGCCCGACGCCGATCGGGAGCCGACGCTCACCGTTCGGCCCGTGACGGCCGATCGAGCGCCGGCCGTAGCCGTCGTTGTCGCGCCGACACCGGGCGGCGTGGACCGCGCGGCCGTGCTGGAGAAGCTCGTGTCCGTCGTTGCCGCGAAGACCGGGTACGACGTGGCAGAGATCGATCCGGCGTACGAGCTGGAGGCCGATCTCGGGATCGACACCGTGAAGCAGGCGGAGATCTTCGCCGAGGTGCGCGATGCCTACGGGCTCGCGCGGGACGATAGCTTCAAGCTGGCGGACTACCCGACGGTGGAGAAGCTGGCGGGGTGGCTGGCGACGCAGGCTGCGGGTCAGGCCGGTGGGGGGGAAGTTGCGTCTTCGCAGGTGGCGAGCACGGCGCCGCGCCCCTCGACACCGCCCGTCGTCGCGTCGGCGGACGCGTCATCGACGGCGGCACCCCGGCCCGCAAGTGGTGTGAGTGAGGCCGAGGTGTTGGAGCGCCTCATTTCGGTGGTTTCCGCCAAAACGGGCTACGAACCCAGCGAGATCGACCCGGCGTACGAGCTTGAGGCCGACCTTGGCATCGATACCGTGAAGCAGGCGGAGATCTTCGCCGAGGTGCGGGACGCCTACGGCCTGGAGCGGGACGACAGCTTCAAGCTGGCGGACTACCCCACGGTGGAGAAGTTGGCGGGTTGGCTCGCCGAGAAGGCGAACGGGGCGAGGGCCGGTGAGCCGGCGGTTCCCCCCCTCCGGCCTGCGGCCACCTCCCCCCGGGAGGGCGGAGGACTGAGCGCCGACAGTGCCGCCCGGACCGAGCCGGGGGCAGGAGCTGGTGCTGACGGTGGCGGGATGCCAGCCGCGCCGACGCCGGTCGCGACCGCCCCCGTGCGCCCCGACCTGCTCCCGGCCGACTTCCGGGTGCGGCGCTGTGTGCGCGTAAGCCAGGTGAAGCTGCCGGTGAGCACCCTGCGCGGCCAGGTGGTATGGGTGCTTGGCGGCGGTGAACTGGCGCGTGCGCTCCGCGAGGACATCGAGCTCGCGGGCGCGCGCTCCGATGGCGATCCCGACGTGGTGATCGACTGCGGCACACCGCTGCTGGAGCTCTTCGCCCAGGCCCAACGCCTGGACACGAAGCGCCCCCGTCAGTGGGTGGCGGTCCTGCAGGCCACCGCGGACGTGCGTGCAGCGCGCGACAACGGCGCCCGCGCCGGCATGTGCAAGGCGCTCGGGCGCGAGTGGGCGGGGTGCCGCGCGCGCGTCGTGACGGTGCAGGCCGGTTGGCCAGCGCTGGATGCGGCTCGCGCCATCGTAGACGAACTGGGCGAGGCTGACCGTGCCGTCGAGGTGTGGGTCGGACCGGGCGTGCGCGAAGTCGCCGCGTTGGCCGTGGAGCTCGTGCCGACAGAGGGGCACTGGCCCAAGCGGCCGATCGCGCTGTTGACCGGGGGCACCCGGGGCATCACCGCCCAGGTGGGCTTGGAATTGGCCCGGCGTGGTCCTTGCGCGCTGATCCTCGTGGCGCGCACGGCGGCCGGGGAGCAGCCGCTGGATGAGGAGGCCGAGCGCGCGCGCATCAAGGCCGAGCTGTCGCGGACAGAAAAGCGAGTCACGCCCAAGATGATCGAGGATCGTCTCAAGCCGCTGCGTACGGCGGAGGAGGCGCGCCAGAACGTTGAGGCGATGCGGGCGCTTGGGGCCGAGGTTTCGGTGCGTACGCTCGATCTCGCCGATGCCGACGCGGTGCGGCGCGCGGTGCGAAGCCTGCGCGATGAATTGCCTCGGATTGACCTCGTGATTCACGGTGCTGGCGTCGAGGAGTCGAGGTTGCTCGCCGATAAGGACGAGGTCGCCTTCCGGCGTGTCTACGACGGCAAAGCCGAGGGCGGGCTGGCGCTGGTGGAGTCGATCGACCCAGCCACGTTCTTCGTGAGCATGGGCAGCATCGCCGGCCGCTTCGGCAACGCGGGCCAGGTGGACTACAGCGCCGCCAACGAGGCAATGGCACAGGTATGCCAGGTTCGGCCGCGCTCCTTGCACATCGCGTGGACGGCATGGGCGGATGTTGGCATGGCTGTGCGTGGGGGGATGGAGCAGCTCCTCACCTCACGCGGCGTGGAGCTCTTGCCCCCCCGGGCCGGCGCGCGGGTGCTGTGCGATCTCGTGAGCGCGGGCGTTGGTGGCGAATTGGTGATCGCCGGCAAGCTCGGGGATTTCCAGTCCCCCGCGCTGCACCCGCTCCTGGATTCGGTGGAACTGCTCGGCGACCGGGCGATCGCGCGTCGGAGCCTCTCGCTGGCCTCTGACCCGTGGATGGCGGATCACGCGATCGACAACATCCCGGTTTTGCCGGGTGTGATTGGCCTGGAAATGATGGTGGCTACGGCGCTCGCCGCGAACCCACGCGGTCGGTATGCCGGCGTGGAGGACGTGACGTTCGCAGCGCCCCTCAAGCTGCATCGCGACGAACCGGCGCTCGTGCAGATCACCGCGGAGCCCGATGAGGATGGCGCGTGGCGCTGTGTGCTGCGCAGCACCCGAACCTTGAAGAACGGCCGGGAGCAGACGACGGTTCACTTCGAGGCCAGCGTGCAGCTCGCCGAAATGCCGCTCTTGCCGTCGTTGCCTTCGGCCTACTTCCCGGAGGAGCGGGTGTCGCAAAAGGACATCTACCGGCGCTTCTTCCACGGTCCGCGGTTCCAGGTGCTGCAGCGGGCCGAGGCCGTGGCGGTGCAGGGGCTGATGGCAGAAGCGGCGGTGGAGCACGGGCTCATCGCGGAGGGGCTGCTCACCGAGCCGCTGGTGCTCGAAGCGGCGTTCCAGGCGGCGGGGCTCCATCGCATCGCCCTCGACGGGGTGATGGCGCTGCCTGCGAGCATCGATGCGGTCGAGTTGGTGCGCTCCGCCGTTGAGGGGGAATCGCTGCAGGTCGTGGTTCACCAACGCGGCGGCACCTACGACATCGATGTGGATGGCTCAGAGGGCCGTGTGATGCGGGTGCGGGGCTTCCGCATGGTGGAGAAGGGTCCGTTGGACCCGGAGGATCGTCTGCCCATCCCCGAGGGCGGGTGGCCGAGCGCCTCCATCGCCGTTGCCGCCGAGGCCCGGGACGAGCTGCCCGATGGCGAGCAGGCGAGGTTCACCGCGCGCGGAAACGCCAGCCGGCAGGCTGATCGTCTGGCTGGGCAGCTCGCGGCGAAGCGCGCGGTGCTCGCGTTGGTCCCTGCGGGGGACTTTTCGGTGGAGCGCGAGGCTAGCGGGCGTCCTGTCGTAACCGGTCGCGACGACGTGCACGTCAGCATCACGCACACGCAGGGTGAGGCGCTGGCCTTCGCCGTTCGCGGGGCCCGCGCGGGCGTCGACATGGAGAACGTGGAGCCGCGGTCGGATGTTTTCGCCGCGGAGTGGTTCACCGACGCGGAGCGGGCCTGGGCCCGATCGGCGGAGGAGCGTACGGCCGTGTGGAGCGTCAAAGAGGCCGTACTCAAGGCCCTGGGCGCCGGTCTGGCGCTGTCGCCGCGGGAGATCGAGGTTCGGTCTATCGTGGACGGGCTCGCCGACGTGGGGCTCATCGGCGAAGTCGCCGCGGCCCACGCCGCCCTCGGCGGGGCGCCCCTGCGCGTTCGGGTGGGCACCTTCGGGGGGCGGGTTGTGGCCACCGCTGTGTTTGCCGCGTGACGCCCCCCCGTTCCCGCTCACGATGAGGTAGGCTCAGCGCATGTTGACGGTGGCGGAACGCCCGGACGGCCTCAAGATCCTCCAGCTCGACTCCGCGGCAGACGGAGACACGTGGCTTGCTGCCTTCGCGGGCGCCTACCAGGAGATCTGGAGCGAGCCGCCCTATAACGAGCGTTGTTCGCCGGAAGAGGCGGGGGCGGTGCTTCGCCGCGCGCTTCGCATCCCCGATCAGATCACCCTCCTCGCGGTGCGAGACTCCGGCGTCGTCGCCGGCTTCGCCATCGCATTCCCCGTCGTGAACAAGCCCGACGTGGTGCGGGAGATCCGCGGCCTGTTGCCGATCGAACAGTCCTTCTACTTTGCCGAGCTGGGCATCATGGAAGGGTGGCGCCAGTCCGGCCTCGGCACGCAGCTCATCCAGCTCCGGCTGGACCTGATCGAACGCACCCGCTTCGACCACGTGATCCTCCGCACCAGCGCGCTGAAGAACGCGGCCTACGACATGTACAAGCGCCTCGGCTTCGAGGATACCGGCGTGTACATGGAGGTTCCCGCCCGTCGCAACGACGGCAGCTTCCGCACCGATCGCCGCCTGTTCCTGGCCAAGGTGCTGGGCCGCTGATTTCGGGGCCCGCGGCCGCGACATCCAGATCAGGCTGTCGGGGCGCTGCCTTCCGGGCTACCCTACCGCCGTGGAGCGTCCATGATCGCCCTTCTGCTGCTTGTAGCGTGCCCGCCGGATCAGACTTTCAACCCGTCCAACAAGGATAAGGGCGAGGGTGAGCTGGAGCCGGACATCGAGATTGAGCCCGACTCGCTTACCTTTGAGGAGCTGAGCCCGGGCTCGGAGGCGACGCAGGACGTGAAGATCACCAACAAGGGTGACCTTGAGTTGCACATCACCAACCTCGTGCTCTCGGGCACGACTGCGTTCACCGTCGGCACGGCGGAAACCGCGGCCACCATCGCTCCGGGGCAGAGCATCAACGTTCCAGTGAAATTCTCGCCGGTGAACCCGACAGACTCCGCGAGCCTCATCGTAACCAGCGACGACCCCGACAGCGGCGTGCTCGACGTTCCCATCGTGGGCAGCGGCACCATCCCGCAGATCTTCGTGGCCCCGAACCCCTATAGTTTTGGGCAAGTGCTGGTGGACTGCAAACAGGAGCAGCCGCTCACCGTCAAGAACGTCGGGAATGGAACGCTGATCGTGGATCTCGCGGTCACGACCGCAGAAGGCTTCGAGTTGGAGACCGAGGGCATCCCCGCCTACCTGGGCCCCGACGAGTCCGTGGATGTGAACCTGCTCTTCAACCCGCCCGGAGAAGAGAACTACGGCGGACAGGTGTGGTTCACCAGCAACTCCCTGGTGGAGACGACGACGGTGCCCATCAGCGGCTCCGGCACGCTCGATCCGAACGTGACCGACGAGTTCTGGCAGGGCGATGGGCCGTGGGACCGCACCGACATCTTCTTCTACGTGGATCAGTCGTGCAGCATGGCCGACGATCAAGACAAGATGATCGAGAACTTCTCCAGCTTCGTCGAGACTCTGGAAGGCCTCGATCTCGACTGGCAGATCATGATCTCCACGCGCGACAGCGGCTGCAGCAACACGGGCATCCTCACCCCCGAAACGTCGAACCTCGAAACGGCGTTCCTGGAGGGCGTGCAGGGCAATGGCGGGCGCTACACCGAGGCGGGCCTCACCGTGGGCGCCGCCGCGCTGGAGGAGGCGCAGCCGGGCGGCTGCAACGACGGGTTCTTGCGCGAGGACAGCAAGACCTCGGTGGTGCTGGTGTCGGACGAGCCCGACCAGTCCCCGGGGAGCTACGCCAGCTATGTCGCCTCGATGCAGGCCTCGGCGCCGAACATGGCGATCACCGCCATCGTGGGCGATGTGCCCACCAGCGCATGTGACTCTGCCGACCCAGGCTATGGCTACTACGAGGCCGCCTTGGCCTCGCACGGCGCGTTCCTGAGTATCTGCGAGCAGGACTGGAGCGGGTACTTCGATGCCATCGCGACGCTCTCCTCCACCGGCCAGACCGATCGTTTCGGCCTCTCGTCCAACGCCGATGCCGAAACGCTTGTCGTGACCGTGAACGACGAAGTGGTCACGTCGGGGTGGACGTACGACGAAGGCGGGCAGGCCATCGTCTTCGACGAGGACCAGATGCCGGCGCCGGGCGCCCACATCGTCGTCGAGTACTCCCTGCCGGCCGACTGCGCGGAGTAGGGCGGCGCGGCTACGCGGGAGCGAGCCCCGTCGCCACGGGTGCCTCGACCATGAACGCGCGGGCCCGGATGTGGGCCGGGAGCGTGGAGAGATCGAGGTTGATCGCGGCTTCGGCCAGGGCCTCGGTGTCGAAGAGCGCGCGGATGGCTGGCGTCGCGCGGTACATGGCGCCGGCGAGCGCGCGCACCGTCTGCTTGGCGATCCAGAGGCGCACGGGGCCGAGCTGGGCGCGCGCGAAGGCCACATGTCCGACCTCGTCGACCAGGATCTCCTCGATCAACGAAACGATGCGCCCGCCGGTGGCCGTTGCGGGGTCCACGAGCTCGCGGGCCTTGCGGGCGAGGGCCGCGAAGAGCACGGTACCGACGACCTCGGAGAAGAATACGACCATGTATTCGATCGACTTCGGGGCGAAGATCATGGTGGAAGCCAGGAAGCGCACCCAAAGCGGCGGGGCCTTCACGGCGTAGTCCACGCCGAGCGTCTTGATCGCGTCGAGCAGCAGGCGCGTGTGGTAGAGCTCCTCCAGCTCGATGTACGTCATCGGGTCTTCCGGGTCGGCTTGGGGGGGGCGCGAGGCGAGGATACGCTCCACCGAGTACTTCTCGCCCTCATTCGCGGATGCGGCGATCGCCATCCAGAGCGCCAGCGCTGGGCTTGAGGATGAGGCGCCGGCGCCGAGCGCCGCGCGGAAGTCAGCCTCCAACGGGGGCCCTTCGTAAGGCACGGGGTGAGCGTCAATCGCGGCGAAGTAGGCTTCGCGCCGAGCGAGGGTGCCTGCGCGACGATCCGCGGCGCCGTCCCGCTCCTTCAGAAACCGAAGGTAGTCGGTGTTTACTTCGCGGTTGAGGACGAGCACGGCAGGATCGAACACGCTGGACATGGGAGAGCTCCGATGGGCTGCTCCACCATGACTGTTTCACTGACAGATGTCAATGACATTTGTCAGCGAGTTTGAGTCTGTCGCCTCCTTCGCACCCCGAGCGCAACCAGCGACGCCAGCAGCACCGCGCTGGAGGCGTCGCGACATCCGCCGCCACGAAGGCTGAAGCTGTCGCAGGCGTCGCCGATGCCGTCCCCGTCGGAGGAGTCGTCCTGGTCGGGGTTGGGCACGGCGGGGCAGTTGTCGCAGGCATCGCCGATGCCGTCCTGGTCGGTGTCGAGCTGGTCGAGGTCCACGACCTCCGGGCACACGTCGCACTCGTCGCCGAGGCCATCGCCGTCCGTGTCCACCTGCGCGAAGTTCGCGATCTCGGGGCAATTGTCACACTGGTCGCCGAGCTCGTCGTCGTCGCCGTCCACCTGGTCGGGATCCCAGGTAAACACGCAGTCGTCGCAAGGATCTCCCGTACCGTCCTCGTCCACGTCTGCCTGATCGACGTTGAGCACGTCGGGGCAGTTGTCGCACTTGTCGCCCAGCCCATCCTGGTCCCGATCCTGCGTGGTCACCGTCGAGTCGAGGGGGCACCGGTCACATTCGTCGCCGAAGCTGTCGCCGTCCGTGTCGGTCTGGTCACCATTCGGCGTTACGACGCAGTTGTCGCACGCGTCGCCGAGCAAGTCCCCGTCCGTGTCGGCCTGGCTCGGGTTGTACAGGTTGGGGCAGTTGTCGCAGGCATCCCCCGTGCTGTCGAAGTCGTGGTCTTCCTGGCCGGGATCGGGCCAGTACGGGCAGATGTCACACACGTCGCCGATGCCGTCGAGATCCGTGTCGAACTGATCGGTATTGAAGAATTCCAGGCAGTTGTCGCACACGTCGCCGACATCATCGCAGTCGAGATCCGACTGGTCGCGGTTGTAGATGTCCGGGCAGTTGTCGCACAGGAACACCGCGATCTTGTCGGGGAACGTGGCTTCGGGCGGGATCGGCAGGGATCCGTAGGACATACCGTCCTCGTCGACGTCGAAGCCCGAAATCGGGTAGAGGCAACCGAAGGAGGTGTAATCGTAGTAATAGTCGGCGTTCGGATACGGCTCCCCTGTGGCCGGGTCGATGTTCTCCAGGCACTCCGGGTCGCTGAGGTCGACCAGCGTTTCGTCGTACACCTCGATGCTGTTGCAGTTGAGGTCCTGCCAGAGATCGTTCTTGCAGTTCTCATCGGCGAAGGCGGGGAACAGGAGTGCGAGGATCATGGGGCCTCCTCGGGGTCATCGCGGAAGGTGTCTTCGTCGGGGAGGCCGTCGGCGGGCGGCGGCTTGGGAGGAAGGGGTTGGCCGTCCGGGCCCAATTCGAGCGGCTTCCCGTCGGGGCCGCGCGGAACGGGCGGGGGGGGAGGGGCCGGCAGGGTTTCGGGAGCGCCCGTCCATGGCTGCTTGATCTCCAGCTTGTAGGGCGGAGGTTTCTCGCCGGGGGCCAGCCGCTTCACGATGTGGAACTCGACGCGGCGGTTCTCGGCCAGCGAGGTTTCGTCCAGGCCCACGTTCTTCGGCTCCACCTCGCCCATCGAGCGGGTGGAGATGCGGGTGGGGGAAACGCCGGCTTCGATCAACGCTCGCCAGATCGCGTCCGCCCGCTTCTTCGCCAGGTCGTAGTTGTAGTAATACGAACCCTCGTCGCTCGCGTGGCCCTCGATGACAAGGTGAACGATCTCGGGGTGCTCGCCGAGCAGCTTGCCCATGAAGGTCATCGTCGGGAAGCTGACGGGCAGGATCACATCCTTCGCGAACTCGAATTGGATGGGGTCGCGGATGACGATTTGGTCCTGTTCAACACGCGCAAGCTCCGTTTCTCGCCACTCGACGCGCCGTGGCTTGACGATCTCCTCGATGATGAGCTGGTCCGGAACGTGCTCCACCGGCGGAGGCAGCTCCACGAGCTCTGGCTCCACTTTGCGGGGGCGAGGCACGCGGGTCCACGTGACGCCTGCGAGCACGCGGAACCGCGTCGTGCCGTAGCCCTCGGTGATGCCCCGGCCAACGCCGAGATCGACAGTCCACTCCCGCGCGGGGTTGACCTGCGCCCCGACCAGCAGCTCGGCGACGTTCTCGGCGCCTCCGGCCGTGAGCGTGGAAAGCCCCACTCGCGACGTGACGCCCGCGTGGATCGCGAAGTGATCCTCCCAGACATCAGCCACCACCGCCGCGTTCTCGACGAGCTCCGACCCGAGGGTGAAGTCCGCGCCCGTCTCCACGTCGCTCCGCAACATCACCGAAGTGTCCGAGCGCAGCGACACCGGCCCAGCGTGGAGCGCGACCAGAACGCCGGGCAACCCACGGACACTGCTCTCCCCCTTCCACGCGGACGCGGTGCCGACGGGAACCAGCAAGTCGGCGTGAGCACCAAGGTCGATCGGCCCCCAGCCCCACGCGTGTGCGCGCACGCCCACCGACAGATCGCCGTTGCCAAATGGCGCGCCCTCGAAGTCGGGCTCGGTTCCGGGGAAGTCGTAGGCGAGGGGTAGAACGAGGCGGGCGCCGAAGTGTTTGCTGAAGTCGAGGGAGGCGCCCAACGCCATCGCAAACCGACCGTCGATAACGGCGCCGTCTTGATCGCCGTATCGGTAGAGCACCAGCGGCTCCTGCTCGTACTGCAAAAGCGTGCCTACGCTCAGGGTGCCGGGTTTTCCGAGGTGCGGCGCGTCGACGCCAGGCGTATCTCCCGGCGTGAAGTAGGGGCGCACGAGCTCGATGTCGGCGGAGACTCCCGGCATCAGAAGCGCCCCGAGAGGCCGACGAAGCCCACCCCGACGAGCGGCCGAAGCTCCAGCCGCAGCGGCTCGTCGGGCTCGTCGTCGAAGTCGAGCGCGCCGCCTTTGGCGGGTGGGGGCCGGCTGGTCGGGGGGGCGCCGGCCTCGTCCGGTGCGACCGCCCCCGGGGGAAGCGCGCCGCCTTCGGGAGCGACCGCCGGCACGGGTGCCGGGGCACCGGCGGGGGGCGCCGGCGGATGTGCGGCATTGTAGGCGTCGACCCACTGCTGGGCGCGCTCGCGCGAGTACACCAGCTCCGGGCGCTGCTCGCGCTTCTCGTTGTCGCGACCGATGAACGGCGCGCCGGCCAGCACCACGGCCCCCGTTCCCACAAGGAACAACGTGCTTCCGAGGCGCTGGGACTGCCACTCGGCGATCGACTTATCGTATTGACCCTTGGCGAATTCCTCGGCGGCGTCGTAGTCCGCCTCCTCTTCGTACAACGTCGGATCCACCGAGTAGTCGGTCATGCTCGGCTGGCCGATGTTCGAGGTGACCACCACGAGGCTCGCCACGAGCAGGCCGCCGCCGCTGATCGCGAGGGCGGTGCTCCCGATCTTCCCGAATTCCCGGGCGTTGTCCAGCGCGCGCAGCGTTTCCCGGTCTCCCACGAGCCGGGCGAACTGCACGGTGGTGTAGCGAAGGTCGGCCGCGTCTTTTACGCGCCAGGAGTCCCCCTTCGTGAGCCGGAGACCGACCCCGGGAGGGAGCGGCGGGGCCGCGGGCGGGGGGGCGATCTCGACGACGAGCACGGGCGGCGCGGCGGGGGCGACGGAGGGGGGCGGGGAAACGGCCGGCGGAGGAGGGGAAAAGCCGGGAAGGGCGGAGATCGGCGGCG
>BJHF01000049.1:0-41537 GCA_014191855.1 Deltaproteobacteria bacterium
ACCGCCGATCTGCGAGGTCAAACCCCGACCGAGTGGAACTGCGACCCCAGCCAGGCACCAAATTGACCACGATACGCACGCTACTCGGCGTTGAACCCGCGTGAGTGGCCGTTACGGATCGCGTGGTTAGGGGGAAACGGGCTCCGGGCTTCGGGGACGCGCGCCTTTGGCGCCTGGGGCGTGTTGAGCGCGGGATCGACGCCTACGCCGCCGCGAATCGGCCGGCGCTCGGGCGGGGCTGACGAGCACCGTGGAATGGGCTATTTGGCAGGGGTGAGTCCGCCTCGGAGCCGAATCCAGTTCGCCTCCTTGACGTTGTGACGGCGGCCTTCGTGGAGCGGACGAACTTCGACCCGAATCCAGAGGCCCTGCTGAGCTTGTGCGGTGGCGCCGACATCCGCTTGGGAGCCGGCCGACTCGGGTGGCGGGCCGAGCCGCCCGTTGACGGCACCTCCCGGTTGGTGGATGGTCGCGGCGTCCCCATGATTGACCTGTGGTTCGCGTACGGGCGCTTCGTCGCCGGCCACGCCCCTCTGCTCTACTGGGAGTCGTTCGACCCCGAGGACTACGCACTCACCGCAGACTTCGAGGCGGCAAGGGCCGAGTTCGACTCGGAGTATCGACGGATCCGCGAGCCCGCGCTGCAGGTGCTGGGGCAACCGGTGGTCGAGAGTTGTGCGCCGGGTTGTGCGCACTCCGTATGGCGCACGCCTACGAATTTGCGCGTCCTCCAGCAGGCCGCACACGATCCGCAGTTCGGGCTCGAGATCAACTGGTGGATCCAGCCCTGGAACGAGTCATCGGTTCCCCCGTTTGGCTCGCTCATCGACTGGCTGCACGAGCTGCAGCGAGTGGATCGCCGGTTCGCCTGAGCGCGCTGGCGTGCCCGTGCGCCATGACATGCGCCGCCAGCCCACACTCATGGTCGAGCGCTCCCGAACCGCGGGATTGCTGGCGATCACCTCACGGCCCCGCTGTCTGGCTGCGGTTGCGCTCGCAATCGCACGCCGTCCCACGACCACCCATTCTACCTCTCCGGGCCGAACGCTCGAATTCTGCTGCCGGCCGCTTCGGCGGGTCGGCAGCAATTCGTCTTAGGATGGTGGCCAGCGCGGGTCGGGCCGTGGCTGACCCGGGCCGTTGGGGAGGCACTACTGGATGCCGGCCACCGCCCTTGGATCGGGAGTGATGGGCCTCGGGCACCCCGGCGCGCCGGAGGGCGGCGACGCGGGCCCGGCTCTCCTTGCGAGGGGGGTGGCCGGTCACCCCTGCCGCAAGGAGAGCCAAAACGTCCACGAGACCGCCGCCGGCGGGGATTGGCTCGACGGCAGTGCGGAATTCACTTCGTTGTACCGTTGGTCAGCGTCGCGCGGGTGGTGACGACGACCTTCGAGCCGCCGCCAGGCTCTCCTTGCGGATGGGGTGAGGTGCCACCCATGCCGCAAGGAGAGGACGTCGTCGTGACCGGCCTGCTGTGGGTCGCCCATATGTCCGCCGCCCCCCTCACCGCGCCGCGACGCCCTCCGCACACAGCGGGGTGACGTCGGACCATCGCGGTCAGGCCCCGGTTCGCGACGCGGACGGCGATGACACCACGAACAACGCCCGCAGTCAGCTCTGGGGCCCCACGGGGCGATGCCGGAGCGTTTGGCCAGAACGCCGCCCGGCAAACCGGTGACTCGCCCTGCGCGGCTCACGCCCCCGACTCTGAAGCACGCTGCCACGGCCTGTGCGGAGACGCACTCGAAGGGTCCCGTCCCACCCGCGCTGCCGAGCGACGGCCGTCAACTCCTCCACGAGCGCATCGGTGTCCCGCGTCTCGGGCGAGCGCCACGCGTGCAGCGCGGCCCGGGTCGTCGTGCGGCTTTCAACCGCCGCCCGCCCTCGGCGTGCGCATTCGCGTCGTGTTAGCCCACGCCCCTCTCGGAGCCAAGCCATGTTCCTGCTCAGCCTGTTCGCCTGCACCACCGAAGTGACCGAGTACGTGACCGAGAAGGTGTACGTCGAGGACACGGCGGTGGAGACCGATCCCGACTTCGACGGATTCGTGGACGACGATTGCGGACCCACGAACGGCGCAATCAACCCCGACGCCACCGACGTGGCGGGGGACGGCATCGACCAGAACTGCGACGGGGTGGACGGCACGGACACCGATCTTGACGGGGTTGCAAGCACCGCATCCGGCGGCGACGACTGCGACGACGCGGACGCGGACGTCATGCCCGGCGCTTCCGACGTGGACGCGGATGGGATCGACCAGGACTGCGATGGCAACGACGGCCCGATCCTCCCGACTTTTGTGGGGGATCTCACGTTGGGTAACGACGCCGACGAGGCCTGGTTCTGCACCCAGTACAGCGCCGTGCTCGGCTCGCTCACCGTTACCGCGATGGACGACGCTTCCTCGCTGTCGTGCCTGCGCTCCGTGTCCGCGAACTTCACGCTCACGAGCGCCGCCGACTCGATCGACCTGCCCGTACTTCAGAGCGTAGGCGGCGAGTTCAGCCTCTACCTCGCGGCCCCGATCGTGGAGCTGCCCGCGCTGGAGAGCGTCGGCGGCTCCTTCTACGCGCCGAACGCGCTCACGACGTCTGAGTACCACTTGGCTTCGCTCACGACGGTGGGCGGGTATGTCCTGATCTACAGTTGGGAGCCGACGGCGCTGCACGTGGTCGACATGCCGGTGCTGACGGAGGCGGGCGGCGTGGAGTCGTATATGGACACGCAGGGGGGCAGCTACAACCTGCCGATGCTCACGACGGTGACCGGGAGCGTGACCATCGGCATGACCTTCACCGACGTGGAGGAGGGGGCCGAGCCCGAACGGGCCACGGCGAACTTTTCGTCCCTCACGACGGTGGGCGGTTCGTTCCAGTACTACGACATGGGGTACTGGGGAGACTCCCCCACGGACGCGGACTTCGGATCGCTCGCCTCCGTGGCGTACTTCACCGTGGCTTCGCTGGAGGACATCGAATTCCCGGCCCTCGCTTCGGTAACGGGCGACGTGAGCGCGGGCGGGCCCGGCATCGTGTCGCTCCCGGCGTTGGTGTCGCCGGTTGAGGGCATCTACGCCGACGGCACGGGCGGGCTCAGCGCGCCGATGATTCCGTCGTGTACCGACGTGTATGTGAGCGGCTCCTACTCGGTGGAGTACGACGGCTACGACTGGATCTACACCTACTTCCCGGGGCCGGCGGTGCTCGATCTTGGCACGCTTTCTACGGCGAGCTCGGTCTACATCGGCGGCGCCGCGCTGGCGGACTTGAGCGGCCTCGACCGGCTCACCTCGGTGGCGAGCTACATCTACATCGACTCGAACACCTCGCTCGCCGACATCTCGGCGTTGTACGGGCTCGAAACGGTCGGAGCGTTCTACGCGTTCTACAACGAGCCCGTTACCAACGCCGACTTCCAGGCGCTGGTGGACTCCATCCCGACGGTGGGCGAAACGGTCATCGAGGGGAACGCCGAGTAGTTCGCCTCGGGGTGCCGCAGCGGGGATCGAAGCCTACGCCGTCGCGAGTCGGCCGACACGGGGGTCGGCCGCTACCGCGGGCGGCGATGGTTACCGAACCCGTTCCCCGCCCACCCACACGGCCTTTGCGAGGTGCCCGCCCATGTACTGGACGAGCACGCGCGGGTCGGCAATCTCACCCGGTGGCGGCTGAAAAAGCGCGAGGTCGCCGACGCTCCCCGTCTCCACCACGCCGACACCGGGCAGCCCCAACGCCCTCGCCGCCACGGAGGTGATCCCCGCAAGCGCCTCCTCCGGCGTGAGCCCCATCGTGAGGCAAGCCAGCGTGGCGCACGTCCAGAGGTCGCCGACCGGGGAGCTGCCCGGGTTGAAGTCGGTCGCGACTGCGAGCGGCACGCCGGCGGCGCGCAGCTTCGCGACGGGTGGCGCCGGGTCCCTCAGGTACAGCATCGCTCCCGGAAGCAGCACGGCGATCGTACCGAACTCGGCCATCGCCGCGATCCCGGCATCGTCGATGCGCTCCAGATGGTCACACGACAGCGCCCCCAAACGGGCGGCCAACGCCGCAACGCCGGTGAACTCAACCTGCTCGGCATGCGCTTTCACCGCCAAGCCCGCCGCCTTCCCGGCCTTGAGGATGCGCTCGGCTTCGGCGAGCGTGAACGCGCCACGGTCGCAGTAGACATCGATGGCGCTGGCGAAGGGCGCGCACGCGGCGAGCATCGGGCCACACACCTCGTCGACATACGCGTTGCGGTCCCGACCTGGCGGGATGGCGTGCGCTCCGAGGAATGTGGTTTGCACGCGTTGGCCCCCTGCCGCCGCCACAGCGATGCGCAACAAGCGGGATTCCGCCTCGATTGCGAGGCCATAGCCGCTCTTGACCTCAACGGTGCACACCCCGCGATCCAGCATCGCGCCGAGCCTCGCGCGGAAAAGCGCGGTGAGCTCGGCCTCGCTCGCTTCCCCGGTCGCCCGCACCGTCGTGTGGATGCCGCCGCCGCCTTCGAGAATTCCGGCGTAGCTCTCGCCACCGAGGCGCCGCACGAAGTCGCCTAGCCGGGTTCCGGCCCAGATGGCGTGAGTGTGGCAGTCCACCAGTCCGGGCATGCCGATGAGGCCCGTGCCATCGAACTCCTCGGCGTCGTTCGGACACTTCGCCTCACGATCCGGCGTGATCGCTTCAACACGACCCGCGCGGAGCAGCACCGCCACGTCGCGAACCACGGCGCTGCCGGTCCAGAGCGCGGACAAGCTCCGCACCAACGTGCTTGGTTTTCCGCTTGCCGTTCGCGCTGGGTTCGTGCTACCACGGGGGGTCGATTCGAGGCCTGACATGCGTGCGCTCTCCTATTTCGCCATCGTCCTGTTCGCGACCGCCTGTGATGGCGGCTCGTACTCCAACGAAACCCCGTTCGCAGGCAAGGACTCGGCGGAGCAAGACACGGATACGGACAGCGACTCCGATACCGACTCCGACACGGACACCGATACCGACACGGACACGGACTCCGATACGGACTCCGATACGGACTCGGACACGGATTCCGACACGGACACCGATACCGACACGGACACCGACGTAGACCTGTGCGAGAACAGCTGGTACGGCATCCATTACACGGGGTACCACCGGGAATACGACATCGAGCTGAACCTGCTCGACTACGGCGGTGGCACCGGCACGGCCTACCAGGAAGACTACGGCACGGGCTTCGACCTGTCCGGCAACAAGGTGTGGGTCATGATTGACTCCGCCGATGCCGGCGGCACGGGCTGGGACGGCGAAGAGTACATCGGCTGCGAAGATCGCAGCGGCAACGTCGGGCTCTACATGAGCGAGTGGGACATGTCGATCATGACCGGCGGCACCGCGGCTGCGGCGCCGTACGCGGAGATCAGCCCCCCGCGGAAGATCTTCCCCGACGCCGTGGATGTCGGCGGGGCCGGCTCGTGGAACTACAGCGATACGGCCACGATGATCGACGCGACGATGGGCACCTTCACCGCCGACAGCGAAGGCACCTATACCGACGACGGCTTCGAGGAGGTCACCATCAAGGGCACGACCTACGACGCCTACAAGCTCACGAACACGTACACGATCAACCTCACCACCACGATGGGGTCGCAGGTGATCAACGGGCAGCAGGAGCTGTGGTACGTGAACGGCGTCGGGCTCGTGAAAGAGCGCAACGTCAACACGGACGATGGCTCGGTCATCGTGAATCGCGATCTCACCAGCATGAGCGGCCTCACGCCGATTTAGTAGGGTTCTATGCTCCTCGCGCTCCTGTTCTCCTTCGCCCACGCCGATCCGCATGTTCCCACCTTCGCGGTGGATCCGCAGCTCACGAAGGCCCCGTTCGCGGGGTTGGAGCGGCTGTATGTCGATCCTGCGATCACGGTCGGCCAGGTGAAGCCGCTCGCGGCGAAGCCCGCGGCGGAGTCGATCAAGGATGCCCCGGCTGCCCACAACCTCGTGTTCACGAACCCGATGAACCAGTGGGGCGAGCTGGTGGTGAACGGCACCAAGGTGGGCACCATCGGCCCCTTCGGCACGTGTCGCCTCGAGGGCTTTGGCGGCGGCTGGTACCAGGTGGACGTTGAGGTAACCACGGGGTTGGCCCGGCACTTCTCGGTGCAGGTGCTTTAGACTCCCGGTGCTCTAAACCACGGTACCGTCGGCGAGCTGCGCGTCCTTCGGAACGATCACGATCCCGTCGCGCAGGCACCATCCTTCGCCATCGGCGTCCGGGCGGCCCTTTTCGCCGCGGAGCACGCAGTTGGCGCCGACCCGGGCGTTCTTGTCGATGATGGCGCGCTCGATGCGGCAGCCGGGCCCGATCCCAATGGGGATCACGCCGCGCGCCGCGTTTTCGCGCCGCGTGTCGTCGTCTTCGTAGTAGTCGGCGCCCATCAGGATCACATCGCGAAGCTCAGCACCGAGCTGGATGCGGCTACGAATGCCCACAACCACGCGGTCGAGCTTGGCCCCGAACACGAGGCAGCCATCGCTCACGATGCTGCGGCTCACCTGGGCGTCGAGGAACTTGGTGGCGGGGAGGAAGCGCTGGCGGGTGTAGATCGGCGCGCCCGGCATGTGGAAGCGGAACGGCGGCTCCTCGGCGGTGAGCGCCAGGTTGCAGTCGAAGAAGCTCTCGATGGTGCCGATGTCGCGCCAGTAGCCCTCGAAGTGGTGCGCCATCACCTTCTTCTCGGCCACCATCCTCGGCAGGATGTCTTTGCCGAAGTCCATGTTTGCGGGGTCGGCCAGGGCCTCGCGCAGCGCGTCGAGCCGGAAGAGGTACACGCCCATGTTCACGAGGTAGTCTTCTTCGCCCAGCTTCCAGGCTTCGCGCAGGGCGGGCGGGGGCAGCACGTCCGTAATGTCCTCCGTTGCGCTGGGCTTCTCGCGGAAGGTGCGGATCTGCCCCTCCGCATCGGCGTACAGTACCCCGAGGCCCGTAACTTCGGCACGGGGAACCTTGATCACCGACACCGTGGCGTCGGCCTGGGTGTCGACATGGCGGTCGTAGATCTCGCGGTAGTCCATCCGATAGAGATGGTCGCCGCTCAGCACGAGCACGTGCTCCACTTTCGCAGCTTCCATGCGGCGGAATTGCTTCCGCACCGCGTCGGCCGTGCCCTGAAACCAGTCGCTGTAGTCGTCCGTTTGTTCCGCCGCGAGTACATCCACGCCGCCCTGGCCGAACATGTCGAACCGGTAGGTTTGTGCGATGTGGGCGTTGAGCGATGCGCTGTTGAACTGCGTAAGCACCGCGATGTGGCGGAAGCCCGAGTTGATGGCGTTGCTCAACGTGATGTCGATGAGCCGGTACTTGCCGCCGAGCGGAACGGCGGGCTTGGCGCGGTGGCGCGTGAGCGGGCTGAGCCTCGAACCGCGGCCGCCACCGAGGATGACCGTGTACACACGACCCATGCAGAACCTCGCGGCCGCATCCTATCACGGAGCTACATTGAGGCCGTGCTCGCTCTGCTGCTCGCATGTACCGACGACACCAGCGGTGCCGCCTATCCGGCGGCGGACCTCGTACGTTTCGACGGCGCGACGTTGGCGGCAGGCACCTACGACCCTCGGGAGGGGGACCGCGTCGTCGAGGCGGCGACGGAGGACGGCTACGACTGGTCGCTCGCGCTGGCTGAAGGCGCGTTGTTCGCCGGAGTTCCGGCGGCCGGGGAGCTGCGGCGCTACCGGCTGGACGGCACGGACGAAGCGGGCGGGGAGGTTCTGGGATCCGGCGGGGTGAACGAGGCGTATGGTGCGGCGGTCGCGGTGCGCGGGAGCGCGGTGGCGGTGGGGGAGCCCAACGCTAGCGGCGGGCCAGGGGTCGCGGGGGCAGGAGCGGTCGAGGTGGTCGACGGCGAGACCAGCCGGTTTGAAGGGACGATCTCGCAGGGGCGGTATGGAGCCACCGTAGCCCTCTGCGGCGACATCGATGGGGATGGAGCCGACGATCTCGTGGCCGCGGCGCCCTGGGAGGCCGACCTGGCCGGGGCCGTGTACCTGGCGGGCTCGGCGGTGCGCCTGGTCGGCGGCAGCGCGAACGGCCGGTTCGGGGGCGCGCTCGGTTGCGGCGATCTCGTGGGGGCGGAGGCGGATGATCTTGTGGTGGGTGCGCCGTTCGCCACCGGCGCCACCGGAGCCGTGGGGGAGGGGGCGGTGACGGTGTTGGATGCGGAGGCGTTATCCGCAGGAACGGCCTCGGTAATACTGGTTGCACCAGCGCTTTCCGGCGGCTCCGAGGCCTCGTCGTTCGGGGCCTCACTCGCGATGTGCCGCTTCCACGCTTCTGGGCGCGCGGACCTGGTCGTGGGTGCCCCGACGGCCAGCGGCGGCCTCGGCGCAGTGCATGTGTTTTTTGGTCGCGACGAGCTGCTCGCGGGCGCGGTGGCGTCGGTCACCCTTGAAGGCGATGCCACGGAGGGTCGCTTCGGCTCGACGGTTGCGTGTGGCGATGTGGACGGCGACGGCCTGGACGAGCTGTTCGTCGGCGCGCCCGGGGTGAACGCCTCGGACGGCACGGCGGAGGCCGGGGCGGTGTACGGCTTCACCGGACTTGGCGCTTCCGCGGGCACTTTTACGCCAGCGAGCGCGCGGTGGAGCTTCTTCGCGGATCGCGCGTTCCTCCGCACCGGAGCCACGTTCGTCGTTGGGGATCTGGACGCAGATGGCCTCGCGGAGCTGGTGCTGCTTGAGCGGCAACGGGCGCGGTCGAGCACCTTGGAATAGGAGTGAGCATGCGCATTTTACCTTTGTTCTTCTTCGTGGCTTGCGACACATCCGAGCCGGTGGACACCGGCGATTCCCCCGACAGCGGCGACACGGGGGAGACGGCCGAAACGGGGGACACGGACGAGACGGGGGAAACGGGGGAGACCGACGACACTGGGGAGACCGGGGAGACCGGCGACACCGGGGAGACCGGTGACACGGGGGACACCGGAGATACCGGTGAACGCCTCGGCTTCGATCGGTTCGTGGATGTGACGACGGCGTGGTCGGGGGACGCGAGCTGCGTCGGCACGGTGTGGGAGGCGCCGGAGACCGTGTGCCAGGTGGACGAGAGCGTTTCGGGGGCGGTGCTCGACTTCCAGACCCTGGACGGCGTGGCCGAGGCGAGCTGGGAAGCCTGGTTCGGGAACGACGCGACGGCGGCCGCTGACACGTCGGGAACGGCCGATAGCAGTGGGAACTTCTCAGGCACCTTCCCGGCGTGCGAGCCGATCACGGTCGCGACGTCAACTCCGCCTGCGTGGGAAGAGTCGGTCCCTACGTATGAGGTGAATCGGGTGTTCGAATGGGGCAAGCTCGGCGCGATCCAAGGGGACCTCTCCTCGTTCAGCGTAGCGACGTCGAAGCTGGTTCCGGGCTTGCTCGGCGTGAGCTGGGATGAGACGACGGGCATCGTTACCGGAGCGGTCTTGGGCTGCGACGGGGAGGCGATGGGCGGGGCGCAGCTCTACCCCAACGCGCCGAGCGGGCCGGGCACGACGGACGTGTTCTACTTCTCCGCCAACACGCTGCCGGCTTCGCACAGCGCCCAGCCCTCCACGAACGGGAGCAACGGCCTGTTCGTCGGCCTCAACGTGCCGCCAGGCCACTACGCGATGGAGGCGTGGGGCTGGGACGGCGCGGCGCTTTCGATGCTGGGGAGCAGTGAGGTAGAGGTGTTCGCCGGGTCGGTGACGATCGCGAACGTGTATGTGGGGCACGAGGATGGGATTGTGTACCCGGATAGCTGCTTTATGCCTTGTGACGAGATCGATTGAGGGGGTCGGGAAAGAGAGAGCACCACGGAGTCACGGAGACACGGAGGGAGGAGAGAGACGAGAAGAGAGGTTTGCAAGGGGCAGTTTGGGCCATCCAGCTTCCGCGGTGGCTTCACCCTTTGCGAGGGGCAATACCAAGCTTACAGCTGGATACGACGCAGCCCATCCTTCAACATTGGGACGTTGAAGTTGATGAGTAGGCCGATGTGTTTGCCAGTGAGGCGCAGATAGGTCACGATCTGCGCGGTGTGGATCGGCAGCAGGGCGGCCACGCACTTGACCTCGACGATCACCTCGTTGCCGACGATGAGATCCAGTCGATACCCGCAGTCCAGGGCCAGTCCCTTGTAGGTCAATGGGACCGGAACCTCGGCTTCCACCGCCACCTCCCGGAGCCTGAGCTCCTGCATGAGGCAGCGTCGGTAGGCGGACTCGAGCAGCCCCGGGCCGAGCGCACGATGAACCTCGATCGCTCCGCCGATGATCTGCTCCGTCGTCGCTTCAGGTCCAATCAGCGCCATGCTTCACCCCTTTTCCCCTCCTCCCTCCTCCCTCCTCCCTCCTTTCTCCTCTCGCTCCGTGTCTCCGTGACTCCGTGGTGGACCCCTTCTCCCTCTCCTCCCCCTCAATCACACCCAAAGTAAGTCAGCTCCAGCTCCGGCCGCACCGCCGCCGTGTCCGTGCCGTTGAAGTACACGTACGAGTAGTAGGTGCGCGGATTGTCCACGCCGAACGTGACCCATCCATCCGCGATGTCGGTAGCGTAGTCCCACGCGGCGACATCGATCTCCAGACTGTTCCAGCCCGTCGCAGTGAACGACGTGGTGATCCCTACGGAAACGAGGTCGTCGCGGGTGATGGTCGACGGCGCGACCGTGCCACGGGTCCACGAGTCGACGACCGACTGGTAGATGACGACGGCGGGGCCATAAGCCGGCGACCCATAGGCATTTTCGCCGTGCAGGTTGAAGTAGGCCTCCGTCACCACCGCGCCGGCCGTGACCGTCGACAGGTCGAACTTCACCCAGCCCGCAACGTCGTAACCGGAGTTCGTGTACGCGCGAACGCGGTCGTCGCGCCAGGTGGCGAGGGGACTGGTGGATACGCTGTCGGTGCCCTGGATGGCCGACGTCACCCAGCCCGGCTCGCCGGGGTCGGTATCGTCGCAATCGCTGTCGTCGGCGACGTAGCCGGAAGGCGCGCTGCACGAGGTGACGGACGTGTCGGGGTCGCCGTAGCTGTCGCCGTCGGCATCGGCGTACCACGTGCCGGATCCGACGCCCTCGTCGATGGAGCCGTCGCAATCGTCGTCGTAGCTGTTGCACACTTCGGTGGCGCCGGGGAACACGGAAGCGAGGGCGTCGTTGCAGTCGGTGGCGTCGGCCACGTAGCCGGCGGGCGCGTCGCAAGCGAGGGTGGTGCTCGACGCGTTGCCGTATGCATCCCCGTCGGCGTCGGCGTACCAGGTTGAAGCTCCGGTTGCACCGGCCTCGTCGATGGAGCCGTCGCAGTCGTCGTCGTAGCCGTTGCACGCCTCGCTGGCCGCCGGGTTCACGGCGGCGTTGGTGTCGTCGCAGTCGGTGTTGTCGGCGAGGTAGCCGGCTGGAACGTCGCAAGCGACCGTGGTGGTCGCGAGGTCGCCGTAGCGGTCCCCGTCGGCGTCGGCGTACCACGTGGCGGCGTCCGCGGCGTCGGGCTCGTCGGTGAGGGCGTCGCAGTCGTCGTCGAGGCCGTTGCAGAGCTCGGTGGCGGCGGGATTCACGGCGGCGAGGGCGTCGTTGCAGTCGGTGTTGTCGGCCACGTACCCGGCCGGCGCGTCGCAGCCCGGGGCGGTGCTCGCGGCGTCGCCGAAGCCGTCCGTGTCGGCATCCGCGTACCAGGTTGCCGACCCAAACGCGTCGGGCTCGTCGGTGGTGCCGTCGCAGTCGTCGTCGCGGCCGTTGCAGAGCTCGGTCGCCGCCGGATTCACCGCCGCGAGGCTGTCATCGCAGTCGGTGGCGTCAGAGACGTAGCCGACCGGCGCCTCGCAAGCGGTGGCGCCCACGGCGGCGTCGCCGAAGAGGTCCCCGTCCGCATCCGCGTACCAGGCCGAGGCGTCCGCCGCGTCGGGCTCGTCGGTGGTGCCGTCACAATCGTCGTCTACACCATTGCACACCTCGGTGGCGGCAGGGTTCACGGCGGCATCGGCGTCGTTGCAGTCGGTTGAATCGGCGACATAGCCGAACGGCGCGGCGCACGCGGGGGTGGGGCTCGCCGCGTCGCCGAAGCTGTCTGCGTCGGTGTCTGCGTACCAGATCGCGGCGTCGGCCGCGTCGGACTCGTCGATCCCCGAGTCGCAGTCGTCGTCGAGGCCGTTGCAGACCTCCGTGGCGGCGGGGTTCACGGCCGCGTTGGTGTCGTCGCAGTCGGTTGCATCCGCGAGGAAGCCGGCGGGCGCATCGCAAGCCACCGTGCTGGTAGCAGCATCGCCGTAGCCGTCCACGTCTGCGTCTGCATACCAAGTGACGGCATCCGCGGCGTCGGCCTCGTCTATGGCGCCGTCGCAATCGTCGTCCGCCGTGTTGCACAGCTCGACGGCGGCCGGGTTCACCGCGGCATTGGTGTCGTCGCAATCGCTCGCGTCGGCGACGTAGCCTTCCGGCAGCTCACAGGCGGTGATCGGAGCGCTCAAGTCGCCGAAGCCGTCGCCGTCCGCGTCGGCGTAGCCGGTCAACGCGTCGGTCGCGTCCGCCTCGTCAATGTCGCCGTCACAATCGTCGTCTACCGCGTTGCACAGCTCGATCGCGGCCGGGTTGATCGCTGCGTTGTTGTCGTCGCACTCGTCGCAAGCCGCGAAACCATCGGCGTCGTCGTCCGCGAAGTCCACGCTTCCATCGCAATTGTAGTCGTTCGGATCGTTGCAGTCCCACTCCTCGGCGGCGGGGTTGTATCGCGCGTCTGCGTCGTCACAATCGTCCGCGTTGGCTGCCGTCCCGAGCGGGGGCTCACACGCGACGAACGCTTCGCCAGAGCCGAACCCATCCTCGTCGTTATCAGCGTACCAACTGCTCATCACGCCATCGTCGATCTCACCATCGCAGTCGTCGTCGATGCCGTTGCACACCTCCTCGGCGTTGGGGTGCACCGTGTCCACCTCATCGTCGCAGTCGTAGCCGATGTCCCAGCCGTCCCCGTCAACGTCCACCACCACGTCGGGCGTTGCGGTGTCCTTCGGCGTTTCGGGGCAAGCAACGAGCAGGATCAGGAGGGCGGGGAGAGTTCGCACGGGCACCACCAACGTCGCCGGTTTGTAACTCGCGGCATGGCGCGCGGGGAAGCGCGTTAGGTCGCCCGCCACTCCGGCTGCCTACCATGCACACGCTCCTCCGCACCGCCGTCGACGCCGCCCGCGAAGCCGGCGCCGCGATCCGCGGCTACTACAAAGACAGCTACACCGTGAAGGACAAGGGCGAGGACAACCCGCTCACCGACGCGGATCTCGCTGCGAATGCCATCCTTGAGTCGCGACTTCGTCACACCCATCCCGAGTTTGGGTGGCTCTCCGAGGAGTCCGTCGACGATCCGGTGCGCCTCGGGCGGGAGTGGGCCTGGATCGTGGATCCGCTGGATGGCACAAAGGAATTCACCCTCGGTATCCCGGAGTTCGTCGTGTCCATCGGCCTCGTGCACCACGGCGTCGCGAAGCTCGGTGTGCTCTACAACCCGATCAAGGACGAGCTGTTCTCCGGCTTCGTAGGCGGCGGGGCCACCTTCAACGGCCAGCCGTGCGTGGTGTCGCCGCACCCCGAGCTGCAGGGGGCCCGGGTGGTGTGCTCCCGCACGGAGATGAAGAAGGGCATGTTTGAGCGCTGGAAAGGGCAGCTCACCCCGGTTCCGGTCGGATCCGTCGCCTACAAGTTCGGGCTGGTCGCCGCAGGGCAGGCCGAGGCCACGTTCACGCCGCAGCCGCGCAACGAGTGGGACATCTGCGGCGGCGTGGCCGTCGTGCTCGCCGCAGGTGGGCGCAGCAGCAACGGAGTCGGCGAAGAATACCGTTTCAACCGACCCAATCCCCTTCATATCGGCGTCGCAGCGACCAACGGCCATGTTCACGAGGCGATCCTCGGGCTGATCCGGGAGTCGTGATGTCCCGGCGACCGATGTTGGTCATCTTCCTCACGGTCGTGCTTGACCTCGTGGGCTTCGGGCTCGTCATCCCGTTACTAACCTTCTACGCCGAAGAATTCGACGCCACGCCGCAGCAGGTCACCGCGCTCATGACGGTGTACTCCCTGGCGCAGTTTGTGGCGGCCCCGCTCTGGGGCCAGGCGTCGGATCGGTACGGGCGCCGCCCGCTTCTGCTCGCGAGCATCTTCATGACGGCGGTGATGCTCGCCGGCTTCGCCTCCGCCACGAGCTTGTGGATGTTGTTCCTGTTTCGTACGCTTCACGGGGTCATGACGGCGAATATCGCCATCGCCCAGGCGTGCATGGCCGACCTCACGACGCCCGAAACGCGCGCGAAAGGGATGGGCCTCATCGGGGCTGGCTTCGGGATCGGGTTCACGCTCGGGCCGTGGTTGGGGGGCGAGCTGGCGCAGGGTGGGCACCTCACCCGTCCGATCTGGGTGGCGGCGGGGCTCTCGTTGCTCAACTTCTTGCTGGGGTTGTGGCTTTTGCCCGAAACGCGGAAGCCCGGGAGCCACGCGGAGCGGCGCCCGATCAACCCGTTGGCGCTGTGGCGGGCGGTTCAGCACCCGGCGGTGGGCCTGTGCATCCTGCTCACCGGGGTGTTCATCTTCGCGTTCGCGGCGATGGAGAGTACGTTTACGCTGTTCGCCGAGCATGAGCACCACCTCAAGCCCGAGCAGATCGGGCGGATGTTCGGCGTGATTGGCGTGGTGGGGGCCATCGTACAGGGGGGGCTCATCCATCGCCTGGTGAAACGCTTCGGCGAAGCCGCGTTGTTGCCGCCTGCCTTCCTGATGGTGGCCGCCGGGTTGATCGTGATGCCGTTTGCGCCGCTCGGGGGCGCCCTTCTCTCGACCTTCGCGTTGATTGCCTGCGGTCAAGGCGTCGTATCGCCCGCGCTCCAGAGCCTCGTCAGCCGGGGCGTTCCCGCCGATGCGCAGGGAGAGGTGATGGGCAGCAATCAGTCGATGGGGGCGCTCGCCAGGGTATTCGGGCCGCTGGTCGGGGGCTTTTTGTTCCAGAACGTGAACCGCGGGGCGCCGTTCTGGTTGGCTGGCGGCCTGATGGTTGCGGCGGCCGGGCTCAGCGTGCTGGCCGGGCGGCGTGCGATGGAACACCGCAGCGCGCAGGTGGCCTGAACGCATAATTCCGGGGATTTGCGCCCAGCGAGCCGACGGAATCGAGGTATGCTCCTCGACCCCCAAGGTGCGAAATGGCCAAGGCACAACGTCAGGCGAAGGCGCAAGCCGCCACCACCTCGGAATCGAGCTCGGAGCTGCAGTCCGCCACGAGCCAGGGGGCGTTGGCAGCGCGCGAAGGGGCCGCAGGAAAAACGGCGGTCGCGGCACCACAACCGCGCGGAAACGCGCATGCTCAGGCGCAGTTGGCCGCGAACGGCCCGGCGCAGGGGGGCGCCCAGGCGCTGGGCGGCGGGGCGCCCACCGATCCGGATGATCCGGGCTTCGATGGGGACCTGGGGAGCTTCCTGGTGCGGATGGAGCGTGCGTTCGGAGCCAGCTTCCAGGGCGTGAACATCAAGGGCGGGGATGCGGGCGCCCGCGGCGCGGCGTCGGGCGCGGTCGCGACAACGGTAGGGAACAACATCTTCCTCGGCGATGCGTTCGACGGGTTGCCGGCCGCAAAGCAGGAGCAGGTGCTCGCCCACGAGCTCGCGCACGTTGCGCAGCAAACGAAGGGGCGCGACTCGGCGGCCGATCCTGAGGCAGACGCACACGCGGCTTCGGCCGATGCGTTGGCCGGCAAGCAGGTGGCGCCGGTCGCGGCGATCGGCTCCGGTTCGTCCCACAACTTCGGCATGGAAGACGTGAGCGCGGCCTGGGATGCAACGGGCGGCGCGGTGATCGGCGCGGTGGGCGAGTGGGCGGTGGAGAAGATCAACGACGTTGGCATGCTCCTCGCCTTCATCGGGAAGTTCGGCGAGAAAGCGGCGAAGGCGGCGATCGACTACCTGGCGGCGCACAAGGTCGAGATCGTGCTCTCGTTCCTCACGGTGAGCCCCACGACCGCGCTCCTCGTGTACGCGCTCGGCAAGATTCCCACGGATCGCCTGGTCCAGTTCTTCAAGTCCATCGACCCCGCGGCGGTGGCCAAGGTGGTGGGGATCGCGATCGCCGCGGGCGCGGTCGCGGTCGTCGCGCTTCCGCTCCTCGCCCTCGGCGTGGCGGCTGGGCCGGTGCTCAAGCTCCTGGGGGGGCCGGCGCTCATGGCGCTGTGGAGCCATTCGCCGCAGCGGATGAAGGATATCCTGAAGAACGGGCTGGTGAAGAACTGGCCGATCGGGCTCGGCATGGAGCTCGAAGGCGGCCTCGGGGCGACCTTCGGGTACCCGATCTATGTCGGCGGCGAATCCTTCTTCTCGATGAGCCACGCCACGGCGGGGGTGTTCAAGCTCAAGCGAGCCGGGATCCTCAAGGTTGCGGGGGACACGGGCGTTGGCGCCGGCGGCTTCATCGGCCTCGGCGGGAAGAAGGAGGGTGGGAAGGGCAGCGGCGCCGGTGGCGGCGGGCTCGGCATCGGCGCCGAGGCGGGCGCCCAGGCCCAGGCCGGCGTGAAGATGATGGTGATCCAGGAATTCGAGTTCCCGGTGGCCGACGACAACGCGTTCATGGCCTTTGTGCTCCAGGCGCTGCAGCTCTCGGAAGGGGCCACGGCGAACCTGATGATGAGCCTCACCAACGACCTGCGGAAGGTGCGGCCGGAGAGCTACAACACCTCCACGAAGATGGAGGCGAAGACCTACGGCGAAGCCAGCGCCGGGGCCTCGGCCGGCATCCGCACCGGCGTCGGCGACAGCCCGAACGGCGCGAGCACGTGGGGTCGCAACGACGGGGCTGGCAACACGGGTACGGCCGACAAGTGGTGGCAGCGCTGGCTGCAGGTCGGCATCTTCGGCAAGCTCTCGGCGGAGGCGGGCGTGGGCTTCGAGGAGAAGAACGGCAAGTGGACGCAGGACGCGGAGGGCGTGCGGGTTCCGGGCGAGAAAATCGTCGAATTCTACGGGGAGGCCCAGGCCGCGGCGCAGATCGCGCACAACATCCCGTTTGTTTCCAAGGCGATTCCGAGTGTCAACTTCGCGCCTGGCGTTGGCTTGCGCGTGCGGTACACCCTCACGGGGGCGCCGGGGGACAAGGATCCCAAGATCGAAGGGCCGACGTGGCAGGTCTACGGCAAGACCGGAGAGGACAACTTCTATCAGGGGGCGGCGAGCGAAACGGCGGTGGGGATGACATCCTTGGACGCCGCTAATTTCAAGGACCTCGACACCTTCCTCGCCAATGTGAAGGGAGGCGTTTCGGTGAAGCGCCGGTTCATGGTGAGCACCGAGATCGGGCGGAAGTACTTCAATCGCGCCGACAAGCAGGGCGCGTTCACGACGATGCTTCCCAAGGAGTACAAGAGCATGGGCTTCTCGGTGGAGGGCTACCTCGACCTGGAGTCGAAGCTCACCACCGACCAGATCCGCTCGATCTTCCGGGCGATCGCCACGGCCTCCTCGCGGTATCGCCAAGGTAGCGCGCTGGCCCAGCTCTACACGGACGTCACGACGCTGCTCGCGACGGGGAAGGGCCCGCCGGAGGTGGTGGCCCAGCTCGAGAACATCGCGAACATCCTGCTCGCCGGGGTGAGCAAGCTGGACCTTCATGGCGTCGTTTCCATCGGGGCCGCCGCCGGAGCCCAGCTCTCGGCGGGCGCCAAGGCGCGGCTCCACCTGAGCGGCAAGGCGGCGTTGACGTGGGACGTCTCGGTGCTGGAGTCGGTGGCCAAGGGCGGCACGGTTACCGTTACGGACATCATGGCGTTGCTCGAAGGAAAGACCGGCGGCGGGGCGGGTGCGCTCCAGGTGCCGGGCACCGGGGGCTGAACGCCCGGTGGCGCGGGTCGGTCTTTTCGGATTCGTCGGGAGCCTCGCGCACGCGGGGCGGCTGGCCGCGGCGGCGCGTGCGCTGAGGGCGGTGGGGCACGAGCCGGTGATGTTTGGCGATCCGGCTGCGTTTCTGGGGCGTGGGTTGCTGGCGGAAGGGGAGATTCCGCTGGTGCCGCACGCGGAGCCGAGCCCGGCGCAGGTGTTGGGTTCGGCGTCGCCCGACGAGGACGCGACGTGGTTTGTGCAGGCGCTCGCGGATGACCGCGCCGCCATGCGCGCGTCGCGACTCAACTGTGCGGTGGTCGACAATCGCCGGTCCGCCGGCATCGCGGCCGAAGCCGAGGGGATCCCCTGGGTTTCGCTGACGAACAGCCTGCTCCTTGGTCCCTGGTGTCGTTTCGCCCCGACCGTGGGGGAGCTCGCCGCGAGCTGTGCGCCGATGTTCGGGACGACTCCGCTCGCGATGATGGAGCGGGCGATGTTGCGGGGGATGGCCCCCGACTCGCCGATGCCGATTCAGGCGGCCGCGCTGCACCCCGTCGTCGTGGAAGCGATCCGTTCGGCGGGCGCGCGTTCGCGGCGGGCGGCGCACGAGCTCAATCTGGGGAGTCGCACGTTGATCCTGGATCTGGCGCGGATCGCGGGGGTGCGGGGCGTGCCGCCGGGGGCGCGGATCGTGGGGCCGATCCTGCCGGAGCCTCGCGGTGGGGGGGCTCTGAAGAAAGGCGTGTTGCTCGTGGCGTTCGGCTCCACGGGCGACCTGGCGGTGCGGGACGCGTTGGTCGCAGCGCTCGCGACGCGTTGGGAGTTGAGCGTGGCCGGGGCCGGGGCGGGGATGGTCGCGCCGGAGGCCTTCGCGGACGCGGCGCTGGTGGTGTGCCACGGCGGAAACACGACGTTGTACCGGGCGGCCTGGGGGCGCACGCCGGTTCTGGCGATCGGCTCCACGATGGAGCAATCGCTCAATGCGGTGGCGTTTGCCCGTGCGGGGATGGGGCTCGCGATGTCGGGCGAGGATGCGCGGCGGCAGCCAGAGGTGGTGGTCGCGACGGTAGAGAGATTGCTGGGCGACGCGGCGTTTCGGGAGAAGGCAGCGTCGATCGGGGCTTCGGTGCGGAGGGCGCGGGCGTTGGGGGAGGTGGTGGGCGCGGTGGGGGAGGTGGGTGGGGGGTGAAGGTTCGGGGCGTGGTGCGGATCCTGGTCCCGTTTTCAGGCGCAGGTCGCGGCACAACGCGGCGCCATCGTGGGGGAGCACGCGGTTTCGGCGACCTATCCCCCCCAAAAAGCGACACCGCTCGTAGGTATCCCAGGCGATTTGCGACGAACTCGCCGCTCTCTCGTCGGGATCCGCGACCTGCCTCCACAACTCTCGGCGTTTGTCCGTGGAGGGCCCGCCGATCCGACGCGCACCTGTCCGCTGGAGTCGCAGATCCGCTAGGATACCTCCAAATTTGTCCCAGATCGGGGGGATACCTGCCTTCGCGGCGGCGGCCCTACCCGCCCCGAACGATCGCCCGATTGCGCGCAATCTCCGCTTCGATGGTGCGGAGCTCCGTTTGCCACAGTTCCACGTTCTCCGTGTACGTGGCAACTTCAGTGCGCCAATGCGTTGCCGATGCACGATTCTCCTCGAGGCTCAGGCGGACGGCGGTCGCGCGGTGGATCGTTTCGAGGGCCGATTTCTCCTTCGCGTCGTCGCAGAGCACCACAAACCCGACGAGGGCAAACGCGCCGCCGACCACGAAGGCCACAGGCGCGGCGAGCAGGCTCCACGCACCACTGCTCCACTCCCACCCAAGCCAGCCCCCAAAGACGGCGCAAATGGGCGCCGCGGGCAGTGACAGCAAGCGAACGTTGAATTTCCGATCGATCCGGCGCTGCAGCTCCGAGGGACCCAGCGGGGAGCCGGGCCCGGCGTTTCGCTCCTCATTCTCGAAGTGCAGAACCAGCCTTTCGTGAGACGTAACGTTATTGTTCGCTTTTTCGAGGTAGCTCTCACTCTCTTGGAGGGCCCGTTTCCCGCGGGCAAGTTCGCCTGCGAGCCGCTGCAAGGCCCGCGCCGCCGCCGGAAGCCTCCGTGCCAGTGACCGCGCCCGCGCGAGCGAGGCACACGCGCGTGCCGAGGTCCTGCGCGCCCGGCTCCCTCAGGCCGCCGCGCGCCTCACCCTCCGCGAGGTTGAGCACCACACCGGGGCAGCATATGCAACCGAAGTCGCTGTTCGCCTACATGAAAGCCGAGTTCGGTTTCACCACGAAACCGCTCTCGATGTTCAAGCCCGTCAACACCGAGTTCGGTTTGGAACTGAAACCGAAGTGAGCGTTCATCGGGGTAAACATCGAGTTCGGTTGGAGGATGACGCCGCGCTGCGTCGGGCGGGCGCTTGGGCCTGAGTACGTTGTTCCGACCGCCTGCGAGCGATAACGTGGGCAGATGAGCGTACACCACGAGCGTCCTTCGCTCGGCGACACCTGTCGCAGGTATGAAGCTGCGCTAGAGAACTTCGGTCGCTCGTGCTTCGACCTCCTCGCGAACGAGGCCGCGTTTCAGGCCTGGTACGCGGCAAGCGTGATGCAAGAGTTTGGGCTCACGCGGGTGTATAGGGAGATCATCTTCGACCGCGAGCACTTGCTCGCCGCGCCCGGCACGCGAGAGGTGGCGGCGATGCTGACGTCGAAGAGCGAGCTTCGGCCGGATTTATGCGTGTCCTGGTACCCGGGAGTTGACGCGCGGCATCATTCCACGAGGAGTGGCGGCACAGCCGCGGAGCTGCTCGCGAGGATGGCGGTAGTGACCGAGCTCAAGGTCACCGCGAGCACCAAAGACGACATCAGGTGGGCACCGCTTCGGAAGGACCTAGCCAAGTTGGCGATCTTTGCCGCCACGGCCGCGACGTCCCCGATTGGCGCAGAATTGGCGACCTACCTGGTCGTTCTCGACAATCGGGCACAGCCGGTTGAGCGAGAGCGTCCGTTTGGGGACTACCCGGATGAGCTCATCACCGACGACGAGGTGTTGGGCGGCGTGCGCGCCGCATGGCCTTCGGGCGTGCCGGTAGCTACGTTGGCCGTGTTGCGGCGGGAAGGAGCAACGTTTTACCGCGGTCTATCGAGGGGTTCCTGAAGGTCGAGTCCACGCCCGGGTCGGGGGAGTTTCTCTCGGTTTCCCTCGATCCCAAGCGGTGCCCCTGTGTGGGCTTCCGTGCGGACGGGTGGTGCGCCCACCTCGGAATCGCGCGGGATCTCGCGCCCGGCGGCCCGCAGCGATCGCGCTACCTCTTCAAGTCGGCGTTGCACAAGGAGCTTCGGCGCGGCGACGTCTCCGCCGCGAGCCACTGGGCCGCGTGGGTGGACCGCACGTTCGGCCCGTCGACGTCCCTTGCGTACCTCCGCAAGATCTGGTCGGAGGAGACGCTCAACCTGGACCTCGCCGTGCGCCTGCATCGCGACGACGTGGAGCTCGGCGAGGCCATCGCCCTGTTCTGCCAGTCGAAGAAGGTCTGGGAGTTTCCACAGGTGTGGGCAGCGATGGAGCGGGCCTGGGGCCCGTTACCGCTCGAGGAGGCGGGAGGGGGTACGGGGGCGCGAACACTGTCAGCCCGGGTGCGCGCCGCGGACTATGACGCCTTGATTCGCCAGTTCAACGGGTCGGCGAAGTTTGGCCGGCGCCGCGCGGAGTTTCGGTCGCGACTGGTCGCCGAATTGGTCGATGCGGGCCGGCTCAGTGTGGAGCAGCAGCGAGTGTTCGAGCTCCGATTCGCATCGGGAAGGTACGAAGCTGAGGATCTCGTGCTGCTGCTTTTGGCCGGTCGGCTGATGCCTGCGGAGGCCTCCGCATACGGGGTCGCGCGCGCCGAGCCCGTTCCCCGGCGTCTCCTGGACGGAAGCTGCGTGCTCGCGTTCCCCGACTACGTGTACGACTACCACACCGTCGCAGGACGTGAGCGCCTCGCCCGGTGGGATGAGGAGAATCCAGGTCGGTCGCTGCGACTCGGGGTGGACACCGACCCCATCGACCTGCGCTGGGCCGGGGGCACGATGACGCTTTTCTGGAGGTTTGAGGCGTTTCGCCAGGTGGGGTCGACTGCGGCGATGGATCGGCTCCGTTGGGTGGATGTGCGTCCGACCGCCCGGTGGCGCCGGTTCGTGGCCTGGAACGAGGACTGGCCGTGAGGTTGCCGCCCTAGTCCGGGCAGTCCGCAGCCACGAAAACCGACCCCGCGAGCAGGCTCCCCTCCGGCCAGACCAGCTGCGCGTCGTCGAACGCGAGGCGCGTGCCGTCGACGAGGATCATCGCATTCGTTTCGAGCGTGCCGGGGCCCGTGGAGGGCGGCTCCACGTCCACGCCGGCCTTGCGCTCGATCACCGTCATGGACGCGTTGGGCTCGCCGGACTCGATCACGAGCCAGGTGCTCACGTCGCCTTCGTGAAGAACAAAGCAGCGTTTCATGGGCGACTCCTTGGGTATTCCGGCGCAGGCGAGGGTGCTGGCGGCGAGCAGCAGGCCCGCGCCGAGTCGGAGGGGTAAGCGCCGGAGCGGCATGGGGGCAAGCTAACGAATCTCCGCCGCGATCGGCAGCCGCGCTGCCAGGCGAGCCGCCTTTGCCGGCGGGGAGCCGGCAAGCCCGCGACCGGGCCGCCGGCAGCGCCCAACCACAAACACAGCAGCCGCTCCGAACGCAAGACGGCTCCAAGGGCTCCCCGCGCTGGCGCACCCGCACTCCGGCGCTTCCGGATTGCCTGCGGCCGGCTCGGGTTTCGTGCTGAACGAAAACGTGCTCTCCACCAGCGAAGTCGTGCCGTCGATGAACGGCACGCCCGCGTGGATGGTGACCGTGAAGTCGGTGTCGGCCGGCCAGTCCTCCACCGGGGAAAGGTGTACGGCATGCGACGACACGCCATAGAACACCCAAGGTTCGTTGAGCGCGATCTCGTTGCCGGCCGCGTCGTGCACCTCGAAGAAGTCGGGCTGGAGGAGGTCGGCCACCAGGCCACGCGAAAAGAACACCGTGACTCGCGACTCCGGGCTCGTGGCGTCGGTCGGGTGGGCGTAGTCGCCATCTTGGGGGAACGTGAACATCACCGGCTCAAAGGCCGAGGTTTCGTCGTGCAGCAGCGCCCAGCGCACCTGCCAGTAGCGCGCCACCACCATCGACTCCCAGTAAGGGGCACCGTCGACGCCCTCGTCCATCATGTGGTCGTACGCCCAGGGAAACTGCGCGCGGTAGAGCTCCTGTTGATCCGGGCGACTCCCCGCCTCGCGACCAAAGGTGATCGCGACGGCGGTGAGGAACTGGCCGTCTTCGAGCGTCTCGGCGTCCACGGTCACGCCGGCTTCGGCCATGAGCGGGACGAACACGTCGGTGGGAACGTAAGGCTCAAGCGTTTGCTGGCCGCCGGTCGCCGCGCCGATCGCCACGTCCGTGGCCTGATCCATGCTGGTGTTGTCCCAGTCGCTCGCGGCGTCGTACACGTAGGCGCGCTGCATGTAGAGGGAGTCGAACACCTGGTCGCCCATGCCGTGGCTGCTCAGGCCGAACAGGTAGGCGATGTGCTGCCGTGCCTCGATGGACGAGTAGTTCCCGGCGTAGGTAGCCTTGATCCAGTCGAAGTAGAGATCCTGGAACGGCTCCCAGTGTGCGGTTTCGCTATAGGCCTCGCCCATGGCGTAGCCACCGTCGGGGAACTGCGTGCCATTTTGCAGGTAGAACCACAGCTCCGGGTCGCGCAGCAGCTCCGCGAGGTCGCCCTCGGGCAGGCTCGGAAGGGCGTCCTGGGAGATCGTCACGTGGGTCGTGAGCCCGTTCGCGAAGGCTGCGACCGGCAGGAGGAGGAGCATGAGGGGCAGCGTATCCGCGCCCGGCGCCGCGCCCCGCTCAGATCGTCGCGATCGTGCGGCAGCTCTCGGCGATGGTGGCCATGTGCGGCTCAAGCTCCTTCGTCGTCCACTCCTGCGCCCTGAGCACGGCGTCGTAGCTGGGCACCAGGTTGAGCGGGTTGAGCGTTCGATCGAGCGCAAAGTACAGGTTGGCGTAGGCGATGTTGCGCTGCACGTTGGGGCGGACGAGCTGCTGCACCGGGAAGAAGACGGCGCTGCGAATGCTCGGCTTGAAGCAGTCGAGCGCGAGGTACCAGCCGTTGCGGCGCTTGATCCTCCCGGCCACCACCGCGTCATACGCGGGCTTCACCGGTACGTTGTTGACGATCCCGCCCTCGACCAGCCGGGTGATGCCGTAGCGCGCGTAGAGGTCGTCCAGGAGCGCCTTCATGCGTTTGTCGTCGCGCACCACGTCGTAGTGGATGAGCCCGGGGATCGACGAGGAGAAGCCGGCCGCATCGAGGATATCGGCGTCCAACGTGGTCGGATCGCCGCCGAACACCACCTCGCGCAGTGCATCGGGCGTGGCCAAAAGCTCCCGCAGGATGTTCACGACCTGGCCGATTTGCGCGGCGCGGCTCGGGCGCAGCGTGAAGTCATGCCCGACCGCATCGTCGAGAAAGTGCTCGTAGAACGCCAGATCGTGCTTCAGCGCATCGACGCCGAGGCCCGTGGCCACGATCAGCAGCGGCAGCTCGAGATCGCGGAAGGTGAGCGGGCGACCGTCGGGCGTGTGAAACAGTGAGCCGATGGCGCTGCGGAGGTAGAGCCGGAGCGTGGCCGGCACGCCATAGCGGCTCTCCATCTGGAGAATCCGAAACACGCCGGGCCAGGTGAGCCGCTGCGCCGCGTGGTACATGGGCGCGGGGTCAAACACCTTGCGGCGGGCGCGAAACAGGGCGATCAACGCGCCCATTGAGGTGCCGGAGATCAGTGCTGGTTGCAGTCCAGCTCGGTGCAAGGACTGCCACGCCCCCGCGTACCCGTAGCCGGCGCCGCCGCCCCCGCCGCAGGTGACGATGAGCTGGCGCTCGCAGACCTCGGCCTCCAGGCTCTCCGGAGCGAGCGGAAAGTGCTCCAGGAGCCTTCGTCGCCGGTCCCGCGTGCTGTCCAACAAGGGAGGAAGATGCTGGGATGCCCGGGCCAGCGAACCTTCGTTCAGCAGCCATGGCGCGAGCGCCTCGCGAACCTGCCAGGCGTGAGAGGCCAGGGCGTCGCCCACCTCCACGTCCGTGCCGTCCACGTTCTGGACGATCTGCAGCTTGGCGAAGGAAAGGACGTAACGGAGCGCGTCCACCCGGCTGGGGTGCAGCTCGCCGGGCCGCGCGAGGGCGAGCCGCACCACCGCGGCTTCCATCTCCTCGAAGGGCGCGCGCAGGTTTTGGAATCGCTCAGCGTCCATCGGCCCTGCCGCGTATCCGGCGCTGGGTCCCCGATCCGTCAGGGACGTGTAAGGCGGAGCGCGGAGCGATAGATGGGACGGATGAACGCGGCTCCTCACGAACGCCTGGTGCTGTACGACGGCGTATGCGGGTTCTGCGACAGCTCGGTGCAGTGGTTGCTGGCGCACGATTCGGAGCGCCGCCTGCAGTTTGCCGCCCTTCAGGGAGCCACGGCCGAGGCGCTGCGGGAGCGTTTTCCGGGGATGCCCCGCGACATCGACACCGTGGTGTTTGTGGATGAGGATCGCATCTTCCTGAGGAGCGCCGCCGCGTTCGCCATCTTGCGTCACCTCCCGGCGCCCTGGTCGTGGGTGGCGATATGGCGGTTCCTCCCGAGCCCGCTCACGGACATCGGCTACCGGATGGTGGCCGCCATGCGGTACCGGATCTGGGGCAAGCTGGATGCCTGCCGGATCCCGAAGCCGGAAGAGCGCGCCAGGTTTTTACCGTAGGGCCAAACAAGCCTCCTCGAACGCGGGGATCAGCTTGTCCACGACCGTATCCTTGCCCATTCCGCCTCCGTGCGGCTGCAGCCGCACGTGGCAGTACAGCGCCTTGTCTTTCCCCGCCGCGAACATCGCGCGAACGATCTCGACCACGCCGTTCGGGGCGTGGGAGGTGACGAAGCGCTGGGTGGTGCTGGTCTCCTTCCGGTCCACCTTCCAGCTCCACGAAAGCAGGGGCGCGAAGAGTTGCTCATCGAGGACGGGGGTCCAGTGGTCAACCGGCTTGCAGCTCGGCCCACACGCATAACCCACGCGGAAGCTCGACTCTGGCCCGAGCACGTAGTCCGCGGGCGGCTCCCACGAGCCCTCGGGGATGCGCTGGGCCGTCCAGTTGTCCGGGACCACCGCCTTGACCTTCGGGTCGAGCGGGGTGCTCGCCGAGAAGTGGAGCTTGTCTGCGTAGAGCGATGGGATCTTCGCGTTGGCCGAGGCGGCGTCGGCTGCCATCGCGTAGGCCGAGAACAGCAGACAGGGGGCGAGGGCGAGCATGGTGGCCCCGGCTATCCCAGGCCCGGCCGCGTGCTACCCTCCGGGCGTGGCGCTCTGGGTGTCGTTCGGGTTGTTGGCGGTGGCGGCCCTCGTACAGGCCTCGCCGCTCCGCGAGCCGTGGCAGGCGCTGTTCGGACTCCCGGCGGTCTTCCTCGCTCCTGGGCTGGGGTGGGCGCGCGGACTCGGGAGGCGGGCCGGGATGGCGGACCTCCTGCGCGTCGGCTTCGATGCGTTCTGGCTGAGCCTGCCGGCGGCGATGGTGGGGTGCGCGCTCGCCCGGGTGGCGGGAGGGGGAGCCTGGACGCTGTTGGCCGTTGCCGCGGCCAGCTCGGTTGGCGGCGGCCTATGGGAGCGTCGTTCTTTGGCGCCGATGAGGAGCTGGCTCCCTTCTCGCGCAGAGCAGATCGGTGCGTTGGCCGCGACGTTGATGATCGCGGTGTGGTTTGCTCGGAGCGCGGTGGACATCGCGCGGCCGATGGACCGGTATTGGTTTGTCGACGAGCCCGGCGAGCGCCTGCAGGGCGTCGGGATGTTCCCTGAAGGGATGACGGTCGTCGGCGCGAGGGAGTGGGCGCCGACTGGTGCGGACGCGACGTTGACGGGCGAGGTGACGCTGTTGGCGCTGCGCGCCCCGGTGGGCGCCTGTGTCGAGATCGACGATCGACCGCTATGCGTCGAGGCAAACCCGATCGAGGTGGCCGAAGAAGGGCCGGTGTGGCGCTACCTGGATCGCGGCATCGCGACGACCTACCTGAGCTCCGCGAAACATCGTCCGCCGCTTCGGCTCCGCTTCAGCAATCCGCAGGAAAGTACGATTTACCTGTTGGAGGACCCTGAGCAGATCTGGGAGCTGCACGACGCCGGCGTATTGTACCAAGCCCACTACTACCAGCTCCTCAACATCGTCGAGCAGCTCCGTTGGGCAAAGGAGCGATGGGTGACGGACGTGCAACCGCCGCTGTGGACCTGGGTCCTGGGCCCGGCGTTGCTCCTCACCGGTGGCGAGCTGCCCACCGCGAACGTGCTCTTTACCGGCGTGCTGGCGCTCACCGCCGTCGCCGGGCTCCTCTTCCTCCGTCAACACGCCCCCAACGCGCCCGCCGCTGCATGGCTCCTTCCGGGCCTCGCCGCCGTCGTGACCGGAAAGCTCCTGCTCGTTCCGGGAAGCGCCGACATGCCCGATGCCCTCTACGCCGTCGCCATCGTAGCCGGCCTCTCCGGACGCGCCGTGCCCTTCGGGCTCGCGGCCCAGCTCCTTCGGTACCCGGGGTTCGTGGTGGTCTTGCTCGGCACGCTCATCACCCGCGCGTGGCGCGAGGCCGCGCGGCTCACGCTCGCCGTCGTCGTCGTCGCGGGCGCCTTCGGGCTCGGGGGCTTCCTCACGGGCGACCTTGATGCCTGGCTCGCGACGGTTGCCTGGGAGTCGGGTCCGGAGCATTGGCACGGGGAAACGGACGTTTCGGTGTTGCTCGGGCGCGTGCCTGCGTTCTATGCGCTGTGGTTCGTCTACTCGGGAGGAACCCTGCTTCTGGCCGCCATTCGCTGGCCGCCGGGCACCCGCGTGGCGCTGGGCACGGCGCTCTCCTACTCGCTGCTTTTGTGCACCATCGACCACACGCCCACCCACTACTTCGTTCCGCTGCTTCAACTCTCCGCTTTGGCCACGGCGTGCACCGCAGACAGCTTCCGGTCCACGGCCGCGCGCCGCGGTCTTGCCGGCCTCGCCGTGGGCGGGTTGTTGATATTCTGGCTTCAGGGCGTAATTCTCGCCTGAACACGGACAAACGCCTACTTTTTCGTCGTCGGGCAAGTCCTTTCCCACTGTGCGGGAAATCGAAGGGGGCAGAAGTCCATAAGGTTATCCATAGGTGCCGCCCTCGAAGTGCGGTACACTCCCGGAATGGACACCAACGAGCCGCAGCTCCCGCAGTCTTCGCGAGGCCTTCTCTCCGAGTTCTGGCACTTTCTCCTGCATGAGAAGGTGTGGTGGATGACGCCCATCGTGGTCGTGCTGGTGCTGATGGTGGCGTTCATCCTGTTCGCCGAGGCCGCGCCGGTGCTGCCGTTCATCTACACGTTGTAGGCGGCGGATTCGCGCTCAGCGCCCGTAGGCCCGCGTGAGGTGGGCGGTGGTCTGCTTCTTCCACCAGCTCCAGTGGTGCTTGCTCTCTGCGCCCCAGATGTCGCGGTCGTGCGGGATGCCCTTGGCGCGAAGCTGATCGCACAGGGCGATCGTCTCTTCGATGCAGCCTTCTTCCCATTGTCCGGTGCCGCACACCATCGTGAGGTGGGTGCGACGGGTACGCTCCAGGGCCTCGCCGCTGAGGTTGGGCACAAACGCGAGGGGGCTGTTGAAGTACACGTCGGGGCTCTGGTGGCCGCCGAGGAACTGGCTGATTTCGTAGCGCCCGCTCATGCACAGCGCGTAGTCGAACACCTCCGGGTGCTTGAGCGCAAACAACGCCGCGTAGAGTCCGCCGAGCGAACAGCCTACGGTGCCGATGCGCGCGGTGCTCAGGTTGCAGTCCTTCCGGATGAACGGCACCATGGTTTCGAGGATGAAGCGCTCGTATCGCACGTGCTTCGCGATCTTCTCGGCGCCGGATCCCTCGCGGGTGAACGCCTCCGCCACGTTCGACTCGGGGCAATAAAGCTTGATCTTGCCCGCCCGCAGGAGCGGCGCCAGGTGGTCAATCATCCCCTCCTTCTGCCACTCATGGGCGAAGCCGGCGGCGCTCGGGAATACCAGCACCGGCGCGCCCCACCAGCCGTACCGCCACACGTGCATGTCGCGGCCCATCGCCGCGCTGGGAAAGCGCTCGTAGATCCCTTCCATGTTCACGTCTCCGACAGGTTCTGGCCGAGGTGCAGGCGCTCCTGGCGCGGCTCGAAGTTGTTGGGGTCCCAACAGCGGCGGCATCGCGCCTCGTAGGCATCGGACTCGCCGACGAGGAAGCGTGCGTCGCGATTCACGACCCGCTGGCTGCGGTCGGCGGGGTTCCCGCACACCATGCAGATCGCCAGGTTCTTGGTGATGTACTCGGAGACCGCGAGCAGTTGGGGCAGCGGCTCGAAGGGGTTGCCGCGATAGTCCATGTCGAGCCCCGCCACGATCACGCGGCGCCCCCCGTTGGCCAGCCGCTCTGCAATCTCCACCAGCTCCGGCCCCAGGAACTGGGCCTCGTCGATACCGACGACCTCGGCATCCCCCACCAGGGCCGGGATCTCGACGGCTCGCTCGATCTGGAAGGAGCGCAGGCGCTGCCCAGAATGGGAGCCCACGCTGTCCTCCGCGTAGCGATTGTCGATGCCGGGCTTGAACACCGCCACCCGCTGCCGCGCGTATTGCGCACGGCGAATCCGACGGATGAGCTCTTCGGTTTTGCCCGAGAACATGCATCCGGTGATGACTTCGATCCAACCGACGCCGACAGGCTGTAGTGAGGGGGTCATCCGAGCGGCAGCGCCTCGCCAGCCCCAACGTACCAGCGGAGGTCGGGAGGCGCCGCATCCCGCGGCGAAGCAAACGCACGAACGCCGAGGTCGCTCACGGCGAGCGGCACCTTGGCCCAGGGGTTGAGCAGCGCCTCGGCGCGGAGCTCCAGCGGGCGGGCCGGCTCCCGGTCGACGATCAACAGGCCGGAGAACGCCGAATACAGCGGGTCGCGGAAGGCGCAGGGGCCATCCTGCCCGCCAAAGAGGAAGGAGCTGGAAGTGCCTTCGTGCAGGGTCATCGTGGGGCGACCGTACAGGAAGTCACGCAGGTACCCGTGGTTGATGCACCACGGTTGGTCGGAGACCGCGGCCACGAGGAGCGGCATGTCGCGGCATGGACCGGCGACGTGGCGGTCGAGCTCGCGTACCACGCGGGGCTCTAAAACCTCCATCGCGCGGTGCGCGACGAAGGGCCCGAGGGCGAACGCGAGCGGCGACTGGCGCCCGCGCGCCTTCTCCCCCGTGAGGCAGAATTCCAGGGAGAGCTTCTCGTCTTCGTACGCCGCATACCGCCCTTCCCACGCGCCGCTGCCTACCTGCTGCAGCCAGAGCTCAAGCGAGCGCCGGACCGGCTCCGGGTCGAGATCGTGGGGCAGCCAGCGCCGGATCAGCACGACGAACCGATGCTTCGAGGCCACCCGCGAGAGCGCGTCCACGAGGCGCTGCCGGGTTTGCTCATCGCCACCTGGACGCGTTTGGTGCAGGAAGGAAAGCACCGACAGGGAGAACAGCGTGCCATCGGGCCGGGTGACTTCGATCCGGGGGCCTGCGCCGTGAAGCCCGCTGAGGCGCCATCCCTGGCGGACGAGCATGGAAACGACGGAGATCTCGGCAAAGCCCTGGAAGAAGCGGCGATTATCCAGTGAGGAGAGCAGGTCGGTGGCGCGCGTGCTCATCGGCTCGCCGATGCGCTCCACCATCATCCGCAGCCGATCGCGAACCTCTGCGCCATCGGGAGCGCATACCTGCTTGGCGAAGCTGTGATCACTCCCCGGCATACGGCTGAGCTGGGCAACGATACGCTCGGACAAAAGCGGCATTCAGGGTGGTTCCTGCCGGTGGCGGCGGCGTCTAATCGATCCGGGGCCTTTCGACAAGCGTTGAGATGTCCCCTCAGAACGACCCCGCGTCGGACGACAACACCGCCGACGTGTAGGTCTCGACGCAAAACACCGTTGCGTCGCGAGTATCGATCTCGACGGGACGCCAGGCGTTCGCGAGTTCAAGCGGAGAAACCCATGCATAACGTGGGATATCCTCCCCGTTCCACCACTGTACGAGGGCGCCCGTTTCGGCGAGCACCCCGGCGTCGGCCTCGCTCTCGTGGCTGCGATCCACCACGCTCAGGTGCAGCTCTCCCGCGCCCGGCGGGGTGTTTACCACGATGACTTCCGGGCCGGGGCCGCTGGTCGCCGAGCGGGCGAGCTGGGCCACGTAGTCGTCGGGATCGTCCACGCGCTCGGGGTGCACCGGCTCGTCGGCCCACACGTGGAAGCGGTCGCTGGAGGTGCGCGCTTCGCTCTCTCGCAGCGGAGCGGTAAGGTGCAGGTCGAGGTCGGTGGCGCCTGCCCACAACACCGTGGCCAGGAGCTTCCCCGGCTCCTGCAGCGGCGCGATCGTGGCCGCGACCGGGCTCAGGCTCGTGTTGGTGAACGCGGGAAAACGGGTTCCGGCCCACCCGTCGGCGGGGGCCACGTAGGCGGTATACAGGCCCGGCGTCTCGACCGTCGCCGAGAACTCGCCATCCCGGTCGGTGGTGAAGCTGGCGCTCGCGGCGGCGCCGACCGGGGCGTTCCATCCCGGCTGCAACGAGCCGTGCAGCCCCTCCACCGGGGAGCCCGAAGGATCCACGATTCGGCCGGAAACGCTGGTTCCATCGGCATCGAGTCGGAAGGGAGCGAGCGGTCGGTGCACGGCCTCCCAGTCCTGCACCGGGCCAGCGCGCAGGGTCGCCGTCTCCGCGCTGAGCAGGTTCACGTCCCAGTCCCCCGAACCCGTGCCCAGTCCCTCCGCCGAGGCGGTGGCATGCAGGGCGTTTCCCCGATCTGAATCGCTATACAGAGGGAAGGACCAGCTCCCCGCGGCGTCGGTGGTGGTAGTGCCCAGCACTTCGCCGGTATCGCCCAGCAGGGTCACCTCGGCAGCGGCGAGCGGCGCGCCGTCAGCGTCGGTAACGCTCCCGTCCACCATCACCTCAAAACCGCTCAGCCCCGCAGGAACGCAGGACGAAAGCAGGAGAGCCAGGTGCGCGACCAGCCTCATCCGCGTCGCCTGCGGTGCACGCCGAGCATCGCCGCCAGCACGCTCATCGTCGCGACAGGAGCGCCGGCCGCGACCCCCGCGCAGCCGCAGGCCCGCGGCGGGATCTCGCCCCCCTGGATCGCGCCGTGGCCGGAGGTGTTGTCCATTCCCGGATCCCCCAGGTCCTTCGCTTGCTCCGCCGCCCAGGTTTCGAATTCCCCCGGTTCACTGTCCAGACCCGTCGCCTGCACCCACAGCGCGGCTAGGCCCGCAAGGTGCGGCGTCGCGGCGCTCGTCCCGTCGAAGGGTGCGTCGGCCATGGTCGCCGTGCTCACGTCAGTCGGTCCCACAAAATCAGGCTTGGTGCGCCCGTCGTTCGTCGGGCCCAGACTCGAATAGCCGGCGATGGATTGATCTTCGAGCAGGTAGGCGCCCACCGCGAGGCAGTTGAGGCAGTCGGCCGGCAGCGACAGGGACTCGATCCCGGTCTGCTCGGCGTCGTCCAGCCCGGAGTGGGCGTACAGGTAGCCGGTCAGGCCCGCCGGATCGACGGCAAGATCGGCGTATACGGCCACGTAAACGTTCTCCTCACACCCCGAAACGTCCACCTCCTCGAGCGGGTCGTCGTCGCCGTCCTGGGGGTTTTCGGACCGGCCGCACTCGCGCTGGGTCGACGCATCGAACACCACAAGATCGAGGTCAGTCGCGGATTCTCCGAAAGGGTCGCTCCACCGGAATGAGACGTGCGCGCGTCCGTTCGGCGCCTCCATCGCGATCGCGTAGTGCCCGTCGATCTCGATGTAGGTTGAGTCTTCCACCCGGGCGAGCGGCCCAACTCGGTACCGACGGCGCTCGTTGCCCGCCGCCGTAACGAAAATCACGCCTGCCTCCACCATCGCGTCGGCGTACCGGGTGGGCGCGCTCGTGCCATCGGCGGCCCAGATGTTGTCAAAGCCAACCGACGCGTTCACGACGTCGACATCGGCGTCCAGCAGGGCCTGAAGGCCCTCCCCGAACTCCACGTCCGTGCTGAAGCTCACCAGGGTGAACGTCGCGTCTGGTGCGAAGTCGGCGATCACCTCGGCCGCCGCCGCGCCGTGTTTGGAGGACTCGGGGGCGCCGCGCGAAAGGTCGAACGTGACCTCGCTGGGCAGCTCCCCTCCGATGAGGCCATCCGCCCCGCTGAACCCGACGTCCAGCACGCCCACGTGCACGCCGGCCCCGGTAACCTCCTCGTCCTCGTGCCAGTCGATGGGCATGGTCGCGTCGTAACCTTCGCCTTCAACCTCCTCTTTCGCCTGGGCGCGGTACGGTTCGCGCACGTGCCGCACGCTCGGGTGGGCCGCGATGGCGCCCAGGCGGGATGCGGGGACGCGGAGCTGGATCCGGTCTTCGAAGCTGGCTTCTGCGCTGAGGCGGAGGCCGGCCGCGAACGCGGCCGTGTCGGTGCCGGGCGCGAGCTCAACCACGATCTGCACGGTGTCGCCGGCGAAGCGGGGGTGGGTGGCGACGAAGGCTTCGTGTGAAGCCGGGGATGCGGCTGAGCGCCACAGCTCGGTGAGGGTGCTGGTAAGCCTCCGCTCGGGGGCGTTGGCCGGCAGCTCCGGCGACACGGGTCGGGCGAGGGCGACGCTCAAAAGCAGAGTCAGGGTCACGGCGTCAGCTTGGGGTGCGCCAACATCGGCGGGCGAACGCCGATTACGCCGGGGATGGCGGCCAGCTCGCACAGGCGCGTTCCAGGTACCGTGCCCTGCGCGACGCTGTCGACGGCCGCGTCCATCGTGAGCCAATCCGGCGGGATGAACGACCCGTCTACCACGATGAGCACCGGGGCTTCGCTGGTGACGAGCGGCCATAGCCGAGGTTCAAGGCCGGAGCAGGGCGGGGTGGGTTTGTCGGAGGGGGTGACGGGCGGGAGGCTGACGGTCGGCACCGGTTCGGCGGCACCGGTGCCAAGCGCTGGGATTGGTGAAGGCTCAACCGGCGGCGCAACCTCGGGCGGCTTGCCGCCGCAGATCGGGCAGGCGATCAGGAGGGCCAGCAGCATGGGGCTACGTAGCGCGCGGGGTCATGGGGCGGGCGGCGCCACCGCCTCCGCGGCCTCGGCCGTAAGCTCGTCGAAGCCGGCGTAGACCTCGTCGAGCGGCAGCGCCAGGTCGAGCGCTTCGATGCGAAGCTCGCCGGTTTCTCGCGCCTCCGTCAGCGTCCAACCCGCTTCCGAGCGCGAGTACACCTCGATGCGCTTCGCGTCCGTCGAAACCAACACGTAGGCCTTCAGGCCGGGGTGCCGCCGATAGTGGGCCGCCTTGGCGCCGCGATCGTAGCCCTCGGTGGACTCGGAGAGCACCTCGAAGATCACCGCGGGGTTCAGCAGCGTCGCCGGTCGGGTTGGTTCAAGCTCCAGCTTCCCGCACACGACGGTCACGTCCGGATAACAGTACATCCCGGTTTCGGAGATCTTTACCCGCAGATTGGAGCCGAAGGGCCGGCAGGGGCGGCCACGGAGCTTCCCGCTCAGTACGGAACCCACGTTCATCACCAGCGCCTCGTGAATCGGCGAGGCCCCGGCCATCGCGAAAACCTCGCCGTTCACGAACTCAAGGCGCTCCTCTGAGGCCTCCGCCATGACGAGGTACTCGGCCTCGGTATGACGCGGCACGCGGACGGTGGCCATGGGCCCACTATACCGCATTCCGCACCTTCGCCGCGATCACCCAGTCCGCGCCCCACACCACGGGAATCGCCGCGAGCGCTCGGGCGCGGACATCGGCGATATGTGCCTCGAACGCCGCGGCGAGCCCCTTGTCCTTGAAGAACGGCAGCTTCCGCATCGCGACGTCCAACTGTCCGTTCACGAAGCGCTCCCCGAGGCGGTTCGGGAACGCGGCGCTGTCGACGACGTCGTAGCCCGTACGCTCCAGCCACTTCAGCACCAGCTCCCTGGGGTATTCGCGGTAACAGCGGTGCCCGGCGAGCAGGATGGCGCTGTCGCGGAGGCGGCACACCTCGTCGAGCATGCTGCCGTCGCGCGGCTGGGGCTCCAGGCCCACGAGGTAGAGGCGGTCGGCCACGTTGGGGCGGATGCGCTCGAGAAAACCGTATTGGAAGTACGGCGCGTGGCCGTCGATGGCGCCGATCACGTAGTCGGCCAGCACCACGTCAAAGCGCTCGCCGGCGAGCAGCAACGGGTCGGTCCACTGCCCAAGGATCACGTTTGTGCCGGGCACAAGCTCGCGAAGGCCGGGCATACGCCATGTCTCCACCGTCACGGCGGTGATGGACTTCGCGCCCAGCGTCCCCAGCCAGCCAAGCGAGTGCTCGCCGGTACCGGAGTCCAGCACCGAGCCCCAGTTGTCGCCGTGAACGCGCGCGATCCACGAGAAGAGCGCGTCTTCCCGCTTCATCGGCGGCATCAGACCGACTCGATTCGGTATGGCTTTTTCTTGCCCGCCCAGAGCACCACCGGGGCCTCGATCAGCGCCTTCACATCGGTTACTTTCGTGTCTCCGAGCGAAACGCCGCGCGCATCCACCATACGACGTGCCTCGGAGTTGGTCGCCGCCGCGCCCGCCTGGAGCAGCGCCGCGAGGACCGTGATCGGAAAAGTCACGTTCACCGTCGGCATGCTGTCGCTCACGCCACCAGCGAATGCCGCTTTCGCAGCCTCGTCCGCGGCCTGGGCAGCCTCCTCTCCGTGCAGCACGGCCGTCGCCTCGCGGGCGAGCTTGCGCTTCGCGGCGCGGATGTCCGAGAGGTTGATTGCGTCCAGCGGCAGGAACGTGAACAGCTTGGTGAACCGCTCCACGTCGCGATCATCGACGTTGATCCAGTACTGGTAGTAGTCGAAGGGGGAGACCTTCTCGGGATCGAGCCACACGGCGCCCGCGGCGGTCTTGCCCATCTTCGCGCCGGTAGCCGTCGTGAGCAGCGGCGTGGTGAGACCGAACGTATGCCCGCCTTCGAGCCGCCGGATGATGTCCATCCCGCTGACAATGTTGTACCACTGGTCGCCGCCGCCGACCTGCAGGGTGCAGCCGTGGCGTCGGAACAGCTCGAGGTAATCGTAGCTCTGGAGCAAGACGTAGTTGAACTCGATGAAGGAGAGGCCTTGTTGGCGATCGAGGCGCTGTTTCACGCTCTCGGCGCGCAGCATGTCGTTCACCGAGAAGTGCCGCCCGATCTCGCGCAACACCTGGATGTAGCCGAGACCGTCGAGCCACTCGGCGTTGTCCACCATCTTGCCGGTGCAGAACCTGGCGATCTGGGCCGCGATCCCCCGCTTGTTGGCCTCCATCCGCTCGGGCGTCATCAGCTCGCGTGTTTCGTCGCGACCGGAGGGGTCGCCAACCTTCGCTGTGCCTCCGCCAACCACGGCAATCGCGTTGTGGCCCGCGTCTGCCAGGTGCTTCATCACCATGAGCTGCACGAGGCTGCCGACGTGCAGGGAGTCGGCGGTCGGGTCGAACCCGATGTAGAAGGTGCGGGGCACGGACAGGTGCTCGCGAAGCCCAGCTTCGTCGGTGCATTGATTGAAGAAACCGCGATCCTTCAGGGTGTCGAGCACGTGCATGGGAGGCTCCGCCGGGGCGAAGGTGCCCACCTGGGGGCGGTTCGTCAAGATTTTGGGGGCGGACCCCCCGTGTCCGCCCGTGCGTGGCGGGGGTCCACGACCGAGAAAGGCTCACGCGAAGGCGCGGAGGCGCCGACTTGCTCGAATCAGCGAGCAGTTCGTCCGTGAGGCGAACGACGTGTAGGGGCTCGCCAAGGTGTATGTCGCGGAGCTCGACGCCGCGTTCACGGCCGAGGGCATCGTGTACGAACGCCGCCTCATCGACGAGGCTGGAAGGATGCCGAAGAACCTCGCGCTCCTGGACGGATCCACGCATCCGTGGCGCTCAACCGGGGCGTTCCTCGACGCGCTCGATCCGGGGTTGCATGCGAAGTTGGCGCCCGCGTAGGCGCCTCGTCGCGGCCGGCTTGGGGGTGGAGACGCCAGCAAGCCCGGCCATCCCCCCCTGGATGAAACCATATTTTTCGCATCCCACCCTGGATGAAACGTGCCCGCCAGGTCGGGCGGAAACGGTCGACGGTGCCGCCGAATAGGTGACGTTGTTCCGTGGTGGTGTCCGCGCCCATCGCCCTCGGACGCGCCGACGTTTCACCGGGGTGGGGATGCGATTCGATCGGTTTCATCTGGGTGGGGATGCTCGGTCAGGGGCCGGAGCCGCCGCTCCACGCTGGTCGTTCCACCACGTGGTGCGCTCGGTCGATCGTTTTTTTCTCGTCGGCTACACATCGATGTTTGTGGCGGCGTTTTCGTCGGGTTCGGAGAGCGCGCGGGCGCGCACGGGGGCGTGCCTGGCTGGCGCTGCAGACGCGCCTGGGCGGCGTGGCCACGTCGCGAGGCTCCCGGCAGCGCGTCAGCGCCTCCGCCGGGGCCGTTTTTCGAGGAAATTCGCCGGGATACATAGTTTCATGCGACTCGACGACGCCACCGCCCAGCATGAAACCTTGATCGTCCACTGCCGCGGCCACGGCCAGGCGGAACACCAACTCGCGGTGTTGCTGGCGGAGATGTCGGATCGACGCCTGTATGCCGAGCTCGGGTAGGCGTCTGTATTTGAGCACGCCGACCGTGAGTTCGATCTCCCGACGCGGCAGGCCCGCGACCTGATCCGGATCGGGCGGCATCGTGCCGCCACAGCCGCCATCCGGCGTCGAGACGACCGGGTTGAACCCCCCAACCGAAGTCGCGCTTCACCCGGGTGAACCGGCAATTCGGTTTCATGGCGAAACCGCTCTCGATGTTGAAGGGCATGAACATCGAGTTCGATTGCGCGCTGAAACCGAAGTCAAGGTTCATGGCGGTGAACATCGGGTTCGGTTGTGGCGAGCCGCCGCCGGCCCGAAAAAGAACGTCGCCGTCGCGTCGCGATGAGCTCCGAGCACGCCTGACAAAGCTGCCTGGCCGCGCTCATCGCCCGTCCGCATCTACCCCAACCACGCCTCCACCAACCGCACCCAACACGTCGCGCCGAGCGGGATCAGCGCATCATTGAAGTCGTAGCTGGGGTTGTGCAACATGCAGGGGCCCAGGCCGTGTCCTGCGTGTCGATGGTCGCCCTGCCCGTTGCCGATGATGAAATAACACCCCGGCTTCTCCAGCAAGAAATAGGAGAAGTCCTCTGCGCCCATCGTCGGTTCGAAGTGAATCACCCGCTCGGCCCCCACCACCCCAGCCAGGGTGGTGCGCACGAACTCCGACTCGGCCGGGTGGTTCACCGTCGGCGGATAGTTCCGCTTGAAGCTGAACTCACAGGTGGCGCCGTACGCGAGCGCGCTGTGCTCGGTGAGCTCGCGCATGCGGGTCTCGATGGTGTCGAGGACGGCGCTGGAGAACGTGCGAACCGTGCCTTGGAGCGTCACGCTGTCGGGTACGACGTTGGTGGCCTCCCCCGCGTGGATCATCGTCACCGAGATTACGGCGGGATCGATGGGGCGCAGGTTTCGGGTGACGATGGTTTGGAAGGCGAGCACGAGTTGACAGGCCAGCGGGACCGGGTCGACCCCAAGGTTGGGCATCGCCGCGTGAGATCCCTTGCCGCGCAGCGTGATGTGGAACTCATTGCTGGAGGCCGCCATGGCGCCCGGGTTCACCCCGATCACGCCCACCTCCAGCCCGGGCCAATTGTGGGCGCCGAAGATGGCCTGCATCGGAAAGCGCTCGAAGAGACCGTCGGCGACCATCTCCCGCGCGCCACCGCCGCCCTCTTCCGCAGGTTGGAAGATGAGGTAGACGGTGCCGTCGAAGTTGCGGTGGGCGGCGAGGTGCCGCGCCGCCGCCAGGAGCATGGTGGTGTGGCCGTCGTGACCGCAGGCGTGCATGCGGCCGGGAACGACGCTGCGGTGCGCGAATTCGTTGTGCTCGGTCATCGGCAGCGCATCCATGTCGGCGCGCAGGCCGATCGCGCGGGTGGATGTCCCGTTTTGGAGGATGCCCACCACCCCGGTACGACCCAAGCCGCGGTGGATGGGGATGCCCCACTCCGTGAGCCGCGCCGCCACGATGTCGCTTGTGCGAAGCTCCTCAAACCCCAGCTCGGGGTGGGCATGCAGATCGCGGCGAATGGCCGCCATGTCCGGCGCGTCGGCGCGGATGGAATCGATGAGTTGCATACGCGGGGGGCTAACGCGGCTTCCACGCCGCCTCCCACCATTGACACCCCTCCCCACGCAGACGTAGGCTCCCAGCCAGAGCCTCCTTGCCTTCGGTCCTGCGCGAACACCAGACCTCGCTCCTCCTGGAGCGTCGGTGCGCCACGTGCGCGGAGCCTCTTCGGCCGCGCGATCTCTGGTCGGCGGCGCCGTGCCCGTGGTGCCGCCAGCCGGTTTTCGCGCTGGGCGCGCTCGATCCGGAGAGCCTCGTGGCGGGCGTGAGCGCGCGCTGGGAAGCTTGGCGGGTGCGCGTGTACGTGCTCGTGGGCCTCTCGTGCCTGCTCGCCAGCACGGTCCCGCTGCTCGCCCCGGTGCTCTACGCAGTCGCGATGATCACGGCCAACTTCTTCCTCATTCGCGGCCCGCTCCGGTGGCTGAGCCCCGCCCGGCGGCTCACGACGCGCCTGAGCTTGAAGGTGCTCCTCGCCGGCCTCACCGTCGTGAACGTGGTGCTCAGCGTGGCCATCTTCCCGCTCGTGGGGGTGGCTCAGCTCACCACGGCGATGCTCTCGGTCGGGCTGGCGGTAGCCTACGTAGAAGCTGCCCTTCGGCTCACCACCCGCGCGCTTCGGCGCGAGGGCGCGCGCGAGCCCCTGCACCCGGCCGAGTGGCTGCCCCCGACGCTGGCGTTGGGCAGCATGGTCGCCTTCGTCGTGATCGTCAGCGCCCTTGTTGGCAGCGCCTTCTGGCTGCTTTTGCAGGCGGACATCCCCGGCGTGAGCACGCTCGTGGACTGGCTGATGGGCGAGGGATCGCCGTGATTGACACTGCGCTCCTCGTGGCCCGGGTGGTGGGGTTCGCCGCCACCAGCAGCGTTCGGCCCGTCGCGACGTTGTTCGCGGCGCAGCTCCTCGCGGCTGGTCTCGAGCACTACGGGTCGGCCACGCTCCCGCCCCATGCCGCGTGGTCGGTTTCCCCGATCGCCCTCGGCGCGGGCTTCGCCGCCTGCTTGCTCGAGTGGTTCCTCCAGCACACCGAGGGCGCCGATGAGCTGGCACGGGCGCTGCACGCCGACAAGCTGGTGTCCGCCGTTCTGGCGATGCCTACGACGCTTTTGCTGGTTTCCCTCACCGCGATCGCCGATCAGGGCGTGGTCGCTGCCGACGGTGCCCTCGCTCACGCCGGCCTCGCGCCCGAAACCCGCTCCCTTGTGCTCGACGAGGCCGGCCGCCGGGCCGAAGTGGCGCTCGGCAACGCGCCGGTTGCCTCCGGCACCCCCGCGGATGACCTCGCCCGCGCCACCCGCAGGCTCGCGGAGTCAGGTCGACCTCCGGCCCAGCAAGCGGGTTTTCTGGTCCTCGCGCTCGTGCTGAATTTCGCCCTCACTTGGGTGCGGGGGGAGGTGCGCGACTTCGTGGAGAGCATCCACCTTGAGCGCATCTGGGCGTGGCTGGAAACCGGCGGGGTGTTCGCGGGGCTGGCCCTCCTCGCCCTCGCCCCCGCCGTGGGGCTGGTCCTCGTCCTGCTGCTCGTTGCGGGCTCGTTGGCGCTCTGGGCCGCGACGCACGCAGCTTCTGCCGTGGCCGACGCGGCTCGGCGGCGCGCGTGCCCGGCCTGTAAGCGAAACATCCGGGTGGAGGCCCAGCGTTGCCGCTATTGCAGCGCCGAGGTGGAGCCGCTGAAGTGGCTCGGCCAGGAAGCGAGCGCTCCTGCCCAGATCGTGGTGCAGTCTGAGGGCTGACTTCGGTTGGGCGCGTCCGCGACAGCGGGGCCTTTTCACCGACTGCGAAAACTCTCGGCGTTTGACGGTCATGGTCGACATGGTGGGCGGCGCTCACCCGCGAGCGCGCGAGCTCGACCGCTCACAACCGCGGGAGCGAAGCGGCCCCTGGGGGGTTGTGAGCGTTGCTTGACGCTGTCGCGACACCATGAGGCGCGGATGCGTCCGCGCCGGCGGGGTCCTGTCGCCGACGGCGAAAGTTCGCGGCGTTTGACGGTCGTCGCCGACAGGGCGGGCAGCGCTCGCCCGCGAGACCGCGCGCTCGACCGCTCACAACCGCGGGGGCGAAGCGGCCCGTGGGGGGTTGTGAGCGTTGCTTTGTGCTGTCGCGACACTATGAGGCGCGGGCGCGTCCGCGCCGGCGGGGTCCTGTCGCCGACGGCGAAAGTTCGCGGCGTTTGACGGTCGTCGCCGACAGGGCGGGCAGCGCTCGCCCGCGAGACCGCGCACTCTACCGCTCACAACCGCGGGGGCGAAGCGGCCCCTGGGGGGTTGTGAGCGTTGCTTGACGCTGTCGCGACACCATGAGGCGCGGATGCGTACGCGCCGGCGGGGTCCTGTCGCCGACGGCGAAAGTTCGCGGCGTTTGACGGTCGTCGCCGACAGGGCGGGCAGCGCTCGCCCGCGAGACCGCGCGCTCGACCGCTCACAACCGCGGGGGCGAAGCGGCCCGTGGGGGGTTGTGAGCGTTGCTTTGTGCTGTCGCGACACTATGAGGCGCGG
>BJHF01000049.1:41547-49643 GCA_014191855.1 Deltaproteobacteria bacterium
TCGCCGACAGGGCGGGCAGCGCTCGCCCGCGAGACCGCGCGCTCGACCGCTCACAACCGCGGGGGCGAAGCGGCCCGTGGGGGGTTGTGAGCGTTGCTTTGTGCTGTCGCGACACTATGAGGCGCGGATGCGTCCGCGCCGGCGGGGTCCTGTCGCCGACGGCGAAAGTTCGCGGCGTTTGACGGTCGTCGCCGACAGGGCGGGCAGCGCTCGCCCGCGAGACCGCGCGCTCGACCGCTCACAACCGCGGGGGCGAAGCGGCCCGTGGGGGGTTGTGAGCGTTGCTTTGTGCTGTCGCGACACGATTAGGTGCGGGCACGCCGGCCCCGTCCGCTACTACCGGAGCCGCCTCCCCAAAATCTCCCGGTCCACGCGCAACCTCGACATCGCCACGATCCACCTCCGGATCGCGGGCTCGGGTACGACTCCCGCCAGCGCTCGCGCCGCCGCGCGCGCCCGTCGTGCATCGAGCATCGCGCCATCCCAGATCACCGCGCCATCCGCCGCCACGACGGTCGTCCCATCGCAACGTACATCCGCCCCCTCGCAGGCCGGCGGCGGCGCCGCGCGGGCCAGCCGCCGCGCCAGCGCACGCAGCGCGGCGAGCGCGTCCCCGCGCCGATCCGCCGCCGCCCGGCGCACCAGCACGTGCCGCTCATGGGCGAGGAACGCAGCGAAGGCGGCGATCAAGAACCGGGGCGCATCAACGTGCGCCTCCGACGAAAGCAGCGCCGCGAGCCCAAACGTGTCGCCCGGGTCGAGCTCGGTGAGCAGCCCCGCCAGCGCCACCCGACCAGTTCGGGTGTTGTCCGGCGCCCGATCGTCGTGAGCGCCGCCGCGCTCAACGTCGCTCCCCACCACCTGCAGCGACCCTTCCACCGAAACCATCCGCTCACAGAGCGATGCCCCTCCGCAGAGCCGACCCTCCGCCAGAGCACGCAGCCCCGCCACCGCAATCCCGGCTACTAACGAGGCATCTTCGCCGAGCGGGGCCTCCCCCGAATGCGGCATCAGCTCGCCGAGCGTGAAGTTCAATCGCCCCGACCACGCCACGCCGGAATCGGCGGGATCGGCCCCCCAGCTCAGACCGTCGACGACGACCAGCCCGCGACGCATCACGCGCCGGCTCCCGTCCCGCATATCCACGGCGTCCCACCACGAGGTATCGGCCGTCCGACACAGGAGCGCACGCGCCACGCCGCTGCCTACCCGCCCTGCGGCGTGCCCTCTTGCGGGCCCAGGCTCAGCGATCGGCGAGCTCGATCGTCGCGTTGCTGATCACGAGGTTCCCCGCGGCGTCCGCTGTTTCGAGCGCGTACACCCCGGGGGCCACGGACCAGCCGCGCGTCGTGAGCGTGCCGCCGTTCGGGACCGGGCGCGCGAAGCGCACGGCCAACCGCCGGATCCGGCGGGCGTCGTTGTGGCCAACCATCCGGGTGGCGGCGGCGCCGGTCATGGCCATCGTGCAGAGGCCCTGCAGGATCAGATCGGGGTGTCCGGCCGCGCGTGCGGTCGCGACGTCGATGTGGATCGGGTTGTCGTCCAGCGAGGGCACCGCATAGCGGATCGAGAGGTCGTCGGCGATGGAAAATGAAGCTTCGAAGGCCGGAGGACCGCGATCGGGCGCAGGAGTCGGCGGCGCCTTCGGGCCCGCGTCGGCTCGCTTGGGCGCGCGCACGAAGTACGTGGTCTTGGCCTCCACGGCGAGGCTCCCGTCCACAAATGCGTACAGCCGGCTGGTCACGATGGTGCCGCTCGGCTTTTCCTCGACGGAATCCAGCTTCGCCCGGATCTGAACGAGGTCCCAGGGGCGGATGGGGCGATGGAACGTGGCGTCGTGCTCGCCGTGTACGAGGCGGAGAATGTCGAGATCGAGCTCCGGGTCCGTCGCGATCTTGAACATCATCCCGTGAAACAGGCGCACGTGGAACATCGGGGGCACGATGGCGTCCGAACCCGAGTAGGCCGGAGACGTGTCGCTCGTACACTCGGCGTACATCGAGGCGAAGGTGGGCTCGGCGAACTTCGCACCGTCTTCGTATTCTTTGCTGATGGGCCAGGATCTTGTTGTTTGGGCGGCGCCCGCTGGCGCCACCGCGAGGAGCGTTGTTTGGGCGGCGCCCGGTGGCGCCACCGCGAGGAGTGTTGTTTGGGCGGCGCCCGCTGGCGCCACCGCGAGGAGTGTTGTTTGGGCGGCGCCCGCTGGCGCCGCGAGGGCAGGACGCGCCGAAAAGTCGAAGTACATAGCGAACTTCATGAGCACGCCCATGTTGTCCGCGGTGATCTTGCCCTTCATGAACGCTTTGTCGGGCGCCATGGTCTGGTTGAAGATCCCGATGATCGTTTCGGAGTCAGTCTTCAGCGTGCAGTCGGGATTGCCCGTGAGGCCGGCCTCCACGCGGCATACGCCGTCGCCAATCACCAGCGTTTGCGACGAACCATCCTTCACCGCGAAGTGAAGCCGCGCCTTCCAGTCTCCGGCTTTGTCGGGTCGGAATGCGAGCGGGACGTGTGAGAACGCCTCGGCGACACGGTCCGGTCCTGCCGCCGGCGCTGCGGCCGCCTTCGGGGCCTCGTCGAACGCCGTGATCTTCGGCCAGTCGCGGGCGATCTCGGCGAGAGTCCATGGCTCGTGGCCGGGCTTCTCCACGCCTTCGTTCACGCGAACTTCGTAGAGGTGGAGCCGCTGCCCCGCCACGCCCACGATGGTACCGGTGATGTTCTTCGCCGCTTCGCTGGCCAGGAACACGACGACGGGGCTGATGTGCTCCGGCGTGAGCTCCCCGCTCACGCGCTCGATGTCCTCGGTCATCCGCGTCTTCGCGATGGGCGCGATCGCGTTCACCGTGATGTTCGCCTTCTTCAGCTCCATCGCCAGCACGCGGGTGAGGCCGTAGATCCCCGCCTTTGCCGCCGCGTAGTTCGACTGGCCGTAGTTGCCGATCATGCCCGACACGCTTGTCGTGTTCACGATGGCGCCGCCCTGCTTGCTCAGCGCCGGGATCGCCGCCTTGCAAACGTTGTAGCTGCCCTTCAGGTGTACGGCGATCACGAGATCCCACTCCGCCTCGGTCATCTTCACGAAGCTTTTGTCCCGCAGGATGCCGGCGTTGTTCACGACGACGTCCAGCCGGCCCCAACGATCCAGCGCGGCCGCCACCATCCGCTCACAACCTTCGGAATCGGTAACGCTGTCCGTGTTGGAGACCGCCTCTCCGCCCTTGGCGATGATCTCGGCCGCTACCGCCGCCGCCGGCCCCGTGTCGGCTCCGCTTCCGTCGCGACCGCCACCAAGGTCGTTGACCACGATCCGGGCGCCTTCGGCCGCGAACGCCAACGCATGGGCGCGCCCGATGCCGTTGCCCGCGCCCGTGACCAAAACCACGCGCCCCGAGAATGCTTCTCCCATCCTACCCTCCCGTCGTTTCCGCCTCGGTGATGTGAACCCCGACGATCAGCCCGCCGAATTCCCAGCGATCCCGGGCGGCGCGGCGCTGCCAGCGCACCTCCAGATCGAGGGTTGCGCTGATCGCCCCGGTATTGATCTGCAAACGTACGTTTTCGGTCGGCTGAACCGGCAGGGACACCGCGCATCCGTCGGCCCCGACGTTCAGCAGCATTCCGGAAGCCTCCATCGACCCGATCGCGCGGAGCGGCCACTTCATGCTCTCGCGCTGGCCGCCGCGGCGCTGGCCGAAGGCATCCGACGGCGAGTCTTCCGAGGCTTTGAGGGCCTGATCTCGCAGGTACACGCAGTCGAGGTAGCGGGACAACGACTGCTCCCCGAGCTTGCCGATGAGCGCCTGCCGGGAGATGACGTACCGGTGCATGCAGCGCAGGTAGCGGTCGAGAAACATGCCGCGTTCGGCATCCTCTCTCACCGTTTGCGGCACCTGCGGGGCGCGCATCTTGCGGCGCAGCGTTTCGGCCGCGCTCTCCAGGTCCAGCAGGTCGTCTGCACCGTGGCGGATCCACTGCAGCCGCTCGGCGACGGCGACCTTGCCCTCGGCGAGCGCGAAGATCGGCAACGAACCTCCTGCCTTCCGGAATCGGCGGAAGATGCCCTGCGACTCGGGGCGCGCGTGGATGAGCACGCCATCGACCTCCGCGTCGGGCACCTCATCCTCCGCAACCAGCTCAATCACCCCGGCCAACGCCGCCTGTAGCTCCGCAGGGACGGGGCCGCCTAACACCATGTACCGAGTCAGCATGTCGCGCACCGGGCGAACGTATCCCCTCGGCGCGGGTGCGCGAGGCAGATAGGGCGTGCGGCCGCGAGTCCCTCCCCGGTGTCGACCCCGCCCCGCTTCAATGCGCTGCTGCTCCCCGCGTTCCGGAGCTACCAGCTCGCCCGCATCTTCATCGTGCTCGGGCTCCAGATCCAGGCGGTGGCCGTCGGTTGGCAGGTCTACACGCTCACCGGCGACGCCATGGACCTCGGCTGGGTGGGCCTCGCCCAGTTTCTGCCGACGATGGTGCTCTGGCCGCTGATCGGCGCGGCGGCGGATCGGTTCGATCGTCGCAACCTGCTCGCGCTCTGCTGGGCGGCAATCGCGCTGGCGACGCTCGGGCTGGCCTGGTTCGACTTCTCCGGCAGCACTCGTTTATTGTGGTTATTCCTGTGTAGCTTTGCGATCGGCCTGGCCCGGGCTTTCTCCTCGCCGGCCAGCCAGAGCATCTTGCCCGAGCTCGTGCCGCCCGGCTACTACCCGAACGCGCTCACGTGGTCGTCAACGGTGTTCCAGGTGGGATCGATCGGCGGACCGGCGCTTGGGGGGGCGATTTTTGCCGCGTTGGGGGCCGCCTGGAAGGTTCACCTCGTGGCGGCCGTGCTGTCTGCCGCCGGGGGTGCCGCGATCCTCGCCCTGCCGCGGACGGGGCCGGCCACCAACGCTGGAAATCGTGGCTCGGTGTTCGACGGGATCCGCTTCGTGTTCTCGCGACCGGAGATGCTCGCTTCGTTGTCGTTGGACCTGGTCGCCGTGCTGTTCGGCGGCGTCGTGGCGTTGCTGCCGATCTTCGCCAAAGATGTGCTTCATGGCGGACCCGAGGCGCTGGGCTGGCTCCGCGCGGCGCCGGCGTTGGGGGCCGCGATCATGGCCGTGACCATCGGGCGGCACCCGATCCAGCGCGGCGCAGGCAAGCTGCTGCTCGGCTCGGTGGTGCTGTTCGGGGCGGCGACCGTGGTGTTTGGCCTCTCGACCAACCTGTGGTTGTCGCTGGCCATGTTGTTTGTCGCCGGCGGCGCCGACGAAGTGAGCGTCGTCATCCGGCAGTGCATCGTGCAGTTCCAGACGCCGAACGAGATGCGGGGGCGCGTGAGCGCGGTGAATTGGCTGTTTGTCTCCGTTTCCAACGAACTGGGCCAGTTCGAGTCGGGGCTCGCGGCGGCGTGGATCGGCGTCGTGCCGGCCGCGGTTGCGGGCGGTGTGGTCGCCGCTGCGAGCGCAGTCTTGGCGGCGGTGATGGTGCCGACCTTGTGGAAGTTCGACAAGCTGGAGTGAGCCGCTACCTTGGGGAGATGCGGCGCTGGGGCCTGCGAGACGAGGTGATGATCGAGGCTCGCGACGACGGCGGCGTGGACCTGTTGGACCCGCTGTTTGAGCGGCTGGATCGCTTGGACGCGGCGACCGTGGAGCGCCTGGATGCGGGGGATTCCGAAACCATGGCTGCGCTCGACGCGAGGTTGCTCCGGGCCAACCCGGTAGCCGATGCCGCGCGAAGGGCGGCATGGTACGCGCGGCTGCGGCCCGAGCCGGCACGCCCGGACGCCGCATCCGGCGACGTGAGCGCGGCGTGCGAGGCCGCGGCGACGCTTGGCTGGGCGGAGGCGTGGCGGTCTGCGGAGCGGTGGCGGCGCTTCGTGGAGGGCGGCCGCGCGGCGGGTGGGGTTTTGGGGTGCGGGCTGCGCCTGGACGGCCTTTTCCCCGCGGCGCTGGCAGAGGCTGCGGCCGAAGAAGCCATGACTGAAGCCGTCTTTCCGCTGACCGCTGCGGTGGTGAGCGCGCATCGCGCCGTCGTGACCGCGACATCGCCCCCGGCGCTGGCCGCCACCCGCGCTCTGCTCGACGATGCTGCCACGCGCCGGATCGTCGGGCTCGCCTTGGAGCGCCCGCTCGATCAGGGGGCGTTGCACCTCAACCTCTGGCGACTGCTTCCGGGCGAGCGCATGGCTGTACATCCCGACGGCTCCCGCTACGCGGCCACGGTAGCCATCGGCCTGAATGCGGGTTGGAACGCGGAACATGGGGGCGCGATCGCCTTTGGAACGCCAGGGGCCGAGGGCCTTGCCGTTCACACCCGCTGGCTGCCCCACGCGGGGGACACCCTCGTGTTCGCTCCCGGGCCGACCACCTGGCACGCGGTGGAGCCGCCCACGCGCACCCGCTGGACCCTCTCGGGGTGGTGGTTCTGGCCGGAATCAAGCCCGTGATCGCGCTGGTCGGGCGTTGCGGGCTGGAGCGGCTGGCGGAGGTGCTGCGGGCGCGCGGCGAGGCGGTCGCCGTGCTGCCGGGCGCGGACGTGCCGGCGCTGCGCATCCTCGATCCCGAGCTGGTGTACGCTGATCCGTTCGATGCCCATTGGGCCACGCCGCTCGGGACGGGAGCCCTGGCGGGGCGAGCCACGGAGCCCGCGGCGGCGCTGGCGGGCCCAGCGGCGATCTTGGATGTTCTCGGCACGTTTTCGCTGGTCGTGCGCGGGGTACGCCTCCCGCCGGTGGGCGCATTCGGGCTCGAGGGGGCGCCACCGCCGGCGTTGGCGGCGGTGTTTGCCGCCGCACAGGCGCTGACCAGAGCCCACCGCACAATCGACGTCGCCGGGCTCTGGGCGCGCCACGGCATCCTCGATGACGCGGTTCGATTCGGGCCGGGTCATGGCGAGGCGGAGGTTGGACCGCTCGGGGAAAGCCGACTCGGGGCGGGTAACGCCGCGGACGTGGAAGCCGACGCCGTGCTCGCGTGGCTGGCGGCGCGGCGCGGGAGAGCGTTCAAAGCGCTCGTCGTGGATCTGGACAACACCCTCGTGTACGGCGAGATCGCCGATCCGGAATTTTCCTCCCGAAACCCGGCGTGGTGCGAGCGGGGGACGACCCCGGTTGGCGACGCGGAGGCCGCGTGGTGGCGCGCGCCGCGGGGGCTGCATGAGGCGATCCGGGTGTGCCGTGGGCGCGGGCTGGCGCTCGCATTGTGCACCCGGAATGAGCGTGCCTTCGTAGGGCGACACCTCCGCATTCGCGACGATCGTGGTCCCTGGGGCGACGTGCTCCGCGACGGCCTGCTCGACATCGCGAATTTCGACGTGGTGGAGGCCGGCTTCGGGCCCAAGTCGGCGGCGTGCCTGCGGGTGGCGGAGCGGCTGGGGGTGCATCCCGAGAGCGTCGTATTTCTTGACGACAGCGAGGTAGAACGCGAAGAAGTGCGTGTCAACGGGGGCGGCGTGCGCGTGCTGGGCGGGCCCGTCGAAGCGTTCCGGGAGACCCTGCTCACCGGGGCCGGCTTCTTCCCATGGACACGGACCGCCGTGGTCGCGCTGCGCCCTGACTCCTGGCGCAGCCGCGCCGCGGTCGTGGACGCAGCTGAGGCCGGCGAGGCCGCGCTTGAGGCGTTCCTCCTCGATCTTGAGATCGTGGTGGAGCTGCGCCTGGCGGCGGAGGGCGACGAGGAGCGGGTCGTGGAGCTGCTCGCGCGGACGCACCAGCTCCGGTTGACCGGCGTGGGCGTCGTCGCGCCCGGGGCGCGGGTGTACGTGGCGAGCTGTCGCGACCGACTCGCGGAGCACGGCCTCGTGGCGGTGGCGTGGTTCGTTGGGGAAGGGAGGGAGCGGCGGCTCGTCGAACTGGCAGTTTCATGCCGGGTATTGCCGCATCGGATCGCGGCGAGCGTGTTGGCCGCTTGCCTGGCGCGCGAGCCGCGGGCGGCCGTTTCGCGTGTGGACACGGGGCGAAACGGGGCCAGCGTGGGGGTGATCGAGGAGGCGAGGGGGGGCGTGGCGAGGTGGGTTCGGGTTGCCTGGGAGATCCGCGCGGGGGATGGAGCCTGAGGTGAATTCGCGATCAAGCCTGGGGGGTGGACGCCGATACGCGCCGATGCTTCAGG
>BJHF01000050.1 GCA_014191855.1 Deltaproteobacteria bacterium
TACTCCCACTCCAAACTATCTACCGCGTGATGAAAGCGCGCCACCAACGCCCCGGCTTCACGGGCGCGCGCTGGGCTGTCCATCTTGTGCACGGTCACGCCCGGCACGAACGTCAATACCCGCCAGGCGGCGCCGTCTGGGGCGACCGCGCAAAGCTCGCCGGCATCCGTACGCACGAGGCGCGGCGTTTCCAGGCCAAGCCGCGCGAGGTGCGCGGTGACCGCCTCGATGTCTTCGTGGACGGTCGGCCCAAAAAGACGGTTCACCCGCTGCACGACGAAGCGCGGCGGGTGCCCGACAAGCCAGGTGTGGTTGATCAGGCCCGCGTCGGCGCAATCGTCCAGCGACGCCGAGCCCAGCCCGCTCCACCAGTCCGCGAGCTTCACGTTCGCGGTCGGCGCCACCGACGCTAATCCCTACTGTCGGTGTTGCCGCGGGACATGCCGACGGCGAGCAGGATGATCGACAGCGCGCCGCTGAGGCAGCAGCAGCAGGGATTGACGTAGCCACTAATCCAAGAAACGGCGGCAAGGGGACTCGCCCACTCCGGATACCGACCCATGAACGGGACAAGCACAATCCCTGTGACGAAGTTGAGGACGAAGAACACCAACGCGAGGCAGCCGAAACAGCCAGCAGCGGTTCCGAGAAATCCCCCGCTCGCCGACGAGCGCGGGCGCGCGGCGCTCACATCCTCCTCGCGCGTGTCCTCCGCCGCGGAGTCGGCCCGCTCCCGCTCAGCCTTCTCATTCTGGCGGTCGATGTGCGACCACGTCTTTGTCCAGTCCCCATACCCGACCTTTCGCCAGGCCTCGGTTTCCGAATCGCCAGCAACGGTCCCGATCTTCTCACCGTCCTCATCGATCACATCCCAGCAGCCATCAACGAACTTCTTCTGGCTCACCATCCGGCCGAGAGCATCCTGCTCGGTCGGTCGAAGCGAGGTGGGCTTGCTCATTCATCGCCCACTGCGAGGCCGGAAAAGGCAGATAGAATTCGTCTGTTGAACTCCATACTTTTTGGCTCCATGTTGCATCAAGAATCTACCCCACGCGGAGCGCATCGACCATCGCGGTCCGCCCACAGCACGTAGGAAGCAGACCACACTGCGCACACCGCTCCGCATGCTTTTGTCGACGACCGGTACGTGCAACTTACCGAACGTCGAAGTCGGGAAACTTGACATGCCGTTCTCTCCGTTTCCTTTTTTGCCTGTCGATGCCAATTTGTATCGCGACGACGATCGACCAGCAGGCCTCCGATCGGCGACTACGTTGTCGCAGATCCGACCGCCCTCACCGCGGGCGACAAAGTTAGCCGCCCTCGTCGGCATCCTGATGCGACGACGCCGTTGCCAAGCCACCACTCCGCGAGCTTCACGTTCGCGGTCGGCGCCACCGACGCTACTCGATAGCGTCGTTGTTGCCGCGGGACATGCCGACGGCGAACAGGATGATCGAGAGGGCGCCGCTGAGGCAGCAGCAGCTCCCACCCACGCTGGGCAACGCTCCGAAGATTGAAGTCACCGGGCCCTGCATGTCGCTCGGCACGAACTCAGCAACGAACTGCAGTCCAGAGTAGCCGAGAACGGCGAGAGCCAGACACACAAGGGCGAGGCAACCGAAACAGCCAGCAGCGATCTTCATGGGGAGGTCTCCGAAACGAGAGGGCGGCTGTATACCACATTGCGCAGGGGAAGCCAGCCGCTTGCACACGGGTTAACGCGGACGCCCCACGAGGAGACCCCGCATGCTCCGTCTTTTGTTCGCCCTCCCCTTGCTCCTGACCGCGTGCCCGAAGAAGGTCGATGACGTGCCGCCGCCCCCCCCGGTGGTCGACGCTCCGCCCAAGGAGCAGAAGAAGGAGGTGCCGCCGCCGGTGGCGCAGATGGTCGAGAACTTCTCGAAGGTGTTCTTCGGCTACGACGCTGCAGATCTCAGCAGCGAGGGGAAGGCCGCGCTCGACGCGAACGCCGCGATCATGAGCGAGTACCCCGACATTCGGCTGGAGATCCAGGGCCACGCCGACGAGCGCGGCACCACCGAATACAACCTCGCCCTCGGGCAGAAGCGGGCGGACGCCGTGGTTCGGTACCTGCTCGGTCGCGGCATCGCGACGAGCCGCGTGAAGTCGGTGTCGTACGGCGAGGAGCGCCCGGTAGACGGTCGGTCGGTCGAAACGGCCTACGAGCAGAACCGCCGCGCCGAATTCGTGGTTTCGTGGAGCGGGGACGCGCCGGTGCGCGGCACCGTGAACTGAGGCGGTAGCGGGGTGCAGCCCCCACCGGTCTACATCGCCGCGCTGTACGTCGCGAGCGGCGGGGCAGTAGGCTCCGCGGCGCGCTACCTCGTCGGCGTTGCGATGACCTCCGCCGGCCTCGCGTCCTGGAGCGGGACGCTCGCCGTGAACCTGTGCGGCGCGTTCTTGCTCGGCGCCCTGTTTCAGCGGGCACCGGAGTCGCGGGCCTGGCTGCTGCTCGGCACGGGCGTGCTCGGCGGATTCACCACGTTCTCGGCGCTTACCCTGGATGCGATCAAGAACTTTGGGCCGACTCCCGACTGGCGCGGCGCGGTATACGCCTTCGGGAGCGTCGCGCTCGGGATGGTGGGGTTCGTGTTCGGCGGCGTTTGCGCCCGCGCGTGGGCGCCGGCGTGAACCGAACGCTCGCGGCAGGCCTCGCTTTGCTGCTGGCGGTTCCCGGCGGCGCATCCGCCGCTCCGCGCGCCAAACAAGCGGCGTTCGACGTTGACAAGGGCGCCGAGCGCTGGCGCTTCCACTACCGCTTCGTCGATGAGGCCAGCCGCGTTCAGAGCCTCTACTTTGAGCTGCCGGCGGAGCGCGTGGCACGGGACAACGACGTCCCGCTCCAATTTCCGATGTCTGAAGCGGTCAAGTCTGAGGTCGCCGCCGTACGGCGCTACGCCGACACCCACCCGGGGCCCAAGATCACCGCGAGCGCCAAGGGCGGCGCCGTCAGCATCAAGGTGTCTGGAAAGAACGCGGAGAAGATGCGCGGCGCGCTGAAGGGTGCCGCCCAGGCTGCCGACGACGCGCTCGACCTGTTTCTCGCCCGCCACCGCTACACCCGCCTTCGCTCCGGCGGCATCTCCCCCGACCACGCGCGCCTCGCGGACCAGTACGCCGACGACGTCGCCCCGCTCGCGAGCGCCCTCGCTCACGACGCGCCCGACGCGCGAACCTACGTCGAGCGGGCGCTCACCTTCGTGCAGTCCATCCCCTACGAGTCTGGAAAAACGGGGAAGGACAAAGGATATCGCCGGCCCCTGAGCGTGCTCGCGCGCAACAAGGGAGACTGCGACAGCAAGACGACCCTGTTTCTGGCGCTCGTGCGCGCGGAGCACGCCGAGCTCCAGTCCACGGTGGTGTACGTCCCGAACCACGCGTTCGCAGGGGTGGCGCTCACCCCCGAGCCCGGGGACCGCAGCTTCGTGCGCGACGAGGTGACCTACGTCGGCATGGAGCCGGTCGGGCCAGCCAAACTCCCGGCGGGCCGGGTTTCGGGCAAGGCCGGCTGGCACCTCTTCTGGGGGTCTGCAGAGGCCCGAGCGCTGCGGGTCGGAGCGCCCGCCGAGCGCGCGGAGACTACGGAGTAACCAGCGCCCGGATGGAAGCGGCGGCGCTCAACTCGGCGACCGACCTGGCCTTCTCGCTCACACGGGCGGATGGAGAGGCGAGCGAACCGCGAACCAGCGCGAGCGCCATCGGCTCCGGCAGCGTGTCCGCTCGTCCCAGGAGCAACAGCACCTGCCCCGGGCGCGCAGGGTCAAGTGTCCACGCCGTAAATGCAGCCTGAACCGCGGGATCTTCCGCGAAGCGCTCGGCGAGGCAGTCGGCGGCTCGCATCGGCACGCTGGAGGGGAGGATGTCCGGTGCGGTGAGCAGCAGCAGCTCGTCGCGCAGGACCGGGGTGGCCTCACCGAGCGCCGCGCACGGCACGGGATCACGGAGCTTCAACAGGTCGAACGCGGGCGCGGCGAATGCGTGGGAAAAGAGGAAAAGCATCACCGCACCCCCACGTTGTTGAGGATCACGCCGACCTGACCCGTCGAGAGCGCCACCTGCTCCACACAACGCGCGGCGCACACCGGGTACGGGAACATGAGGTTGTCCGATAGCGCGCTCTCGCAGGAGCTCTCCGAGGAGCACTTCTTGGTGTCGTCGAGCGCATCCCAGTAGGTCCAGCCGTCTTCGACGGGGTGGTACAACCCGAGGAAGTGGCCCGATTCGTGGGCCATCGTCTCGGCGAAAATCTCGATCTCTTCATCGGAGAACGCCGCGTCTGGGCCGGCGTGCACCAGCCAGCTCACCGCCACGACGGAGTGCGGCGACGGGAGGATCGGCCCGGGGATGCCGCCGGCCTCTCCGTAAAGGTTGGCGTTGCCCGCGACATCGTCTCCGACGACGACCACGATGCCCTCCCCGATCGCCGCGTACACGTCGGTGTAGGCGTCGGCGCCCGGCAGGGGCTCGGGCACGCTCCCATCCATGTCCACCGACACGTAGTCCACGGTGATGTCCACCCCGTATTCGCCGTAGATCTCGATCCAGCGCGCCGCCGCCGCCTCAACGGCGGAGGTGACCTCGCGATCCTTCTCCAGCTTCCCCGCGTACGCGATGGTGATCGGGATCGAAGGGGTGCCCCCGCTACATGAGCGTCGGATGACCGTCACCTCCGCAGCCTGATTCCCCTTGTAGTACCCGTCGTTGTCGAGGGTGGATGCGAACACCGTCCAGTCGCCGGCCGCCAGGGGGCCGTCCTCATCGCGCACCGGCCAGTTCAGCACCGAAACATCGCTGCTCGCGAAGAACGCGTTCGTGAGGGACTCGTGGCCGGTGGACCAATCCTCCCAGTCAAGCACCGGCGTTCCCTCCCCGTCCACCACGCCATCGGTGCTCACCGTGCCCGTGCTCCGGGCGGTCAGGACCATGAACGCATCGTCGTTCCCATCCAGCGCGACGGGGACCGTGACGCGACCATCCTCGTCGCTCTTCAGCGAGAGCGTTTCGGAGTGGATCTCGCCATCACAGGCCGTTGTTTCGGAGGAGGAGGGCGCGCCGGTGGTGCATGCCAGCAGCGACGCGCCGAGTGCCAGAAAGAAGAGGCGGAAGATCATCCGTTCTCTACGACAACGCTCGCAGGGAGATTCGGGTCGTTGACGACCCCGCCATCGATCCGCGTGCCTCGGAGGGTGACGGAGGGCGCCCGGGTGGTCGTGCCGCGCGCCGACAACGCGCCCACGACGTGGCTGCCCACCAGCGTGAGCTCCGCGCCTTCGCTCACCACGATGTCGCCACCGAAACGCCCCCCACGGGCCTCGGCCCGGGCCGCCCCGGTGACATGCAGGTCGGTACCCGAACGCGCGTGGTTGTCCCGAAAGTCGGTATCCAAGAGGGTAAGGGAGCCTCGATGCAGGTAGATTCCCCCTCCGGCCCCGCCGCCCGCGAGGCTGGCTTCGTTCCCCTCCACGACACAGCGATCGAGAATCACCTCGCTCCACCCGCTCAGCCGCACACCGCCGCCCGCCTCGCCTGCCCCGTTGCGCAGGGTCAGCGTCTCAACGCGCACCACGACGCCATCGACCCCCACCGCGATGACTGGACCGCGCCGGCCTGCGTCGAGAATGGCGCCAGGCTCGCCGCGCAGGGTGACGCTCTCCTCCACGGAGAGCGACTCGACGTGAACGCCGGGGCCAAGGCAGATCACGGCCCCCGCGGAGAGGTGCGGCGCGATCGCCGATCCGGCCGCGACGCGCACGGTGTGTTCCGACATGGACGCTCCAGGAAGCCGCGGACTAAGACTTGGTCGCGCCCGATGGGGCCTTGTTGACCGAGATATTCGTGAAGTGCTTCAGGAATTCCGCCGGTGTAATCGGCTTGGGCTGCCACGTTCCCCAGGGATTGTAGAACTGCAGCTCCTTGCCGTTCACGACGCCTTCGAACGCGTAGGCGTGGTTGGCGACCAGCAACTTCTCCGGGTTTACGCAGCCCTGGTAGTCGAAGCGGAGCTCCAGGTCCGCCGGCTTGGCGGGGCCCTGGCCGGCGCGGAACTTCATGTCGGCGAGGTTCTTCTTGTAGTCGATGCTGCCGGTTTCTACCGCCGACCCACTCAACTTGGAGGATGGATCCCCCTCCCTTCCAGAGTCGGTGACCGTGCCCTTCATCTTCCCGCCTTTGTCGCTGATCTTCATCGTGCCGGGCACGATGTGGTTCCAGCGGTGGCCATGGGTGACGGTGCCCGAAACCTGGTCCCCGGAGCCGGTGAACGGCGTTTGCACGTCAGACTTCCGGGAGTGCTCCACGGCCGCGTAAATCGCGCCGCCCTCCTTCTTGGCCTTCTCGAAGTAGGGGATGACTTCCTCCTCTTTCATCGATCGGGGACTCTTCTCCGCGCTCTTGCTTCCCGTGATCTCCCCCATGGCCTTCGCGCCGTAGCCGCCGTTGCCCATCGCCTCGTAGCCGCCCTTCCACTTGGCGTACGCCTTCTCCATGATCGCCGGCCAGAGCTTGCCGCCGGGCTCACCCGCGTACGCCGGGTCGTTGCGGTTGCCCTGCACCGTGGGCAAGTAGGCATCGACCTCGATGTACACGGCCTTCGCCTGGCCGCCGTACTGCTCCTCGTAGAAGCGCACCGTGTAGGTTTCTTTGTCCTTGTTGTACTTGATGGCTTCCTTGATGGACTGCGGGGAGGCGTTGGCCACCGCGGCCATGGAGGCGATGAAGTAGCAGTCCCCGAGGGCGCCCTGCGCCGTGTCCTTCCCCTTCGGATCGACGGGGCTGTGGTCACCCTTCTGCTTGGCGTAGATGAAGTCGTCCTTCAGGCCAGGCGCCTCGTCGTCCCTGTTCAGGGCCGGCTGGTCGGTGAACACCGAAGCCAACGCCCATCCCGACTTCTTGTCCTTGCCCTGCCGAACCTCTACCTTCACCCTGTCGCCCTTGACCTCGAGCACCTTGCACGGCGAGCCATCCGGCAACGAGATCTTCTCCCCGGTGCCATCGGCACTTTGGGTGAGCTCCACGGTGTCCTTGTCGCCGACGAGCGCGCCGAAGGTACCGGAAGACACCTTCGATGGCCGCTGCGGCCCCACGCCATCGCCGCGCGCCATCGCGGGGCGCTGCTCTTCGTCCCCGCCTAACCAGCTTGATAGCTCATCATTCGAGATGCTGGAAGCGGCCTGCGCCCCCTCGGTCTGGCCGACGCCCGCGCGGCCAGCGACGGCCGCGTTCCCGAGTCGCGACTGTTTATCGGGGCGAACACCCTGAGCTTCTTCTGCTTCGGGGGTGGCTTGACGCCCGCGGGTGGGCGGACGGGTGGCGTGTTGGAGCATGCGATCTCCCACTTCAGGGTACCTGACGCGCGCGGATGTTGCCACTGTTGGCCACGATCTTCCGAAGGCGAATCGGAGCATCGGGCTCCGGGCCTCATCCCCGGCAGTTCCCGCGCCGATCCCCCAAGCGAGGTCGTGATGCTGCTGCCCTTGCTCCTCTCCGCTGCGCAGGCCGGCCCCGAAGACCAGATCATGGTCAATAGCTCCGGGAATCGCCTGCATTGGGAGTCCATGCCCATCAACTACGTGGCCGATCCCGCGAACAGCGAGGGCCTGGAGGAGGCCGATACGCTCGCCGCCATCGTCGCGGCGGGCGGGGCGTGGACGCTCATCGAGGGAACGGACGTTGAGTTTCGCTTTCGCGGCGTAGAGCGCGAACTTCACGGCGGGTACGATGACCAGAACGTCGTGTTCTTCACGGATGACTGGGTGGGCCAGGCCGAGCTCCTCGCCGTGACGAGCACCTGGTCAGATACCTCGGGCCAAATACTGGACTTCGACATGCTGGTGAACACCGCCGACCACGAGTGGAGCCTCACGGGGGAGCCTGAGAAGTCAGACCTCCAGAATGCGCTCACGCACGAATTCGGGCATGCCCTGGGCATCGACCACGACAAAGCCCAGGAGGAGGCAACCATGTATCCCTCTACAGCCGCTGGCGAGATCGCCAAACGTGATCTGGCGGACAGCGACGTGGCGGTGCTCGCCTTCATGTACCCCGACGACGCGGACGGAGAGGACGCGGGGGTTTCTGCCGGCGCCGGCTGCTCAACCAACCCCGGTCTTCCGTTTTTCGCGGCCCTCCCCGCCGCCTTTCTCCTCATCCGCCGCCGCAAGGAGGTCCCGTGCTGCTAACGCTTGCCGCCACCGCTCACGCCACGCTGGCCTCCCACGCCCTCGATCCTGAAGCGTTGGCGGTGCTCTCCGACGCCACGGCGTTTGGCGACGTCGTGGACATTCGGACGGTCTTCGAGAACAACCGCATCTGGACCGTCGCGACCCTCGATCTGGTCGACCTCGAGGGCGAGGCCGATGTATGGATCCCCGGGGGATGCGTCGGCGACCTGTGCCTCACCATTCCTGGCACGCCGTGGGTGCGCCCCGGCGAGCGGGTGTTCGTCTTCCTCCGCAAAAGCGAGCCGACCTCTTGGGCGCAGGGGCTGTTCCACGTCGATGGCAACGTGGCAACGCGCGACACCCATGGTCTCGGCTTCCTCGACGGCGTGAAGCCGGTGGCCAGCTTCGACGTGACGGAGCTACGGAGGTACTCGCCGGTTATTCCTCGGTGATCGTGACGCAGAGCCCGTCGGAGGCGTAGGTGAGGTCCCCGGGGCCATCCACGCCATCTTCGGGCGTGAAGGTGCCGATGCCAAGGCTGCGGTCGTTGAAGTCCCGATTCGACTGATCATCCTGTACGAACGTCCAAACCTGCACGTCGCCCGCCTCGCCTCCGAGCGGATCGGTGTCGAGCATCAACAGGAGCTGGTAGGCCTCCTCATCGATGCGGTCCACATCATCATTATCGAGGAGGTTCTCGTACCCATCTGCGAATTGTGTGCATCGATGCTTGCTTTCGTCCTCCACCATATCGGTTGTGAAGTCGCGATCGCAGGTGTTGCACGGATCGTTGGTGTACTTCGTCTCCCCCTCTTCGCCGTTGATCGAGAAGGTGTCGGAGCAATCGCCAGCGCTGCCCTCGGCCGCGAAGAACCAGTACCAGGTCTCTTCGCCCTTGATCCCCCCGTTGTCGTCGATCGCCCCGTCGAAGGCCCAGTAGACCATCGCCCCGTCGGGGCAGGTGAGCGCGTCGATGTCCCAGGCATCCTCGTATTCATTTGGGGCAACTGGGTTTTTTCCCTCATCGTCCACTGGCGCGGTGTCCGAGCCGCCGCTGGCGTCGCCGCACCCCGCCATCAATCCAAGCAACGCAACGAAACGAACCACGCGGCCTCCGGAGGTGCCCATCCTACACTACTCCACGTAGCCTAGCTCCTTGAGCTCCTCATGCTCATCGAGGGCCGGGACGACGCCGGAGACCGAGGGGCTCCGGAGCCCCTCCCCGCGAGCGCGGGAGCGCGCCAGCTCGATGTCCAGCGCCGCTGCGAGTCGGGCGGCCTGTTCCGGGTGCAGCGAGGCGACGTTCGCGTGCTCACCCGGATCGTCGTCGAGGTTCACAAGCAGGTCCGGTTCGGCGTTTGACCGTGTGAACTTCCACGGAAATTCCAGGATCCCCTGTTTGTCGCGACCGAAACACACGCTGTCGAAGACGGCCGGGCGCCCCGGAAGCGCGGCGCCCTTCCATAGGGGGACGAGGGAGCGTCCGTCGATGTTCTCGGCCGCGGCGAGGCCCAGCTGCTCCAGGAGCGTCGGGAGCACATCCACCAGGGAGACGACCTCCGAGTGAGTGGCCGGGGGGATGGCGCCGGGGAGCGACACGATCAATGGGACGCGCTCGACTTCCTCGAAGAAGGCCTGACCGTGGCCGACACCCCGCAATCGCCGAGGATCACTGTACAACGATCGCTCAAGCTCGTCGTGATCCCATAACGACTCGCCGTGATCAGCGGTGATCACCACGAGCGTGTTTCGACGCCGCTCACCTAGCCCCGCAAGCAGGCGCCCGATCGCGGTATCCACGTCGCGGATGGACGCGTCGTACATCGCCGTTCGGCGCGTCCGAAACATGGCTCCGGCGGGATCGTCGGCGCCGCCGAAGCGCACGCGGAACCGCTCCACGCGATCGCGCTCTTCATCCGCCAGGGCCGCAATCGCCGGGAACAACGCGCGCGAGGCCGAAGTGGGACGGTTCGGCACGTGCACGTCCATCATGTGCACGGCGAGCAAGAAGGGCGTGGCGGTGGGGACCGTTTCGAGCCAGGCGACGGCCCGCTTCGCCTGGTCGGCGGCCCGGCTCCGCTTGGGGTTCTCATAGGTGGCGAACCCCTGCTCGTTGCCGTGCCCCAGATACCCGTTGCGCGCAAACAGCGCCGTTTGAAAGCCGGCCGCTGCGAAGCGCTCCGCCATCGTCGAGAAGTCGGCGCCGAGCGGAACAACCACCGGATCCTTGGCTTCGTTCTTCACGAGCCCGGGGAGCACCGCCCCATGCGCGGCAGGCAGGAGGCCCGTGAACAACGAGGCGACCGAGGAGTACGTCCAGGGGGCCGCGGCGTAGGCCCGCGTGAACTTCGCGCCGCCAGCCGCGAGCGCGTCGACGTTCGGCGACGTTGGAATCGGGTACCCGTACGTGCCGAGGTGATCGGCCCGAAGGGTGTCGACGACCACGATCAACACGCTGACCGGTGGCGCCTCGTGCGGCGCGGAGGCGCTGCAGCCGAGGCCGACCACCAAACACGCATGGTAAAAAGCTCGCAAAGTAACCCCGTACCTCGTGAAGGTGCTAACATCTCCGCAGGTGCTTTCTCTGCTCCACCGACCGCCGTCGCTCCAAAGCCGCCTCGACGACGCTCGACGCACACTCTACTCCCCTGGGGGTGAGCGCGCGCTCGACGCGTTGATCGATGATCCTGCCGCCGCGGATGCGCAGGAGCGGGCTCACGCGTTGCTGTTGCGGGCAAACCACCGGGCGCGGCGCGCACAGGCGCGAGCCGCCGAGGATGCGCAAGCGGCGCTCGCCTGGTTCTCCGCCCACGGCGCGGAGATCGAGGCCGCCGAGTGCTGTCTTTCGCTCGGGCTCGCGGCCGCGCTCCATGGCAACGCCGACTCCGCCGTGACCCACCTGCTCCGCGCGCGCACCCTCGCCTTGGCGCACGACGGCCTCGACACGCTCGCCGGCGTGCTCAATTGCCTCGGCTTCTTGTTGAGCGACCTGGAGGAGTTCGATCTGGCCGATCGGGTCCTCCGCCAGGCCATCGCAACCGCGGCGCGGGCTCACGCAACGCCGCAGCGAATGTCGGCGCAAAGCAACCTCGCCCAGAACCTCGTGCGCCAAACGCTCCAGCCCGAGGGCGCCCCGGCGTGGCAGCGCGCGCGCGAGATGCTGAGCGAGGCGCTCGCGCTGCTCAACGATGTGGAGTCATTTCGGCGGGCCGTGCGGGACCGCGTCGGCACCAGTGCTGCGCTCGACAATCGCGCGCAGGTCTACCTGGCGCGGGGGCAGCCTGAGCGGGCGCTGCCCTTGCTCGCCGAGGCCATCGCCCTATCGAGCGAAGCCGAGGATGCACCCGGCGTTTACCACGCGCTCGTACATCGGGCGATCGCACACCTCGCGCTCGGGGATGCCACTGCGGCTGCCCTGTGCGCCCGCGAGGCGCTCAACCCGGCCGCCGGCGCGGAGTTCGACAACGCTCGCGCGTACGACGTGCTGGGCGACGCCGAAGAGGAGCTGGGCGACGTGGCCGCGGCGGCGGAAGCCCGCAAAGCCGCATCCCTCCGCCGCCGCTCCGTGAGGCGCCCCGACACCGCTGCGCGGCTGCGCGCGCGCCTCCACGAATTCGAGGCCGATGCGATCAGTCCAGCGACGCCCCGGTCACGATGACGGGGTAGACGTACCCGGCGCCGAAGTCCTGATCGATCGAGACGATTCCCTTGGCCACCACCTCGTCGCCAACGGCGACAGTGCCCGACGTGGTAACCGTGAGGTCGTTGGTTCCCTCCGCCCCGGTGCCGTCGCGGAGGTGGAGCCAGTTTCGGCCCAGGACCCCCTCGGTGACCTTGACGACCTTCCCGCGCACGGAGACCTCCCGGCCGTTGAGGGTGGCTCGCTCGGCCCACACCTGCTCGACGGAGCGAGAACCGGCCGGCGGACCCAGAACGGCGGGCACGTTCGTAGCCGCCGCTGGCGCCCCGGGCTCCGCCGCAACGCTCGGATGGCCAGCGGGGAGCGCCCCCTCCGCCTCCGCTGCGCCACCGGTGAGCGACTCCACGAAATACACAAGAGCGAAGTCCCGCTTCAGCGATTCGCTGTGAAAGTCCCGCATCGGGAGGTGCGTGGCGATGGTGACGGTGCTTCCGACTGCGGGCGGTGGATCCGTGTGGGCGACCCACACCGACTCGCCGCTCGCCGGTTTCGCCCGGGTGTAGGTGTACGAACCGGCGGCGAGGTTCTCCTCAACGACGCCCGCGATGGACGCCTCCTGAACCGCCGCCGCCGCCGCCGCGGGTGCGGCAGCGGGGTTCGGGGTCGGCGAGGCCGTAGGCGCAGGCGCGGGGTCACAGGCAAGGATGGCGGCTAAGAACAGCATGATAGCCCCCGCATAACCGGACGGGCTTGGCGGCCAGTCCGCGCGCCGGCTCGTCCGGTCACCGCGGCGTCACCACCGAGTCACGGCGCGCATCGGCGGCGCGCGGCAGGGACGCTGCGGCCCGGCGACGCCGCAGGCGGCGGCCGCCCCGGTTAGGCTGCACGACCCTCAAAGGTGCCCCCTGTACGCCGACATCATCCGCCAGTTCAACAAGACGCTCGGAAACCTCGACACGATCCTGACCAAGGCCGACGAGCACGCGGCCTTGCGCGGGTTCCCCGTCGATAATTTCATGGGCCTGCGGCTCGCCCCAGACATGCTGCCCTTCTGGCGCCAGGTGACCATCGCATGCGACGTCGCGAAGGCCGCGGCGGCCGCGTATGCTCAGATCGAGGCGCCGAAGTTCGACGACAACGAAACCACCGTGGCGCAGCTCCACGAGCGGATCGCCGCCACTCGCGCGTTCCTGGCCTCCATTCCGGCCGACGCCTACGCGAAGACGAACGACAAGAGCATCGTGAGCGTTCCCTTCCCGAGGGGGAAAGCCATGTTCGCGGCGGATGCCGCCCTGAGCCGCAGCGTACCGAACTTCTTCTTTCACGTGAGCATGGCGTATGCGCTGCTGCGGGCCGGCGGGGTGAGCATCGGCAAGATGGACTACCTCGGGGAGCTCAACCTCTTTGATGCCTGAGGGCGCTCAAGGGGTCTGATCCACGCTGAACGCGGCGAGGATGGCCGCGGTCATCTCGTCGCCATCCGGGTTCACGCCGCCCACGACAGCCGCCGCTTGCGCGGACTCCTCGGTGAGCGGCTCCGTGACGATCTCTCCGTTGAAGCGGACCTCTGGGCTAGACGTAGCGCCGTTCACCATCGCGACCGCCGCTTGCATCGTGTCCAGGGCGTGGTCGGGGTTCCCCTGCACACGGTGATAGGGCACGGCCACATCCCCGATGAAGCCCGCGGGCTCGCGGGCATCGAACCACGCATCTTCGTCGCCGGAAGCCATCGCGAGCGAGCGCATGCGCTCGGCGGTATGCGCCGAGGCATGATCAAGATCATCCCGCAGCCAACCTGGGCTCTCGTAGTCGACCCACGCGAGTGGCTCCAAGGTTTCATCCCGCGCCAACGCGCCGCTTGCGAGCGCGCCGCCGAACGAGCGCGAGTACACCACCACCTGGCGAGGGTCTACCCGCGGCTGGTTGGCGGTCCACCGCAGCACGGCCGCAAAATCATCCTGGGAGATGGCCCCGTTCGCGTCTTCTTCGCCTTCGCTCCGCACCCGGCCACGTGGATCCCACGCCACGTAGGCCGCCCCCGCATCCGCGAGGTTCTGCGCCTGGGTTTCTTCGGCGCGACCGGTTCCGGGATCGAACCCCGGTGGAGCGTACACCACGGCCCCGACGCATCCCTCGCCATCGGGGTAACGGGCGAGCATCGAGAGCCTCACTCCGTCAGGTTGGGCGAGCCAAAGCTCCGTTAGTTCGCCCGCTCCTACCGCAACTGCGGCGCCCGGTGTTGTTGCGACGCAGCCCTCGGCCGGCCATGCGCTCGGCGCGACATCGACCCGATCGCACGCGAGGAGAAACAGCAGGAACAACAGGCGGCCAGGGCTCGGGTTGGGACTAATTCGGAGCCCGTGATTACACCTGCGGCCATGTCGAACACCCCCCAACGGGCGGTCCTGGTCGGGGTGCAGCTCCCCGGCGTGAGCGCCGTCGATCATCAGGCCTCGCTCGCCGAGCTTGGGCGACTCGCGCACACGCTCGGGTACCTCGTCGTGGGCGAAGTGAGCCAGCGTCGGGACGGGCTCGCCTCGGGCACCGTCGTGGGGGAAGGGAAACTCGCCGAGCTGGCGGCATGGACGGGCGGAAAGGGCAGCATCGAAGCGGGGCCACGCCGAATCGTGACCAAGGCTCGGGCGAAGTGGGACGAAGAGGCGGAGGGCGCCGCGGGCGGTCCGGTGGAGCCCGAGATGGGCGAGTCCGGCCAAGACGACCCTGAGAACGGACCCACCCAGCGCCGCGCCGACGTGATCGTGGTGGACCACGAGCTCTCCCCTTCTCAGGCCCGGAACCTGGCGAAGGCCACCGGCGTGGAGGTGCTGGATCGCACCGGCGTGATCGTGGAGATCTTCCACCGGCACGCTCAGAGCCGGGAAGCGAGGATGCAGGTGGAGATCGCGCGGCTCACGTACCTCGTGCCGCGCCTGCGCGACTCCGGCAACGTGGAGCGCCAGCGCGGCGGCATCGGCGGGAAAGGGGCCGGCGAAAGCGCGCTCGAGCTCGATCGGCGCAAGGTGCGCGACCGGATCTCGGAGCTCCGGGAGGAGCTGGCAGCGATCGAGGCGGAGTCGGATACGCGTCGGCAACGACGGTCGGATCAGCTCCGCGTTGCCCTCGTGGGCTACACGAATGCGGGGAAAAGCTCGCTCATGCGGGCGCTCACCGGCAGCGAGGTGCTCGTGGCCGACAAACTGTTCGCCACCCTCGACACCACGGTTCGCACCCTGCACCCGGAGAGCGTGCCGCGAATCTTGGTTTCCGACACGGTCGGCTTCATCAAGAAGCTGCCGCACGACCTCGTAGCGAGCTTCCGCAGCACGCTGGACGAAGCGCTGGAGGCGAGCCTGCTGTTGCTGGTGGTAGACGCCAGCGATCCCACCTTCCGCGCGCAGCTAGCGGTAACGCAGGAGGTGCTCGCGGAGATCGGCGCGAACACCGTGCCCCACACACTGCTCCTGAACAAGGTGGACCGCGTGGGTGAGGCCGAACGCGAGGCGCTTCGCGCTGAATTCCCCGAGGCCATCCAGCTTAGCGCCCACGATCCAGCCGACGTCCAGCGACTGCACAGGTTCATCGTTGGCTGGTTTGACCGCGATCTCGCGGATGCTGAGCTCCTCGTTCCATGGGCGCGCGGCGCGCTGGTGGGCCAGGTGCACGCCGCGCTTCGCGTGCTCAGTGAGTCACATGAGGCCGAAGGCATCCGGTTCTCCGTGCGGGGGAGACGCGGGGACGTGGCGCGGCTGATCGCGGCGTTGGCGTAGCGCCTACGCCGGCTTCGGGAAGTCCGGCACCCAGCACTTCGCGCCCTGCAGGAGCCGCTCCACGAGGTCTTCGAAGCTCATCCCCACCTCTTTCGCCGCCATCGGCGAGAGCGACGTGCCCGTCATCCCGGGGAGCGTGTTGATCTCAAGGAACCAGGGAATTCCCTGCGCATCGACGATGAAGTCGGCGCGGGCCACGCCGGCGAGGCCGATCGTGTCGTAGGCCAGCTTGGCGTAGCGCTGCGCCGCCTCCGCCACCGCGGCGGGGATCGGGGCCGGGACGATGTACCGGGTCTTCCCCTTGTCGTACTTGGCCTCGAAGTCGAAGAACTCGTTGAGGGGCTCGATCTTGACCACGGGCAGCGGCGTGCCTTCGAGCACGGCCACCGTGATCTCGTAGCCATCGACGAATTGCTCCAGCAACACGTCGCCCGCGAAGTCGAGGCAGTACAGGAGGCCCGCCTCCAACTCGGCCGCATCGTGGCACTTTCGGATCCCCAGCGTTGAGCCGCCTTCCGGCGTTTTCACCATCACCGGGTAGGTGACACCTTCGGGGAACTCGTCCCCCCGGCGCCACACGTGGTCCTTGGCCATCGGGATGCCGGTGCCGGCGAGCATGCGCTTGGTCGCGATCTTGTCCATCGCGATGGCGCTGCCGCGAACGCCGCTCCCCGTGTAGGGGATGCGCATGACCTCCAGCAAGCCCTGCACGCAGCCGTCTTCGCCAAGCGGCCCATGCAGCGCGAGCCACGCGTGGGTGACGCCGTTGGCGACGAGTTGGGCCGGTAGATCCCGCCCAACATCGATATCCACCACGTTCCATCCCCGCGAGCGCAAGGCCTTGGAAACGTATGCGCCCGACTGGAGCGAAACGGGCCGCTCAGGGGAGATCCCGCCCAACAAAACGCCGATCTTCGCTGTGTTCTTGTCGACCATCACCACCTCCCGCCCCGCCCCGGGGGCACCAGACGTTCTTCCAGCTCAAGGCCCGTTGCGACGTGAACCCGCTCACGCACCGCCTGGAGCAACAACCGAAGCTGCTTCGGGGAGGCCTCCCCCTTGTTCACCAAAACGGCGGGATCGTCTTCCGCGAGGCACGCGTCGTACAGCCGCACGGTCGTGAGGTTTGCGCGCCGCAGCAGCGCACGAAGATCGGTGCGCTTTCCGGGTTCCCGAAACGCCGTTCCGGCGCGCATCGGCTTCACGGCCACCGTCGGGTCGAGGGTGGCCCGCACGAGCAGCGACTTCGGGTCGACCACCCAGGTTTCCTGGTCCTCGAAGCCGCGGCCCTTGAAGCGGCGGGCCGACACCAGCGCCGGCAACAACCAGCCGTCTTCGAGGGCGTCGGCCACCGAGCCGCCCGCCCGCAGAAGCGACTTCCAACCCGCGACCACGCCGAGCTGCGCCACCGGCACGGACGCGCCGACGATCCAGTGGGCGCCGTGGGCCTCGATCCCCTCAAAGCCTACGCCGAGCCGCAGCGCGAGGCCCGGGAGACCCCCCTCAGGCGGCAGCGCATCCGAGAACGGCGGGAGCACTCGCACCCCCAACTTCTCCGCGCGGGAAGCGCGGATCGCCGCAACGAGCTGCGATTCATCTCCGACTTCCAACCATCGCTCGAACGTGCCTGGCGAGGCGCGCAGCGGCAGGTGCCGGGCGATCGGCTCCTCCTCCCGAAACGCGCCCGCGACCTCCATCAGCGGCTCGCGAGTCGGGCCGCCAACGCCGCACACGCCCGATTGACGTCCCCTGCACCCAGCGTGATGACCACGTCCCCCGGGCGTACGAGATCGGCCAGAAGGTCCACCGCCTCATCGACCGAAGCGACCGCTGAAACACCCCGATGCCCGCGGTCGGAGAGCCCCTGCACCAACGCATCGTGGGTTGCGCCCTCGATCGGCGCTTCGCCGGCCGCGTACACCGGGAGCACCAGCACCTGCGAAGCTGCGTTGAAGGACTGACAGAACTCGTCCTTGAGCGAGGCGACGCGGCTGTACCGGTGCGGCTGGAACACGGCGACGATGCGCCGGCCCTCGTAGCCCTCGGATGCGGCGGCCAGCGTGGCCTGGATCTCGACCGGGTGGTGGCCGTAGTCGTCCACAATCAGCACACCCGCGACGTCGGCCCGCTGGCTGAACCGCCGGTCCACGCCGCCAAATCCGTCCAGGCCTGCTTGAACCTGGGCGAAGGGGATATCGAGCTCCATCGCGACTGCCGTGGCGGCAAGGGCGTTGAGCACGTTGTGCCGACCGGGCTGATCGAGGTGCAAATCCCCCAACTCCTCGCCGTGACGCCAGACGCGGAACTTGATCGAGCGGCCGTCCTGGCGCACGCGGTCCGCGCGGTACTCCGCCTGCGCGGAGAATCCGTAGGTGAGGTAGCGCCGGCGCAAGCGCGGTAGGATGCGCTGAACGACAGGATGATCGATGCAAACAGCGGAGAACCCGTAGAACGGGACCTTGTTGGCGAACTGCACGAAGCCATCCACCAGCCGCTCGAAATCGCCCCAGTGCTCCATGTGCTCGGGATCGATGTTGGTGATCACCGCGACTGTGGGATCGAGAAGGAGGAAGCTGCCGTCCGACTCATCGGCCTCGGCCACAAGGTACTCGCCAGCGCCGAGCCGAGCGCTGGAGCCAAAGGTATCGAGGCGCCCCCCGATGACAACGGTTGGATCGACGCCCGCTTTGTGCAACAACGCCGCCACCATCGACGTGGTGGTGGTCTTGCCGTGGGTGCCAGCGACGCCGATCCCGTACTTCATGCGCATCAGCTCGGCGAGCATCTCCGCCCGAGGGATGATCGGCGTCTTCGCGGCGGCGGCCGCGATCATCTCGGGGTTGTCCTCCCGAACGGCCGTGGACCGCACGACGACGTCGGCGCCGATGACGTTCTCCGCGGCATGGCCGATGTGGATGGTACCGCCGAGCCCCCGCAGCCGCGTCACCACCGCGCCCTCTTTGAGGTCGGAGCCCGACACCGCAAAACCCATGTTGAGCAGCACCTCCGCGATGCCGGACATGCCGGAGCCGCCGATGCCGATGAAGTGAATGCGCCGGAACTTCCCGCGAAACATCAGGTGAACACCGGGCCCGCCGCCCGGGCCTTGGCATCCGCGGGGCGGCACTCGGCCGAGATCGAGAGCAGCACACCCACCGCGGCGATGTTCATCATCATGGCGCTCGCGCCATAGCTCATGAAGGGCAGCACGAGGCCCTTGTTGGGCACGACCGAGAGCACGACCCCGAGGTTGAGCGCCGCTTGTCCTACAAGCATCACCGTGAACGTGGAGGCCAGCAGGCTGCCGAAGAGGTCGGGCGCGCGCCGCGCGATGGAGAAGCCACGCTGGGCGAGGACGACGTAGAGCGTCGTGAGCACCACGAAGCCGGGAAGGCCGAGCTCTTCACCGAGCACCGCCGCGAGGAAGTCGTTGTACGGTTCCGGCAGATAGAGCAGCTTCGCCGAACCCTCCCCAAGCCCGCGACCGGCGAGTCCGCCGTGGTGGAGGGCGAGCAGCGACTGACAGACCTGATAGCCATCGCCGGCGCAATCGGCGAACGGGTCGAGGAACGACAACAACCGGGCGCGCCGGTAGGGCTCGGCCACCATCACGATGCCGAGCAGACCCACCAGCGGCCCGACCAGGCAGGCGAACCAGGACAACCGCAGGCCGGCGAAGAACAGCATCCCCGCACAGAGCAGCACGATGATCGCGGTGGAGCCGAAATCGGGCTGCACGATGATGAACACCAGCGGCAGCAGGATGGCCACCCCTGCCGGGAGCAACACGCCTTGAATATGGTGGATGTTCGCCCGATGTTTGTGCAGCCACGTGGCGAGCCCGATCAGCACGGCCACCTTGGCCAGCTCGGCCGGCTGAAAGTGGATGCCGGCGAGGCCGAACCAGCGCTGCGCCCCATTCGCCGAGTGTCCGAGGCCGGGGATCCATACGGCACAGAGGAACACGAGGGACAAGGTGTACAAGGCCGGCGCGTAGCTCTGAAGCCGCCGGTAGGGCGTTGCCGTCGCGACCGCGCCTACGACGAGGCCGACGACGATGGCCAGGATCTGACGGGTGACGAAATGGTAGCCGTCGCTTGTTTCTTCCTGCGCCACGAACGCCGAGGCGGACCACACCATCGTGAGGCCGTACGCCAGCAGGAGCGCGGTAACGACCACCAGGGGAACGTCGTAGCTCCGCGGAGCGGGGGGGGGGACCGGGGCGGCCACCGGGGAGGCAGCGCGGGCCGGGGGGGAGGTCGGCATGGGGGAGTCCGGGCGGAGCGGCTTGACGAGTCAAGAGTATAGCCGACTTGCGGGGCGGGAGGTGAGGCGATGGGGGAAGAAATTTGGGCGATGCACGGCACCCGGCTTCCGTCGTCAGGCGTGGTCGCTGTGCATCGCAGCGCGGCTCGAACGCGACTCCTGCCGCCACGGGCGCATCCCCACCCAGATGAAACGGCGAGCCGAGCATCCCCATCCGGATGAAACGGGGACCGAGATCGCTGACGATTCGGGCGTCCTCGCCACGGAGAGACGCCAGTTATTCGATGCCACATCGGCACCGGGTGCCGGCCAGGCGCCGGGACGTTTCATCCAGCCCGGGATGCGAAAAGGCGGGTTTCGTCCAGTGGGGGATGGTCGCCGCTTTCACGGGCCGTCGGGCTGGCGCGCGCGGACGAACTCGAGGCGCCACGCCAGAGCCGGGGCGCAGTGGGGTTAGCGTACACGTGGGAGCGCGCCGCTCACCATGACGAATCCATGGGAAACCCTGCCGAATCAACGGGAGCGCCCTCGCGCTTCGGGGTGCGTGGTCCACGCTCTACTGGTCGCGGCTGCCCTGGCGTTCGGCTGCGGCGGCGGCTTCATCGCGACGCCCTTCGTCGTCGAGAAACTTTGGGGGTGGGGCGTCTATGATTGGCCGCTAACGATGCCCAAGGTGGCCGCGGTACTCGCGCTCGTCGCGCTGGTGCTGCCTTTCGAGCGCACGGGCCGCGCGTTGCCAGCGATGCTCGCCCTCGCCGCGGGGGCGATGGTCGGCAACTGCATGGGGTTCATGTCGATGCAGTGATGGCCGGAACGCCGCGCACCCGCACCCGAAAAAACCTCCCCCGATCCTCGAAGTCGCGAAACTCGTCAAACGAAGCGCACGCGGGCGACAGGATCACCGTGTCCCCTCCCCTGGCGGCCGCGCGTGCGGCTTCGATGGCGGCCCCGAGGGTCGGCACGAGCGAGGCCGGAACCTCGTTTCTTGCGAGAGCGGCCTGGATCACGGGGCCGTCGGCGCCGAAGCACAGGACGTGACGCGCGTTCCGCAGCGCCGGTGCCAGCACGTCGTACTGGGCCCCTGCCTTGCCGGCGCCGCCGAGCAACGCCACGAAAGGCCCAACGAACCCCTGGTAACAGGCGACCGCGGAGTCCACGTTGGTGGCCTTGCTGTCGTCGATCCAGCGCACGCCGCCGGCTTCGTGGACCAGCTCCATGCGGTGAGGGAGGCCCCCGAGCCGGGAGACGTCCAGATCACGGCGCCAGAGGCCGGCGAACATCGCGAGCAGTACGGCGGCGGCGAGGTTCTCGACGTTGTGGTTGCCGGGGAGCGTGAACCCGGCGAGCGGGACTTCCCCGGGATCATGCACGCCGCGGAGAACGAGGCGATCGCCCTCGATCGTGACGCCCGGGTGCGAGCCGAGCAGGAATCGCTTCCCAGGATGTTCGTCCGCCAACCTTCGCAAGCGGGCGTCGCCATTCGGGACGATGGCGGCATCGTCGGGCCCCATGCGCGCGAACATGCGGCATTTGTGGGCACCGTAGGCCTCCATCGTGCCATGGCGCTCAAGGTGGTCGGGCGTGAGGTTGAGGATCGCGGCCGCGCGAGGGCGGAATCGGCCGGGCAGCTCCATCTGGTAGGACGACACCTCAACGACCGCGACCTCCCACTCGCCGTTGACTGCCTCCGAAAGCGGACGACCGATGTTTCCCCCTTCGAAGGAGCGCATCCCGGCGTTTGCACAGAGCTGGGCGAGCAGATGAGTCGTCGTGGACTTCCCGTTGGTGCCGCTCACCGCGAGGATGGGACAGGCGAGCTGCTCGGCGGCCCAGGCGAGCTCGCCGACGACCTCTACGCCGGCGGCGACGGCCGCCCGCAGCTCCGGCAGCGCGGCGGGCACGCCCGGCGAGACGATGATGGCGTCGGCACCCAGAAAATCCTCAAGGCGGTGTGCCCCGTACACGGACTCCGTTCCGGGCACGACCGGCGCGTCGGGCCGGCGGTCGGTGCAAACCACGCGATGCCCCTGGGAGACCGCCAGCTTCGCGGCGGCGATCCCGCTCCGCGCCATGCCCACAACCAGGAGGCGCCGCGATGCGCGGTCAGGGGCGCCTGAGGAATGGGACTGGGAGTCGCGCATCGCCCTTGTGCCCTATTACCTGAGCTTCAACGTTGATAATGCAACAAGCGCCAGCAGTCCGGAGATGATCCAGAAGCGCACGATGATCTTGGGCTCGCCCCAGCCGAGCTTCTCAAAGTGGTGATGGATGGGAGCCATCAAAAAGATGCGTTTACCGGTGAATTTGAACGAGAGGACCTGGAGGGTGACGGACACCGCTTCCATCACGAACACCCCGCCGACGAGAGCGAGGAGCAGCTCTTGCTTGATGAACACCGACATCGAACCGATGGCGCCACCGATGGCCAGGGCGCCGACATCACCCATGAAAATCTGCGCGGGGTAGGCGTTGTACCAGAGGAACCCGAGGCCGGCGCCGACCAGCGCGAGGCAGAAGATGGCCACTTCACCCGCACCGGCGACGTAGGGAATGTGCAGGTAGCTGCTGAACTCGCTGTGACCCGCCACGTACGCCAGGACCGCGAAGGTGCCCGCGGTGGTGATGGTGCTGCCGATCGCGAGACCGTCGAGGCCGTCGGTGAGGTTCACGGCGTTGGACCAGCTCACCACGAGGAAGATGCCCCAGGCGACGTAGAGCCAGCCGAGGATGGTGGGCGCGCCTTCCCAGAGCTTCGCGAGGTCAAAGACCGCGTGTTTGTAGAAGGGCATGTGGAACGTGGCATCCATCAGCCCGAAGCCGTACGCGCCGCCGAACACGACCACGCCGGTGAGCATCTGGCCCACGATCTTCCACCGGCCCGAGAGGCCCGCGCTGGACTTCTCCATCACCTTCTTCCAATCGTCGATAAACCCGATCGCACCGCAGGCGAGCGTGACCGTGAGCACCAACCACGGCAGCGGCTCGTCGAGGCGGGCCCAGAGCAGGGTGGAGAGCGCCAGTCCGCCCAACATCACCACGCCGCCCATTGTTGGCGTGCCCACCTTGTTTTCGAGGTGCTCCACCGGCCCATCAGCGCGGATGATCTGCTCCATCTTCTTTTTGCGCATCCACCCGATGAACGCCGGATACGCGATGTAGCAGATGGCCAGCGAGGTCATCATCGCGCACGCCGACCGAAACGTGATGTAGCGGAAGACGTTGAACGGGCCGCCAAGCGGCAAAAGCAGGTGGTAGAGCATCAGCTCCTCCGTGCGGCGCGTAGCCGCTCGACAACACGTTCCATCCGCGCCCCGCGGCTCCCCTTCACAAGGAGCACGTCCCCTGCTGCGAGGGCGGCGACGAGCGCGTCGGCGAGGGCCTCTGCGTCCACAAAACTGCGCACAGACGGGAAGTTTTCGGCTGCCTGGCTCATGCGAGGGCCGGTGACCCACACCTGATCGGCGGCCAGGATGGCGGCCGCAAGCACCTCGGCGTGGGCATGATCCTCTTCGCCGCCCAACTCCAACATGTCCCCGAGCGCGGCGAACTTCCGCCCGCGCAGGCTGGCGAGCGTCGTGAGCGCGGCGAACATGCTGATCGGGTTGGCGTTGTAGGCATCGTCGAGGACCGCCACGCCGCCCACATGCTCCACCCGGTTTCGCATTCCTTCTGGTTGAAAGCGGCTCAGGGCCGGCCCGATGCTCTCGAGCGGAACCCGCAGCGCCCAGGCTACGGCCGTGGCCGCAGCGGCATTGATCGCAAGGTGCATCCCCGGAACATCGAGGGTCGCCCGCACCGTGCCGTCCGGGGTTTCGATGCGGATTCGCGTCTGGAGGCGCTCCGGATCGACGCCAACGTCGGTGAGGCGGACGGCGGCCTCAGGGCCCGAACCGTAGGTGACGACGCGAACTCCGTCGGGAACGGGCATCGCGGAGATGCGCGGATCGTCGAGGTTGACACAGACGACATCGCCCTCAGCCGCCCCGTCGAACAGCTCCTGCTTCGCTCGTGAAACCCCGTCGAGGCTGCCGCACCCCTCGACGTGCGCCGCACCGACGTTCGTGATGAGCCGCACGGTGGGCCGCGAAATGGCCTGCAAGCGATCGATCTCGCCGAGGTGGTTCATGCCCAGCTCAACGACCAGCACATCCGCATCCGGCGGGAGGGCGGTCAACGTGAGCGGCAGACCGATGTGGTTGTTGAGGTTTCCCTGCGTATGATGCACATTTCCGAGCGCGCGGAGCACCTCCACCACCATCACGCGGGTGCTCGTTTTCCCGGCGCTGCCGGTGATGCCGATGACTGGACCGTGGAACTCGTTCCGGGCAAAGCTGGCGATGTCCTGAAGCGCCCTCAGGGTGTCGGGCACGACGACGAGGCCGCGTGTCCAGCCCTCCGGCGCACGGGAAACCACCGCGCCCGCCGCCCCGCTGGCCGCCACGACGCCCAGGAATTCGTGACCATCGAAGCGCTCTCCGGTGAGCGCGACAAACCACGCTCCGGGGGGAACGCGGCGACTGTCGGTGGTGACCGGACCGGCGGCGCCCGCCTGGACGAGCTCCCCACCGCAAGCCCGGGCGATTGTGGTGCCATCAAAGATCATGCGAGCGCCTGCCGTGCGACGGCACGGTCGTCGAAGGGGTGTTTCACCCCGGCGATCTCCTGAAAGGGTTCGTGGCCCTTCCCGGCGATCAAAACCACGTCTCCGGCGCGGGCGATGCCGATCGCGAGACGAATGGCGGCAGCCCGATCGGACTCCACGTGGTGTGCCGCGGTGCCGAGGCCGGGGAGAATATCCGCGATGATCGCCAGTGGATCCTCGGAGCGGGGGTTGTCGCTGGTCACGATGGCGTGGTCTGCGCCGAGGGCCACGGCTTGCCCCATCAAGGGCCGCTTGCCCCGGTCACGGTCGCCGCCGCAGCCGAAGACGCAGAGGATTCTGGCCGGTTTCAGGCGCCGAAGCTCACCGAGGACGCGAGAGAGCGCGTCGTCCGTGTGGGCGTAGTCCACAAACACGCCGAAGCCGCGCTCGGTGGGGATGCGCTCAAGCCGGCCAGGCGCGCCCGTGCAGGTGGCGAGGCCACGCAGGATCACGTCGAGGTCGATGCCGAGGGACAGCGCCGCGCCGAGGGCCCCGAGGGCGTTCTGGAGGTTGTGGCGACCGATCATCGGGAGACGCAGTCGCCCGGCGCCGCGGGGAGTCGCGACGGCGGCCTCCAGCCCCTCCCAGCGCTCGCCCGTGAGGGTGGCGCGGATGTCGGCCGGGCCCGTGGCGGAGAAGGTCCAAACGGCGCGGTTGGCGGGGATCATCGCGGCATGCGCAGGGTCGTCTGCGTTGAGGATGGCCGTGCCCTCCAAAAGCTCGTGGAACAGGCGCGCCTTCGCCGCCGCGTAGGCCTCCATCGAGCCGTGCCAGTCGAGATGATCCCGGGTGAGGTTGGTGAAGATGGCAGCGCGGAACGGGATGGCGTCGCATCGAAAGGCCGCCAGCCCGATGCTGGAAGCCTCCAGCGCGCACAAGCCCACCCTGGCGGCGCGCATTTGAGCGAGGAGGGCCTGGAGCACCGGCGCTGTAGGGCTGGTGTGCTGGGTGTCGACGCGGCGATCGCCCACGAAGTTGCCGGTTGTTCCAATGATACCCGGGGCCAGCCCAGCAGCCCGCGCGATGTCGGCCAGCATGAACGTGGTGCTGGTCTTGCCATTCGTGCCGGTCACGCCGACGACGGGGACCGCGCGACCCGGCCACTCCAGCGCCGCCGCACACGCGGGAGCGAGGGCACGCCGGGTGTCCGGGACCTGGACGATGGTCACGCCTTCCGGAGCTTCCACCTCCTGATCGACGATCACGGCGGCGGCGCGAATCGAGGGCACGCGGGCGTGGCCATCGAAGCGCGCGCCCCGGATGGCGACGAAGACATCGTCAGCGCCGATGTCGGCGTCGTGATCGGACACCGCGCGCACCTCCCTCGCCCCGGTGCGCCGGACGAACCACGCACCGGGGACGGCGGCGACGAGATGGTCGAGCTGCATCGGGACGAGGGGTGGGGAGGGTGGGCGGGAGGGGGTCTTCCGGGTGGATTCGCCCTGCGGGGTGCGGGGGAACGTCGGCGGCGGGTGGGTGCGACAGCAGGCTCAGGGCAGGAGCCGGAGAAACCGGCTCAAGGTGGGCTGCCCTTGTGGGCGAACCTGCGCGGGGACCAAGGTGTCGGCGGGGAGCCAACACCGGGCCCGCCATTCTGGCGGACCCACCCGGAAGACACGGGGAATGTAAAAGATTCAGTTCAGATGCAGAACAACCGTTTCACCGGCGGTGAGCGGTGTACCGGCCAACGGCTCCTGCGACACGACACGACCCGAGCCTTCGACCCGAAGGTCGAGGCCGGAAGGCTCCAGCGCCGCGAGCGCCGCCCGGAGGGAGCGGCCGGAGAGATCGGGCAAAACCCAGGCGCCATCCGCGTTAGCGGCCAATTCCACCGGTTCGCTCGGAAGGGCGGTGACGAACGGCTCCTCGCGAGCTGGGCGGGGGGCTGCGGCGACGGGTTGTTCTGGATCTTCCGCCGGCATCCCCGGGGCGGGGGCGACAACGAGACCGGGCGCATCGGGGGCGATACCGAGGTACCTCATCGTGAACGCGCCGATCGCCGAGAAGGCGGGGGCCGCAGCGATCCCGCCGAACTTGGAGCCGACGGTAGGCGAGTCCACGATGACCGCGATCGCGACCTCGGGCCGGTCGGCGGGCAGGAAGCCGATGAAGGAAGAGATGCGCTTGGTGGCGCTGTATCCGCCGTTTTCGACCTTCTGCGCGGTGCCGGTTTTCCCGGCTACCCGGTAGCCTGGGACTCGCGCACGCGTGCCGGTGCCGCCATCTTCCGTGACCGTTTCCATCATGCGGGACATCGTGCGGGCGGTCTTTTCCGAGACGACGCGGCGGTCTTCGCGAGGCTCGCGGGCCATCTCCACTTCGCCGTGGCGGTCGAGCACCGCATCCACGATCCGTGGCGCCATCCGCATCCCGCCGTTCGCCAGCGTTGCGACGCCGGCGACGAGCTGGATCGGGGAGGCGGTGACGCCCTGACCGAACGACGTCGTCGCGAGCTCAATCGGCTTGATGTTCGCCGCCGTGCGCATCGTTCCGCTGACTTCCCCCGGCAGGCCGAGCCCCGTTGAGCGTCCGAAGCCGTAGTCGCGAAGGTACTGCAGCGTCTTGTCCGCGCCGAGCATGAAGCCCAGCTTCGCGGCGCCGATGTTCGAGCTGTACTTGATCACCTGGGTAACCGAGATGATGCCCTTCTCATGATCGTCGTGGATCACCTTCGAGCCAACCGCCCAGTTACCGAGCTCACAATCCAGCATGGTCTCGGGAGTGACCAAACCTTCTTCCATGGCGGCGCTTGCGACAAACGGCTTGAAGACGCTCCCCGGCTCAATCTGGTCCATCGCGGGGCGGTTCTTGAAGTTCTCCTGGTGTGCCCTTGACTCTCCGTCGTTCGGATTGCCACCGGGACGCGAGGCGAGCGCGAGGATGCTGCCCGTGTGGATGTCCATCACGACCGCCATGGCGGCCTCGGGTTGCGAAACCGCCATCGCTTCGTCCAAAGCTCGCTCGGCCGCATACTGGATCGATGCATCCACCGTGAGACGTACGGAGTGGCCCGCGTTGGCACCGCGCGCTGCGTCGATGCCGCCCTGGAGCACCCGCCCCTTGCGGTCCTTCTCCTGAAGCAGCCGGAGGGTATCGCCGGAGAGCTCCTTGTTGAGCACCTTTTCGAGACCCGCGGCACCATCGTCGAACACATCGGTGAAGCCGATGAGCGGCGCGCCGAGATCGCGCCCGGGGTACACGCGCACGGGCTCCTCGACGAGCCACATCTGATCCCGGGGGAGGCCAACGATCAACGCCTTGGCATCATCCGGATCCAACGAGGCGCCCAGCTTCACTTCCTGGAGGAACTTCCCGCCGCGCTTCACGAAACGCGCGCGCACCCACTCTTCGCTCTTCCCGGTGAGCGCCACGATGCCCGACACCCGCTTTTCCACCTCCTCAGCAGGAATCTTTGAGGGGTTTACGTAGAGGGAGGGCAGGTTCACCGTGGAGGCGAGCACGCGCCCGTTCCGGTCGACCAGCGCACCACGGCGACCGCGCAATTCCACGGCGAAGCGGAACTGCTCGCGGCCGTGTTTCTCAAGGCGCTCGTCCGCCACACCCATCACCCAGCCCGCCCGCACGCTCAGGAGCGCCATCACGACGGCGAGGCCCAGGAGCGCCCAGGTGGCGCGGCGCGACGACTCGGCGAGCAGCGCCACGTCTGCGGCGGCCGAGGGGCGCGCGGGGGCGATGCCGGCCCAGAGGCCCGGAACCAGGTGCTTGTGCGGCTTGCGCGAGGTTTTCTTCACGGACTTCCCCCCACGTCCCTCACGGCGCTGGGGGCCGCGAGGTCGAGGCTCACGGCGATCGCGCCGAGCCGACCGGGGGAACGAAGCATGGTGCGCTCCACGCGGAGCCGGTCGTGATGCGTCTGCGCCTCGACGAGCTGACCCCGGGCATGATCCAGCGCAAGCGCCGTTTCCCGCACCTGCATGCGCGTCCACAAGTGCACGGACACGGCCGCGGTGATGAAGATCATCACGCCGAGCAGGCGCAGCAGCAGCCGAACCTCGGGCGCAGCCGCGTCGACCCCGGGAAACGTGAGCGCAGGCGAGCGGGTGTCGGCGGTGGTGCTCATGCGATCCTCTCCAGTACACGAAGGCGGGCGGAACGGGCGCGAGGGTTCACGTCGGCGTCTCCCCGGCGGGCCCGACGCTCCACGAGCCGGAACGGGGTGGTCGAAACCGGGTTTCCGTAGAGGTCCCGCGGGGCATCCTCCCCGGCGAGGCGCCGGAACGCCGACTTCACGGCCCGATCTTCCAGCGAATGGAAGCTGATCACGACGAGCCTCCCGCCCGGGGCGAGGCAGTCCGGCAACGCCGCCAGGGCGCGCTCCAGCTCGCCGAGCTCATCGTTGATCGCGATGCGAATACCCTGAAAGGTTCGGGTGGCCGGATGGATTCGCCCCTCGGCGCGCACCACGCTGGCGACCAGCTCAGCGAGCTGCCGAGTGGTGACCAACGGCTCCGGCGGCTCGACGCTGCGCCGAGCGATGATCGCCCGGGCAACCCGGCGAGACTGCCGTTCTTCGCCGTACTTGTACAGCACGTCTGCCAGCTCGTCCGCGCCGACGCGAGCCAGCCACTCGGCCGCGGACTCGCCGCTGGACGGATCCATCCGCATGTCGAGCGGACCGTTGAGCCGGAACGAGAAGCCGCGTTCGGGGCGATCAAGCTGCGGGGAGGACACGCCAAGATCGAGCAGGATGCCGTCGGCCAGACGCCCCGCGAGGAGCGCGGGGAGGGCCGAAAAACGGGCGTGATGCAGCTCCGCTTCCGGGCCGAGGCGCGTACGGGCTGCGGCGAGCGCTTCCGCGTCGCGATCCGTGCCGACGACGCGCCCGCCTCGGGAGACGACCGCGGCGGCGTGCCCGCCCCAGCCAAGGGTGCCGTCGGCGTACAGCCCCCCGGGGCGGACCGCAAGCAGGTCCACCACATCTTCGAGCAATACGGAGAGATGCGGTGTTTCATCCACCGACTCCTCCAAGCGTGTCTCGCCGGGAGCGCGCGGCCTCGAACGCCTTGAGGAAGTCGGCCGTGTTCCAGAGCTCGATGCGATCCAACAACGAGATCATCGTGATCTTGTCGGTGAGCCCAACCAGATCGCGAAGCTCGGCGGGCAGCACGAGGCGACCCTGGCGATCCACATCCGCCTCGCAAGCCGACCCGAGCCGCAGGAGCTGCTTCTCGTCTTCGTAAGGATCAAACGGGTCGTTGTCGAGGAGCGGCTTCTCCACGCGCTCCGTGAAGTCGACCGGGGTGTAGCCGCGCAGGCGGCCGCCGTGGGCGATGAACACGAGGCTGTAGATTCGGTGCGTATCCAGCGCCGCCTTCAGGCGTGCGGGCAGCGTGACCCGGCCGCGGGCGTCCATCGAAAGCTGCTGGTTGAACCGTACTTCCAGCATGCGCGTTTGCCGCCGACGCTGTGCGCGCGTGGGCGGCTCCTCCTGGTCATGGGAATGTACTCCATTTCATGGGAAAACGAACCCCAGAAGGACACAGATTTTTGATCATTCTCGGTGAGCGCCGCTTCCGAAAGAACTATCCACAATATGGATAACCTCCAAGTGTTGACGAGACAATAGAAAGAAACGTCGCTTTTCTGGAGTCTCGACCCCCCGCATGCACGGCCGCAAGGGCCACTCCTCCGCAGCCTCGCCCTTGCCGATCCCCCTCCCCGTGCACACCCCTTCCCGCTGAGGTGGGGACCATGGGTGCGCGCAAGGGCGAACGCCGAATCATCTGCGACAACCGCCGCGCTCGCTACGACTACGATCTGGAGTCCCACACCGAGGCCGGCCTGATGCTGATGGGCTCGGAGGTGAAGTCGCTCCGCAAGGGGAACGCCCACCTCAGCGATGCGTGGGTCGGCTTCGAAAACAACCGGCCGGTCCTGTTCAAAGCGCACATCGCGCCGTACGCCCAGGCCACCCACGTGTGCCATGAGCCGGACCGCCCGCGCCCGCTCCTGCTCCACGCCGAGCAGGTTTACAAGATGAGCCAGGCGGTTCGCGAACGAGGGCTCACGCTGGTGCCGCTGAAGCTCTACTTCGACGGTCCGTGGGTGAAGCTTGAGTTCGCCATCGGTCGCGGGCGTAAAAACCACGACAAACGCGACTCAATGCGAGAGAAGGAAGACAAGGCGGAGATCGCCCGCGCCTACCACCGCTGAGCCGCCACCGGACGTTGGGAGAAGGGTGAGTTAGGCCCGCGCGATGTTGCAGACGCTGCTCCTCGCCCTCGTTCCCGCGGCACACGCCGCGGATGGGGCCACCAGCGCCCCCGCCCCCTTGCTGATCGGCGTGGTCGTCCTCGCGGTACTCGCGGTCGCGGGCGTGATCTTCACGCGCCCGGTGGACGGGATGATCGCCGGCGCCGGCGTCGGCGCGATGGCCACGGTGTACCTCACGGTGCAGCACTTCGTGGCGCAGCACGGCGGCACCAGCATCTGCAACGTGTCGTCGGTGATCAACTGCGATGCCGTGAACACCTCCAAGTACAGTGAGATCGGCGGCACGCCGATCGCGCTGTTTGGTCTTGGGTTCTACGCGGCCATGGGGTACCTGGCGTTCCGTACGAAGGCGGGCCGCAGCAGCGCCGCACCCGCGCTGCTCCTGGTCGGGGCGCTGGGCTCGGTGGGGTACGACCTGTTCCTGGCCTACAAGTCGATCGCCGAGATCGGCGCGCTCTGCATCTTCTGCGCGGGAACCTGGGCGATCAACGCGCTGTTGCTCGCGGGCAGCGTCCTGCTCGTTCGCAAGCTGGAGGTGCCAGTGGGCAAGGCGCTCACCACGGCGTTCGCAGACGACGCCATTCCCGCCACGCTGATGGGCCTCGGCGTGTTCGTGGTCGGGCTCATGGTGGTGAAGATGGAGTCCGGCAGCGGCGGCGTTTCGCTGGGTGGCGCGCCAAAGGTGGACGACTTCGCCGACCTCGTGGAGAACGTCCGCGGGTCGATCGTACTCGATGGCACCGAGCCCGTTCGGGGGGACCCGGCCTCCAAATACTCGCTCGTGGAGTTCGCGGACTATGAGTGCCCGCACTGCGGACTCATGTCTCCCGTCCTCAAGAAGGTACTTGAGGAGAATCGAGATGTGAAGCTGCTCTTCAAGCACTATCCGCTCTCGATGGACTGCAACAAGTACATGGCCCGGCCGATGCACCCCATGGCGTGCGGTGCCGCGGCGTCGGCGGAGTGCGCACGCGTTCAGGGCCGCTTCTGGGAGCTCTCCGAGCAGATGTTCGCCAACCGCGAGTTCCTCAGCCCCGACGACATCCGCTTCATGGCGGAGAAGGCGGGGCTCGACGCCGAAGCGTTCAACGCGTGCGTTGCCAATCCCGCGGCGATGGACGCGGTGAAGGCCGACATCGAGGCGGGCGCCACCGCCAAGATCGACGGTACGCCCTCGATCTTCCTCCTGGGCGCCTACGGCGACAAGTGGGTGAAGCTCAACGTGGGCCCGGGCGACAAGGATCGGATGACGGCCTTCTTCGCCCACCTGCGCGCCGGGAAGCCCCCGCCGACGCCGACCGAACCCGCGCCGCTGCCGGAGTAGCGATGCCGGCCGTTTGGCACGCGCTGGCGGTGGTGTTGCCCCGATCCGCGGTCGCGGAGGCGAGTCGAAGCCTGCTGGCCCTCGGCGCCACGGGCTTGATGGAGGACGTACCGACGGGAACCGCCCTCCGGTTCAAACAGCCGTGGGACACGGGCCGAAAACCCCGCCCCCCGGCAACGGTGATGCTTCGCGCCTGGTTTCGGCATCGACCGGAACCGAAGGCGCTCGCGATGGCGCTGCCGGGCCGCGAGGTGGCGTGGACCGAGGAGCCGGAGCAGGACTGGAACGAGGGGTGGAAGGTTCATTTTCAGCCGATCCACGTGAGCGATCGGCTCGTGATCGCCGCGCCCTGGCACGGCGTGCCAAACGCCGTCGTGATCGAGCCGGGGAACGCCTTCGGGACGGGCGAGCACCGCACCACCCGAAGCTGCCTCGCCGAGATCGATCGGCTCGCGACGCCTGGCGGCTCCTGCCTGGACGTCGGCTGCGGCTCGGGCATCCTCGCGCTCGCCGCGGCCCACCTCGGCATGCGCGCGTACGGCATGGACATTGACGAAGATGCGGTTGAAGCTGCGCGAATCGCCGCCGCGGCGAACGGCCTCCTCGCGACCTTCGACGCGCGCCCGATCGCCGAAGTCGAAGGGTCCTGGGATCTCGTCGTGGCCAACCTCTACGCGGAGGTGATCGCCGCGTTGGCCGTCGATCTTCGCCGACTCGCGCGCGGCCACCTGGTGTTTGCGGGCATCCTCAGCGACCGTGCCCACCTGGTTGAGGCGGCGATGTCTGGGCTCGAACAGGTTCACCGCGACGACGGCGAGGGCTGGACCTCGCTGACGTACCGCGTTCCGGCCTGACGGTGCGAACGGTCCTGGTCCCTCACGTGGTGGCCGGCGCGCTGCGCCTGGGCGCGCCGGAGAGCCACCACCTCCTCCGCGTCATCTGCCTCCCGCGCGGGGGCTCCGTGCGCGTGACGGATGGCACCGGGAACGAGGCCCACGCGACGCTCGACGACGTGCTGGACGGGTTGGCCTGCCTCACGGTCGGCGCCCTCACGACCGCGGCACCGCCGCCCCCGTGCGTGGTGCTCCTGGGGATGCCGAAGCCCGCGCTCCTCGAGGAGGCGGTGACCCTCGGCGTGGAGTGCGGCGCCACCGCGCTCTGGCTCGTGAACGCGGCGCGCTCGCTGCCTGTCGCCCCGAGGCTCGACCGACTTGAGCGGGTGATCGACGCGGCGCTCAAACAATGCCGACGCGCCGATCGCCCCGCACTAAGTGCTTTTTCTTCGATCGACGGGGCGATACGGGCGGCACCTCCCGGCGCACGGTTCCTCGCGGCGCCAGGCGGCGCCTCCGCCGCCGAGGCCTGGAGTGCCGCTGCTCCGCAACGAAACGGCGACGCCGCGTACAGCCTCGCCATCGGCCCCGAGGGCGGCTGGACACCGGGCGAGATCGATGCGCTGCTCACCGCCCACTTCGTGACGGTGAATCTGGGCACTGCCATCCTACGCGCCCCCACCGCCGTGGCCGCGGGCCTCTCCGCCCTGAACGCTACTCGCTTACGATGAACGCCTTCGTCTTCACCGTTTCGGCGCGGCCGAAGACCGGAAGCGTCTCATCCTCGGCCTCGACTTCGAAGGAGAAGTCCTGGCTGTCGGCGCGGGCGTAGTTGTTGCCGGAGAACACCGTAGACCCCGACACGCCGTCTGCATCGGAGAGGTACGCATCCCCGTGCAGCGCGTACTCCCGGGCGCGGATATGGGCGTTCTCCGAGGCAAAGATGACGCTCCACAGGTAGTAGAGCGACATGATCGCGACCGCGATCAGCGGCACGATCATCATCGTTTCCACGGCGCTCTGGCCCCGGCGCGCGCGCATCCTCATCAGTGCTCAAACTTCGACGTGTCCCAGCTCTTGCCAAGCTCGGCGCCGTCGATGGCGATGAGGGTGGTGGGCGGCAAACCGCCCTCGAGGCCGTCCTGGATTCCGGCCATACGCGCCCGATATTCGTCGTACATCGAGAGCTTCGGGTAGGTGACGCCGCGGGCGATGTACACGCCGGCCCCGCCGATCATGTTGCCGTTCTGCTGGATGCCGCCCAGCTCACTCGGCCCGACGCTGCCGTCGTACGGCTTCGCCACCGCGTAGCTGACCAGCATGTCGTCCCCGCCCGTGGACGAGCCGCCGAAGTAGCCGCCGTCGTGACCACCCGCCTTGTAGTCCGTGTCGAGGAAGCGCTTCTCGGGCGTGCCCGCGACCCGACCGGCGACCCACACTTCTGGGTCGCGATTCTGCTTGTAGAACCACGAAGGCATCGTGGTCGTGGCGCTCAGCGAGATGCCCGACGGGGCGCAGTGGGAGGCACAGAACTGCATGTACTGGTAGTTGAACGCCGTGTCCGTGACCTGCTCGAAGCTGGCGATCGACGGGATGATGCCCGCGGCACCGAGCGGCGTGCTCCACATCGTCGAGTACGTCCACATGGCGGTGGGCGAGCCGAAGATGTCGTCGAAGAAGGTGGTGTTGCGCTCCGTGCCAGAGAAGTTCGCCTTCGCCGTCGCCTTCCCGGCCTTCAACGCGGGCTCGACCGAGTTGGAGTAGGAGGCCGTGGACGTGAACTGCAGGATGGCTTCGGTGATCTCCACCCGACACACCTGGAGCGCAACCTCCGCGAACGGATCCGTGGGACCGCAGTTGCAGGGCGTGGCCCACGGCGCGCCGCCATGCTCCATGGTGGTGCGGCAGTTGGAGACCGCCTCCGCGATCCCCTTGTTCTTCTTGGTGATGTCGTTGAGCGAGGCGGCTTCGCTGTACGCCACGGCGTAGGTCGCCAAGTCGGCCGTTTCCTGCATCCGCAGCCGATCGTTCACGACCACGCCCGTGTTCACCGAGAACGCGATCACGAGCAGCAACGCCATGAGGCACAGGCCAACGAACACCGCCGCCTGTCCCCGGCGTGTGCGCCGCCGGCTGGGCAACGGCGGCGTCAACAACCACCCCGGCAGTTGTTGTCGCCATACCGCTGGGCGCGATTTCCATTTCCCGTCGTTCCTTCGTACCCTTCTTCGTCGGGGCCCGCGGTAACGGTCACGTCGTAGCTCAAGTCCCCGATCGCGCTGGTGAACGGCAGGTCGGCCTTCCACGGCATCGACACCGTGACCGAGCTACCGTCGGCGGAGGTAGAAGCCTTCTTCGTCGCGCGACCGTCCAGCAACATGTCGGTGGAATCTTGCGGATCGCGCCCCACCTGCTGCGCGCGGGCGCCGGCGAACGCCGCATAGGTCGTGAAGTGCGTGCCGCCGAGCCAGAGCCCCAGCTCCACGACGGTAAAGCACAGCCCGAACAGCACGGGCAGCATCATCATCAACTCGACGGTGCTCTGGCCGACGCGGGCGCGCATGCCCAGCATCATAGCAAACCCTGTGCCCACGCAGGAACGCCGCGAAACAAAGATTCTACCCGCCCCATGCCCCATCCCGCTGGGGCATGGATGGGGCACACGCGTGGACCGCTACGCCTTGCGACGACGTGCGGCCAGCGCACCGGCGAGCCCGAGGCCGCCGAGCAACGCGAGGGGCGCACCCGCGGCCGCCGGGGCGCCGCACGCGTCCGTCTGCTCCGCGACCGTGACCTCGGTGTACGGCTCGTACAACGCGTAGTCATCCGGGTAGATCGCGATCTTCGTCTGGCCCCAGACCTGATGACCGTCTGGATCCTGGGCGAGAACGTACACGGTCACGTTCCGACCCGCGCTGCTCTCATCCACCTCAGGGCAGGTGAAGTTGACGGTCTGCGCGAAGGGGTTGTCGAAGAGGGACTGACCCTTGTCGTCGTCCGTACCCCAGGAGTACGTGGGAACCTGGCCGTCGGGATCGAACACCTTGACCGTGACGCTGATCTGCTCGCCTTCAAGGCAGGCATTCTGGCTGGGGCGCGGGTAGCCGATCACCAACGGCTCGGAGTCGGTGGACACGCAGTCGTCCGCGCTGTCCTTCAGCCCGTCGCAGTCGTTGTCGAACCCGTCGCAGACCTCGGCCGCTGCCGGGCTGATCTCGATGTCGGCGTCGTTGCAGTCGTTGTTCACCTCCGCGAAGCCGTCGCCATCGTCGTCGTAGAGGGTGGTGCCTTCGTCCACCAGGCCGTCGCAATCGTTGTCGACGCTATCGGCGCGCTCGGGGGCGCCCGGGTAGGCCTGCGCGTTGTAGTCGTTGCAGTCGCCGTCGGCTTCGGAGATGTCGTCCCCGTCGTCGTCCGCGCCTTCGGTGCCCTCGTCCGTGAGGCCGTCGCAGTCGTTGTCCTCGCCGTCGTAGACCTCCGCGGCGTCTGGGTAGGTGTCCCGATTGTGGTCGTCGCAATCCGGGGGCGTGCTCTCCACGCCGTAGGCATCGCCGTCGTCATCGCTGTCGGGGTAGCTGCTGTTGATCAGCATGGAGATCGAGGCGTAGGAAGAAACGCCGTTCGCATCGGTGACGACCACGTTCAGCGTATCGATCCCCGAGTCGAAGTTCTCACGAGGAATCGACACAATCACGTGCCCAGAGGCATCGGGAGCATCGCAAGACGCGACGTTCGACACCGTGAGCGTGCTCTTGACCTTGCAGGTGAGCGAGGTGGCCGGCTGGTTCTTGTCGAAGATGTTGACTTCCATCTCCAGCGGGTTCGGGCTGTTGTACTCGTACCCGGGCTCCGGCCAGCGAATCGCGACCGTTGGCGGCGCATTGTTCGGATCGGCGCCGGTGTTGCCCTTGATCGTGACCTCCAGCAGGCTGTTGCCCGGATCGTTGGAGGTGACATCCAGCTCGCAGTAGGCCGGATCGGTGTCGGTCGGGGCGTACGCCACCTCGACGAGCGTGTTCTGGCCAGCCGCCAACACGTAATTCGGCGCGAAGGAGCTGGAGATCGCGAACCCGTCATCGCAGCTCACGAGCTCAGCGCCGCTCAGCGTGAGATCACCCGTGCCGACGTTCTGAACCTCGATCCGCTGGGTTTCGGTGTCTTCCCCCGGGTAGAGGTACCCGAAGTCGACCGAGCGAGGCGACACCACGATGGTGCCCTGGCCCTTCTCGGCCTCCCCGTGCAGGTACACCTGCTGGGAGAACCGCGTTGGGTCACGCAAGTACTCGGGGAGCTCGTTTGCCTTCTCCTCGTCCTCCGTCTGGTCGGCCTGCACGCTGCCGAACACCAGCGAGCCCCACACTTCGCCCGCGATGATCGGGCTGTAGGTGACGACCACCGGGATGCTGCAGCCAGGCCCGAGCTTGAAGAGGGCGAAACCATCGGTTTGATCGACGGGAGCCGTGTCGGTGCCTCCCCCGCCGCCCGTGCCGCCGCTCGCGCCGGTGCCCCCTGCACCCCCGCCCGAGGAGTCGCTCGCCTTCGCGTCGGCCGTCGCCTCCTCCGTTCCGGTGTCTTCCGCCGAGCCTTCGGGGCAGGTGATGTCGGCCGGATCGTACGCGACCGTGAAGCCTTCCTGGCCCGGGCCGATGTCGATGCCGGTGAACTCGTCTTCCTTGCTGCCGACGCCCATCTGCATGCCGACGTAGATGTCTTCGAGGATGGTGTACCCATCGTTGGAAACGGTGACCGTGCGCTCGGAGGTTTCTCCGAACTCCAACGTGCCGAACTCCATCGTATCCTGGTTCAGCGCGAGCTTCGGATACGGGATGTCGCGGGTGACCGGCGCCGCGGGCTGACAGGCCGCCGCAAACAACAAGAACGAGGGCGCGACCAGCAAGGCGGAACGGGACATGGGCAATCCTCGGAGGCCGACCCCGGGGGTGGGGGCGGCGCCGACGAAAGGTAGCCGCGCGCGGGGGGCCATGTCAACGACTTGTTGGGGATTAGAGCAGGTGTCCGCTCTTTGCCCGCTTCGTGTCGAGGTAGAATGCGTTGTGCGGGTTGGGCGCCGCGCGGAGCGGAATCTGCCCCACCACGTCCATCCCGGCGCGAACGAGCCCGGCGCGCTTGGTGGGGTTGTTCGTCAAGAGCACGACGGAGCGCACGCCAAGCTGGCGCAGCACCTCGGCCGCCACGTCGTATCGGCGCAGGTCATCCGGGAAGCCGAGCGCGAGGTTGGCCTCCACCGTGTCGAGGCCCTCGTCCTGCAGGGCGTACGCGCGAATCTTGTTCGCGAGCCCGATGCCCCGACCCTCCTGGGGCAGGTACACGACGGCGCCGCGATCCGTACGCCCGATGAAGCGCAGGGCGAACTCGAGCTGGTCGCGGCAGTCGCACTTGAGGCTGCCCATCACGTCGCCCGTGAAGCACTCGCTGTGCAGGCGCACCGGCACCGCCTCGGCCCCTTCCAGCTCCCCGCGCGCAACGACTCCGTACTCACCATCCTCCGTTTCGAAGGCGATGACCGTGAAGTCCCCGAATCGGGAGGGCAAACGCGCTCTTGCAGCGAGCGTTACCTGAGGGGCGGCGGCTGGTGTGTTCGGCATCGGCAGCCTCTCCATAAGGACGCACCGGCGCCGCGCAGGTAGCGGACGCTACCACCGACGCAAAAGCCACAAAGGCGCGCGTCCGAAGACGCGCGCCCAAGGGTTGACCATCCCGAAGGATTAGCCGACGTTCAACGCTTCCTTCAGGCCCTTGCCGGCGCGGAAGACGGGGATGCGGCGCGAGGGGACCTGGATCACGGCGCCGTTCTTCGGGTTGTGGCCCTTGAACTGGCGGCGCTGGGACACCGTGAAGGTGCCGAAGTCGCTGATGGTGACCTTCTCGTTCGCGGTGAGGGCAGCCTGGATGGTGTCCATCACGATGTTGACGTAGTTGGCGGCGCGGATCTTGGGGATCGAAGCCTTGATGGACAGCTGCTCGGTGAGGTCGGCCTTGTTCATGGGAATCTCCGTGGAGGGTGAGATGGCAGGGTAATCCAAAAGACGAAAAGTCTGTCGAGGAGTGACCCGGGACACGTCAACAGCAGGGCATTTTGACAATCTCGGTACGGGGTACTGAGAAAGGTTGATGTCCTGTGGTTTCCGCGCATCCTGCTTAGCCGGGAACATGCAGGTTCGGCAACGCGGAAGTCGCATTTTTTCCGCATTTGTCCGAAAGTCCAAATACTCCAAATACTCCAAGGTCACACGGGAGGGTTCGTCCACGCCCCGCGGACCTGCAGCGAACGGGCCCGCAGCGTGAATTTCGCTGGTCCGACGCCCCTTGGTTCGCCGTCGGTTTCGATCGGCAGCGGACCATCCATCGTCACTTCTGACGCCTTGAACCTGACACTTCCAGGAATCCTCAAAAGTTCGCCCGTGCGCGTGTGCGGCAACGACACCAGGGCCTGCCCGAAGGAGAGCGCCGGGATGAGCGTGACGTCGAAGAGCCCGTCGGCCATCGAGCCCCCCTTCCCGACGTACAATCCCGCACCACAGTAGTGCGCGTTCGCGACAAAGCTGGCGAGCGTGGCCAGCTCGCACGAGCCCTCGCCCTCCGGTCCTCGCCAACTCCACCGGGTCGGGAGGGGCGTGAACTCTCGAACGGTGGACAGGATTGCGCCGAGGAAGGTGAGCGTGCCCCCGAACCGCTTGCCGGAGCGGTTCACGCGCACACACACATCCGCGTTCGCGCCCGCGCCCGACACGTTGATGAACCACCACCCCACGCCGGAAGCGAAGTCCACGCGCCCGACGTCGACGTGAACGGTGGTTCCCGTGCTGGCCACCCACAGCGCCTCGGAGAGCCGACGCGGGATCTGGAGGCTGCGGACGAGGTCGCCCCCTGTGCCGAAGGGCAGCGTCGTGAAGATGACTTTGGGGTTGACCGGACCGTCGGCACCCATCAACCCGTTCACGACCTCGTTGCAGGTGCCATCGCCACCGAGCGCGGCGACGATGTCCGCGCCGCCCTCGGCCGCCGCGCGCGCGAGCTCGGTGGCATGACCTTGACGCTCCGTCCACCACACCTCGACCTGCTCGAAGGCGCGCGACGCCGCACGCTCGATGTCTTCCCGCGCCGCTCCGGCCCTACCGCCGCCCGCGTTCGGGTTCGCCACAATGACGAGGCGTTCCCCCCGATTCCGAGCGCCGTGCCCCTCAACCCCCCTCAGATCACCCTGACTCGTCGGCATCTGGACCTCGTACGTTCCCACCGGCCTCCCGCAACCACCCCGCGCACCGGGAATCGGCACACGTGTGCTCACGATCTCCCATCCGCACCACGACCTCGCGCGCCATCGCTTTGGCCGCGGCCGGCTGGCTGGCCTCAAATCCCTCGCGCGCCCCGCAACAGGCGATCTGGCCGTCGCTTCCCCGGGCTCCTTCCCAGCAGGTCGTGAACCTGGGGGCGCCTTCAGGGGGGGGATCCGGGATTACTTCGATGGGACCGGCGCCGGGCAACACCCGTGAGCTGGCCGCCGCGAGCACCTCCGCCACGGCGAACGAGCCCGTGCGCACCGTCCACCCTGCAAAATGCAGAGCGACGGCGCCGGCCACGCCGCTATCTCCCGCCTTCCACGCGGCGTGTCCGAGCCCATCCGCCGACCACACCACGGGCACCCCGCCGGCCGCTCGCTCGGCGGGCTCTGCCCCGATCTCCACCCGAACGACCCGACCGCTCGCCAGCGGCAGCGCCGGTAAGGGGGCCGTCGCCGGGCGCGGCCGCCACTCCCGCACGAACTCCGCCACGTCGAGGCTCAAGGCGCAGTGCCGAGTACACGCGCCGCAGCCGTTGCACATCGCCAGCGCCGCCTCGGCGATGCTCGCCTCGATCGCGCCGCCTTCCGCGAGGCGTACCGCCGACACGATCGCCGTGGGTGTTGCTGACTCTCGCGCTGTCGCGACCACGACCGGGCAGACGTGCCGACAAAGCCGGGGACAGAACCCGCACACATCGACAACCGTGCTCATTCCGACTCCCGATCCTTCACACAGAAGGCCGCAAGATCCGCCGCGGCCGGCCCGCGCAGCTCCCAGCCGTGCTCCAAAACGCGCGCCGGGCGAACGTCTCGCGCGAGCTGCGCCACCTCCACGGATGGCTCCAACTCAGAGAGCACCGGCACCGTCACGGTTTCATACGCAGAAGGCGGGAACCAACCGCGCGGATCGGGGCCCGCAGAGGACCGCGGCACATCGATCAACAGTACCCGCTTGCCGTCAATACGCAACGATGCGCCGAGCACCAGGGTTTCCCAGGGGGAATGGGGCGCGCAGAGCGCGTTCGCGATCGGGCCGCTCGTCGGGAAGCGCAGCATCACCCCATACTTCGACAACCACGCATCCCGCTCCGCCTGCCCCTGCTGGGCGGGCAGCGTTGCCGTCATGGAGCGGAGGTCGACCGCAATTTTTGGCGCGGGCGGCTCCGGCACTTCCACGGGCGGGAACAGGCGCCCGGGGTTGAGCACCCCCGTGGGATCGAGCTCGTGCCGAAGGGCGCGGAACCGCGGCGCGATCCCCGCCAGCTCCTTCCCCGCTGCGTGCATCTTGTGAGGGCCGACGCCGTGGTGGTGGCACACGGTGCCGCCAGCCTCGGCAGCCGCCGCCAACGCGCGCGCCCATACCCGGTCGTACCTGGATAGTTCGCCGCGGCCCACAAAGGTGAAGTAGATGCTGCAGCCCTCACGATACACGTGAGAGTAGTGTGCCATCACGAAGCAGTCTTCCCCGAGGGCGGCGCGCACGGCCGCATCAAGCGCCGGCAGCCGCGACCAGGTGCTCGCCACCTCCATGGTGTCGGCGAACGCCCCCCGCGTGAACAGCGGCGCCATCTTGTAGCTGACGTCGTGCCGGTGCTCGTACCAGTGTTCGCCCGGCTCGGCGCCGAGGTCCTCACCTCCCTTACAGAGCAGCGCATGCCCGTGCTTGGAGAGGATGTTCACCACCTCGGGCCGCCCCTCCCAGCCGGCTACCAGCACACACTCCCCTCCCCCCCACCGCGCAAGCCCGTTGAGCAGGCGCGGGAGTGATAAGGGTAATGCCAGGTTCATCCCGCCTTCCATCGAGGCGGTGATGGATGACAGCCAACCCGCGCCGCTCTTGCGCACGCCCTTGCCTCGACCGCCGATCCGCGTGTCGACCGCATCGTAGAGGCGCAAAACGCACGGGTGCAGCTCGGCCTGCATCAACTTTCGCATGGTGTCCCACGCCTTCTCCACCGAGGGGAAGCGATACCCCCGCAGCCACCGCGCCTCGGGCACCGGAACCACTCGCACGAGGAGCTCGCTGATCACCCCCAGAGAACCTTCACTTCCGAGCACCCACGGCCCCAAGTCCTCGCCCTCGGCCCACAGGCCCGTTCGGAAGCTGCGCGCGGGCGCCACCACACGCATCGCCGCGACCATGTCCTCGAACTTCCCGTAGCGGCTCGAGAATTGCCCGGCCGAGCGCGAAGCGGCCCAGCCGCCAACGGTGCTGCACCAGATTGAAGAGGGGCTGTGGCGAGTGGCCCATCCCGCGCGCTCCAGCGCATCCTCAAGGTGCTGGCCGATTACTCCTGGACCCACGCGCACGGTGCACGTGGCTGCGTCCACTTCGCCGATGCGGTTCATGCGCTTCAAATCGAGGGCGATCGCGCCCTTTCGCCCGGCGGCAGCCCCGCACACCCCGCTGCCCGCTCCCCAAGGCACCACCGCAACCCGGTTCACGACGGCCCAATCAAGCACGAACCGGAGGTCACTCTCATCGGCTGGAAACGCCACAAGCTCAGGGAGAATCGGCGCCTTTCCCAAGGCGAGACCCAAGGTCGTGCGCGGCCACAGGTCGCGGGCATGAGCGAGCCGCTCCACGGGCGAACGATCCACCTCGACGACGCTCGCCAAGGCATCGACGTTCATCGTACGCTCCGAAGATGGCGGGGGGCGCCCAGCCTCCATGCCGGGCGCCCCACGCGGTAGGGCAGGCGGGGGGTACCCGTATGCTCACCGGCCGTCGCGTCTCCGACCAGCAATAGATGCAAGCGGCATGCCAGCATGATCCGATCGGTCCTCATTCTATATTCCAACCTGGCTTTTGGTGGGCGCCCGTCGACGCCGCGCCCCTCCCGCCTTGCCCGTTCGTGACATCGGTGTCGTGCTCGCTTCGACCGGAGCCGGCGCGGGGTCGGAAAGGGGTTCTACCGGCGTGCCGGGGGCCGAACGAGCGAACATCGAGGCCACCGCATCCGCGAGCACCCAGGGCAGCTCTTCCGGCCAGGCGAAGCGCCCGCCCAACGCAACGCGAACCAGGCCGGCTCCACGTTTTGCACCGATGGCATCGGCCTCTCCGAGGGGATGCAGATCGTCGTTGTCCCCCCAGAGCAGCGTGAGCGGCGCGGTGATGGTTGAGGCTGAAGGCCAGGGGGTGCGAAGGGAACGCAGCCACGCCACGAGGGCTACTCGCTGCGAAGCGTCGCTGACGAGCGGTCCACAAAGCGCGGCAACCGTGTCGCGGTCCATCGCATAGGGGTTGTTGACGGCGCGACGCAGCCCGGCCGACGAGCGGAGCCACGCCAGCCAGGGAGCCGAGTGAAAGAGCGTGTGCGCCGCGCCGGGCAGGTGCGCGAGCTGAACGACCACGGAGGCGACGCGGTCGAGACGCTCTAGCGGCCCGTTCAACAGCGCGATCGCCCCCAGTGGCGCCCCCCGCTCGCGCGCGAGCTCGTCCATCGCGATGGCGACGGGAACCGCGAGTCCGTGCGCGACCACCACGTCGCCCGCGCTCACCCGAGCCGCCAGCGCCTCCGCGCTCGCCTGCCAGCCGCCGCCCGCCGCAGCCTCAACCACCTCAAGCGCAACGACAGTCGCTTCGGGCCGGCTGGCGATCAGCCGCGGGAGGGCAGCCCGAAATAGCGCCGGTCCAAACGGCGGACCCGCGAGCAGCCAAACGCGCGTCATGCCTCCCCCCTGCTCGGCGAAACCAGACAGCCACGCCCTTCATCGTCCACAATCACGCCATTCTCGGCAACGAGGCGGCCGGCGACGAACACCAACTCCGGCTTCGGTGCGGCCTTTTGCGCGGCGTACGGACTCCAGCCGACCCGGGTGTAGAGCTGCATCGTCGCCACAGATACCAGGTCGACCTCGCGAAACACGACCAGATCCGCGTCGAAACCAGCTCTGATCTGGCCCTTTCTCGCGAACCCGAAGCGCGCGGCCGGGGCCTCCGACGTCATCTGCACCAGGAGCTCCAGGGGCAGGCGGCTCCGCTTCACCGCGGACATCAGCAGAGAGAACGTGAGCTCTACCCCCGGGATTCCGGAGGGTGCTTGGTCGTACGACAGTCCTTTTTCTTCGAGGGTGTGGGGCGCGTGGTCGCTCCCCACCGTGTCGATGAGCCCCCTGCGAACGGCAGTCCAGAGCGCGCGACGGTCGCTTTCCGGGCGGAGCGGCGGGTTCACCTTCCCGAGGTTGCCCAGCGGCTCCTCGTTGTTCAGCCAAAGGTGGTGCGGCGCCACCTCCGTCGTGATCGGCACGCTCCCTCGCACCGCCTCGAGGACCGCCAACTCCGCCGCAGTGGAGACGTGGCACACGTGGACCGGCCGCGGGTGGGCGCGCACAAGCTCGATGAGCCGCTGCACCGCAACGACCGCGGCCTCGGCTGGGCGGCTGTCGTGATGCGTCGGCGGCGTACGGCCGGCCCACCGCTCTCGAAACGCCTGGAGCACGCCCTCGTCTTCCGCGTGAACGCCCATCAAACCACGGGTTTTCTCGAAGAACTCCACGAGGGTTGCGTCGTTCACGAGCAGCGGGCCCGTGGAGGCGCCCATGAACACCTTGATCCCGCAGGCCGGCCCCTCGTCGGTGATCCGCCGCGCTTCGTCGACGTTTCCCGCGGCGGCCCCGAACCAGATGCCAAAGTTGACCCGCGAACGGTCAGCCGCCAATGCCGCCTTATCCAGCCACGCCTGCGTCGTGATCGTGGGGGGGGAAGTGTTGGGCATGTCGCAGACCGTCGTTACGCCACCGGACGCGGCGGCGCGCGATCCCGACGCCCAGTCTTCCTTTTGTGGGTGGCCGGGATCGCGGAAGTGCACGTGCGTATCGATCAGCCCCGGCGCCACGAACCGACCGATCGCCGAGACGCGACGCCGCGCCCCGCCCGCCGGGCGCGTGCCTACGTAGACGATCTCCCCGCCTTCAACCGCGATGTCGGCCACCGTGCGGCCGGCTCCTGAGAGGATCGTACCATCCTCGATGATCAAGTCATACACGACGCCCGGCTAACGCGAATTCCCGAGGACGTGAGGGTTGGGGGCGGACGATCCGCGGAACTGCATCGCACGCCCCACCCATCGCAGATCAGGCCTCGCCGACCGCCACGATCGCATCCGGACGGAGCCGGCCGCGCAGCGCCTCCACCGCCTCCGGATGCGCGTCGAGGTGCTCGAGCATGCGCTCCCGCCCCGGTCCCACTTTCGTATCCCCGATGGCGTACCAGGAACCGTGGCGCCCGATCGCCCCCTGCGCCTCCGCGAGGTCGATGACCTCGCCAAGCTGGTGGATGCCCCGCCCGAAGAGGATGTCGAACTCGACGACCTTGAACGGCGGTGCGTGTTTGTTCTTGACGACCTTCACCCGGGTGTGGGAGCCAACGGACTGTTCATCCTTCTTCAGCGTGCTCACCCGACGTACGTCGAGGCGAACGCTCGCGTAGTACTTCAGCGCGTTTCCGCCGGTGGTGACCTCGCTCGGCCCGAAGGTGACGCCGATCTTCTGCCGCAGTTGGTTGATGAAGAGGACGGTCGTGCCGCTTCGCGAGGCGGGTTGCACCAGCTTCCGCATCGCCTTCGACATCATCCGCGCGTGGCCGCCGACCTGGAAGTCGGCCATCTCCCCTTCCAGCTCGGCTTTGGGCGTGAGCGCGGCCACGGAGTCCACGACGATGAGGTCCACCGCCGAAGAGCGGACGAGCGCCTCCACGATGTCGAGCGCCTGCTCACCGTCATCCGGTTGCGAGATGATGAGCTCCGAGAGACGCACGCCCAGCCGCGCCGCATACGCCGGATCCAGCGCGTGCTCGGCGTCGATGAACGCCGCCGTTCCACCCTTCTTCTGCACTTCGGCCATGGCATGCAGCGAAAGGGTTGTCTTTCCGCTGGCTTCCGGGCCGTAGATCTCGACGATCCGTCCCCGGGGGTAGCCGCCCACGCCGAGCGCGAGATCGAGGCCGAGGCTGCCGGTGCGGATCACCTCCACCACCTCGGCCGGACCGTCCAGGCGCATGATCGACCCTTTCCCGTGTTGTTTCTGAATGGCCGTGAGGGCCGTGTTGAGCGCCAATTGTTTGGCAGTAACGTCGGTAGACATGAGACTCCTTGGTTCTCCACCCGGCCGGCCGCGAACCACTCGCGGGCCGCCGGGCGCGAGGGTTGGTTCAGGTGGAAGGGGCGATCGGCGCCAACGCGGGCGCGCTCGGAGGGATCGCGACCGACGCGGACGCCGCAGGGATGACCGGAGCGGCGGGAGGGATCGAGCACAATACGAAGCGCGCGCCCTCGGTGGCGCCGCGGAGGCCAGCGACCTCCACGATCTCGGCCCCAACTTCCAATACGACAACCTCGTCTTCGACGCGGTCGACCGTGAACACCACAGCAAGGCAGCCGATCATGGCGCCACCTCCTCTTCCCCATCGAAGCGTAGGGCGATCGCCTGGCACACATGGCGGACATCGACGCGGACGGCCGACTCGAGATCAGCGATGGTCCGCGACACCCGAAGGATCCGTCGACCCACGCGGGCGCTGGTTCCGGAGGCTTCGACGTGGTTCACCAAGGCGCGGAGGGCAGGCCCGGTCGGATCCGCGAGGGGAACGACGAGATCGGCGGCGAGCGAGGCGTTTGTGCAGCCCGCTCCGTTGCGCGCGCTTTGCGCGGATCGGGCGGCCTCGACGCGGGCGCGCACGGCTGCGCTCGCCTCGGCCAGGCTCTCGCCGAACAGGCGGGCGGGCTCCACGGGTGCGAGCAAGACGCGGAGATCGATCCGGTCCACGATCGGGCCGGAAAGGTGGGCGCGGTACCGCTGGCGCGCACTGGGGCTGCAAACGCAAGCTCGCGTGGGGTGACCGTGGTAGCCGCAAGGACACGGGTTTGAGGCGGCGATCAGCGCGAAGCTGGCGGGGAAGACGACGCGCCCACCCGCGCGGGAGAGCACCACCACCCGATCCTCAAGCGGCGCGCGGAGCGCCTCGCGCACGTCGCGGCGGAATTCGGGGAACTCATCGAGGAACAGCACCCCGTGGTGCGCAAGTGAGGCTTCCCCGGGGTGCAAGTTGGCGCCGCCGATGATCGCGGCCGTGCTCACGCTGTGGTGGGGCGCGCGGAACGGGCGAACGCGCACGATCCCCTGCTGACTCGCGCGCAGTCCGGCGGCAGAATGGATGCGCGTGCACTCCAAGGCCTCCGCAGCGGAGAGGGAGGGGAGAATTCCGGGGAGGCGCGCCGCGAGCATCGTCTTCCCGCAGCCCGGCGGCCCCTCGAAGATGAGGTTGTGACCGCCGGCCGCGGCGACCTCAAGCGCGAACCGGGCTTCTTCCTGGCCTTGCACGTCGCGGAGATCAAGCTCGGCAATCGCATCCCCGCCTGGCGGTGCGCTCGCGGACGGAAGCTCAACGGCGCCGTTTATGAAGTCCACCACCTCGCGGAGTGAGCGCGCCACCCGAACCGACAAGCCGTGGACCAACGCGCCCTCTGCGCCGTTCCCCTCGGGGAGCACGACGCCCACAAAGCCCGCATCCCGCGCGGCGCACGCGATCGATAGCGCTCCACGAACGGGCCGAAGCTCCCCCGCGAGGGTGAGCTCCCCCGCGAAGAGCCACACGGCCGCCCTCCCCCGGTCGGCGACGCCCGACGCCGCGAGGATCGCCATCGCCATCGGCAGGTCGAAGCTCGTCCCGTCCTTGCGGATGTCCGCGGGCGCCAGAGAGATCACCACCCGGTTTCGGGGGAAGTCGAACCCAGAGGCCAGGATCGCGCTCCGCACCCGCTCGGCCGCCTCCCGAACGCTCGGCGAGGGAAGCCCAACGATCGCGACCGAGGGCAGGCGCCGCAGGAGGTCTACCTCCACCTCGACCCGCACCGCCTCCACACCGACAAGCACTGCACCATGAACCAGACCCGACATCCCGTCTCCTCGACGGTCGGGCCCCTTGCGAGCGGCGTGCCAGTACTAAGTGTCTGCTTTTACTGCGCCCGGTGGGGCGGCGGCTGACGGACGTTCGTCAGTGTCCGTCGACGTCCGTCAGTTTTTTTGGGTCAAGGGGCCCTCGCCGGTTTTCACGCGGATTGGGGGACGGCCCGGCACGCCCGCCGGCACGCGGGCCGAAAAATGAAACTGCCCCCGGAGTCGGAGGACTCAACGGGGGCAGTAAGGGAAGGCCGGCGACTACCTACTCTCCCACAGCCTTGCAGCTGCAGTACCATCGGCGCAAGAGAGCTTAACTTCCGTGT
>BJHF01000051.1 GCA_014191855.1 Deltaproteobacteria bacterium
TGCAGGCCCGTACCCGCGGCGCCCATCCGCTCACCGAGCGGGAGCTGGCCGAAGGCGATGTGTCGCTGGCCTACGTGTCGCGCCGGCTGCGTCGGTCCTACAGCGAGAGTGCCCTGATTCGCCGCGTGCTTCAGAGCTTGTGGCACCAGGTGAAGAACGCGCAGATCGTGTTTGTGGTCGGCACCATCCAGGAAGACGGCACGGTGACTGGCGGCACGGGTTGGTCGGTGGAGCTGGCCCGGATGTGGAACAAACGCCTATGGGTGTTCGACCAGGAAAAGGACAGTTGGTACCGGTGGACCGGAGACGAGTGGGAGGCCGGCCTGCCCGTGATCGACGGCGTAGGCTTCTGCGGTACAGGCACGCGGTACCTCACCGATGTCGGCCGCGCTGCGATCGACGATCTGTACGCGCGGTCGTTCGCCGGGTAGCTTCGGCGCATGAAGCTCGGGCTGCTTGGATTCGTTATCGGCGCCCTCGCGGTTTACGCGGTGCGCATGGCTCGGGTCGAGACGGCCCCGCAGGTGCCGGTGGTCGCTGAGTCCCCCGCCGCGCCGCGCGCCGCACGCTCGGCGCGACTGTCCCTTTCGGCGTGCCCGGAGGTGGAGGGCGGCGAGGACCTGGCCTCGCTCCGCCGGGAGGTGGACGGGCTGCAAGCGGCGATCGCGACGCGCGAGGCTTCGCTCAAGCCCTGGATCGGAGATCCACGGGACTTCCCAGAGGAATTCGACCCACGGGCCGGCCCGGAGCGCGCCGACTCGGAGGTGGAGAAGGCGCTCGCCGGGTCGCCGGCCACGGTGCGGTATATCGATTGCTCCGAGTATCCCTGCCTCGCGGTCATTGACATTCCCTTCGGCGCGCAAGGCGAGATCGTGGACGAGTGGGTGGAAGGCACATTCGCCAGGGTACAAGCGCATTTCGGGCTCCCAGCGTCCGGCACGTATGCGGGCGATCAATCGGGCGGCAGCTTTGGGATCGCCGTCATCCCCCTCTCGGACGCCGGTGGGGACACGGAGCTGATCCAGCGCACCGACGTGCGACAAGAGGTGATCGTTGCCGACGTGGGCTGGGAGGTGGCGGGATGAGCCCGCTTCTCCGCGCGCTGGCGGGCGCGCTGCTGGGCGTCGGGCTCGGGGCGCTACTTCCCGTGTCGGGCGCCTCCCCGGCCGCCCCGATCGGGGTCGTGGCCTCGACGCCCCCTCCTCGTACACGCACGATTGGGGCGATCCCGGAGCGGTGCCCGGACGCAGCAGGCGTGGAGGAGTCACGGCGGCAGCTTTCCATGCTGAAGCGGTTCTCGGCGAAGCAGGTTGAAGGGCTGGACACGGCCGCACGGGTTTTGGGGGATCCGCTGGTCGACCCTGGCGGTTTTGAAGACGCTCCGACGTTCCTCGACGGCCTCGCAGTCGAGGGGGAGGTGTTGTCGGTGCAATGCGATCCATACCCCTGTCATGGCGCACTCCTCGTTTCTGGCGCGAATCGGGAGGCCCGTGCGGCGGAGCTGCGGGCGGTCATCCTGGCGAAGTATCCGTCGGCGCTCCTGCCGGAATCGGCGGATGATCTTGCGCCGGGGGTGAGGGGTGTTTCGTTTGTGGTCGCGGCGGCCCCGGCGAACGACCAGCAGGCCTATCGACTCCGTCGGCTCAGCCTTTGGGCGATGCGGGCCGGCAGTTCGACCGCGTTCGGGCTCGCGTCCCGGGAAGCATCCCCGACCGCTACGCCGTAGTTCGCCTCTCCACCCAATACCCCTGCTCGTCGCGAACGCGGCACCGCAGCTCGCCGCCCTCCTCCGCGATGACCTCGCCTTTGGCCTCGGGAGCCCAAGCCCCGTCCACCATCCCGGCGGGTAGGGTGACGAATCGCCCTGGGCCGCCGGCCGGAACTACCGTCGGGCCGACCGCATGGATGCCGCCCGAAAGCGACACGGCAAACGCAAATCCCTGCTCCCGCAGCCAGTGGGCAACGCCCCACGAGCGGGCTCCCGCGGCGCAGTAGACGGTGATCGGTCGGTCCTTCGGGAGCCGCTCCAGGCAGTGTGGAACCAGATCCATGGGGATCAGCATCGCCCCCACTGCAACCCCGGAGGCCAGCTCCCCGGGCTCACGGATGTCGAGCAGAAGCGAGCCGGGGATAGGCGTTTCGACCTCAAGATCGTCAGCCGGCTCCGGCTCCGGCGGCGGGGGCGGGGCCATGGTCCAGCGATTCGCGGCCACCGGTGTTCCACGTGGAACATTCGGACGGTCTCCGACGAAGGCCCGGTCCGCCAGGTTTCGGAGCAGGCGGCGGATCATGCGGTGTACCAGGCCCGCAGGATGCGTTCGGCCGGCTGATCCGCGGGCACAAACGGGTCGTTCTCCCCCGGTAGATCGGTGAACCACTTCCAGAACCACGCGCCCTGGAACCACGGGCGGGCGCTCGCCGCGCGAAACAGCGCTTCGTAGCCGCGGGCCTGGGTGGCCGGGTCGGGCGCGCCGTTCCCCGGATCCCACGGCTTCTCCGTTCCCCCCACCACGCTTCGGTAGCCGCACTCGGGGAACACCACGGGGCGGCCCTTCGCGACGGCGGCGATGGCGTCGAGGTGGGGGCCCCAGCTCGCGACCAGCGCTTCCGTCGTGATGCCGATGAGCGGAAAGTACGCGTTCACGCCGATGAGATCGAAGGCTTCCCAGTCGGTGAAGATCTGGAACTCCTCATACCAGTTGGCAGCGTAGAGCAGCTTCCCCGAAAAGTGTTCGCGGCAGGCCGCGGCTACCTTCGCCCACGCCCCAGGGTTGTTGCGCGTGGCGCTCGTAAACTCAAGGCCGACACAGAGATGGGTGCAGCCGGTTTCGGCGGCCAGCTTTGCGCAGTGGACGGCCCAACGCGTGTAGCTCTCGAACCAGCGCGCCCAGCCGGCGGGGCTGAACTCGAGATCGCCGTTCCCCTTGCCCGTCACGAACGCCCAGCTCCACAGGTGCGGCTTGAGCGTGACCTCAAAGCCAAGCTCCCGAAGTTGCGCGACCTGCGCGCGGAGGTCGTCGTCCCCCAACGTGGCGTCGCCACCGAATTGAACTTCCTCGGAGGAGAGGGTCGTCATGTAACAGAATGGGTTCAAGGCGATGTTTCGGACGCCAATCGCCCATAGTCGTTCGGCCTGGACGCGCGCCCTCGCGCTCCCGTAGCCGTAGCCGCGCTCGTGCAGGTGCGCGAAGTTCATCCCTCGCGCGAAGGCGGCCCCGAGCGGCCGGGGTTGCGGGATTGGCAGCTCGGACCCGCCGCCAGGCGCCAACGCCTCCGCCCCCGGCACACAGCCAATCGCAGCGGCTGTGAGTCCGCCGAGGAGGGCACGTCGAGTCGGGTCAGGCGGCAACGGAGCTCCCGGCGGAGCGTATCGTCCCCGGCGCGGATAGACGCCCTCGTGCTGTTCACCACCCTTTCGTTCCTCGCCTGCACCCCCGCGATGATGGCGCTCCAACGGGAGAACCTCGACAAGGGGCACCTCGGCGAGGGCGTGGACATCTACTGGAAGGCCGCACGATGGGGCGATGTGGCCACGCTCTCGTCCTTGATGGTGCGCCCTGAAGACCAGCTCGCGGTGGCGCGGGTGCTCGCGTCCCCGACCCTTCGTGTGACGGACGTTCGGGTGCTCCAGGTGGTTGTCGGTCCGGAGCTCATCGCGCGGCGCGACCGGGACCGCACCGACGTGAACCAACGTTGGCGCGAGGGCACGGCCCTCGTTCAGGTCGAGGTGTACGCGCTCGCGACCGATCGCGTAGAGTCGACGACGGAAGAGCAGAAGTGGGTGATGGACGTGCGTGGGTGGCACGTGGATACCGAGGCTTCGCCGATCGACGCGGACCGGCCCTGGTAGGGTGGGGGTGGGCGAATCGGGTGATCCCGACGTTGCGCTCAACTCGACGCTGTCCTCACCCCACCGAAGGAGTAGTCCATGCCCATTGTCTCGATTTCGTCCGACCCCAAGGCCCTCACGCTCACGGTCGTGGGCGAATACCCCGTGTCGCTGGAGCGCCTCTGGGCCGCTTGGGCAGATCCCCGGCAATTGGAGCGCTTCTGGGGCCCGCCCACCTGGCCGGCCACGTTCACGCGGCACGACATGGTGGTGGGCGGTGAGTCCCAGTACCGGATGACCGGCCCGAACGGAGAGTCGAGCGCGGGCTACTGGCGCTTTTTGGCGGTGGAGCCCGGCCGTGGTTTCGAGGTGCAGGATGGCTTCTGCCACCCCGACGGGCGCCCAAACCTAGACCTGCCGGGCTGCCATATGCGGGCGAACTTCGAGTCCTTTCCCGGCGGTGCCCGCTTCGTGCTCACGACCCGATTTCCGAGCGTGGCGGCGATGGAGCAGCTCGTGGCGATGGGCATGATGGAGGGGTTGCGCAGCGCGCTTGCCCAGATGGACGACGTGGTGGCCGAGCTCCGCGCGCGGTTCGCCGGCACCGAACTGGAGGTGCTGGACGACACCCACGCGCGTATCACTCGCGACGTGCGCGGCAGCCTCGAACAGGTGTGGCGCGCTCACCACGAGCCAGCGCTGCTGCAGCGCTGGATGCTGGGTCCCGACGGATGGACGATGCCCGTGTGCGAGGTGGCCACGGCGGTGGGCGAGACCTACCGCTACGAGTGGGCCGCCGTGGATGGCAGCGCGCGCTTCGGCTTCACCGGGACGCTGCTCGAGTCCGAGCCCCCGCGGCGCGCCACCACCACCGAGGCCATGATCGGCATGGAAGGTCCGGGCACCCACAACGAATTGCTGCTCAGCCCGCTCCCGGGCGACCGCACCCGAATCACGCTGCTCATCACCTACCCCTCGAAGGAGCTCCGCGACATGGTGCTTGGCACCGGGATGGTCGATGGGATGGAGATCTCCTACCAGCGCATGGAGTCGGTGCTGGCGGGGTGAAGCCCGAGGCCCGAGGTCCACACCGCCGCCCTCGCAGGGTTCGCCGGCGCCCCCAAGCCTGGCTGCGCGCTAAGCTTGCCCATGTCCTGGCACTTGCTGTCGTTGGTCCTCATCGGTTGCGCGGAGGCGTTGCCCGACGACACCGAGAGCTGCAGTCCAGAGCCGGTGTGCGAGGAGGGGGTTGTGGTCACAACGAGCGCCGAACGCGCACTTTCGCCGCCGATTACGGTTCCGCATGGTCCCCGGCAGATCGTCGTTGGGGACCTTCGCGGGAGCGGCGATCGGCAGATCTACGTCGCGACCAGCACCACCCTCACGAGGCTGGACGGGGAAGGCTGGACATCGGCGACGGACCTCTGGACGACCTCGGACACCGCGATCGTGCCATTGCTCGCGGATCTCACCGGTGATGGGGTGCTGGATTTGGAGCTCGGGCTCCCCGGGAGTGATGGCGGAGCCGGTCAGGTGGTGATTTTCCCCGGTCCGGTGGCGGAGCCGCTCTCGTGGGACTCCCCGCACTTCGAGCTGCAAGGCGCCGATGGTGTCGGCAGTGAGCTCGTGGCCGCCGATCTCAACGGCGACGGCGCTCTCGACCTCAAAGCCACGGCGCCCGGCGCGATCTGGGTCAAGCCCGGGCCGATCGGGGCGGATGAACCCTTCGGATCCGCAGCAGACTCCACCTGGACGTGGGACTCCGCGCCGGATGCCTCCTCCACCGTCCTTGACTTCGACCTGGATGGCGGGGCGGACCTGCTGTTCAGCAGCTTCGAAGCTTCCGACGACTGCGGCGGTCGGATCGGGGCGCTGCGCCTCGTGAGGGGCCCGGTGGCGTCGGGAGAATTTGCAGTGGCGGAGGCCGAGTTGGTGTTTGTCCCGCCCCCCGAGGCGGCCGCGCCGCCGTGGTTCGACGATGCCGACGGCGATGGCTTCGCGGACATGTTCCTGCCGCTTGATACCGCCGAGATCGCCATCTACGCGGGGCCGTTAGCTGCCCATGACGCACCGGTTGCGCGGTTTTCCGCTCCCGGAATCGCCTTCTTCACCGCTGACTTTGACGGGGACGGCGTTCTCGACCTGGTCCAGCAGTCGTACTACGCCAACACGCCGCTGCTCTCGCTGGGACGGCTCGCGGAGCTTCCAGCCGACATGCTGGACGGTTGCGCCTTCGAGGCCGACGAGGCGTGGACGGGCGGCGCCGCCTTCCCAGACGCCGGCTGGGTCGGAGACCTTGACGGCGACGCCCTCGCCGATGCCATCGTCGAGTCCACCGCGGAGGACGGATCAGGCGTGATCCAGCTCATGCTCGGGGCGCGGTGAGCGGGCGCGAGCCGCCCGATCACCAGTTTGGCTAGAACGGAATGTCGTCGTCTCCGTGGCTGGGCGGCATCTCGTCCTGCCCGGGGTTCTCGTTCCCGCGCGAGGGGCCGCTCGGCGCGTTCGGGCGATTTCCACCGCCGCCACCGCCGCCACCGCCGCGGTTGCCGCTGTACCCGCCGCCGCCGGAGTACCCACCGCCGCCGCCGCCGCCGCCACCGGAGTAGCCGCCGCGACCGCCCCCTCCTTCTTCGCCACCGCCGCCGCCCTGCGACGCACCGAGGAACTTCACGCTCTCGGCCACGACCTCCGTCGTGTAGCGATCCTTGCCTTCTTTGTCCTGCCACTTCCGGGTTTGAAGGCGCCCTTCTACGTAGAGTTGCTTGCCCTTCTTGCAGTACTTGTGCACGTTCTCGGCATCGCGCCCCCACAGCACGATGTTGTGCCACTCCGTGCGCTCCTGGAGGTTCCCATCGCGATCCTTGAACTTCTCGCTCGTGGCGAGGGTGACCGACCCCACGGCCGTGCCGCTGTTGGTGGTGCGGAGCTCTGGATCCTTGCCGAGATTGCCGATGAGAATGACCTTGTTGACCACGGTGCACCTGAGAGGAGAGGCGCTACCCTATCACCCCCGCCCGGCGCGATGGTGCCAGAAAATGGCTGGATCGCGACGAGCGGCCCTGCGCGCGGTACGATCGCCGGGTGTCGCGCCGTGTGCTGCTCATCGAGGACGATCTCTTCTCCGCCACCGTGCTGGCCGACGGCCTGCGTGGCCGCGGTTGGGAAGTCGAGCACGTCGCCAACGGCGCTGCGGGCCTTGCGGCGGCGCTGAAAAGCCGCCCTGACGCGGTAATCACCGACCTCGCACTGCCTGGGATGGACGGAGCAACCGTCACTTCCGCGATTCGCCTCGCGCCAGGCCGGCGCATTCCGGTGATCCTGGTGTCGGCGCGCGAAGGCGGGGAGGAGGTGGCGCGGCAAGCGGGTGCCGATCGGTTCATCGCCAAGCCGGTGCGCGCGGAGGCGGCGGACGACGCCCTGAGCGCGTTGCTCGCGGCAGCGGCGGAGCCGCCCGCCGAAGGCCCCGCGGAGCCCCCACTCGGAGCCGTTCGCATCCCCGCGGCCGATGTGCTCGGCGCTGGCGCAGTGGCCCCGCCGACCGATTCAGGGAGGTTGCAGGCGGACTGGCTCGTGCGGCTGCTCGTGCGCCTGTACGATCGGCGGGCAACGGGCGTGCTCGACATCGAGAGCGGGCCGGTTCGCGCCAAGCTTTTCTTTCACCGGGGTGCCCCCGCGGCGGCCCGGAGCTCCGAGCCTGGCACGGAGCTGGGTCGGATCTTGGAGCGCCTCGGCGCAGTAACGCCGGATGGCGTGGAAGTGGCCGTGGAGGAGGCCCGGCGCAAGCGTCGGCCGCTCGGCGATCAGCTAGTGGCCAGCTCGCTCGTGGAGCGGTCGACGGCGGAGCGGGCCCTTCGCGAGCAGATCGTCGAGCGGATGTGCGCGCTCAACCAGCGCAGCACCGGCCGCTGGTATTTCAGCGCCAACGAGCCGATGGGCCTCGCGGGGTTTGAGGTGCCGGCCGGCGTGGCCTATTGGCGCCTTGGGGGCCCGGCCTTCGGCCCCACCGCGGCCTCCGGTCGGTATGTGCGCCTCGACGCGCCGACATGGGCCTGGCCCCTGATCGACCCGGCCAACGAGCTCGCGAGCGTACACGCCCGGTTCGTGGCCGGCGGCTCGTTGGCGGACTGCCTCCAGGCCGGCGACGCGCGTGTCGGCCGCCTGCTCGGGGTCCTCCATCGTTTCGGGCTTGTCGCCTTCGTGGACGAGGAGCCGACCGAGGTGCAGCGCGCCGCGGGGCTTGCGCAGCAAGAAACGGCCGAAATCGACGCGACCATCGCCGCGCGCCATCGGGCGTTGGTAGACGCCGACCACTACACGTTGTTGGGCGTCGCCCCCGACGCCGACGTGGCGGAGATCCACAGTGCGAGCATCATGGCGTTGTCTGCTGTGAATCCGGCGCAGCTCCCCACAGGCGTTGGCGCGCTCACGAGGGAGCGGGCCCAGGCGTTGTTCAGCCGCGCGCTGGAGGCGGGCCGCGTGCTCCTCGATTCGGAGCGCCGGCCGCTGTACGACGCGATGCTGGGTCGGAGGGCGGGCTGGCGCACCGAGGCGGTGGGCGCCGAAGACCAGGCGGTTCTCTTGGCCGAGCGGGCGAAACACCACTTCCTGCGTGGGGAGTATGTCACCGCCGCCTCGTCGTTTCGCGCCGCGTTGCGCCTCGAGGGCGACGATGTGGACATCCTCGCGATGCTCGGCCGCACGCGGCGACTGGCCTGCCCCGAGGATCCCACGGCGGGGGAAGCGGAGCTGCGAAAGGCCGTGAGCATGGATCCGGAGGCGGAGTACCCCCTTTACTGGCTCGCCAGGCTGCACTACGAGCGTGGGGAGATGGACGCCGCGCGGCAGTTGCTCCGGCGAATCCTGACGAACAACTCCGAATTCGAGCTCGCCCGAGAGGCGATGAGGTTGCTCCCGTGATGAATCCGTTGACAGCGGCGCTGTACGCCCGATCGATCGAGGCCGCCACGGGCGCGTTGGACTGGACCGACGGCAAGCGCCGGCGGGTGTTCTTCTTTGAGCACGGGGAGATCGTTCTCACGCAGTCGAACCTCAAAAGTGAAGGAACGGAGCGCCTCGTTGAGCAGCAGCCCGGGCTCTCGGGCGATGCCCTGCTTCGAGAGGCGGCGCGGGTTCGTTTGGCCGGCGCGCTGCGTGAAACCGGTGGCGAGGCCAGGTGGATCCCGAACGCCCCCGCGCCCCGTCGCGAGCCGGCGGATCTGTCGCAGGCGGTGTGGGATTCGGGGCCGCGCCGACCGCCGATGTCGGCCTACCCGAAGATCGCGGGAGCGGGTGGGGGCTGGGTTCAGCGCCAAGCGATGCCCCCGGACCTGGCGCGCTACCTGGTGGAGCTCGATGGCTCCCGCACGTTGGACGAGGTGCTTTCTTTTGCCCCCGCCGGCCAGGACGTTGTGGAGCGGTGGATCCACATCGCATTTGCAGTGGGCGCCCTCGTGGACGTCGGCATCGAGAGCGCAACCTACGAAGTGCGGAGCGTGAGCAAGAAGCGGGACTTTGGGGGCAGCGTAGACGACATCGCCTCGTTGATCTCGGAGGGGCTGGGGCAGGAGCCGACCCGCGCACCAACGGCGACGGTCGCCGATCCTGCGACGGTGCGCTTCGGGCCCGCGCTCCCGAGAATCAGGGGCGCGGCAGATCATTTCGCGGCCCTCGGCGTGAGCTGGCAAGACCCGCCGGAGAGCATGCGGCGCGCCTACGTGGCGCTCGCGCGGGAGCTGCACCCGGATGGCTTCGTGGCGGAGAGCGCAGAGCTGCAGGCCATCGCAGCGGAGTTGTTCGACAAGGTTCGGGCGGCGTGGGAGGTGCTGGGCGACGAGAACAAGCGCGAGGCCTACATCAAGCGGGTGATCAAGGGGGAGAAGACCGAAGACGAGCTGGCCATGGACAAGGTGCGGGCCATCCTCGATGCGGAGGGCGACTTCAAGAAGGGCTTGGTGGACTTCGCCGCGGGGCGCATCGCTGCGGCACATGAGTGCTTCGTGGCGGCGGCGGCGAGCGTGCCGGAAGAGATGGAGTTCGCTGCTTACGCCGGTTATACGACGTATCGCATCCACGTGGGGAAGAACCCGGAGAAGGCGGCGGAGGGCTTGGCGAAGCTGAGGACGGCCGTGGAGACGAGCGAGCGCCTGGACACAGGGTGGGTGCTCATTGGGCTCACCCACCACGCCAAAGGGGAGTACGCGGAGGCTCGGGAGGCGTACATCAAGGCGCTCAAGATCAAGCCATCGAACCCGGACGCCGTGCGTGAGATGAAGCGATTGGAGCGGGACAAGCAGACGACGGCGGGCGCGGCGGCGGGGGGATCCAGCCTGTTCAACCGGTTTTTCGGCGGCAAGAAGTAGCCCGCCGAATCACGCGAGCAGCGGCAGCCCACCCTCGGGTCCCGTGGGATCGACCCCGAACGAAGCGAGCACGCGGTCGCACTGGTTGATCACGCTGCGCACGTAGCGCCGCTTTTCGGCGTAACTTCCGGGGTAGAAGCTGCGCTTGAAGCCGTGGATGATGAGGTCCCGCAGCTCGCGGGGGGTGAGCTGCGCGTGCCGAACCGCCAGCCCCAGCTCTCGGGTGACCGTCGTGTGGGACACGAGTCGGTTGTCGGTGCAGATCGCGACCGAAATCCGGCGGTCGAGCATGCGCCGCAACGCGTGCGCCTCCACCGTGCCGATCGACGGGTTGGTTTGCAGGTTCGACGTGATGCACACCTCGATGGTGACGCGGCGATCCGCGATGTACTCGGCGAGCCGGTCGGCGAAGCGCTCGCGATCCTCCACCTTGGGGTCGCGGATCCGCTCCGGCGAAAAGAGCAGGTAGCCGTGCCCGATCCGGTCGGCATGCAGCGCCGTGATCGCCTGGAAGATGCTCTCCGCCCCGTAGGCCTCGCCAGCGTGCACGGTCTTGTGGAGGAAGTTCGCGTGGGCGAAGGCGTAGGCTTCCTGGTGGTCGATCGCGGGGTAGCCGTCCTCCTGGCCGGCGAGGTCGAAGCCAACCACGGGGATGCCCTCCTCGTCGCGCGCCCACACGGCTTCGCGCGCGAGCTCGAGGCTGGCGAGACCGGCCACGCGGCGGCGAGGTGCCTTGCTGAGCGCACGCAGGAGATTCCGGTAGTAGGCCGAGAAGTGCTCGTTGAAGGTGCGTAGGGCACAGACGATGATTCCGTACCGAAAGTCGGGATCGCCCGCGGGGATTCCTTTGTTCACCTCGGCCTGCGCGCGCGCCATCCCGGCATTCACCGCGCGCAGCACCGCCCGGCCGTCCAGCTCGTCGTGCTGGTGGAGTTGGGGCGCGAACCGCACTTCGACGTAGCGCACGCCCTCCGCGAAATTGTCGAGCGCGAACTCGTAGGCCACGCGCTCGAGGCCAGCCGCGTCTTGCATCACCGCCCCCGTCCACGCGAAGCCCACGAGGTACTCCGGCAGATCCGCGTAGTGGGCCTTGAACACCGTTTCGTTCAGCCCCTCGGGGGTGAACGAGGGTAGTTGAACACCACGTTCTTTCGCCAGCTCGATCAGGGTTTCGAGGCGGAGCGAGCCATCGAGGTGAACGTGCAGGTCGGTTTTGGGGAGCGCCTGGAGGAGCGCGTCGATGCGGGCGGGGTCGAGCGTCATGGCGCCCCCTAATCCGACGTCACCGATCTTCACGATTCGAAGGCGCGGGGGGGTACGCGCGTTTATGGCGCGCTCATGGAGCGCGTGATGAACCTGCCTCGCACCACTTTGCTGCTCACCCTCCTCTTCTCGGCCTCCATCGCCGAGGCTCGTCCGCGGCACCGGCCGCCGCCCCGCTACGTGGTGAGCGGCCCCCGCGTGCACGTGGTGATCAATCCCTGGGCGCCTTCGTACGTGCCGGCCCCTCGCGCCGGTTGGTTGTGGGTTCCGGGCGTGTACGTCGGCCCGCGCTGGCGTCCCGGCTATTGGGCGCCCGCCGCGCCGCGCGTGGGTTGGCTGTGGGTGCCAGGCTACTGGTCCGGCACCGTGTACGTAGATGGGTACTGGCGCGATCACTCGCGACCAGGCCAGGTTTGGGTAGACGGCTACTACGACGAAGAGGGTACCTGGGTCCCAGGGTATTGGGCACCGTCCGACTCGACCGATGCCGCACGTGAGGACGCTCCTGCGCCGCCGCCGGCCGACTCCGCCCCTGCGAACGACGCGACGGCCCCGGTATTCCACGAGTACGAGTAGGCTACACTTCCCCGAGTGACCCCCCCTCGCCTCGCGGGCAGCTACCTCGTCCTCGAAACGACGAACCAGTGCAGCCTCGCGTGTGTGCACTGCACAGTGGCGGAGGGGACGACGCACCCCCACCACGCGCAGGTGGGGTTCATGGCGGAAGAGATCTTCTCGGCGGTGCTCGACGATCTGGCGCGCGTGGGCGCGCAATTCGACACGCTCATCCCCTTCTGGCTGGGAGAGCCGCTGCTCCACCCCTCGTTCGGCGCGCTCTACCAGGCGGGGCTGCGCGCGGCCGCCACCCATGGCACCTTTCGGCGGGTTGAGCTGCACACCAATGCGACGCACCTCGGTCGGGACCGGGTTCGCGTGGCGCTGAACGCCTCGCCCGTGCCGCAAACGTGGCACTTCTCGCTCGATGCGGCCTCCCCGGAGCGGTACCGGCAGATCAAGGGGCGCGACAGCTTCGCGGCGGTGGAGGCGAATCTCCTGGCCTTCCTCGACGAACGAGCGCGCACAGGGGCTCGGTGGCCGCGGCCGATCTTCCAGATGATCGTGGGGGAGAACAACGCCGACGAGGTTGGCGCCTTCGCGGATCGGTGGCGCCGGGCTTGCGCCGCCCGCGGGATGCCCGTGCGGCTGGCGGCGCAGAACGTACCCGCTGGCGAGGAGGCGGTGGTGTTCTTTCGCCAGCTCGATGCCCCCACCCCCGCGGAGCAGCTTCGTGCGAACGCCGCCTACCGGGCGGCCATGGCGCGGATGGGGGTCGACCTCCCGCGCCCCACCCGCACACCGGAGGCGTTCGCCGCCGAGCCCGGCGTATGCAGTTGTTTCTGGAAGAGCCCCGTGGTGGGGTGGGATGGGCGCGTGACCACCTGCGTGCGTGACAACCGTTTCGAGAATGCGCTGGGCAACGTGCGCGACACCCCGCTGTCGGAGCTCTGGTGGGGCGCCCGGATGCGCGCCGGCCGCGCCGGGGTGAGCGAGGGCCGATACGCAGGCTTCCCCGCGTGTTCCAACTGTTATATTCCGCGTTCGGCGAACTACACCGACATCGATCGGGCGGAGATCGCGTTGTGGGGGTAGCCGACACCGCGATCGCGAGCCGACTGCTCGCGCAGGCGAGGCTGCGTCGGGCGTCGGGTGCCCCTACGCAGATTCACCTCTCCGTAACCGACCGGTGTTTTCTTCCGTGCGCCCACTGCGACATCTACAAGAACGAGGCGACCGACCTGCCCGAAGCGGCGTGGGCGCGGGTCATCGACGAGCTGGCGGTTTGGGTGGGGCCGGCGGCGATGAACTTCGTGGGGGGCGAACCGCTGCTCCGGGCCGACCTGGAGCGCCTGATGAAGCGCGCCACCGACAGGGGCTTCACCGTCACCTTCAACACGAACGCCTGGCTGTTGAACGACAAACGTGCGGCCGCCCTGGCGGATGCCGGCGTGAGCATCGCCTATTTGTCCCTCGACGGGTTCCGCGAGGGCACCGTGGATCACAGCCGAGGGAAGCCGGGAACGTGGCGCAAGGTGATGGAGGCCGTGGACCGGCTCGGCGCGTTGCCCAACCCGAGGGTGATCATCTCTTGCATCCTCCACGGGGGAAACGCTCACGAGGTTCCGGAGCTGCTGAGCTGGTGCCGCGAGCGGGGCCTTGAGCTCGTGGTGCAACCACTCTACCAGAACTTCGGGGAGAACGCCCACGACCCTGGTTGGTGGCGGCGCTCCGCGATGTGGCCAACCGACCTCGGCCCGGTGAACGCGGCGCTCGATGTGTTGGTGGCGGAGCGCCGCGATGCTGGAAGGGTATGTAATCCAGTGGGGCAGTTGGAGGCGTTCCGGAGCTATTTCCGTGACCCAAGCGCGGCAAACGGGCAGGTGTGCAAGGCCGGGCACTCCGACCTGGCGTTCGACCCCGCGGGGAACGTGAGACTCTGCTATTTTCTGGAGCCCGTGGGGAATATCGCCGATGGGCGATCTCTGCGGGAGCTGTGGAACGGGCTGGGTGCGCTTCGCCGGCGGTACGAGGTGCATACGTGCACGCGGAACTGCAATCTTCTGAACTGCAACTTCGACGATCAGGGATAATCGCGCGGCCGCGCGCATCGCCCTACCCCTGTGACAAGAACCACATGGCGGCGGCGCCCAGCACCGTGATGACCGCGCCGATTGCGAGCAGAGCGACACACAGGATCGCGGCGACGTTGACCCAGAGCGGCGCCCGGACGCGGGCGTTTTCCCCCTCCGCCACGTCCGACCATCGCGGCAGGCCGCTGGCCAACACGAGCGCGGCGAGCGCGCCGCCCAACCCACCGCCGACATGACCGGCGGCGTCGATGCCAGGCGTGAACGAGATCAGCAGGTTCAAGAGAAGGTTCTGGCCGGCGCTGGAGCGCATGACCTTGCGCACGGCTTCGGGTAGCGCCTCTTTTGCGCGGTAGGACAACACAAGTTGGGCGGTCATGACACCCCAAATGGCACCCGAGGCGCCGATGGAGGAGCCTTCGCCCAGAAATACCAGGCTGAGCAGGCTACCACAAATGCCCGAGAAGGTGTAGAGCACGATGAATCTCGGTGTTCCGAGGATGCGCTCGACCAGATCGCCGATCCGCCACAACACAAAGAGGTTCATGCCGACGTGGAGCAGGCTGCCGTGAAGGAGCGTGGCGGTGACGATGCGCCAAACCTGCCCCTGTGCCACGAGCGCAGGATTGAGCGCGCCCATGAAGCCGAGTGACAATGTCGGATCGAGGGTATCGGCCAGCAATTCGACTGCGAAGATACCGACCATCACGCCGACGAGGAGCCGCGTGGCCCAAGGGGGGTTTGCGCTGAGCCGGCGTTGGAAGCCGTTTGCCTCGGCGCTGATCGCCTCTGAGGCGTGTTGCCGCACCGCCCAGAACCGCGCCCAGTCCACGCCGGTGCCCCCGCGTTGGTGGAGCCACGTGGCCAGCCAGCGCCCGGGTGAGTCGGGCTCGTTGGGGGTGATGACCCCTGATTCTTGCAGGTGGAGGGCGCTGACCCGGGGGGGGGCCTCCCAGCCGTACTCGGTTGGTTGTCCGCCGACGATCAGCACCACCGTTGATTCGGCTCGGATACGAGCGAGCAGCGCGGGGACCGCAGCCATCACGACGGGTTCAGCGCGGACGACCACCACCGCGCCTCCTGGCGTGTCGGCGATGCAGGCGTTGGGATCGAGCGCAAGCAGGCGCACCCCCTCGGTGAGCACGAGGTCGTGGACGACGTGCTCAAACAGGCCGGCGTCGCCTTCATAGGGGGCGAAGCGGCTCACGTGGGTAGGGCGAGGCGGTGGAGCACGTTGACCAGCAGGGTCCAGAACTTGGCCACGGACGGGATGCTGACCCGCTCCTCTGGCGTGTGCGCGTCCCACACGTCGGGGCCGAACGAAGCCATCTCCATCCCCGGATATTTCTCCCCGATCAAGCCGCATTCCAGGCCGGCGTGAATCGCGATCACCTCGACCGGCTTACCGGCGAGCTCTTGCCAGGCGCGATCGATCACCCCGACCACGGCAGCGCCAGGTTCAGGCTTCCAGCCTGGATAATCGCCGACACGTTCGGTGGCGAATCCGGCGAGTCGACATGCGGCCTCGATACGCTCAACCAGGGCCACCTTGGAAGCCTCGATGGCGCTCCGCGTGAGCAGGTTCACCTCAAAGCCTTCGGCGGTGTGCAGCACGCCGAGGTTGGTGGAGGTTTGGACGAGGTCGGCGATGTCGGGGCTACGCGCCTCGACCCCGTGGGGGAGCGCGAGGAGTAGGTCGACGAGCGCACGCCCATCCGCCTCGGAGGCCACCCGGGTGGCATGGCCCTCCTCCACAACCACGGAGAGATGGGGGTCGAAGCGACCGAACGCGGCGCGCCAGCCTGTGGCCAACTCGGCAACGCGTTCCCGCAGGGCCGGCACGTGCTCCGCGGGGACTGCGAGCATCGCGACCGCCTCGCGGGCGATGGCATTGCGCTTGTTGCCGCCATCGAACGCGGCGAGCCGCCACTGGAGGGTCGTGGGCAGGCCGCCGAGCACCTGCGCGAGCACCTTGATCGCGTTGGCCCGCCCCTGACAGATGTCGGCACCGGAATGCCCTCCTTTGGCGCCGAATACCTTCACCCGGACGGGCACGCTCCCCTCCGGGACGGGCTCCCAGGTGATGGCGCGGGTCGCGACCGTGTCTACGCCGCCCGCGCAGCCGATGGTGACCTGCCCCTCGGCCTCGCTATCCAGGTTCAACAGGATCTTCGCGCGCAGCCAGCCCGTGGCGAGCCCATTGGCGCCGGTGAGCCCGGTCTCTTCGTCCATCGTGACCAGCAGCTCCAACGCGGGGTGCACGAGGGAGGGATCCGCGAGGGCGGCCAACCCCGCCGCCACGCCGATGCCGTCGTCGGCGCCGAGTGTGGTTCCCGTGGCACGGAGCACCTCTCCATCCCGCCGCACCCGAATGGGGTCGTTGGCGAAGTCGTGAACCGTGTCCTCATTTTTTTCGCACACCATGTCGATGTGGGCCTGCATCGCTACGGTTGGCGCGCCCTCGCACCCGGGCGAGGCCGGCTTGCGGATCAACACGTTCCCGACGCTGTCGCGCTCCACGTCCAGCCCGAGCGCGCGGGCCTCGGCTACCAACCACGCGGCCGCGCGCTCCTCCTGCCCCGAGGGGCGGGGAATCGCAGATAGCTCCAGGAAGTAGCGCCACACGCGGGCGGGCGCGAGGGCATCGAGCTCAGCGGACATCGGATCTCCCGGCGGAGGCGATTACCGCCGCCGAGCCCTCTCGGCCACTCCCTGGGGCGGCAGGCACGCGCACCCCCGACGTCGGACGCATCGAGGCGGCGCTCGTCGTCGGAGCCTAGCTGTCGTCGCGCTCGTGGCGCACGACACTGCGCCCGTTCTTCGCGAGGATCTTCTTGCGGAGGCGAATGCTCGACGGCGTGATTTCGACCAGCTCGTCGTCCTGGATGTACTCGAGCGCACGCTCAAGGCTCATCTGGATCGGCGGCACGAGGATCTGCTTCTCGTCCGCACCCGCGCTGCGGATGTTGTTGAGCTGCTTCTCGCGCGTGATGTCGATGTTGATATCGTTATCCCGGGCGTTTTCGCCGACCAGCATGCCTTCGTACACCAGCGTTTGCGGCGAAACGAACATCCGGCCGCGCGGCTGCAGGTGGTAGATCGCGTACGTCGTCGCCTCACCGGAGCGATCGGCGATGAGCGAGCCGTTGGTGCGGGTCTGGATGAAGCCGGCGAACTCGTCGTAGCCGTCGAACAGGGTGTTGAGCAGTCCCTGCCCGCGGGTGTCGTTCAGATACTCGCCGCGGAAGCCGATCAAGCCGCGGGAGGGAACGCGGAAGTAGAGTCGGACCCGACCGCCCGTGTCCATCTTCATCTCGGTCATCCGGCCCTTGCGGACGTTCATCTTCTGGGTGACGACGCCCATGAACGCTTCGGGGAAGTCGAGTTGAGCCATTTCGAACGGCTCCGTCTTCTTCCCGTCTTTCTGCTGGAATCGCACCTCGGGGCGGGAGACGCTGAGCTCGAAGCCCTCCCGGCGCATCGTCTCGATGAGGATTCCGAGCTGCAATTCCCCCCGGCCAAAGATGCGGATCGTCTCAGCAGACCCCGTGTCCTCCTTGCGCAGGGCGGGGTTCATCATCATCTCCTTGTCGAGACGATCCCGGATCTGCCGGGCGGTGACGTATTTGCCTTCGCGGCCGGCCTGCGGTGAGCTGTTCGCGGAGAACGTCATGCCGATCGTCGGCTCGTCGACCTTGAGGCGGGGGAGCGGCTGCGGGTCGTCGATGGAGGTGAAGCTGTCGCCCACGTTCACGTCGGGGATGCCGGCGATCGCGCCGATGTCTCCCGCGATGAGCTCCGTCGCGGCCACGCGCTTGAGGCCTTCGAACTGGAACATCGTGGACACGCGCACGCGCTTCGGCACGCCGTCTTCCTGCACGAGCGCAACGTCCGTCTTCTCCTTGATCGAGCCCGTGGCCACGCGCACGATCGCGAGCCGGCCCACGTAGTTGTCGTAGTCGAGCTGGTTCACCATCGCCTGGAGCGTGCCTTCGAGCTTCACCTTCGGCGGGGGAACGTGCTTCACGATCGCGTCGAACATCGGCTTGAGCGTGTCGCCCTTCTCGCCGTAGGTGTCCACGCACCAGCCATCTCGCGCCACCGCGTAGAGGATCGGGAATTCGATCTGCTTCTCGTCGGCGCCGAGATCGATGAACAGGTCGTACACCTCGTTCACCACTTCCTGAACGCGCGCATCCGGGCGGTCGATCTTGTTGATGCATACGAGGATCGCGAGGCCCTGCTCCAGCGCCTTGCGGAGCACGAAGCGGGTTTGCGGCAGCGGGCCTTCGCTGGCATCCACCAGCAACATCGCCGCGTCGACCATCTTCAGCGTGCGCTCCACTTCGCCGCCGAAGTCGGCGTGCCCCGGCGTGTCCACGATGTTGATCTTCGTGTCTTCGTACCGGATCGAGGCCACCTTCGCCATGATGGTGATGCCGCGCTCGCGCTCGAGATCCATCGAGTCCATGACGCGATCGGTCATCGTCTCGTTGGCGCGGAAGGTGCCGGCCTGACGCAAAAGGCCGTCAACAAGCGTGGTTTTGCCGTGGTCGACGTGTGCGATGATGGCGAGGTTGCGCAGATTCACGACGACTCCCGGTAACGAAGGGGCCGCCGTTTCACCCGAAGTGGACCCGGGCGCAAGCTCCCGGGCTCCGATTCAGAAGTTCGGGAACGCGTAGGTGAGGCTGAGCGGGTCCCCGTCGAAGGGGGGGAACGTGATCGCCTTGACGGCGCCGGAGAGGCAACTGTCGAAGTCCGTGCCCTGGTACTCCCCTGACGGGATCTTGGCCGAAGACACGGAGCCCGACGGCTGGATCGTGAGCTTCACCTTGACGTTGTTGGGCAACGAGCCCGACGCCTTCTGCTCCTTGATGTAGCAGATCTTCACGCCTTTGTTGCTCTTCATCATGGTGTCGATCACGCGCGTGTCGAGCGAGGTGGCCTTCGGTGCGGCCTCTTCTTTGGGGGCCGGCGCGGGCTTCGGCTTCGGCGCCGCTTCGACCGGCGTCGGGGTGGTGCGCGGCGGCGGGGGCGGGGGTGGGTGCGGGAGTCGGCTCCGGCGTGGGTGTGGCGGCCAACGCCGGGTCGGGCGTGGGGGTCGGCTCGGGGGCGGGCGTTGGAGCGGGCACCGGTACCGGGGTGGGTGCCGGCGTGGGCACCGGCGCCGGCGGTGTGGCGACAGTTTCGATCTCGGGCTCTGCGGGGCCCTGGTTCATGCCAGCCGCGAACACCTGGAACACGGCGAGGATCACCGCGAGGAAGAAGCCGCCGAAACCGCCGAGCACGATGCTCGCGGGGCGAGTGCCGCGGCCGCCAGTGAGGATCACGAGCACCGAACCGGCAGAGCCGAAGACGGTGAAGAACGTGCCGACCGCGCCGACGGCGGCCATGCCGAGCGCCGCGTTAGCCAGCCCGATCATCGCGCCGAAGAGGGCGACCAACGCGAGGAGGGCGGCGAACGTAAGATCCCCCCGCGGGTCGAAGCTGGGCTTCGCGCGCTCGGAGGGGAGGTGGACGGGGGCTGGCGGCGGGAGGGGAATCGGGGCCGGCGGCAATGCCGCTACGGGGGGCGGCGGCGCGGGCGCCGGAGGGGGGGGTGGGGCCGCGACGGGCGCGGGCGCCGGAGCAGGGGCCGGGGGATGCACGAACGCCGGCGGCGGCGGCATCGGGGGGGGCAACGGGCTCGGCACCTGGCGGGCGGGCGCGGGCCCAGCGGCGAACGGAAGCGGCGCCGGCGCGGGGGACTGCGGCTGGATGAGCGTGGCTGCATCCCCCGTGCCTTCCACGGGCACCTGCGAGAACGGGACGCGATTCGCCGATTCATCGCGCGGCACGGTGGCTTCGTGCGAGGAGTTGTCCGGCGAAACCTGGGTGGGGCGCGGGTCCATGCTGCCGTCGTCGACCGAGGCCGACGAGCGCGCGCGGGCCACGCGTTCGAGCTCCGCCGCGCTGGTGATCTGTGTGCGCTCTTCGCCCGTCGCCGTTTCGGGCGAGCTCATCGGGGCCGCCGCCGCGTCGGGCCGACGGATGAGGATCGGGTTTCCACACTTCCGACACGTGGCCTTGTTCACGTCCCGCGTGAGCTTGGAGTCGGGAATCTTGTAGGAAGCACCGCAGTTATCGCAGACTACGCGCATGACTCTGATCCTCGGGGTGCTCGGAACGGGCGAACCTACGGAGTCCGCCGCCTTTTGTCAATCCGGCGATGCTGGGGATCGCATCGGGAGGCGCGTGATTGTGAGGGCTCACGGTGCCTCTACGCTGAGCGACCAGGTGCCGTCCTCCCGGGCGATGATCTCCTCCGCGGGGCGCGAGGCGACGATCCCGGCCGCCGTGCCCCCGGCGACGAGGCCGACGAGCGCTGTCCAGAACCACCACCGCGCCGTGACGGGCCGGGTATCCACCTCCCGTATCGTCACAGGGCGGTCGGCATCGGGGCGGGGCACCTCGACGCGCGGGCGTAATGGGCTGGGAGGATCGTCGACGGCGACCGGCTCTTCCTCCGGTTCCTCCTCGAGGGCGGGCGCCGGCCCCCCCGGGACGTCGCCCACGCGGTTGGCCAGGGTGGTCCACTCGGTGGCCAGCGAATCGATGGGGAGCGGCACGTGTTCGCGGATCGTCTCGTTGTCGCCATCGGGGCCGAGCACGCGTAGCGTCACCTGCCCGGTACCGTCGATCACGCCGAGCGCGAGCCAGTCGGTGCCGAGCGCGGCGAAGGCTGCGTCTATTGACTCATCCGGCGGGAGGGTCCACGCTTCTTTCGCGACGCCCGCTTCCACCTCCACGAGCATTCGCGCAGCGGTGCCGGTGCTGTGGGCGCGTGAGCTCGCGTAACCGGGCCACAACCTCGCCACTTCGGTGAGCGTCTGCCGGGCGCGGAGCGTGTCGCCGGCGCGCAGGTGTGCGTCCGCGGTGGCCCAGAGGACGTCTGCCAGCTCGCCGCGGCGCGACCAGGCGGAGCCCGCGCCAGTGTGGAGCGAGACGCTCTCGTTCAGGGCCGTGATCGCGCCCTTTTGGTCGCCCTTCGCGGCGGCGGCGCGCCCCGCCGCGTACCGCTCCCGCGCGCGCTTGAGCTCCCCCTCGTGCCCGGCGCCGAGCGCTGCGCCGATGGCGGTGCCCGTCGGCACCTCGCAGCGCCCGTCTGCCGTGATGGCATCGCGAAGCGCGTCCGTAGCCAGCTCTGCGGATTCGGCGTCGAGGCCGCGCGCGTCGAGCGGCAACACGGCGAGCGTGGTGGCGGCGGCGGGCAGGACCAGGAGGAGCATGGGGCGCGCGGAACGTAGATGACCGCCGGAGCTTACGCCAAGCGACGCGGCGCGACCAGCCCCCTTGCGCCGGGCTAAGGCTAGCGCATGACGCTGGTGCTGCTCCTGGCCTGCGTGCCGGCCGCCGTGTACGGCCTGCGCTTCGATGGCTCCATGCCCGTGAACACGGAGATCAGCGCAGTCGGGGGCGTTTTTCCGGGTTCGATCGGCGAAGACCTCACGCTCGCCGACACCTCGGTGGCAGGGCTGGTGGGGCGTCAACGCCTTGGGAACGAAATGGCGGTGTCGGTGGCCGGCGGGTTCGCCCCTTCGTCGCTCGATGGCAGCCCGGCCGGGGTGGTAGAGCTGGAGCTGCAGGGGCGGGTGCTCCACGAGGCGCCGGTCACGCTGAGCGTGCTCGGTGGGTTGGACGCCTATGGACAGGTGGACGCCGAGAGCCTCATGTTCGGCGCTCACGCCGGGGCCGTCGTATCGCGGCGGTTGCCGGGGTCGATCCGGCCGTATGCGGGGGTGAAGATCAACCCGGTCTACAACCCCGGCGATGCGGTGTATCCTTGGCTCCAGTACGGCGGAGGCGTGTCGTGGCGGCCGCGGCTGGACCCGAGCACGCGGGGGCTGTTCGCCGTCGAGGCGAGCGGGTACCACGGTTTTGGGGCGGATCTCGTTACGCCCGGGGACATCGTGACGTGGGGGATGATGGTGCAGGTGGGGGCGACGTTTGGGAATGACGTGGAGGAGTAGGGAATTCTCGGCATCTCCCCCCCGCCCTTCGGGCACCTCCCCCCGGCAAGTGCCGGGGGGAGGACGAGCGGCGCGCGGGGTGGACGCCGGCGCCGGTGCGGCTCACCCCTCCTGGATCATTCGGTCCCACGGCAATACGCAGAAGCCCTTGGTGACGGCATCCGCCCAGCGAACGCGGAATACATCGAGTCCGCGCACACCCGACCCCAGGTCCGTCGCGTACCCGCAGCCGGTATAGGCGCTCGCCTTCACGCCCGCGCCTTGCTGCTGCTGCGGGTGATCGCAGATTGGCACGCCGGCCATGGCCTCGCCCGGCGCGCCGTCCATCGGCCGGCAGAGCACCGAGCGGGACACCTCGAAGACGGTGACTTTGAAGGTTGCCCGCAGCTTCTGGGTGCGGCCGAGCAGGCCGAGGCCGCGCAACGTCGTCGCCGAGTCGCGCGTGGAGCGCTCGATGAGCCCGCGGAGGTCGCCGAGTTGAACCACTTCAAGCCAGGTGTTGTTGCCTGCGGCGGCCGGCAGCTTGCTCACCCACGCCACCTGGAGTGCCTCGGGCACCTCGGCCACCGGTTCACAGGCTTGTGCCGGAAGGGCCAGCAAAATCCCCAAGAGCAGGCTCACGACTCGCCGCCCCGAGCACGGATGCGAAGCGCGAGGTCGAGGTGCTCGGGGCAGCCGAGCACGCCCAGATCGGGTTGGGGCGAAGCGTCGATGAAGAAGCGCTCCCGGAGTGAGTGCCAGCGAGTGTTGGCGTCGATCGCCAGGTCTTCCTGACGTTTGTCTTCTTCCTGGTGGTGGACCAGGATCTCCCAGGCCTCGTGTGCCAGCGTGAGCTCCTTGCACATCAGGAATACGTCGACCGACGCCTCGGTGGCCTCCCGGAGCTGCAGCTCCAGCGGATACCGCCCCCGAACCGCCTTCATCTCCATGTCGTCGGAGAACACGACGCCGTTGTACCCGAGGCGCTCCCGGAGCTGGGCGCGGATGATCTTCGCGGACATCGTTGCGGGACGATCCTCATCCCACGCCGGGAACACTACGTGAGCCGTCATCACGGAGCCGACGCCGGCGGCGAGGGCGGCCCGGAACGGGGGCATCTCGATGCGGTCGAGATCGGGAGGGTCTTTCTCGACGATCGGGAGGTCGAGGTGGCTGTCCACCGCGGTGTCGCCATGCCCGGGAAAGTGTTTGGCGCACGCGATGCAGCCCTCGCCCTGCATCCCGCCGATGAACGCCGCGACGTGCCGGGCGACGTCCTGAGGAACACGACCGAACGAGCGGTCCCCGATCACCGGGTTCTTCGGGTTGCTGTCGACGTCGGCCACCGGGGCAAAGTCGAGGTCGAAGCCCAGCGCGCGGACCTCGCGCCCGAGCGCGGCGCCCACCTCCCGGGTTGTTTGCAGATCGGCGACGTTGCCCACGTGCCGCATCGGCGGCCAGATCGTGGCCCCCTCGCGAACGCGCGCAACGCGGCCACCTTCCTGGTCTACACAGCGGATCGGGGGCAGCTCCACCGGCAAGAGGCTCGCCAACTCGCGGTTGAGCTCCCTCACTTGCCGGGGCTCCTCTACATTGCGGGCAAACAGCACGAAGCCGCCCGGCCGAGCCTCCCGGATGAACGCCCGCTCTTCGTCGCTCAGCGCCGGGCCCGCGATGCCCAGCACGATGCGTTGGCCGGCGCGGCGCTTCCGGTCCGCCGTGCTCGTCGTCAGCCCGACCACCTTCATTCGTGCGCCCGCGGGTGCTCGGCCAGCTCCACGAGCACGCCTTCGCAGGAGCGGGGATGGGCGAAGATGACCCGGGTGCCGTGCGCGCCCGGCTTCGGGGCCGGACTCAGGAATTGCCATCCTTTCGCCGTGAGCTTCGCCACGTCGCCCTCGATGTCGTCGGTTTGAAAGCACACGTGGTGCAGGCCCCCGCCGCGCTTCTCGAGGTACTTCGCGATCGGACCCTCGCCGCCCATCGGGTGCACGAGCTCGATGCGGGTGCCGTCGATGGGGAAGAAGGCGGTGCTGGTCTTCTCCGTTGGAACATCCTCGGTGCCGGCGAGGGTGAGCCCCAGATCCTCTGCGAAGCGCGCGATGGCGCGCTGGAGGTCGGGCACTGCGATGGCGATGTGGTCGAGACGCCGAATCATTCGGCCAAGGTAGCCCGGCGAACCCGGCGTTGCCGGCTGGCGAGGCGGCCCGGACGTGCTACCCTCCCGCCCCCCGGAGCCGCTCGTGAATGAAATTCTCCCCCTCGGCCGCAACTTCGTCGCCAAAAAGGCGTTCTTCTCGTTCCTCGGCGGCACGTTTCGGATCTTCGGCCCCGATGGCCAACTCCAGTTCTACGTGAAGCAGAAGGCGTTTCGGCTCAAGGAGGAGCTCAACGTGTTCGCGGATGAAGCGCAGACCCAGAAGCGGCTCACGATCCTGGCGCGCAATTGGTCGGACTTTTCGAGCGCCTACGACGTGACGGACGCCACGACGGGGGCCGTGGTGGGCGCCTGCAAGCGTGAGGGGCTCAAGTCGATGTTCCGCGACAGTTGGCTGGTGCTGGGTGAAGGCGACGCACTGGTGGGGACGTGCAAGGAAGACAGCATGTTCATGGCGCTGATCCGCCGCTTCTTCTTCAAGAACCTCATCCCGCAGAGCTTCACCATCGCCAATGACCAGGGCGCCCAGATCGGCACGATCAAGCAGCGTTGGAACCCGTTCCAGCTCGCGTATGACGTGAGCTTCGATGGGTCGCAGAACGCTTCGCTCGACCCGCGGCTCGGAATTGCGCTTGTGGTGTTGCTGCTCGCGATCGAGGGTCGGCAGGACTAAGGGGGCGCCCCATGACCCCGATCCGTACCCGCCTCGAAGCCCTCGCCCAGAACCTGTGGTGGTGCTGGAATCCGGAGGCCGGCGCGCTGTTCCGCGCCCTCGATCCCGAACGATGGACAGAGCTCCATCACAATCCCGTGCACATGCTCGCCGAGCTCTCCGACGACACGCTGAGCGCCCGCACCCCACCGGACCGCCTCGCCGCCGTGGAGCGCGCGTTCGGGGCCTACCTGTACGAGGGCAACACCTGGGCCGCGCGCAACGTGCCCCAGTTGGTGGACCCGGTGGCCTACTTCTCGATGGAGTTCGCGCTCCACGAGTCCTTGCCAATCTACTCGGGCGGGCTCGGCGTGCTGGCGGGCGATCATGTGAAGTCAGCCTCCGACCTCGGGCTTCCCTTCGTGGGTGTGGGCCTCCTGTACCGCGAGGGCTACTTCAAGCAGGTGATTGAGTACGGTGGTCAGGTGGCCGCGTACCCCCGCGTGCCCCTCGACGTACTGCCGCTCAAGAAGCTCGACGTGGTCGTGCAGGTTCCGCACGGTCGCGGCTCGTACTTCGCGACGGCCTGGGAGCTGCAGGTCGGCCGCGTGCGGTTGTTGTTGCTCGACAGCGACATGCCCGAGAACGCGCCAGAGCACCGGTTATTGTCGCGACACCTCTACGGCGGCGACGAGGCGATGCGGATCCGGCAGGAGGTGCTGCTCGGCATCGGCGGCGTGCGGATGCTCCGGGCGCTCGACATCGACCCGGGCGTGTTCCACATGAACGAGGGCCATTGTGCCTTTGCCGTCCTGGAATTGATGCGGGAGGGCATCGCGGCGGGTCTCACCAAGGATGCGGCGTTGGCCGCGGCGCGCGCGAAGTGTGTGTTCACGACGCACACCCCGGTGCCGGCGGGCCACGACCGTTTTGGCTGGGAGCTGAAGAACGCAGCGTTGGCCGGGATGCGCGTCGCGATGGGCCTCCCCGAGGGCGCGCTCATGGACCTTGGCCGCGTGAAGCCGGGCGATATGAACGAGACGCTCTGCATGACCGTCCTCGCCCTGCGCGGTTCACGAGCTGCAAACGGCGTAAGTGAGCTACATGGCCAGGTGAGCCGCGAGATGTGGACGGGGCTGTGGCCGAAGCTGCCGATCGACCAGGTGCCGATCTCCTACGTGACCAACGGCGTTCACGTTCCGAGCTGGATCCACCCGAAAGTGGCGGCGATGCTCGATCGCGCATGTACCGGCTGGCGCGAGGGCGCGCCGATCTCGCTCACGGACGTCAGCGACTTCGAGCTCTGGACGCTCCGAACGGATCTCCGGTACGAGCTGGTCGGCTACGCCCGCCGCCGCACCGGCCAGAAGACGCTGATCAGCCAGGCGCTGTGCATGGGCTTCGCGCGCCGTTTCGCCCCTTACAAGCGTGGGAACCTGCTGTTCTCGGATCCCGACCGCCTCGCGCGCTTGTTGTTCCGCCACCCCATTCAGCTCTTCTTCGCCGGCAAGTCCCACCCCCGCGACGACGCGGGCCAGGCCATCATCCGCGAGGTGCTGAGCTGGACGCGGGACGAGCGTTTCCGCGGCCGCGTCGTGTTCCTCCCCGACTACGACATGGAGCTGGGCCGTCGGCTCACCCAGGGCGTAGACCTGTGGTTGAACCTGCCTCGTCGCCCTCGGGAAGCGAGCGGCACCAGCGGGATGAAGGTGCCGCTGAACCTGGGCGTGAACGCGAGCGTGCTCGATGGGTGGTGGCCGGAGGCGTACGACGGCACCAACGGGTTCGCGGTGGGCGAGGCGAAGGACTACGCGAACTCCGACACGCAGGACGCGGAGGACGCGGAGAGCCTGTTCAGCATCCTCGAAGATCAGGTGGTCCCTGAGTACTTCGATCGTGACGCGCAGGGAATCCCCCGTGCGTGGGTGACGCGGATGAGGCGGAGCCTGGAGACTTGCCTCCAGCAGTTCCACACCGACCGGATGGTCGCGGAGTATGCGAGCCGGTTCTACGCGGCGAGGTGACGCAACCCCAGGTTGCCTGACGACGGTGACCGCAGACAGTATTTGCGTTTGTAGTAACCAGATGTAAGATCGGTCTGCATGTCTATCGCGCGTCCGATTTGGGAAGCCCGCATTGGCGGGGTGCACGCGCACGTGCCGATCGCCTGGCTGAGCGGTGTGCGGCGCGTAGGAAAAACGACGATCGTTCGCCGGCTTCCGGGGGCGACATATCTGAACTGCGACCTTCCGAGCGTCGCCGACCGCGCGGCGGACCCCGAGCGGTTCCTGGCCACTCTGCCGGGAGGGCTGCTTGTCCTCGACGAGGTTCACCAGCTCGCGGACCCGAGCCGGCTCCTCAAGATCGCGGCCGACGAGCGCCCGGACCTTCGCGTGGTGGCGACGGGCTCGTCCACCTTGGCGGCGACCACCAAGTTCAAGGATTCGCTCTCGGGGCGTAAGCGCGCGGTGCACCTGCTCCCGGTGCTTGCCAGCGAACTTCCAGCGTTTGGAATCGCCGACGTGAACCGTCGCCTGCTCCACGGCGGTCTCCCCGATGCCCTACTCGCTGATCGTCCGCCGGCGGACTTCTACGCCGAGTGGATGGACTCCTTCTACGCGCGGGATGTTCAGGAGCTGTTTCGAGTCGAGAAACGCTCTGCGTTCCTTCGGCTTTTCGAAACGCTCCTTCGGAACAGCGGCGGGCTCGCAGAGGCGACTTCGCTGTCTCGCGTGGCCGGGCTGTCGCGTCCGACCGTGGGAAATTACCTCGATGTCCTCGAGGTTACCCACGCCATCACCGTGCTCCGGCCGTTCTTCGGCGGCGGGAAGCAGGAGCTCACGCACCAGCCGAAAATATACGGCTTCGATACAGGCTTCGTCGCTTGGGCGAATGGCTGGACCGAGCTGCACGCAGCCGATCGCGGCCTCTTGTGGGAGCAGTTGGTGTTGGAAACGCTTCAAGCCACGCAGGCGAGAATCCACTACTGGCGAGACAAGCAACAACGCGAGGTGGACTTCGTCGTTCCGGGTGCCAACGGTTCGTGTGATGCCTACGAGTGCAAATGGAACCCCGACGCGTTCGAGGCCCGAGGCTTGGCGGCGTTCCGAGCGCTGTACCCGGCGGGACGCAATTTCCTGGTGGCTCCGATCGTTGGCGAGCCGTACGAGCGCGGCGTTGGCGGACTGGTCGTTACCGTGATTCACCCGGCGCAGATTGGCTGAGGGGGTGTGGCCTTCGATGTTCGCGCGACCGATGGCGTCGTGCAGCCGATCAAAACGCGCTCCCAGGGAAGTGCCAGGAGACGTTGAACACCGGCAGCGGGATGACCTGGTAGCCAAAGTTCAGCCCCATCAGGCCAGCGTCGAAGCTCACACGCCGCGTGATCATCCGGAACGCCAGCGAGGGAAAGGCCCACACGACTGACTGGGTGTGATCGCCGACGACGAGCCAGGTCTCGCTGAGGAACCACACCCGCGGGCCGAGGCGCACGCTGCCGCCGACGATGGCCACGCTGTCGAGGGTATCGCCAACCCAGGAGGAGGAGCCGAAGGCGGCGCCGCCGCCCAGGGTGAACGCGACGCGACGGTAGTCCAGCGTCACTGCGGCGTGAGGCACGCCGAGCACGGACTCGTAGGGCAAAAACAGCGCCTCAAAGCCCACGGCCAGCGAGCCGTGGTCGCCGATGGGCGAGCTGAGGCGGGAGCCAATCGCCGCCGTCTGCGTGGAGCTGCTGAACATCAGCGGGATGATCGCGCCGGCCGAGACCTCCCAGAAATCCGTGATGTCGTAGCTGGCGATGGAGCCGGCGACCTCGCGTTGGCTGAGCGAGCCGTGGCCGGCGCCGACGCTCCGGCCGGTGGGCCAGAGGAGGTAGCGGTCGGCGTCGGGGTCCTGCGGCCAGGTGGCGGGGCCGCCGGGCCAGCCCGGCACCTGCGGGAAGGTGTGGGAGCGCGCGGCCGGGTCGAGTCCGACGTCCCACTCCACGCGCGCCACCGATCCGTAGGGGATGCTCAGCTCGGTGCCGTCCGCCAGGGTGAGCAGCCAGGTGTTCTCGCCGGGCCGCACGTGTCCGTTGAGGTACTGGCCGTCGGCAAGCACCAACCGGTCGGCGACGGGTTCCGGTTCGGCTGCCATCGCGCTGCCGAGGCACCAGAGGAGGGGGAGCATCGCGAGCAGTGTAGCGCCTTTATTCCGTGCTATGGTGTTGCGGGCACGGAACACGGAGCGACGATGGTCTCCCTCGCCTTACTTGTGCCCGCCGCCCACGCCTTCTGCGGCACCTACGTCGGGGATCCCGGCGCCTCGATGAGCAACAGCGCGAGCCAGGTGGTGCTCGCCCACCACGGCGACACGACCGTGCTCACGGTGATCATGGACTACGAGGGCGATGCCACCGACTTCGGCATCCTGCTCCCGATCCCCGAGGTGGTCACCGCCGACGACGTGGGCTCCATCGATCGCAAACTGCTCACCTGGCTCGCGGACTTTTCCACCCCCCGCCAGCTCGACTACTCCTGCGAAACGCTCTTCGAAACCAAGGAGATCGTAACGTCGGGCTGCCAGCTTGGCTTCGGGTGCGCATCGGCCGACAACTCTCTTCAGAGGTTTGACTCCGACACTGGCCTCGGCGTGGACGTCGAGGCCCAGTTCACCGAGTACGGCTACGACTTCTCGGTGCTCAGCGCGACGGAAGCCGATGGGCTCCAGGCCTGGCTCGACGTGAACGGCTACGCCCTGCCCTCCGGCGGCGACGCGATCCTCCAGGAGTACATCGACGCCGGGGTCTATTTCCTGGCCGTGAAGGTGAACCTCGACGCGGTCGAGCGCGTTGACGGCTGGCTGCCGCCGATCCAGCTCAGCTACCCCTCGGAGAGCGTGTCGCTGCCCATCCGCATCGGCACGATCTCCGCCACGGGCACGCAGGACGTGATCGTCTACACGCTCACCCCGGTCGCTGACGGCGAGGTGAGCATCTCCAACTACCCGGAGCTGCCCATCGACACCGAGTGCATGTGGGAGGGCGACGACTTCGGCACCTTCTACGAGGGTGTGTTGGAGGCCGGGCACCTCGAGGGCGGCGCGGGGTGGATCCGGGAGTACTCCTGGGACCTCATCCCGGAGATCGGGACCGGCTACCACTGCGACCCGTGCACGGCCGACCCCGCCGCGCCCACCTCGGATGGCAGCTTCGGCGACTTCGGCCTCCCCTCCGACAGCGCCCATCTCACGCGGCTGCACCTGCGTTATTCGCCCGAGGAAGCCACTCAGGACGTGGCGATGCTGGTGTCGGGCATCACGGGCGTGAACGAGCAGCTCCGCTTCGTGAACCCCGTCGCGGAGCTGGAGGGGCTTTTCCCCTACTGCCTGGATGGCTGGGCGGCGAACCCGGGTAGCTGCCCCGACGCGCCGCAGGAGTCCTCGGCGGCCGGGGCCGGTGTGCTGGTGGCCGCGCTCACTGCGGGTGGGGTGCTCGCGGCGCGCCGCCGGATCGCGCGGAGGTGACGCCCCTTGACCTGTCGGCGGAGGTGACCCTCCTGGGCCAGCCTCCCGTGACCGCCACGGAGTTCGAAGTGGCGGTCGGCGCGGCGTCGCTGCCCCGCATCGGCGTCGGCGGCACCTTCCTGCTCCCGGGGAAGAACCCGATGTTCCAGCCGCTCGTCGACGTCCGGGCCGGGCTCTGGAGCGGGGCGTTCGACTCGGCGCTCGACTACTCCGCTACCGTCCTCGACATCGGCGCCGACATCGGCTTTCGCCTCCTGCCGTTCGCCACCGCGCCCGGCCCTTCCATGGTTCGCCCCTTCGCGGACGTTGGCATCGGCCTGCGGGCCTGGAGCCTCTACCATCCGTGGTGGGAGGACGAGCTCGCCCTGGGCAGCGGCGCGGAGCTCGCCCTGGGCGCCGAGATCGGGGAGGCGAATCGGTGCTTTATCGTTCGCGCCCGGTACCACATGGACCTCGGGCCCCGCCTCCGCGGCGTCCTCGACTCCGCGCTCTCCGACTTCAAGTGGACCCTCGACCCGGCCGGCGGGCACCTGAGCGTGGCGGTGGGGTACGCGTGGCGGTGAACCGTTAAGAGCGCCCCCTACGGTGCCACCGCGTCCAGCAGCGCCTCGTTCGGGGCGACCTCCAGCTCGCCGTAGGCCGCAAACTTGCGCGCGAGCGTGGCCTCGTCATCCCGGTACAGATCCGGCCGATCCAGCTCGCCGACCAAGCGGCCGCGAACCCCCCATCCTGTCTGCTTGCCCCACAGCGCGACCTCCACCGGGTCGTCGATCCGCTTGAACGTCCACACCGTCCAGCTCCACCCGTTGGCCTCGAACCCATCCTTCATCAGGCCCGCCGACTCGTAGGCCCAAGGCTCGTCCTTGAACGTGGAGAAGGAACCTACGTAATACGGCACCTGCTGGGTGGTCTGGTTCGTGCGGAACACCGTTCCGTAGTACGTCATCAGGGCCTCGTAGTCGGCGGTAGAGGTGGCGCCCCACTCGAAGAGATGCGTGGAGTAGACCACGTTGGTCCAGCCGTACTCAGCAGGGGCGGGCAGGGTCTGCATGCCCCGGAACCCGTCGTGGATCACGAGCAGATGATCGTCCTCGTTGGCCCGAATCGCGCCGACGAGCTGGTCGTACATCGCATCACGCGCGTCGTCGTCGGGGGCGGACATGGGCTCCGCGAGCAGCGAATAGGCGGCCACGCTCGTGCGATCCCGGTAGCGACGCGAGAGCTCGCTCCACAGCTCGACGGTGAGCGCCTGCATGGCCGGGTCGGTGTAGAGCGTGGACGGCCCGGCGTACTCGTTTTGGCCGCCCGGCGCCTCCTGGATGTCGAGCACCGCCCACAAGCCGACGTCCTCGCAGACGTCGAGCAGGTGGTCGATGCGCGCAAAGGCCAGCTCGTTCCAGACGAGCTCGGAGGGGGAGCCGTCGTCGGTCATCGACGTGAGGCCCCGGTAGCCCATCGGCACACGCACGGTGTTGAAGCCCTGTTCCGCGATCCACGCCAGGTCTGCGTCCGTGATCCAGCCGCCCTGGAAGGCGTCCAGCAGCGTGTCGCGACCCTCGATTCCGAACCGCGCCTCCAGCACACGGCGCAGCGGGAGATCGGAGTCGTCCACGAGGGAGGGGTACTGCGCCAGCGTCGCGAGCAGCCCGTTCGCAGTCTCCGCTCCGAGACGCGACTCAAGTCCGATACGAACGGCAGCCACCCAGTCCGCGTCCCCGTCCTCGTCTGGTCCCGCCTCGACGATCGCGGCGTCCACCTCCTCCGAGAGGCCGGCTTCCTGGCCGATCACCTGGAGCCGCGCGTGGGCGGGGTAGTCCACCGCGGTGATCCAGTTCTCATGGAAATTCCAGCCGCCCAACGCCACGCCGCGCATCACCACCGCGTTCCCCCCGCCATCGACGATGTCCGTGCCGTCCGCTTGCAGCAGCGTATCGGCCGGTTCCTGGGCGGCCGAGTCATCGTCGGAGGTGCATGCGAGGAGAAAGATCGAGAGCATGGCGAAGGCTAACCAGAGGCGCCCGCGATGCGGTCCCGCTGATTCCAGGGAAAAGGCGAGCGGGCCGCCAGCATCGCCCATCCGTTAGAAGCGCCTCCCGTGACGATCGAGCTCCACCAAGGCGACAACGAAGACGTGCTCCCGACGCTCGCGGATGCGTCGTTCGACCTGATCTATCTCGACCCCCCATTCAACACCGGTCGGTCCCAGGCGCGCACCGAGATCAAGACGGTACGCGACGTCGAGGGCGATCGAACCGGCTTTCACGGCGAGCGTTACCGCACCGTGAAGGTGGGCACCCGTTCTTTCGGCGACTCCTTCGACGACTACCTCGCCTTCCTGGAGCCGCGACTCGTGGCTGCGCACCGCCTGCTGAAGCCCACGGGCAGCTTTTTTCTCCACCTCGACGCGCGAGAAGTGCACTACGCCAAGGTGCTGCTCGACCAGATTTTCGGTCGCGCGAGCTTCATCAACGAGATCATCTGGGCCTACGACTACGGGGGGCGCGCCACCAAACGATGGTCGCCCAAGCACGACAACATCTTGTGGTACGCCAAGGATCCGGAGCGATACACCTACCGTTTCGACGACATCGATCGCATCCCCTACATGGCGCCCAAGCTCGTGGGCCCGGTGAAGGCGGCGCGGGGGAAAACGCCCACGGACTGCTGGTGGAACACAATTGTGAGCCCCGGCAGCCGTGAAAAGACGGGGTACCCGACCCAGAAGCCGCTCGCGATCCTCGAGCGCATCGTGCGCGTACACTCCAACCCCGGGGATCGGCTGCTGGACTTCTTCGCGGGCAGCGGCTCGTTCGGAGAAGCGGCGGCGAAGCACGGCCGCGACGTGGTGCTGGTAGACGTGAGCGAGGAGGCCGTGGCGGTGATGCGGCGGCGGTTGGGAAGGTACATGGCGGGGTAGTGGGCGATGGTGTAGGCCCGGTTCCGGGGCCAAAGGGGCGTTGCCCACCATCGCGGCGCCGTCGGGGCGGGCGTTGTGTGTTCCACGTGGAACGCACACCTCGCGTTCTACGACAAGATCGGCGTCGTTCGCGCCCGGTACCCTCGCGCGGCGCGCTCCTCGGACTCCAACCACTCGTTGTAGAACCTGGCTTTTTCTTCCGCGCTGAGATCGTTCCCGACCAGCGTCCTTCGCCGCTCTGCGACCCCCCGCAGGGCGATCGCCGCGCTCACGCTCACGTTGAGCGACTCGGTAAGGCCGTGCATCGGCACCCGCAGCACCCCGTCGGCCAGGCTGCGTGCGGTGTCGCTCACGCCGCGGGTTTCGCTGCCGAACACGAGCGCGAGCGGCCCGTCTACGGGGACGTTCTCCGGCGTGAACGAAGGCTCCGCGAGGTCGGCGACGTACACCCGGAAGCCGCGGGCCTTGAGCTCGGCGAGCGAGTCGGCGACGTGATCGTAGCGGCGCCGCCAGATCCAGCGCTCCGCTCCGCGCGCCGCTCCAGGGCTCGGGCGGAAGCCCTGCGTAACGAGGTGCACCTCGTGCACCCCGAACGCCTCGCAGCTCCGCAGGATCGCGCTGACGTTGTGCCTCCGGCGAACGGCTTCGCACACCGCGACGACGCTGCCCAGGCGGCGGTCCAGCGCGGCTGCGATGCGGGCGCGCCGTTCGGCGTTGACGAAGTCTTCGGGCGGCACGGGCGGCGTTTAGCCGTTCGCCCTCAGCGGGGCGACACGCCGACGATCACGGGCACCGTGTCGAGCCCGCGGATCTCGCGGTGGGTGTCGCCGACGTGGAGCGAGAGCGCGGTGGACGCGCCGCCGTCGAAGCCCATCGCGTCCACACAGCCAAGAGCGCCGAGCGCGGTGGCCAGCTCGGAGAGGGAGAGGCCGCCCGTCCAGGTGTCGGTCGCGACCAGCAACACGCGCTTGTCGCCGGTCACGCAGGCCGCCGTGCGGCGATCGGCAACCCGCACGTCGAAGCCGCGGCCGCCGGTGCGGAGGTAGGAAAATGTGCGACCCGCGGTCATGATCGCGGGGAACCCCTGGAATCCCTGCTCCACGCCGCTCACGTCCGCGCTCTTTTGGTTGACGATGCGGGGCCGGCCGCCGCGGTCCACGAGGAAGTGCGCGGCGCGTCGGCTGCCCTGCCGGTTGCGCGAAACGCCGTCGCTCACGACGAGGCCGAGGGGGCCATCTTCCGCGAAGTACGGTGCGTTCACCGCGAGCACCAGGCCGGCCTCTTGCGCGAGCGTGGCCACCGGCGCGCGGCTCCAGTCGGCGCGGCCCCAAACGCGGAATTGCCATCGGGCGGGGTCGATCCGTACCACGACGAGGTCGATGTCGCGCGGGTCAGGCGGACGAGCGAACTTCACGTCCGCCAGCGCGAGCCCCGGGGCGACCTCGCTCCAGTCGGGGGTGATCACGGCGTCCGTCGGGCCCCAATCGCGCCGCAAGAGGAGGGCGATCGGTAGCTCCTGCCAGGCGGTTGCGCCGCTGCTCCAGTAGAGCCGCCCGCCCCCGACGAGGCGCCCGGCCACTTCGTGCGCGGCCCCGACGAGCTGCTCGCCGAACGTGGCGAGGAGCGCGGTCGTGACGACGACCGCGAGCCCGCCGAGGGCCCACCGCCAGCGGCGGGTCGGCGGGGTCGGCGGGGATCCGGGCGCGGTCCCGGCCTCCGGAGGCGCAGCAGGAGCCGCGGGGTTAGCCATCGCGGCCTTGCCTCGGCCTGCCAACATCGTCATCGTCATCGCGGACTCGCTGCGATGGGATTCCACGTATGGTGGCGACGGGCCCCGCATGCCGTATGTGCAGGGCAACAGCGTGGAATTCATGGCGGCGCGGAGCGCCGGCTGCTGGACGTTGCCCGCCACCGCTTCGATGTTCACCGGCCTCTTGCCGCACGAACACGGCGCCGACACGCAGAGCCGTGGCCTCGATCCCAGGATCCCCACGCTCGCCGAGCGGTTGCGTGCGTTGGGATATGCGACGCATCAGATCACCGCCAACGTGGCCACGACCGAAGTGTTCGGCCTCGACCGCGGTTTTGACGAGGTGGTGCGCATCTGGAAGGAGGTCCCGCCCCAACACCGTAAGCTGCACGAGCTGATGGTGCTGGTGGGCAAGCCGCGGCTCCGGAAGAAGGTCCTGTCCACCGACTGGATTCGGGGCAAGCTCTCGGAGGACATCGAGGCCGGCAAGGTGTGGCTGCAGGATACCGTGGACGAGATCTTCGATCGCGCCCGCGGCATACTCGCTCACAACGAGCGGCGGGGGAAGCCAAGCTTCATCTTCATCAACCTGATGGAGACGCACTTCCCTTACCACGTGTCCGAGATCTTTGAGCCGCTGGGCCGCGGGGTAGACGCGGTTACCGAGCTTCTTGGCCTGTACCACCAGGTGAACCAGACCTTCATGACCACCGGCGAGCAGCCGGTGACACCGCGCACGATGGCGCGGATCAAGTCACGTCAGCGGATCTCCTGGGAGCGCATCGCGCCCAAGGTGGATGCGTTCACGCGGGAGCTGCACGAAGCCGCCGACAACCTCGTGGTGGTGGGATCGGATCACGGCGAGTGCTTCGGCGAGATGGGGTGGTCGTACCACTTCAACAACGTGTCGGATGGCGGAAACCGGGTGCCCCTGTTCTGGTTGGAGCCGGGGCGCACGACGCCGCGCCGCGTGGACCATCCGGTGAGCGCGCGGGATGTGTACGGGGCGGTGCTGGCGGCGGCGGGCACGCCCGTTGGGCCGAGCGTGGTGGACGAGCCCGAGTCGAGCCTCAGCGCGATGGAGAGCTGCTGGTACAACTCGCAGGGGAAGACGCTGCGGCGGTACAAATACAACCAGCTTTGTGTCGTGGCGGACAACACACGGTGGCTCCGGCGGGATGGGGCCTGGTACTCGGCCGCGCCCTCGACGTTGGGCGGCGAGCCGGAATTTGCGCCGGTCGGGTGGGGTGTCGATCCCATCGAAGAGCTGGCCACCGACGCCGAGGAGCGCACGCGCCTGCGCCGGTTGGTCACCGATTTTGAGGCGTTCTCGACGCGAATCTCTTAGTCTGCCCGCGCGAACGGGCGGATCTGCTTGATGATGCCACGGCCGTCTTCCAGGTACTTCTGCTCGGTGTCCCAAAGGACCAGGGTGCCCTCGGGTGCATCCTCGTCGTGGGGCATCACCGCGTCGACCTCCAAAAGCAGCGCCCCAACCTCGTAGAGCCGCGCGTCCGACAACACCTCCTCCCCGGCGCCGACTTCGCTGGACTCGTCCATGCGCTCGATTCCGGTGACGGCGCCGCCTTCGACGGTGAGCAGCGTGCGCTCGGGCGTGACGCCGGACTCCGCCGAGACCACGTCGATGTCGCCGACCTGGGCCTCGATCAACCAGCGTTCATCCTCCCCCGTAGGGTTGCCCGTGAACGCGACGATGTTGGCCTGCTCCTGTTCGGATTGGTCGTTCACCAGCACCGCCATCGCCACGTCGCGCTGCTCCAGGCCGTACCAGTCGCGCTCCTCCCAGGCGCCCCCCTTCCACAAGCTGGCCCACACGCCCCGGAGCGCGTCGGCGACCGGCTTTTCGCTGGACTTGTCGTCGTCGCATACGCTTGGGCCGTCTGAGTCCCCGTCTTCGTCGTCGGCTGCGCAGGCACTCAGGCTGTCGTAGAGGCCGGCTCCCGAGAACACCACACCATCTTCGGCGTTTGAGGAGCTTCGAAACCGCACCATCACGTCGGTGCCGCCGAATTCTTGTGCGATGAGGGCGCGAACGCTCGCGGCGTCGGCCTCGTTCACTGGGGCGCCGAGCATGGCCTCGCGAAGCGCGGTGAGGCGCGCGCTGCGGGTCGCGGCGTTGGTGAGGAACTCGGAGTCGGCGTGCCACCGGTCGATCGTCGCCGCGAAGGTCAGGGATTCTTCGCCCCCGTCAACGTCCGCGATCCAGTAGTTCTCCTCCATGAAGCGCTGGTAGTAGGCAAACGGGATCAGGAAACCATCGAGCTGCACGCCGGGCTCGATCCGTTGGTACAGCGTGGCGAGGTTGGCGCCCTTGGCGCCGAAGCGTAGGTAATTGGTGCGACGTTCGTCGTAGGTTGCCGTCGGCACATCCAACAGCGGCATTGGCGTTTCCCAGTCCGTGTCGGGCGGCGAGATCACCACCGGGTCGGGCCGGAACGTGTCCCACCACGCTTGCGCCGCCTCCGGGGTGGCTTCTTCGATCAGCATCGCATCTTCGCCACATTCAAGGCGCACCAGCTTGCCCTCCCAGGCCGCCAGCTTGGTCCAGGGCTCTGTCGTGTAACAGTTGGGGGTGCCGCGGGCGGACATGCGGACGTTGAGATGGCTCAGCGCGGCCTGGCGGGTTCCCGTCACGACTCCGCTGACCACCCGCTCCAGATCCATCGGCGCTTCGTCGAGCACCAGGATGTCTTGATACCCGAACGCGCCCGAGGCGCTGTCGGCGGCAAGGTCCGCCAGCGGTTCGAAGCGGATCGTCCCGTATCCGTAGGTAGGGTTGTAGGCTTCGTAGGTAACGCCATCGGCGCCCCGGATGGGGAAGGGGGTGTCGGTCCACGTGTCGGCCGTGTCCCGTTGGTTCTCCGAGGCAGGGACATACATCAGCTCGCCGAGCGAGAAGCGGGTTTGGAGGGCGCGCCAAACGAACAGCACGTCCTCGTAGGCCGGCGCGGTGGTCGCATCCGCCGGGTCGTCCCAAACGATGAACCCGAAGCGATGCGCGCCGTCGGTTTCGATGTACTCCGAGAGGTCGCCCCCCCAATACACTCGCTTCGCCGGATTGATGATCATGGCGACATAGTCGTCCCAAGCGAGGCTGCCATACGCCTCTGGAAACACCTCGCGCAGGAAGTCGTAGTGCAGCGCATAGCGTTGGGAGTTGACGAACATGCCGGGGAGAGGGGCGGTATCGTTGACCGGAATAAGGTATTTCACGGCCCGAAGCTGGTCCACGATCTCCACGTCGAGGCTCAGGGTCGTCCAGGTGTCCCGATCGGGCATCGACTCGGCGCAGACGAGCGCTCCCATGCGTTCGGAGGCCTCTTCGCAGGTGGTGGCGTCGGGAGGGATCTCGGGATCGGGGGGGCAGCCGAGCAGGAAGGCGGCGAGCAACGCCAGCCCCCCTCCGCCGCTTCGCGGCACCTCCCCCCGGCGAGGGCCGGGGGGAGGACGATGAGGTACCTGGGCGTTCAAAGCTCGATCCGCCACACGCCGTTGTCGAACACGGTCACCCAGGCAACCGAGGCGCTCGCGGAGATCGCGACCTGCGCCAACCAGGACGTGCCGTTCCACTGCATCGGGGTGTCGTGTCGGAACCACGTGCCGCCCCCATCGTCGGTACGCCAGATGTTCCCATCCCGCGCCAGAACGAGCCCGATATCCCCGACAAAGTCGGCGCCAAGCAGGATGCCTTCGGGGCCTCCGGTCACCTCTACCCAGGAGAGCCCCTCGTCCACCGAGCGCCACAGGCCATCTTCCGTGGCGGCGACGAGGCCATCGGGCACCTCCGTTATCCAGGCGATGTCGGTCGCCGCCAGGTCTACGGCGCTCCACGTGGACCCCCCATCGGCCGACCGGAACATCCCTACGCCGCTCCCGCTCTGGTGGGAGGCGTCTCCCCCCTTGTAGGTACCCGCGAGCACCACGTCGGGGTTCCCCGGCCAAAAGCTAATCGTATGGAGCGAAACATCCTCCGCCGGGAGGCCGTTCGAGCTGTCTTCCCAGGTAGCCCCCGCGTCCCAGCTCACGTACACCCGGGCTTGATCGTCACCCAAACCGCCAGTACTCACGGAGCCGAGCAGCAGGTGATCGGGGTTGGTGGGGTCGATGGCGAAGCCGTGAAAGTGGAATTGGGTCAGGGTTTCGTCGAAGGTCTTCCCCCCGTCCGTGCTCTCCAACAGAGAATCGTCGCTCACGGCCCACACGTGGGTTTCGTCGAAGGGGTCATAAAACACGTTCATGACATAGTGGAAGTAGTGGTCGATGTGGTGCCAACTGGCGCCGCCGTCGACGGAGCGAAACAAACCGCCGCTGCAGCGGCTCCCGGCGAACAGGGTGGCGTCACACGTGGGATGCGGGGAGACAACCGCCACTCCGGGGTCGTAGACACCGTCGTCTGCTGCCGCCCAGGTGGCGCCGCGGTCGGTGGTGGCGACGATCCCCTCGTCCCACGCCAGCAGGATGCGCGCCTCAGCGTCGACAAACAAGGCGCTGGCGTTCAACCAGTCGAACGGTTGGGACGAATACGTCGTGCCGCCATCCTCGGACGTGTACAGCGTGTCGGACGAGGCCGCCGCGAGAAAGGCTCCGGTGGGGTCGTAGGCGACGAGCTGAAGGGAGGGGCCGGCGCCGCCGGTGACCCAGGTGTTTCCTTCGTCGAACGACTCGGCCAGACCGTCGTTTCCGCCGATGACCAGATGCGTTGGATCGGCAGGATCGCGCTGTAGCGAGTGACCCCCGACGGGCGCGCTGAATCGCGGATCCCACGACTCCCCGAAGTCATCGCTCGTCCAGAGCGCCATGCCGTCCGTGAACACGGCGCGCCCGTGGTCGCTGGACGGCGCCAACAGGCGCCAGGCGTGGGTGTTCTGCGGATCGCCACCCATGTCCATCATCAGGTTGGGCAGCTTGGCGCCATCCTCAAAGGTCTCGCCCTCGTCTGTGGACACCTTCGTTTGTCCGTCGCTCATCACGACCATCACGGTGCTCGCGTCCCACGGTGCGACCGCGATGGCGTACACCGCGGTGATCATCGTGTCGGGCGCGGGTTGACCCAGGGTGCGGGAGGCCCAGTGGTCGCCCTGATCGTAGCTCACGTCCAGCGCGCCGCCGGCCGAGCGGTACACGAGGTCGGGATCGTCGACCGAGAGGCCCAGGTCGGCGACGGTGTGGGTGATGCTGAGGATCAGCCGCGTCCACGACGCGTCGGGGGCGTCCTGCCGCCAAACCCCGGTCGCGTGTGAGCTGACGAACACCGGAAAATTGCCATCGGCGCTCGCGAACGCGTTGATGCCGGAGGCCGGGATCAGGCCCGAGGCGGTCCAGGTGTCCCCGTTCATCCCGGTGGCATCGACCTCCCCGCACGCTTCCGGCGCTGCGGAATCGGCGGTATCGCCGGGTTGGGCTGCGCTGTCTGCAGGCTCGGAGGTGCAGGCGAGGGCAAGCAGGGCGGGCAGCATGGGGCCAGTGTACCCATTACGTTCGCCGTGTGCCTGAACGTCCGGATCTGGAGTATGTCGTTCCCATCCTCGCGCGGGAGCTGGTGGGCCTCCGTGTGGTCGGAGCGGCCGCCCGCAAGCCCGTGGTGCTTCGCTGTGCGATCGCGGAAGTTCGCGGTGAGATCTTCTCGGTTCGGCGCCAGACCCACGCGGTCGTGTTCGGGATGGGCGCGCACGACCTGGTGATCCTGCCGATGCTCGCCGGGCGGTTCGAACTGGCCTCCGAGGCGGCGAAAGATCCGGGGGACACGGCGGCGCGCTTTCTGCTGTCGGACGGTCGGGTGTTGCGCTACCGCGACGACGTGCAGATGGGGAAGGTGTGGTGGACGACGCCCGGGGCCGCGATCGCCGGACTGGAAGTGGGCGGCGTGGACGTGCTTGGCCCGGAGTTCACCCGCGAGCGGTTTCGGTTGCTCGCCAAGGGGCGCCGCGATCAAGCCAAGGTGTTCCTGAAGGACAAGTCGGCCCTCGATGCGATGGGCAACGCCTACGCCGACGAAGTCTTGTTCGCCGCAGGCATCCACCCGAAGCGCCTCGTGAGCCGGCTGAGCCCGGCTGACCTGGACCGTCTGCACGACTCCATCGTGGCGGTATTGAGAAACGCCCGGGAAACCATCGCGGCCCGCTCCCCACCACTATCGGAAAAGGTGCGTGACTTCCTGCATGTTCGCGGCCGCAAGGATCAACCTTGCGATCGGTGTGGCACGACCCTGCGCGTCGCGGGGATCCACGGTCACGACGCCTTTTTTTGCCCGACATGCCAGCCCGACGTGGACGGGCGTGGTTTTGTGGACTGGCGCCGGGTTGGCGGTGGAGAGGGCGGATAGCCGCGGCCGACGTTGTTTCCGACGCGCCCCGAGGCCTGGGCGCGTGAGTCGGGAGGCCCAACCGAAGGCGGCGGCGATTCCCCCGCCGCCCCGGCGCCATTCCGGCGTTGGGCCTGAACGAACGTGGTGTTTCATCCGCCACTGTCGCCGAGTGGCCGGGGGCCGGCGCGCTCCAGCGCACCGGCAAAGCGGGGTGGTGCGTCGCTCACAGAGTGACGGAGCGCACGGTGAGCGCTCCCTGGCGGAGCGCTGCTGACGGCGCTGCGTTGTGAGCCGGCCCCGGGCCTCGTCGAGTTGTGTCTCCTTTACAAGAATTTTCTTTCCCATTTCGGCCCGCTTCGGTTAGCAGCGGCGCCCAGAGGTTCCCCATGGCTCGCAAACCCAAGTCTCCCGCTTCTACCACCCAAGACGCCGCCGCCGCGGTGGATGGTTACCTGGACATGCTCGGCACGGTGCCCGACAGCGAGATCGCCGCGATGGCGAACGTGTCTGAGGCCGTCGTCGCGCAGGTTCGCGAAGGGCGCGGCGTGCCCGCTCACGTGCCGCATCCGCTGATGCGCTACCGGCACATGTTCGGCAACGTGGCCGACGAAGTGATCGCGGCCGAAGCCGGTGTTTCCCGTGGCACGATCGGCAACTTCCGCCGGCAGATGGGCCTCCCCTCGTACCGCGGCCATCTCGACGCACAGAAGGGCGTGAAGCGGGCCAAGGTCGAGGCGGTGGTGGAGCCCGTCGTGGAGGCGGCTCCGGCCCCCGCGCCGGCGAAGGCCGCGAAGGCCGCGAAGGCCGCGAAGGTCGTTGAGGCGCCCGCGCCCGCGCCGGTGAAGGCGACCAAGGCCGCGAAGGCCGCGAAGGCCGAGCCTGTTGGAGCGGCGCCCCGCCGATCCAAGCTGGATGCACACGCGCACCTCATCGGCGTGCTTCGCGACTCGGCGGTGGCGAAGATCGCGGGAATGACCTCTGAAAGTGTTCGCTTGTACCGGCTGCGCACGGGACAGGAGGCTGGCAAGCTGCTGGCATTGGAGGAAGCGGCGCCCGCGAAGGCGAAGAAGGCCGCCCCCGCCGCGAAGGCCGCGAAGGCCCCGAAAGCAGAAGTGGTCGCCAAGGTGGAAGCCGCTCCCGTACAGGCGGTCGTGGAGGCCCCGGTCCCGAGCGTGGCGATGGTGGACGAGCTTCCGAAGCGCAAGCGCGGTCGCCCGAGCAACGCGGCTCGCGCCGAATACGCGGCGTTACTCGCCGCCCGCGCCGCGGGAGGAGCGGTTGCCGCGGCGCCTGCGCCCGTCGCGGCCCCCGTGGAGGCCCCGGCCCCCAAGCCCGCCAAGGTGAAGGCCGCTCCCGCGGCTGAAGCCGCGCCGGCGGTGTTCGATCCGCTCGCGAAGCGGAAGCGCGGTCGCCCCTCCAACGCCGAGCGTGCGGCCCGCGCCGCGGCGCTGGAAGCGGCCGGGTTGCCCGTGCCTGCCCCGAAGGCCAAGCCGGTCCTCGAGGTGGTGGGGAAGAAGAAGCGCGGTCGGCCGACGAACGCGGCCCGCGGCGCGGCGTTGGCGGCGGCTCAAGCGGCGGCGAAGGCCTCGCTCGCGGCGGCGGCGGCCGTCGCTCCGGTCGTCGAAGTTGTGGTGGCCCCGGCCCCCGAGGTCGCGGCCCCGGCTCCGGTCGTGGTTGCGGCTCCGGCGCCCGCGCCCAAGGCGGTCGCCGCTGCGGCGCCCGTCGTCGCGCCCGCCCCGGTCGCGGCTCCGGTCATCGTGGATGCGGGTCCGCCGAAGCCGGCGGCCGCACCCACGTTCGCGTGGTCGGTGCGCGCGCGCTCCGGCGGCGAAGAGAAGCGGTTCGTTGCCCAGGGTGCGACCATGGCCGAGGCCGGCATGCGGGCCCAAGCGGCGCTGGATGCGCGCGGCGGAAGCTGGCGCCTCGTGGCCCTCGAGGAGCTCGCCGAGTCGCTCGGGTAGGTTGAGCGGCGACTGCGCTAGGGGATGTCGGGCGTACCCCGCACGATGTTTCCAGCGCGGTCGCCTTCGAGTACGACGGTGCCATCCCAGCCGGTCGCATAGATCGCCTGCGTGATGGCGCGCGTCGTGAAGCTCTTCATGCCGAGGCCGATCTCCTCGTTCACGACGTCGCGCGTGCCGCTCACGCCGCCGACAAGCAGGTCGATGATCGAGGCGCGGGGGTGGCCATAGGCCCAGGCGGTCCAACTGTGGCGCCGCACCGGGTCGCCGACCTCCATCACCGCGTATTGGGGCGACATCGCCCGCATCAGATCGGAGGTCGTTCCGTTGGCCGAGCCGTGGTGGCCAACCTGGTAGATATCCACGTCGAGGGTGGTTTCGGGGCGCCGGTGGAGGAGCTCGCGGATGGCCACCTCCTCCAGATCGCCGGTGATCAACAGGCTGGACTCCCCAAAATCGATGCGGGTGACGATGGAGTGGTTGTTGTCATTGTCGAACCGCTCCTTTCCGTAGCCGTCCTCCCCCCAGCCCGGATCGTTTGGGACGCCGCCCCAGAGGGCCTCGATCTTCGGGTCTACGCCCTTGCAGGCCGGGAAGGGATCGAGCGTGGCGGAGGCGAGAGGCGCCTCGCCGTCAAAGTCGGCGAGGGAGATGACCTGGTGGGCCACCCCGGCGTGATCGGCGAGGAAGGACTTGAGGCGCGAGATCGCGATCACCGCGTCGTCCTGCATCGGCTGGCGCCCGTCATCGATCACGCGCGCCACCGTATAGCGCTCGATCACCGCAGGAACTCCGCGCACGTGGTCGATGTGGGGGTGGGTGAGCAAGAGCACGTCGAGCGTGTTCTTCAGATCCGTGCGGCGGGCGAAGAACGCATCGAGGTAGGCGGTGAGCACCGCGACGCTGTGGAATTCGCTGTCTTCTTCGCCGCCGGTGTCCACCAACATCGCCCCGCAGGGGAATTCGATCAGCGTGGCTGCGCCCTGCCCGACGTTGAGAAAATGCACTCGCATCAGGGGCTCGGGGGCGGACGGCGGCGGCGGAGGCGCGACCGGCTTGGCCGCGACGCCGAAACACAACAGTCCCACGCCGATCATGCCGATCCCAGCCGCGCGTCCGATCGTCAACCTCGACTCCGCCTTGGTGGGCAGTGTAGCGGATTAGGAGGGCGGCGGTGCTGCGCGATCCCGCCATCGACGCCTTCTTTGCCAGGTGGCCCCGGCTACGGTTTGGCTTGTTGGGGCACGGGGGGAATCGTGGGGCGCTGGAGCTGAGCCCGCTCGGCGTGAGCGTGGAATTCTGGGATGCCGCCACGAATGGGGCCTTGGTGGCCCGCTACCACGCGGCCAACGCGGCGAAGTTCGGGGGTTCTCTCGCCTTGCCGGGGTGGGTGCTCGTGGACCTGTACCTGATGCCCGGCGCGATTGCGCTGTTGCTCGATGAGGACGACGCGGTCGTCGCCGCGTGGTGTGGCGTGCCGACGGTTGCCGCCGGCGTCGTGATGGGCGTTTCGATGCTCTCGATGCGCGAGGGGATCGGGGCGGCGTACGTGGTGAAACGGCTGGGGCTGGCCAGCCTCGGGGCGCGCGTTCAACGCGGGATTACGCAGTGGGACAACCGGGCGCTGCGCACGCACACCCGGCTCGGTCCGCTGCGGGTGGTGGGGCCAGCGCCGGCCGTTCACGGGGAGTGGGCGCGAAGCTTCGTGTACGAGGTGGAGACGGGGGCCGCGAGCCCACCGCAGACGGAGACGATTCACCCGAACGAAGGCCCCGGGCTCGCGGCGCTCGCGGGCGTTGAACCGGTCCACGTGGTTTTTCCCGGCCTCGACGCAAGCGGGCGGGTTTGCCTCGCGCGGCTCCCGCCGATTTCAGGCACACTGCCGCCGTGATTCACCTCCTCGCCGCAGTCCAGGCCTTCGACACCGGAGGGTTCACGGTTTCCATCACGGACGTACGGAACAACGCGGCGCTCGTGGAGCCCCACGCCGGCGGCGGCGGCGTTCACATTTCCGTACCGCTGCACCGCTTCGGCACCTTCGAGCCGGCGTTTTTCGGTGGGTTGGATGGAGAGGGGGAGCGGTATCAGGTGGGAGAGGTGGTGGTTTCGGTGGCGAGCGTCACGGGAGAGGTGGAGGTTGGGGGGCGGTTCCGCTTTGGCGACCCAGACCTGATGGGGGTGGTGGAATTCGGTGGGGGGATGCACGTGCGGGGCGCCATCGCCGGCGAGAACGTGGCGGAGGTGCGGCCGATGTACGGCACACACACACTCATCGGTGCGGAGTTTGGGCCGGAGAAGCTGCGTACGGTGGTTGGGCTCCGTGGCGCCCTCTCATTCGGCAACGGCTGGTACGGGCCGGACCGGCACAAGCAGACCGGGGATGTGCTCGTAGACTGGGACTGGCAGCCCAACGATCTGCGGGTGCAGTTGTGCGCCGGGGTGGGGCTCCCATGATCCACCTCCTGCTCGCCGCGCCGATGCTCAACGTCGGGGGCTTCGATGTGTACGACAATCACGGGCGGGACGAGAATGTGCTTGAAGTTGAGGGCGGCCTCGCCGGCGACGTCGTGATCGCCCGCGCCGCGCATATGGACCTCCGGTTCTTCGGTGAGCTCGATGCAACCCTGCTCCAGTACACGACCGAGACCAGCGAATTCGCCGCGTCCGCGTGGCGGATCGGCGCGGAGATCGGCCCGCATTGGCGCTTCGGGCGGCCCCCGCTGGTCGGCACTGCGGAGTTCGGCTTCGGTGCGCACCCCTACCTGGCCGCTCCCGGATACGCGTCGATGGTCGTGGGCGTGGGGCCGGGTAGCCACACGATGCTTGCCGTTGAGTTGGGCTCCGGCCCAACCCGCGTCACACTTGGCCTCCGCGGCGCGTTTACCGTTGCTCCCGACTACGCGAGCGCTACCATGAAGTTGCCGGAAGAGATCGTGAACTGGAATTGGACGGGGATGAGCCTGCGAACCACCCTCTGCGCCGGCATCGCCTTCGGCGGCCCAAACCCTGGAGCGAAACCATGATTCTCGTACTCGGCACCACCCTCGCGCACGCCTTCTGCGGCACGTTCGTCGGGGGAGACGGCGCGTTGTTGTCCAACTCCGCGAGCCAGGTGATCCTCGCGCGGGAGGGCACCCGCACCACGATGACCCTGGCGATGGACTACCAGGGCGATCTCACCGAATTCGCGCTGCTCCTCCCGGTGCCCGAGGTGCTGCTCGCCGAAGACGTGAGCAGCCCCGACGTGCGCCTCCTCACCGACATCGACACCTACAGCATGCCCCGCGAGGTGGCCTACACCTGCGATGACATCGTGAGCACGAGCTTTTCCAGCATCGGGTGTGGGTCTACGTTTGGATGCACGGCCTCGTCTGACTACAGCGCGGGGGCCTTCGACACCGGCATGGGCGAGAGCGCCTCCGGCACGGTGTC
>BJHF01000052.1 GCA_014191855.1 Deltaproteobacteria bacterium
TCAAGATTCGCTGGCTTTATTCCAGCGCTATCCCCGGGTGACGATCTGCACTAATCTAAATGCCTCACGACTGCCAGTAAATATCGTGCCTTGTTGCTGCAATATCTTGCGATCCGTAACGCGTGGTTCGACTCTTTCACACGGCCAAGCAGGCGGACTCGACTTCGCGGGCGGGCGGCGCCCGTGTGGCGGGCGGCGCCCGTGCGGCGGGCCCGTCGCGCGGGCGCCGCGATGCCAGGCGAAGCCCGCTGGCCCCGACACGCGCGACCTGGCATCGCCCAAATTCGGCCCCGCTCCCCGGGAGCTCGCTCGCGAGTCGCGATATCGCCCCCCGCTCGGGCGGGGCCGCACGGGGCTCGCACAAATCAACAGCCCTGTTAATATGCTTCATGCCCCTGCCGTCCGCCCGCGCCGCACAGAGCATCAGCGGCCTCGTCCTCGCCGTCTTCAGTCTCTTCCACCTCCTCAACGTGGCGCTCGCGGTGAAGCCGGGCGCCTACGACGCCTTTCAGGCGGTCGTGCAGCGGGTGTACCAGCACCCGCTGGTCGAGCCCATCGTGCTCGGCGCGGTCGTGGTGCATGCCGTGATCGGTCTTCGGGAAATGCGCGGGTCGCGAACCCCGACTTCCCGCCTGCCCCTGAGGGAGCGCCTCCAGCGCTGGGCTGGCTGGTACCTGCTGGTGGTGATCGCCGGCCATGTCGGAGCCGTGCGGCTTCTGGCTGTGCTGGAGGGGGCTCCGCCCCACTTCGCGGGGCTGTCGTTCAGCGTCGCCTGGCTCCCTTGGTTGTTCGGGCCTTACTACCTGGCGTTGGCGCTCGCGGGCCTGTACCACGCCGGCAATGGCGTCGGCGTGGCGGCCGCGCGCCTCGGAGCGCCGGTGGTCGCACGCTGCACGCGCAGCCGCCTGTTCTGGCCCGGCATGGGCGTGGCAGCTGCCGCGCTCGTGCTCGGGCTCGCCGGGATCGCCGGCCTCCTCTACGCGATCGACGATCCGTTCGACAATCCGTATGCCGCGGTCTACCGCCGGATGTTTGGTTCCGCTGTCCCCGACGCGGGCAGCCGTTGAAGCGCGGTCGCCCGCCGGGCGGCAGCCCCGACACGAGCGACCGTATCCTGGCGGCGGCGGCCGAGGAGTTCGCGGGACACGGTCTCGCCGGCGCCCGCACGGTGCGGATCGCTCGGAGCGCCGGGGTCACGCATGCGATGTTGCACTACTACTTCCGCAGTAAGGATGAGCTGTATCGTTCGGTGCTGGCCTCGCTCGGCGCGGAGTTCGAGCGCGCGATGCTTGAGGCGATCCGGGGTGCCGCCGCGCCGATGGACATGCCCGCTCTCGTCGTCACCCTGTTCGAGGGGCTTGCCGCCAACCGCGCGTACGTGCGGATGGTGCTCTGGGATCTGGCCGCCGGCGGCGGCCAGTCGCGCACCCTGCCGCTCCCCACCCTCACGGCCCTCGACGCGGGCCTGCTCCAACGGCTCCCGGCCGGCGTGGATCTGCGCCAGGTCCTCACGACTTTGCTCGGGGCCACCGTGATCTATTTCTTCGACGATCCGCTCCTTGAGCGGCTGTTCGAGGGCGACCGCTTCGCGGCGAACGCCTTGTCCGAGCGGGCGGAGCACCTTCGCCGGCTCGCGACGGTGATGCTCGCCGCGGGCGCGCCGGAGTAGCGTCCGTGGCGCGGGCCGCGGTTCAGCCCCGAACCTCATACCGCACCTGCACCAGCCCGCTCGGCCAGCTCCGCGACTCGATGAGCTGGAGCGCGGTTTCGGGAAGCCCGCTGTCAAACAACCGAATCCCGTCGCCGAGGATCACCGGGATCACCGAGATCGTGAGGTCCTGAACGAGCCCCGCAGCGAGGCACTGACGGATCACAACGCCCCCGTCTACATACACGCGCTTGGCTCCCATCGTCGCAAGCTCATCGAACACGTCAGCCACGGGGCCGGCGCGCAAAAGCTCACCGTGATCGGCCGCTGTGTCTCGATGTGTGAGCACCACCACGCGCTTCCCTTCATAGGGCCACTCGGGGAAGGCAAGGCAGGAGTCCCAGGTGCCGCGGCCGATCAGCATCGTGTCGATCCCGGCGGAAAATGCGGCGAACCCGTAGTCCTCGCCGGGTTGGTTCACGACCTCGAGCCAGTCGAGGCCGCCATCGGCGCGCGCGATGTAGCCGTCGAGGCTGGTGGCGATGAACACGGAGCCGAGGGGGCGTGGCATCTCCCTCTCTATCCGCCGGGATATCAGTTCCGGATGCTCCTCCTCCTCGTCTTCGCCCTCGGCTGCGCCAAGGGCACTGAGCCCGGTCCCGAAGCGCCGCCGCCCGCCGCGGATGCCACGGCGGCCACCGCCCCCGCCCCCGAGCCTGTGGTCCTCGGCGCCCTCGGCGAGGCCGGCCCCGGGGCAGAGCTCACGCTCATGGGCCCCGCCGACCCCGCCGCGGCCGACCTCGCCTGTCGCCAGCGCGTGGAGGGCACGTCGACCGACGGAGAATGCAAGTCCGATGCGGACTGCGCTCGCGCCGGCTGTTCGCAGGAGGTGTGCGTGTCCGCTACCGTCGCGCCCACGCTCAACACCACCTGCGAAAAGCTCCCCTGCTTCGCCGAGCTCGACACCTGCGGGTGCGTATCCGGCACCTGCTCCTGGACCTGGAAGAAAGCCCAATGAAACGCTCCATCCTCGTGATCGTGGCCCCGATGCTTGGTTTTGTGCTCGCGTGCGGGGGAGGCGATGCGCCGCCGGTCGTGGTGCCGGCCGCTCCGGCTGTTGCCACGCCTGCGGCCCCCACGGCCGAGCTCGCTTCCGCCTCCGGCAGCGACATCGTGTCGGGGCCGAACGTGCGCGCCGCCCGGACTCGCCGCGCTCCGCCAACGGAGATCGCCGACACGACGATCCGCGGGCGCTACGTGATGAAGCTCAAGAAGGGCGGGGCAGGCGCCAAGGTGGGCGCCGACGGTCGGCTTGCGACGGGCAACCCGCGGCTCGATGGGGTGCTCGGGAAGGCGAAGATGCGGAAGGCGCGGGCGGTGCACCGGCGCGGCAAGCACGGAGACAGTGGGTTGTACGCCGTGGATGGTGATGACGACGCGGGCTTCAAGAGCCTGTCGACTGATCCCGATGTCGAGTGGATCGAGCCGGTTCAACGCTACGAACTCACGGGCTACTCCGATCCGTACTACCGCTACCAGTGGAACATGAGCGAGCTCTCGCTTGAGGCGGTCCACGCCCGCACGCAGGGGCAGGGCGTGATCGTGGCGGTGGTGGACTCGGGCGTGAGCCGTGGCTCGGACTCGCCGGTAAACCTGCTCCCCGGCTGGGACTTTCAGGACGACGACGCGGATGCTTCCGACACAGCGGCGGCCACGGGCTCCCCTTCGGGCTCGCACGGCACCCATGTGGCGGGCACCATCGCGCAGGCGAGCAACAACGGCGTCGGCGTGACGGGCATCGCGCCGATGGCCTCGATCCTGCCGGTTCGCGTGGGCGATTACAACGGCATCACCAGCGAGAACATCGCCGAGGGCATCGAGTGGGCGGTGGACAACGGCGCCAACGTGATCAACATCAGCATCGGTGGCAGCGACTCGCGGGTGGTGAAAGAAGCCTGTCAGTACGCCTACGATCACGGTGTCGTGGTCGTCGCCGCATCAGGGAACGACGGCTACGACGGTCGGGTGTCGTATCCGGCGGCCTACCCCACGGTGATCGCGGTTGGCGCGCACGACGCGGGCCTCAAGGAGACCAGCTACTCGAACAACGGCGCCCAACTCGCGCTTCTCGCGCCGGGCGGCGATTCCACCCAGGACGCGAACCGCGACGGGCAGCCCGACGGCATCCTGCAAGGCACCGTCGGCGCGAGCGGCTGGGGCTACGCGATGCTGGAAGGCACGTCCATGGCCTCGCCGCACGTCGCCGGTGCCGCGGCGCTGCTGATCGCCTCTGGCGTGAAGGGGCCCGACGCAGTGCGTGCGGCGCTCCTGAGCGGCTCCACCCAGTCCGGAAGCTTCCACGTGCTCAATATCATCGGCGCCCTCGACTTTGCGGCGACAGGCGTAACGCCGGTGGCGAGCGTGGCGCCCGCGCCGGGCAAGGGGCCCGCCGCTGCGGTGCCGCCGGAGGGGCGCGGCGGCCGCAAGGGGAAGGCTGCGGGCGGAGCGGGCCGTCCGGCCGAAGGCGTCGAGCCAGCGGCGCGCGGCAAAGGTGCGGCGGGCGTGGCGCCGAAGGGGAAGGGGAACGGGCGGAAGCGGCCGGGCGGGGAGTAGCGTCGGGCGGAGCCTCGCTCACCCCTCAAAGAACGCATCCGCCTTTGGGAGGTGCTGGATCACGGCGTCGAGAAAACGTCGGCGAACCTCGGGGGTTACCTTGCCTGGCGCGTCGTGGGAGATCTCGATGGAGCCATCGAGGGGGCGCTCGATGAGGACGGTGATGGTCTCGTAGCCGCCGCCCCGGTCGGCGATTGCCACCCAGGCGCGCGGATCGACCTCGGGCGCCGGTTCCACCACGACGTTCGGATCGACGGCGTCGAGGTTCTGCAGGTGCCCCGAGAAGCCGTAGCTCGCCTTTGTGGTTCCCCGACCCGCGCTCAGATCGACGGAGAACGCGCGGGGAACGCCAAAGTCGGCCTCGCACACCTCAAAATAGTCGCTGTCGAAGTGATGTACGAATGGCCTCTCCACCTCGTGGCCGACCAGCGCCTCGATTTCGCTCTGGGAGAAGAGCTGCGCGCATTCGGTCTGGAGGTACCAGAGCTGCTTGACCGATGGCCAGAGGATCGCGCCGAGCACGCCGACGGGCAGCGCCAGAAGCCGGAGCAGCAGGCGATTGGTGTACCAGGGAGGAGACTCGGGTTGATCGCCGAAGAGCATGGGGCGGAGGTATCCGGTCGGGAGGTGGGTGGCGCTTCGACGCTGGGATAGTGGGCAAACAGGGGGGCTCAGATGCGTGGTTTGGTCGCTTTGGCGTTGATCGGCTGTGAGCCCGTGGCTTTGGAGTCGGAAGACAGCGCGTTTGTGGACGACGGCGAGCCGCACGTGTTCATCACGTCACCCGACGCGGGCGCCGACACCGACGATTGCCTGACGATCGGCGTTGATCTCTACAATTTCGAGGTCGTGAGCCCCGTGGACGAGCCCACCGTCGTGGAGGGGCACGGTCACTACCACGTGGTGTTCGACGCCCGATACATCGACTGCGAAGCGGACACGTGCGAGGTGCCTTTGTCCTCGTTCGAGGCGGGAGATGTGACGATCCTCGCGCGGCTGGTGGGGAACGACCACGCGGACGTGCTCAACACCGACGGCGAGCAGGTGGAGGACAGCCGGGAGTTCTCCTACTCGGGGGAGGCCTGCCCGGAGGGGGAGGGGTAGGGCGATCCGGGCGAGGTGCCGGGCCCGGTCCCGTTGCCGCGTGTGCGTCGCCGCACCTCGCGGGGGAAGGGCTAGATCGGAGCGGCGCCGCCCCAATACCGGACTGGATTTCGCGCCGCCCACCCGATGAGCGGCAGCTCCGCGGCGGCCGCCGCGTCAACGGCCAGGCTCGTCGCCGCGCCGAACACCACGAGGCAGCCGATACCGGCGGCGACCGCCTTCTGGACGATCTCGAAGCCCGCGCGGCTCGAAACCACGAGTCCAAGCCCGATGCAGTCCCCTTCGCTGCGGAGACGGGCGCCGATCACCTTGTCTACGGCGTTGTGCCGGCCGATGTCTTCGCGCGTAACGAGCAGCGCGCCATCGCGACCGAACAAGCCCGCGCCGTGAACACCGCCGGTTTGTTGAAACGCGGCCATCGCGGCGGTGAGCCCCGTCACTGCCGCCGCGAGGGCCACATCGCTCGGAACCCAGCCCGGCCCCCGCGACTTGGGGTGCGGGAGTCGATCGAGCGAGGCCGCCCCGCACAAGCCGCAGCTTGAGCTGGTGAACAGGGCGCGGTCGGCGCTTCGGGCGCGCGCGGCGGGCACGCCCTCCGCGAGCCGCACGTCCACCACGTTCTCGGCGACCTGCGCCATCGCGCGCACATCGTCCCAGCCGTCGATCACGGCTTCGCCGAGCAAGAATCCTGCGGCAAGGTCGCGCTCGTGGCCGGGGGTGCGCATCGTGAGCACCGCGGCGATGCCCTCAATCCGGAGCTCCATTGGCTCCTCCACCGCCACGACGTCCTCGCTCGCGCCGCCGGCGTGCAGGACGGCGACGCGCCGGGTTGCGGGCTGGGACGGCTCGGTGGGCACGGGGGCAGTTATCATGGCCCGACCCATGTACCGCCCGCCCTACACGCGCGCCGACGATCCAGCCGTCGCCTACGAGATCGCCGACGCCCACCCGTTCGCCACGCTGGTGAGCACCGGCGCCGACGGCGATCCTCAGGTGAGCCACGTGCCGCTGCTTCGGGATGGGGACACGCTGGTCGGGCACCTCGCGCGCGCCAACCCGCACCTGCACGTGCTCGGCGGCCGCGCCCTCGCGATCTTTCACGGCCCGCACGCCTACGTGTCTCCAACGTGGTATCGCACCCCCGGAACGAACGTTCCAACCTGGAATTACGTCACGGCGCACTTCACGGGGCGGGTTGAGCTGCTGGATGAGGAGGCCTCGGCCCAGGCGCTCGACACGCTGGTGCAACGCTTCGAGGCGGAGTGGACCACCGATGCAGCCGTGCGCGCGCGGTTGGTGAACGCGATCGTGGGTTTTCGCATCGTCGTCGACCGGGTGGAGGCGAAGCTCAAGCTCAGCCAGAACCGGGAGCACGAGGATGCGGCCCGGGTTGCGGAGGCGCTGCGCCGAGCCGAGCCCGCCCTGTCCACCTGGATGCGCCGGGTGATGGAGTCGCCGCCGGAGGAGGGGTAGCCGCGCGAGCTCAGAACGAAACCAGGTACGCCGCCCCCGCGCCGGAGCCGCCGCTGTACTCGCCCGGCGCGCCGATCCACAACGAGTCCCGGCCGGTGCCGTCGAAGTCGCCGAATACGAGGCTTTCGCCGGTGCCATGGTACACGTTCTCGCCGAGGAACGACGCGTCGGCGTCCGCCAGCGTCCACGTGCCCGAGGCTGGCCCGTAGAAGAGGTAGGTCGCTCCGGCCCCGGCGCCGGCGGCGATGTCGCCCGGCGCGCCGATCGCCAATTCGCCGTTGCCGTCGCCGTCCGCGTCGCCGACGGCGAGGCCGATGCCGACGTACTGCGAGGCGTAGGTGCCGCGAAGGATGACGTCGGCGGTGCCGAGGTCGACGGTTCCCCCCGAAGGGCCGAGAACAACATAGGCGGAGCCGGCATCGTCGCCGCCGGTGGCGTTGTAGGAGCCGAGCACGAGGTCGGCGAGGCCATCGCCATCCACGTCGCCCATCGCGAGCCCTTCCCCGGCGTTGTCATCCTCCGCTTCTCCGAGCAGCTTCGCGTCGGCGGAAGCGAGATCGAGGTCGCCGCTCCATCCGCCGTATACGAGGTAGGCGGCCCCACCGCCGGACGCCATTCCCGTGGCGTACGGCGCAACGGCGAGGATGTCCCCGATGCCATCGCCATCCACATCCTCGCCGGCGCGCAGGTAGCGGCCAGCGAACGCCCAGTCGTTCTCGCCGATGAGTCGCGCGTCCATTTCAGTGGGAAGATCGACAGTTCCGGCGCCGATCGGTCCGTACTGCACGAACACCGTGCCGGCGTTGGTGCCGCCGACATCGTCCTCGTACGCGCCGATGATCGCGTCGGAAACACCATCCCCGTTCACGTCGGCCAGGTCGAGCCCATGTCCCGCCTCGGTGTCGGCATCCCCGATGTAAGTAATATCGGCATCCACAAGGTTCATGGAAGCAGAAATGGGACCGAACTGGATCCACGCGCGGCACGTGTCGTCCGGGGCGCCGATGGCAACGTCCTCGTTGCCGTCCCCATCCACGTCGCCAACGCCGATCGCGCGCCCAGCCGAGGTTGTCGTGCTGTCGCCCTGGATCCAGTAGCCCGCCCCGTCCAGGGTGTCGGTGCCGACGAAGGGCCCAAGCACCACGTACGCGCCACCCTCGTTGCCGTCCGCCTCTTTGGTCGCGACAACAACATCGTCGATTCCGTCGCCGTCGATGTCGCCCGCGTCGACGTGGCGTCCCGCATCAAAGCCAGCTTCATCGGAGTAGAGCTTCGCGGCGGCGGCGGCGAGACCATAGCTACCGGCCGCTCGACAGGTCGCGTCTCCGTCGTCGCAGTCGTTGTCCACGCCGTCCTCACAGATCTCTCCAGCGCCCGGGAACACGGCCGCGTCGTCGTCGTCGCAGTCGTCCGCAACGGTGAAGCCGTCGCCATCGCCATCGCCGTCCATCGGCCCGGTGTCCGGGTCGGTAGCGGTGTCTGCGCCCGTGTCCAGAACCCCGCCCGTGTCGACCGCGCCGCCGGTGTCGGCCACGCCGCCGGTGTCGGCCACGCCGCCAGTGTCCGCCCCGCCGCCAGTGTCCGCCCCGCCGCCGGTGTCGGCCACGCCGCCGGTGTCGATGACCTCGCCGGTGTCCGGAACCCAACTGGTGTCGATGCCCCCCACCGTGTCCACGACACCGCCCGTGTCAGCCAGGCCGGTGTCAGGAACCGCGCCGGTGTCAACGAAGCCGCCGGTGTCGGGATCCGCGCCGGTGTCCACGTCGCCTCCGCTGTCAACAACCTCGCCCGTGTCGGTGGACTCGCCGGTGTCCACGTCGCCGCCGCTGTCAACAACCTCGCCGGTGTCGAGAATCTCGCTGGTGTCCACATCGCCGCCGCTGTCAACAACGTCGCCGGTGTCGCCGGTGTCAACGACGCCGGTGTCTGGAACCTCGCCGGTCTCAACGAGGCCGCCCGTCTCTTCGCGGGGCCCGGAATCGTCGACCTCCGCGCTGTAGGTGGCGTTGCCCCCGTCTGTCGGCCTCGAATGGATGACCGTATCGGGGCAGCCCGCAAGCCACGGCGCCACGAGCAAAGGCCACAAAGCTGAGGTTCGCATAGTCGCGCTGCCTCCAGAGATCAGGGGAACAAATCGTCGAGGAATTCGAGGGTGGCGGCGGCGTAGTCGTCATAGAGCTCGCCGTCGGCCGCCATGATGCGGATCTCGGAAACGACGCCAGCATGCTGGTCGGTCGTCAACCCGTACCCCCAAAGGTCGTCGACCGCATCTTCGCCACGAACCAGCCATTCTCCGTCCGAGTCCACGAAGCCCGCAGCGAGGAGGTCGGCGGCGATCTCGGCCGAGAGCGTGCTGTCGATGCCGTCGACGCGCGTGAACCGCTCGTCGTACAGTGGGGTCGGCGGATGCACATACACAGCCGCCTCGATGCCCCGGTCGTCGAGCGCTTCGGCGTAGGCTGTCGCATCCTCCGCGGCGGTTAGATAGGTCGAATCCCGCTCGGCGAGGAACCAGGCCGTGGGGGCGTCCGTTGCCGTGGCGAGGTACCGACGGCCTGGGGCGCAATACGACACCACTGCGTCGGCGGGGAGCGCGAGTCCAACGGCATGCGCGAATTGGCCTCCGCTTCCGGTGCCCCACGCGATCACCGGCGTGCCCCAGTAGGCCAGCTCAACCATCAGCTCGCGGGTGGCTGCCAGGTCGAGCGTCTCGTCGTCGGTCGCGTCGCTCCAACCTCCGCTGCCCGCGATCGCGGCGATGTCGGAGTCCATCGCGACGATGCCGAAATCGGCGTCGTAGAGCATGCGTGCGACATAGGCCGGGGCGTTGTCGTAGAGCTCGGCGTTGTTGCCCAACGCGGAGTGGAAGAAGAGTACGATCCCTCGAGGCGAGCTCGGGATGGCGTACAACACCGAGCGAGCCTGGCCGGCCAGGGTGTAGGTGGTCTCGGTGAGCGGGAGGCTCTCGCTGGATACGCTTGCGGTGAGCGTCGTATCGGCGCCGGTCATCGTGTATGCGACGCTCCATTCGTCGCCCAGGCTGCTGTCCGACCAGCCGCTGAGCAGCTCGGTTTGGGGGTCGACGTCGGCCCACACGTGGACCTCTTCGCCCTCAAGGTAGTTACCATCTCCGTAGCCATTCACGATGGTCAACGCGTGTAGTTCGGTGCCCGTGATCGTCTCGGTGTCCGTGGGCGTGTAGGCGTCGGGTGCGACCGGCCCTCCCCAAAGCCCGATGTCGTTTCGTGTGCCGTCGGCGTCGTCGTACAAATCATCGGGATCGCCCGCATTCACGGCGGGGGAGGTGCTCTGGAGGGTGAAGTCCTCGGCGGCCTCGTCGGTGAACAGCGGATCGACGTAGAGATTGTCGGTGCCGGAGACGACGGTGGAGTAGTCGACGTCGTTGCTCCAGAACAGGTTGTAGCTCACGTCCATGGAGGTGAGGTTCCAGGCGTCGCATTCGGCGATGATGTTATTGCGGAAGTCGACGTCGTCCAAGTCTACGGTTCGACCGCCCCAAGGGTCGTCGTCGTCTACGTTGTAGAAGATGTTGTTGTAGATGCCGAGGTCTCCCTCGCCGTTGGAGCTTAGGTCAAACGCCGTGTACCCGGAGCTGATCTGGATATCGATGAACAAGTTGTTCGTCATGTGCAGGTTGTCGAGGTCGGGCGTGGACATCACGGTTTCGTGTTGGCCCCCGCGCACCGTGTTGTATTGGAGATCGGCGTTGATCCCTTCAACCAGGTACCACAGGAATTGGGTGGTGTTGTCTTCCCACTCCACGTCCTCGAGGACCAGATAGTTCTCATCGAACAACACGGTGAAGTCACCCGTGGTGTCAGAAACCTTGCAGTTGGACACGGTGAGATCGCCCTCATGCACGGAGAAGGCGGCACCCTCCGGATACCACGGGTCATCGTCACCCGTGCCTGTGACGTGGAAGCCGGACAGCGTGAGCGCGCCACTATTGATGACGACCGCGGGATCAAGACCCCCGTCGATGAACGTGCTCTCCGGGCCGTCGATTCCGGTCACATACACCTCGGCGCTCCACGGAACTTCGATCGGGCCGTACGTCCCCGCGCAGACGCTCACCGAGTCGCCGGGGGTCGCCGCGTCGATGGCGTCCTGGATGTCGGTGTAATCGCCGCTGCCATCGCCGCAAACGGTGAAGTCGTAGGTGACCGCCGGAGCCTCGGTGTCCGCGGTGTCGCCGGTATCGGCGGTGTCGGCGGTGTCGGCAGTGTCGGCAGTGTCGCCGGTATCGGCGGTGTCGGCAGTGTCGGCAGTGTCGCCGATGTCCGCGGTGTCGCCGGTATCGGCGGTGTCGGCAGTGTCGGCGGTGTCGGCGGTGTCCGTGTCGACCCAACCGCCGGTGTCTCCCCCCGAGCCGGTGTCGAGGATCGGCCCGGTGTCGGTGTCGACCCAACCGCCGGTGTCTCCCCCCGAGCCGGTGTCCAGGATCGGCCCGGTGTCGGTATCGACCCAACCGCCGGTGTCTCCCCCCGAGCCGGTGTCCAGGATCGGCCCGGTGTCGGTGTCCACCCAACCGCCGGTGTCGCCGCCCGAGCCGGTGTCCAGGATCGGCCCAGTGTCGTCGCTCGCACCCGTGTCGGCGGTGTCGCCGCTGTCGCCACTGTCGGCGCTCGCACCGGTGTCGGCGGTGTCGCCGCTGTCGCCACTGTCGTCGCTCGCACCGGTGTCGACGGTGTCGCCGCTGTCGCCACTGTCGCCACTGTCGCCGCTGTCGCCGCTGTCGCCGCTGTCGCCGCTGTCGCCGCTGTCGCCGCTGTCGCCACTGTCGCCACTGTCGGCACTGTCGGCACTGTCGGCGGTGTCCCTGCTCTCTCCAGTGTCCCCGCTGTCCCCGCTGTCCCCGCTGCCCGTCTCCACCTGCGTGTCCGGGTGTGTGTCATCCGACACCCTCAAAAGCGGCGGCGCCTCGGGGCCGCAACCGAAAGCAACGAGAAGGAGCCACGCGAAACAAGACCCACGCTGAAGCGGGACAAAGGCGAGTGTGTTGCCCACGGTCACCTCTACGGTTGTCGACGAGCGCCGTCCTACAGCCCCTACACACCGGGGGGCCCTCTGGCCCATGAGCCGACCGCATCCCGCTGTGCCATGTTTGGTATATTGTAGGGTGAAGGCTACAGATGCCGGATCGCCCTGACCGTCCCGCCGAGGCTCCAACGCAGGAGCGGAGCGTTCGCTGCGCCGCCCGCGAACGTCTGCGGACACTCACCTCCCACATTCTTGTTGGGAATTCACAGACGCTCGTCGGTTCGGTCCTATCTTTGCTGCATGACCTCGATGTCGCCGGACGCAGTCCCCGCCAAGGAAGCCATCGTCATGGTCGATGAGCACGGCGTGATCGAGGCGTTCAATCAGGCCGCGAGGGCCTTGTTGGCGCTGACTGGCTCGCCCTTGTCGGGGCTTCGCATCGTAGACCTCCTCCGACCTGCCCCGGGACAGGAGGCGGACATGTGGGTGCGCCTACGGGATGGGTTGCCGGATCCTGGCGCGCCCGCCGGCGAGCGCAGGGAGCTCCGGCTGTGGCGGGCGAACGGCACCAGTTTTCCGGCCAGGCTCGCGATCGTACCCGTGTCGGTCGCCGGGCGCTCGTCGTACACCTGCTTCATCCAGGACCTGGCCCAGGCAAGACCCCAGGAGGCGCGGTCGTTCTTGTCACAAGGGCAGTTGCGCGAACTGGCCGGGCACATCGAGGCGGCCCGGGAGGGGGAGCGCACCCACATCGCGCGTGAGCTGCATGACGAGCTGGGGCAGCAGCTCGCCGCCATCGGGATGGACGTCGCCTGGCTCACGCGGCGGGTTCAGCGGCAGGAGGGCAATGCGCCCGAGGTGCTGCTGCGTCTCGTCGCGATGGCGCAATTGGTCGACGAGACCTCCGCCGCCGTGCGCCGCCTCGCCACGGAGCTTCGACCGGCGATCCTCGACAACCTCGGGCTGGTGGAGGCCATCCGCTGGCAGATCGCGGAGTTCACACGGCGCTCCGGGGTGCGCGTGAAGCTCTCGGCCCCCGCTGAGGTGGAGCGAGTTGCGGGCGTTCAGGCGACGGCGTTGTTCAGGATCCTGCAGGAGTTACTCACGAACGTGGGCCGGCACGCGGCCGCGACGCGCGCCACGGTGCATCTGCGGGAAACGCGGAGTCAGATCGTGCTCACCGTTCGTGATAACGGGCGTGGAATCCGGGATCAGGAGGCCGCCGGGCTCGACTCGTTTGGCCTCGTTGGCATCACGGAGCGCGTTGCGTTGCTCGGCGGGCGCTTCGAGATCAGCGGGCGGCCGGGACATGGCACCAAGGCGACCGCTTCGCTGCCGCTGCACAGGGGGTTGCCGTGAGGCTGCTCATGGTGGAGGATCATGCGATCGTGCGGGCAGGCTTCCACCGCATGTTGGCGGATGCGTTCCCCGATTTGACGTTCGGAGAGGCGGGTTCGGCCTCGGAGGCCATTCGGGAGGTTCGGGAGTCACCTTGGGACATGGTTGTGCTGGATCTGTCGTTGCCCGGGGCGGGAGGACTGGACATCCTGGCGGAGCTACGCACCCTGGCGCCGCAGTTGCCTGTCCTGATCATGACCATGTACGGCGAGTCGGAGTACGCGGTGCGCGCGTTCCGCAGCGGCGCATCGGGGTACATCACCAAGGGAAACGCGCCGGAGCAGATGCTGGAGGCGGTTCGGAAGGTGCTCTCGGGCGGGCGGTACGTGAGTCGCGACCTCGCGGAGCGCCTCGCAGGTAGCTTGAGCGCCGACGCGAGTCGCCCCCTCCATGAAACATTGTCGAATCGCGAGTTTCAGGTGTTTCGACTATTGGCCGCCGGGAAGACGGTCAAGGGCATCGGCCATGAGCTCCACCTCAGCCACAAGACCGTCAGCACCTACCGTTCGCGGGTGTTGGAGAAGATGCACCTGGGCTCGACGGCCGAGCTCATCCGGTATGCCCACCGGATGAGCCTGGTGGATTGATGGCGATGCGTCAGTACGGGGAGTATTCGGCGAGCTCCAAGGCGTATTCTGCCCACCAGGTGCCGGCCGAGGGCCCGCCCCCACAGTCCCCGTCGGATTCGCCGGGGGGTTTTACCCACAAAAGCGCGTCGAGGCCCCGGCGCCGCGTGCGGGTGGTCGGGGCGCGGCCCAGACCGCGTTCCCGAGGGTTGCACCACTCGCTGTCGGCGGTGGGCCCGAGCGCGTTGCGGCCGGTGTCGATGACATAGTGCGCGTCCGTACCGAGGATGGCACGCAGCTCCTCGGCGTACCCCACCTCGTTGATGGTGTACTCCGTATGCGAGACGTTGAGTGAGAACCCCGCTGCGTTCGCGACGCCCGCGGCCGAGAGCGAAGCTGCCATCGTGGTCGCGTCGATCCAATTGGAGTCCCCGGCGTCGATGTACACGCGCCCGCCCGCGGCGGTGAGGGTGTCCACGGCGTCCGCGAGCATGCCCTCCCGCTCCGTGATCCCGGCGGCGTCCAGACAGGAGGTGAGGGGGAGGGCGTCGGGCTCGAGGATGATGATCGCCAGCCGACCGTCCAGGCCAGCGGCGACCTCGGCGATGAAGCTGGCGTATGCCGCGGCATCGCTCGCGCCGCCCGAGGAGTAGGCGCCGCAGTCGCGATCGGGGATGTTGTAGAGCACGAGCGTGCGGAGCTCCGTGCCGCCGGCGGTCACGGCGTCGTCCACCGTGCCGGTTACGTCGCTTGTCCAGTCGCCGACCCAGAGACCAAGCGGCTTTTCTGCCATGGTGGTCATGAGCGCAGCGGCGCTGGGGTCGCTGCTCGCCCACTCCACCGCCTGATCGGCGGCGTGGCTGCTCGGATCGACGTACAGGCTGTACGTAGCGAGGGGGCTGCGCACGCGTACACGATCGGCGGCCGTCGGATCTCCATCGGACAGCGATCGTTCGTCGGGGCCTTCGAGCAGATCGAGCTCGGCGTCGGCCGACACGTCCACCGAAGAACAGGCCATCGCGAGCAGGGCGAGGGGGAGCGCGTAGATGCGATTCATGGGTTTCCTCTGGGGGTGGTTGAGTGAGCCTGGTGAATATCACTGGTTCTACAGGCTCTGTTCGCCGTCAAAGGGCTGATTCTCCTGTGCGCGAACGACCCATGGTCGTGTCGGTGCGGGCCCTACACCGGGTGCCCCGGGTGTTCGCGGGCGAACGTTCGCGGGCGTAACGGGGAGCGGCGGCGCCTCGCATGATGTCGGGATTTCGGGCGCTTTTCGACCCCAGAACGGGCCTTGGTCCCTTGGCACGGATTGTGCGGGGCCCAAGGGTGCGGCACCAGCGATGACCGAAGACGTGGCCCCGCTGCCGGTTCCGGCGCTCCTGCGGTTGCTCGCCCTCACCCGCAGGCTCGCCGTTCCCGGCGAGTCCGGTGAAGGCCTCCGCCTCATCCTGGATGCGGCGCGCGACCTGCTCGGGGCCGAGCGCTGCACCCTGTTTCTTTACGACGCCGACCGCGACACGCTCCGCGCCGTGGCCGAGCGCGGCTCCGTGCGCCGCTACCTCCCGAGCCCACCCGCGCCGTCGTTGCCCTCCGACCGCGGCCTGCCCGGCGCTTGTGCCCGCGGGCGGCGGGTGATCAACGTGCCCAACATCGAGGCCGGCGTCGGAGGCAACGCGAGCCTGCTCGTTGTCCCCTTGATCGCGCGGGACGACGAGCTCGTGGGCGTCCTCCAGCTCGGGCGGTCGCATCCGGGCGCGTTCGATGCAAACGACGAGAACGTGGCCCGGGTTCTCGCCGAGCACGCGGCCTCCGCGATCCAGCACGAGCGCCTGCGCGCGGAGCATCTCCTGCGGCTCAAGATGGAGCGGGACCTCGATGCGGCGCGGAGCATCCAGGAGGGCGTGCTCCCGCGAACGCTCCCGGCCCCGGTCGGCTACACGTTGGCCGCGATCAGCCGCCCCGCCGAGCAAACGGGGGGGGACATCTACGACGCCATCTGGATGGGCAAGGCCCCTGACGCGCCCGTTGCGTTGTTGCTGGCAGACGCCTCCGGACATGGCATCGGGCCCGCGCTCTCCGTCGTGCAAGTTCGGGCGATGTTGCGCGTCGGTCTCCGCCTGGGCGCCGGTCTGGTTGAGATCATCCAGCAGATCGACGCCCAGCTCGTCGAGGACCTGCGAGATGCCCAGTTCGTCACCGCGTTTGTGGGCAGCCTCGACCCGGCGCGGAACCAGCTCACCTACCATTCGGCTGGGCAGGGACCGCTCCTGCACTACCACGCCGCGGAGCAGCGCGCCGAGTGGCACGGCGCCTCGGCCGTTCCGCTCGGGATCGGCGGTGGCGAGAGCGCACCCTCCCTGCGGCGAATGCAGCTTGCAGAGGGCGATTTGATCGCGTTGCTGACCGACGGCTTCTACGAGCGCACGTCGCCGCGAGGAAGGCTGTTCGGTCGCGATCGCGTGGCCGACGTCATCGCGAAAAACGCCGCTCGTGGGGCGCAGGGGGCGCTCGACGCTCTCGTGCTCGCCGTTGACGATTTTGCAGCCGGCACCCCCCAGGACGACGACCTTACCGGGCTGGTGGTGGCGCGGAACCCCGAGGAGGTGTGCTCATGAGGTTGGCGTTGAAGTTGTTTGTGGTCCTGGCGGCAGCGTCGCCCCTTTTCTTGGCGCTCGGCGCGGATGCCCAGCCAGCGAGACACCCGGGCAGGAACGGCGCGCTCAGCGAGCAGGAGGTCGAATTCGCGAGAATAGCCTGGCGATATTTTGAAAACAATACCAACGGCGATACCTGCCTCGTCAATTCGGTTGACAACTACCCGTCCGCCTCGATGTGGGACACCGCAAGCGCGCTTGGCGCCCTGATCTCGGCCCACGAGCTTCAGGTGCTCGCCGATGACGCGTTCTATGACCGGGTGCGGTGCCTCCTCGTCACGCTCCGCGGATTGGAGCTGTTTGAGGGGGAGCTCCCCAACAAAGCCTATGACACTCGCACCGCGACGATGACCAACTACGCCAACGAACCCGCCGCGGTCGGATACTCCGCCATCGACCTGGGCCGCTTGCTCATCTGGCTGCGAATCCTCAAGGAGCGTGAGCCCTACTACGCGCCGGCGGTGAACGAGATCGTGTCGCGCTGGCACTTCTGCAATCTCCTCGACCGGTGCGGCACCCTCTACGGGGCGATGCCTCAGGCGGGGGCGATCCTCTCGCTGCAGGAGGGGCGGCTTGGTTATGAAGAATACGCGGCGAAGGGTTTTCAACTGTGGGGGTTCCGGACCACCGCCGCGTCGCGAGTAGAGCCGGTGGCCACGGCGAGGGTCGCCGGGGTGGACGTGCCCTATGACGCCCGGGATCCGCGTACGCTGGGCGCCCACAACTACGTCGTAACCGAGAGCTACGGGCTGGACGGGATTGAGCTGAACTGGGACCGCTCGGACGACCGGAGCCGCGACGACCGCACCCACTCGGATGCCACGGCTTCCGAGTTCGCCAGCCGCATCTATGAGGCCCAGGAGGCCCGGCATGCGCAGGACCGCATCCTGACCGCGCGCACCGAACACCAGCTCGACGTGGCGCCGTGGTTCGTGTACGACACCATTTTTTCGGACGGTTACCCCTGGAATACGATCGCGGAGGACGGTCGGTTCCTTCCCGCGTCGGCGGCGGTTTCCACAAAGGCGGCGTTCACCCTGTGGGCGCTCTGGGCTACGCCGTACACCGATCTGTTGCTCGCTTCCGTTCGCGATCAGTTCGACCCGGAGCGAGGCTTCTACGAGGGCACCTACGAGGCCACCGGCGAACCGATCAAGGTGTTCACGGCCAACAACAACGGGGTGATCCTCGAGAGCCTGCTGTACAAGGTTCAGGGGAAGCTGCTCCGGGTCGGGGCGGAGGAGGCGGCCCCGTGGGCCGCACCGAACGCGAGCGGGAGGTGCCAGATTCCCGCACGGCAGCGCAGCCCGTGTGGTCCGGCGGCCTCCCGATGATGCCGACCCCCCCGATCGCGTCGCCGCCGCCGTTTCTCGGGGCGCTCGGAGGCGCGCTGCGCGATCGCCTGGCCGTCGTGTCCCAACTCAAGCCGCTGCTCCTCCGCGGCCTCATCGTGCTGAACCTGGCGCTGCTGGTGAGCTACCTGGTCTGGCGAGGCGCGTTCACCCTGAGCGCCGCGGCGTGGCCGCTGTCGCTGGCGCTCTTGGGCGCGGAGCTCTACAGCTTCGTGGATACCTCGCTGTTTTGCCTCGGCGTGTGGCGAATTCGGGAGCGGGAGAAACCGCCCCCGCCGGCGGATGTGTCCGTGGATGTGTTCATCACCTGTTACAACGAGCCCGTTGAGTTGGTGCGGGCGACCGCGCGGGCCGCCCGAGCCATGCGGCGCCCGCACCTCACCTTCATCCTCGATGATGGCCAGAACCCGCAGATGGAGGCGATAGCGGCCGAGGAGGGCGTCGGCTACCTGCGGCGCGATCCGAGCTGGCAGGGGAAGAATCGGCACGCCAAGGCGGGCAACCTGATCAATGCGCTGCACCGCACCCAGGGAGAGTTCATCCTCGTACTGGACGCCGACCACCGCCCTCGCCCCGAGCTCCTTGAGCGCACGCTCGGCTACTTCGACGATCCCCTTGTGGCCTTCGTTCAGACGCCCCAGTGGTTCAGCAATATCCCGCCGGGCGATCCGTTCGGGGTGGACGCGCCGCTGTTCTACGGCCCGATCATGCAGGGGAAGGATGGGTGGAACGCCGCATTCTTCTGTGGCTCCAACGCGGTTCTGCGTCGAGATGCGCTGATGCGTGCGGGGCTCGCGGACTACGCGCGCGAAACGGAGGCGCGGGTGCGGAGCGCGCTGCGCGGCAGCGAGGCCAGCTTGCGGGCGGCCGCATCGGCCCTCGACCCGGACGCCGCGGCGGCGTGGGCGGCGCTCCGCGCCGTGGGGCAGGGGGCTCGGACGGCCGAGGACCGGCTCGGAGCCGGCGCGCCGCTCCAGGAGGTCACCTGGGCCTTCCAGCGGCAGCTCCGCGCAGATTCGGAGGCCATTGTGGCGCGGGATTTGGGTGAAATCGACGCGGCGCTCGGCGCAACGCCCGGCGTCCCTCACGGCACGCGGGTAAACCCCGCCGCGGTGGGGATCCTGGCCGGGAAGGAGCATTCTCCCCTCGCGGCGATTCCGGAGGTGCGGAGGCTGATTGCCGATACGGACCTCGACCGCGCGGACGAGGCCGAGCCCGTGCTCCCCGTGGCGACCATCTCGGTGACCGAGGACATGGCCACCGCCATGCGGCTGCACGCGCTGGGGTACCGATCCGTGTACCACCACGAGGTGCTCGCTGTCGGCCTCGCTCCGGACGATCTCCGTTCGGCGCTCCAGCAGCGCCTGCGTTGGGCACAGGGCACGATGCAGGTTTTTTTGCGGGAGAACCCGCTCGCGGTGCGCGGGCTGACGTGGCCCCAGCGGCTGATGTATTTTTCGACCGTTTGGAGTTACTTGTCGGGCTTTGCAAGCGTCGTGTACCTGCTGTGCCCGGTGCTTTACCTGCTCTTCGGATTGAGCCCGGTACAGGCGTACAATGGCGCATTGTTGACGCGCCTTGTCCCCTGCCTGGTCGTGAACCAGCTCGTGTTCATCGTCGTGGGCTATGGTTTGCCCACGTGGCGAGGCCAGCAGTACAGCCTCGCGCTCTTTCCGCTCTGGATCGAGGCCGTCGCCACCGCGGTTCGAAACGTCTATTTCGGTGTGCACCTGCCGTTCGTCGTCACCCCCAAGACGCGCCAGGGTGGGGCGCAGTGGTCGCTCGTGCGCCCGCAGCTCGTCATGCTGGCGCTGCTCGCGCTAGCAATTGGAAAGGGGCTCGTGCAAGTGGGGCTCGGCCGGGGAGACACGTTCCCGATCCTCATCAACATGGCCTGGGCAACCTATAGCGTCGTCATGCTGGGCGTCGTCGTTCACGCCGCCCGTTGGCGGCCTACTCAACTGGAGGGTCAATCATGAGCATCAGCCTCAGAAGTGTTGATACAACAACCGCGGTGGCCGTCGTGAGCGATCGACTCGATCTGCTCAGCGCTGCGGAGGTGAAGAGCCAATTACAGGCTGCGGTGGCTCGAGGCCAGCATCGCCTGGTGGTCGATCTGGATGGCGTTCCGTTCATCGATAGCTCCGGCTTGGGGGCGCTCATCGGCGCGCTCAAGGCCGCGCGGGTGGCGGGAGGGGACATGCGCATCGCCCGGGCGGGGCCGCAGGTGCTCTACGTGCTCGAAATCACCATGCTCGACCGTGTGCTTCAATGCCACGACAACGTGGAGGGCGCCCTTGCCTACTATTCTTGAAACCGTCACTCTCGCGGCTCGCCCGGAGGCGCTGGACGGGCTCCACACGGCGTTGGATCACTTCTGGAGCAGCGTGGCGGCCCAATTGGGGAAAGGCGCGCCGCTGCGGGTTCGATTCGCCCTCTCCACCGCGGCCTCCGAGATCGCGGCGAACATCATCCGGTATTCGGAGGCAGATTCCTTCGATGTCGCGCTGATCAGTCATGAAGGGCGGCGCCTGGAAGCCCGCTTCGAGGATCGTGGCCTTCCCTACCAGGGCGAGGCGGAGGCGGAAGGCACGCCGGGCGGCCTCGCGGAAGGGGGATTCGGGCTCGCGCTGGCCCGCCGGGTGGTGGATGCGTTGGCGTACGACCGCAGCGCCAACGGCGTGAACACCTGGAGCCTCGTGGTGTTGTTGCCTGGCGTGGCGCCGCCGTGACGCTCCTCGCGATCTGGGCGCTGTTTCTTGGGGCTGCACGCGCCGGCGCGCCACCCGGCTCCGAGGCCGTTGCGGGGTTTGAGGGCAGCGCAAAGTCGGGCTATGGTTTTGCGAGCTTCACGTCGCCGAGTTTTGAGTCCCAAGCCACGCTGGTGGCCCGGTTGACCACCAGCTACCTGTATTACGCGTACCCAGGGGCGCTGTCCGAAATGCGCGTTCAGTCCCCCGGGATCGGGGTGGCGGCGGGCGTGCGTTGGCGGCCGGCGCGTGCGTCGCTCACTGCCGTGGTTGGATACGAGGCCCGCTACATCGTGGAGCTGGATCCGGAGGAGAACCTGCGCGCTCACGCGGATCACGGCGTGAGTCTGGCGGCGGATGTCTACCTGCAAGCCACGCCGCGCGTCGCGCTCGCCGCGAGCGGCTACTACGGGTTTGCACAAGACTACCTATGGTGCCGCGCGCTGGCGAAACACCGCTTGTTTCCTTGGGAAGGCAGCTCGGTGGCGACGCTCTGGTTGGGCCTTGACGGCACGGTTCGCGGGAACGATACTGTTCGGGGGTTGGACGCTGGAGTGTTGATCGAGGGGACTCTCCCCGCCCACCACCTCTCCATCGGCCTGCACCTCGGGCTCGGTCGTGAGGTTCAGGCGGGGGCCGACGATGGCTTGGTGCCCTCTTTGGGGATTTCCGTCTACAAGTCGTTTTGACCGAGGATGAATCACCATGGCTAACTGGCTTGTCTCTTCCGCCACGTCGTCTGTGTGCGCGGAGGGTGGGGAGTGGTTGGACGCGCTGGCCAGCGCGCTCCCACACTTCAAGTTCGCACCCGGCACGCTCGGGCAGCTCTCGTGGCGTGCTTGCCAAGACGGGACGATTGACGTGTTCGGCCCGGGCCCTCGGCAGCCGTTGTGGTTGCACGTCGAGCCGTTTCCGAGCGCGGGCGAGATGTTCACGCGGTGCGGGGAGATCTTCGCCGCGTCCGATGCCGCGGCGGCCAGCACGGTCGCGCTCAATCTGCTGCGGGATTCGATTCCCGCGGAGGCGGGCGCGGTTTTGCTGACGACGCGGGAGGCCTCACAGATGCAGTTCGTCTCTGCGTTCGGGCCCAAAGCGGACCACGTTCTCGGCATGTTCATGCCCGCGAACGTTGGCGTCGCCGGCTTTGTTACCAGCTTCCCGACGGGCACCATCTTGCGCCACGCGCAGCAGGACTGCCGCTTCTACGCTGCCGTTGACCGTGCGTCGATGTACCACACGGATTCCATGCTCGCCGTGCCGATCACCACGCGCGACAGCCCGTGTTTTGGGTGCCTAGAGCTGCTCAACGCTCCCGAGCGCTTCCACGCTCGGGATTTGCCGATGGCGCAGACCATCGCCTCCGCGCTCGCCGCCTGGCTGCTGCTCGCGGATGCCTGAGCTTGGCGAGGCCCGGTAAGCGCTGGGGTCGATCCCATGCAGCGCGAACATCCGGTACAGCCGGGGCCGGGAAACGCCCAACTGGCGCGCCACGCTGGCTACGTGGCCGTGGCCCGTGAACATCGCCGCTTCAATCCCCGCCTTGTCCAGATCTTCGGCGGCATCCGGGGGCGGGGGCGCGCTCATCGCCCGCGTGCTCCGGAGCGCCGCCTCAACCTCTTCGTGGAGGTCGAGCGGTTGCCCCTGTGGGCTCGCGATTGCCGCGATCGAGAGGGCGTTCACGAGGCCGCGCACGTTGAGGGGCCACGCGTGCACCAAAAGCGCTTCGGCGAGATCGGGCGTGAGGCGCCGGCGCCTTGGCTCGAGGCGCGACAGCACGTGGCGGATGAGCCCGAGGATATCCTGGCGCCGTTCCCGAAGGGGCGGCACGCGCACCGTCCATTGCGCGAGGCGCGCGTAGAGGTCGGCCCGAAAGCGCTCCTTGTGCACGAGCTCGATCAGGTCGGTGTGGCTGGTCGCGACCACCCGGGTGTCGATCGGGATGTCGCGGGTTGCGCCGACGGGGCGCACGCTCGCCGTCTCAAGCACCCGAAGCAGCGAGGCCTGGACGGGGAGCGGCATGTCGCTCACCTCGTCGAGCAGCAGGGTGCCGTGGTTCGCGGCCCGAAAAAGTCCCTGCTGATCCGCGTTCGCGCCGGTGAACGCGCCGCGGGTGTGCCCGAACAGCTCGCTCGCCGCCAGGGACTCCGACAGCATCGCGCAATTCACCGCCACGAAGGGCCCGGTGCGGCCGCTCCGCTGGTGAATTCGGCGCGCCACGACCTCCTTACCGGTGCCCGTTTCGCCTGTGATGACGACCGAGTGTTTGTGCGGCGCCACGAGATCGACGCTGCGGCACACGGCAGAGAGCCCTGCCCCCCAGCATGCGTCCCCGCTCGCCTCCTCGGTGCCGCGCTCCGCGGGAGCCGCCAGCACGAATACGAGCAGGAGATCGCCAACACGCAAGACATCTCCTGGCCGCAGCTCGATTTCCCCGTGGAGTCCGGTTCCGTTCACGCGACTCACGACGCTGCTGTCGACGCAGCGCACGAACGTGCGGGGGCCCACCCTGCGAAGCTCGGCGTGCCGCGCGGGCCCGCCGACCGCCATGCCGACAACCAGGCCCTCGTGGGGGATCGGTCTCAGCTCGGAGCGCTCCGCGCCCTGAACATCAAAAGTCCAAAACAACGCGGGCTCGCCTTGGGCGGCCCCCAACTTCCTGTGTGCGCTGAAGGAGACATGTCGGTGCCGTCCTCTCGCCGGCCAGCATCACCTAATCACGCGACTGCGAAAGGAAACTCAGCCGACGATGCAGCGGTCGGCGTCGAGTGAGGCCCGGTACGGCGTCACGAACCACGCGGCTGCCGGGTCGATCCGAACATTCGCAGGCGCGTTGCGACGTTCAAGCTGGAACCGTGGCCCGAGCAGGCAGCGTGTGGATTCGCTCACCAGCACCCGGTCGGCCACGCCTTCCCGCTCCAGCCTTGACGCAACTTGGAGCGTTTCTCCCCATAGATCGTAGATAAAGCGTCGGTCACCCACGCTGCCCGCCATGACCGCCCCGGAGCTGATCCCGACGCGCGCGTGCAGGCGCGTTCCCGTGCGCCGTGCAAAGGCCGCGAGGCAGGGGATGAGCTGCAACCCGGTGACGGTGGCCCGGTCTGCGTGATCGAGGCCGCTCCGCCCGAGGCCCGCGGTGGCCACGTAGGGATCGCCCGGGGTCCACGTGGACCGCAGCCCGTTGGCGGCGGCGATGCGGTCGAAGCCGGCGAATATGGTGCCAAGGGCAGCTTCCACCTCGCGCTCGGTTGGCGAAACTGCCGGATCCTCAAAGCCGGTGATGTCTGCAACCAGCACGGTGACCGAGGGATGGTGATCCCTCGCCGCGCCCAACGTTGGGTCCCTCGCCGCGCCCGCCCCCGGCAGGACGCTCAGCATCAGGTCGATCACCCCCAACATCGCCTTCCCCATCGATGGAACCCAAGCCTCTGGTGTGGATGTGTAGACACCTGCGCCTGCGCTTCAACCGTTGTCGCAGCACACGCGGAATTTGGGGAGGCGATCGCGCGCCACGCCTTGGCCGGCCGGCCGTCGTGTCTACCTTCCCAAAATGATACTCACCGCGGCGTTCGCGATCTTCGAACTAGGGTGTGTGGCGGCGGGGCCCGCCCTTGTGAACGACTCTGCGATAGCGACGGAGGGGGACAGCGCCACGCTGTTGGTCTCCGGCGGTGAGGAGGTGCCGGAGGGGTTGTGCGAAGTTGCCTTGGATTGTTGGGGCGACATCTTGGATGAGCCGAAGGGGCCGTGTGACATTTCGATTGTGAGCGAGTCCGGCGTGGCGGAGTACGAGGGCCCCGCCGCGGTAGAGCTTCATGGGCGATCCTCGCTCACCTTTCCCAAGCCCCAATACAGTGTGGAGCTGCGGAGCTACACCGAGCTCCTCGTGTGGCCCGGCGCCACCTGGGCGTACCTTGATGATGGATCCGATCCCGGGGCCGCGTGGATGATGCCCGGTTTTGACGACAGCGCGTGGTCGATCGGGGCTGCGCCGCTCGGATACGGCGGCGACTGGCTCAACACCATGATGAACGGTGGTTCTCCGCCGGAAGATGTGCGATATACCACGTACTTCCGGCGCACGTTTTCTTCGGCTTCTCTGACTGACATCGCGGAGTTGGAGTTGGGGATCCTCCGCAACGACGCGGTCGCGGTGTTCCTGAACGGCACGGAGGTCCTGCGAGAGAACCTGGATGAGGACGCCAACTATCGCGACCACGCGGAGCTACCGGTTGCCGACGATGACGAGCTTCGGTGGCTCTCGGTGGGGGTGGCGCCTGGGCTCCTGGTCGAAGGGCCAAACGTATTGGCGGTAGAGCTCCATCAGGCCGAGGCCGATCTGGGCACAGCCAGATTCGACCTCTACTTTGATGCATCCGGCGCGGAGGCGGAGGTGGATCTGTTCGGGATGGGAGCGGAGAGCGACTGGAGCCTCAACGGCATGTACGTCGATCGCGCTTTATTGCGAAACAAGCTCGCGTTCGACGTGTTTGCATCCTTCGGCGGAGCGGAGCGATACGCTCCCGAGAGCCGATATTGTGAGCTAACGCTGAACGGGGACTACCGGGGGATCTATGCGCTCGGGGAGCGGATCAAGCGGGCGTCTTCCCGGCTCGATCTGGCGGAGGGGGGCACACCCGGCGATAGTTTCATCATCAAGCTCGACGATGAGGAGGGCTTCCATGAAAACGCGGTTGGCACCGGCATCTGGCAGATGGTGTATCCGGAGGCTGACAACGTGAGCGAGGCGCAGGTGGAGGCGTTCCTCGTGGAGTGGGAGGGGGCGATTCGTGGGGCGGATCCCACGAATCCGGAGTCGGGCGTGTTTGCCCAGCTCGACCTGTCGAGCGCGGTGGATTGGGTGATCCTCCAGGAGCTCACCAAAAACGTAGATGCCTATCAGCTCAGCGTGTATCTCTGGCGCGACGATGGTGGTTCGGTCTACTTTGCGCCTTGGGATTTCGACCTCTCCATGGGATACCCGTACTACGACTGCGGGGCGACGAATTGGATCTTTCGGCCCGAGTTCGTAACCGTCATGGCGGCCGATCCCGCGTTCCGCGCCCAGATGACCGCGCGCTGGGCTGAGCTGCGGCAGGGCGCGCTCTCCGACGCGGCGCTCGCGCGGCGAATTGCCGCGATCGACGCCACGCTGGCGCCGGCCATCGACCGCAACTTCGAGCGCTGGCCGATCGAGGAGATTGTGTTCTCCACGGATGAGCTGGACAACTGGCTTTGCCCCGTGGGGAGCTACGAGGAAGAGCACGCTCGCGTCATCGAATTCCTCGCGCAGCGGCTGGCGTGGATGGATGCGAACCTCGTCGCCTTCTGACGGGGCCCATTCATGGAGGCGGTGTGGCAACCCGTCGATATCGCTTCGAGATCAAGTACCGCTTGGGCGAGGATCGCGCTGAGTCGGTGCGCGCGTGGATCCGGCGATCTGGGTATCTCACGGCCGACGAGCACGGCGAGGGCGGAAGCGCGGCCTATAACGTCCACTCTCTTTATCTGGACACCGCGGACTGGGGCATCTATCACGAAACAATTGCCGGTTCGCAGGAGCGGTACAAGCTGCGGGCGCGATGCTATGAATGGTCGGCAAACGCCAAGGTTTTCCTTGAGGTGAAGCATCGCGACGAGGAGGCGATGTGGAAGACCCGGGCCGAGGTGACCAAGCCGGACGCGGTGCGGATCCTGAACGATCAGGTGCCCCTCCAGGCGCGGGCCTCGGAGGCGCTAGAGAATTTCCGCGGCCTCATGGATCGACGTCACGCCCGGCCTCGGGTTTGGGTCACGTACCGGCGGCACGCCTACGTCGGCGGGGTTCGCGACCTCGTTCGGGTGACGTTCGACACCCGCATCCGCGCGGCTCCACCCACGTTCGACCTGAGCGAGCCCCCTCGCTGGTTCCCCGTTCCGGACGCCGTCGGAGTGGAGGTCCTTGAGTTGAAGTACTCCGGGTCCTACCCGGCGTGGGTGGCCGAGATGGTGCGGCGCTTCGATCTCGAGCGCAAGGCGTTCTCCAAGTTTCGTTATGGTGTAGACTTGGTACGCGATCCGCAGGGGCCGGTGATGCGCCCGTCCCCGGTGCTGCGCGCCGACTGCTAAGATCGCTCGCGTTGGCACCCCCTCCCCAGGTGCTTAGCCTTCGTCGGTGAGCGCGCCCCAGAACCTCACCGCAATCTTGCGGGCCCGCTTCGGCCACCCCGACTTTCGGCCGGGCCAACGGGAGGTTGTCGAGTACATCGCCGAGTCAGGGGATGCGCTCGTCGTCATGCCCACCGGAGCCGGCAAGTCGCTCTGCTACCAGATGCCGGCGCTGGCGCGGGGTGGACTTTGCGTGGTGGTTTCGCCCCTCATCGCCTTGATGAAGGATCAGGTGGACGGGCTCCTGGCGCGGGGTGTGCGTGCGACGCTGATCAACTCGTCGGTGGACGTTGCCGAGCGACGCGCGCGGATGGCGGCGATGCGCGCGGGGGAGATTGAGCTTGCGTACGTGGCCCCGGAACGCTTCACGCCGCGCTTCCTCGAGGAGCTGCGCGCCTGTGACGTGCGTCTGCTCGCGATCGACGAGGCGCACTGCCTCAGCCAGTGGGGGCACGACTTCCGCCCAGACTACCTGCGCCTCGGAGAGGTCCGGCGGGAGCTGGGTGCCCCTCGCACCGTTGCGCTCACCGCCACGGCCACCAGCGAAGTACAGGACGACATCCTGCTCGTGTTGGGGCTCCCCGGGGCGCGGCGCTTCGTGCGTGGGTTCGACCGGCCGAACCTGCGGATCGACGTCATCGAGGCCAAGAGCCCGAAGGAGAAGGACACCCTCGCGGGTGCGCTGGTGAGCCCGGGGCCGGCGCTGGTGTACTGTGCAACCCGACGTAATGTGGAGCGGGCAACGGCCGTAATTGCCGGTGCGCAGATGTACCACGGCGGGATGCCGCTGCCGGAGCGCCAGGCAGTGCAGGAGCGCTTCATGCGCGGGAAGGCGCCGATCGTGGTGGCCACCAACGCGTTCGGCATGGGGATCGACAAGGAGGATGTGCGGGCGGTCGTGCACTACGACATGCCGGGGAGCATCGAGGCCTGGTACCAGGAGATCGGCCGCGCGGGGCGGGATGGGAAACCCTCACGCGTGACGTTGCTTTTTCGCGAGCAAGACCGGAAGATCCACGAGTTCTTCATCCACTCCAGCCACCCGCCAGCGGCATGGTCGCATCGGATCTGGGCGGAGCTGAACGCCCGGTCGGACTCCGGGAACGGCCCCACCGCAGGGCCGATCTACGTCGCGATGCCCGAGCTCCAAGCCACGCTTCCGGAAGATGCGGACGAGCGCGCGGCGCAGAGCTGCCTGTATGTGCTCCAGCGCGAGGGGCTGATTCGGAGATTGGGCGCGAGCGACCGGCCGGGGATCGCTCAGGTGATCGGGAGGTGCAGTGAGCCCGGCTTTGCAGGCCGAGTTCACGCCTGGCTTCTCCAGCAACCGGCCACTCCCACGGGGGTTCCGGTGTGGCTCGATCGGCTCGCGGATGCGCTGCAGCTTGAGGTCAGCCAGGTCACCGCAGCCCTGACCGTGCTGAGGCAGCGCGGCGCGATCGAGTGGGAGGAGCCCAGCCGCGGCGAAGGGATCGAGCTCCTGCGGCCCGGAGCGCCGCTGCTCCTCGACGAAGAAACGGTTCGCCTCCGCCGGGCTCGGGAGCTCAAGAAGCTTCAGGCGATGGTCGATTTTGCCCGCTCGGAGTGCCGCCGGCGCTACGTGCTCGAGTACTTCGGCGAGGTCGCGCCCTACGAGCGCTGTGGCACCTGCGACGCCTGCCGGAGCGGGAAGCGAGGCGGGCTGGCCCCCCGGGCGCTCAAGGGCGACGAGGACATCGTGGTGCGGAAGGTGCTCGCGTGCGTCGCGCGGATGAAGGAGGGGTATGCCACCACGATGGTCGCGAAGGTGCTGGTTGGCAGTCGCGACGGAGTCATGGCCGGCCTGGGGCTCGATCGCCTGTCCACCTTCGGAGTCCTCTCCTCCCTGGGGCAGCGCGAGGCGGAGGCGGTGCTCGCCGAGCTCATCCGGGCGGGTGCCCTCGCGCGCAAGGAGGTCACCCGCAAGATCGAGGGGCGAGACGTGCGTTATTCGGTCGTGGAGCTGACGGAGATCGGCCGCGAGGTGATGCTTCAGCGCGCGCCGGACTTCCGGATGTGTTTCCCCCTCGGCGAACGCGAGGTTGCGCCACCCTCGATCACGGCACCGCCGCCCGGGGCACACGACCTGCTCGCGCACCTTCGTGATGTGCGGGCCCGAGTCGCGAAGGCGGCCGACGTCCCCGCCTACGTCGTTGCGACGGACCGCACGTTGGAGGCGATCTCCGCTACGCGCCCCGTGAGCCGCGCGTCGATGCTCGCGGTGCATGGGATGGGTCCCGACCGGTTCCGCAAGTATGGGCAGCCGCTGCTGGAGGCGGTGCGGAGCTGGTGCGGAGCGTAGGGCTGCGGCCCGTTACTGGTTGCGCAGCTCGATCTCCACGTCCACCGTGTAGGCGCTCCCCTTCGCCGGGAACTTCGCCACCTTCAGCGCGCGCTCTACGTGCTCGGACAGGATCTCGTACCCCTGGAACGGAACCGCGCTGGTCACCTGGCCGTCGCCCCCCACCACCACGCGCGACTTCACGATCGAGGTGGGAAGTTCGTATGGAACCGCGATCTCGGGCATTCCGGTGATGAACAGCGGCAACATGCCGAGCGTGGAGAACTCCACGAGCGGGGCGCCTTCGGTCAGCGCTGGGGCGAGGCCCGTGAGCATCGGCGCGCGCATCGCGACCACCGAGATCGGCGCGGCGTGATCTGGGGCGAACGCCGCGACGCGCTGCACGCCGGAGCGCTGGGCCACATACTGGTCCGCGGTGCCCGTCGACGACGAGGCGGTACGGCGCCCGTCGGTGGAGAAGCCGCTGAACAGGATCTGGCCCGCCGTGGGGTCGATCCAGGTTTCGCCGCCCATGCGCAGGTCGATGAGGCCGCCGTTCGCCGACTGCTCAACGGCGCCGCCGGGAGCAACTGTCCCTCGTCCGTCGATGGAGATCAGCGTGAGCCCGAGTCGGTCGTCCACGTGCTTCATCTTCACCGTTCCGGCGCCCGCTGTGCCGTCGGCCACGGGAAGCTGCAGCGCGTAGCCCACGTCGGTGCGCTGCCACCCGCGCACCCAGCCTTTGTCGTCCGTCGTGAGGGAAACGTCGAGCGGGGCGAACATCGCACGCATGAAGGCGCGCATCTGCTCGCCGAGCTGTCCGTCCTTGATGTTGTTGTGCGGGAGCTTGTTGACGTCGAATTCCTTGAGCTTTCCGTCGGTGCCGACCAGAATGATGATCTCGACCGGCTTGGAGAACTCCAGCCAGTCCGCCATGACCTTGTCGACCCGCGCCTGGGTGTCGTTCGAAGGCTCGGCTTTGAGCTCCAGCCAGGCGAACCCGCAGGTGAGCTCGGTGTTCTTTCCGCGCACGCCCACCTTGCACTCGGCTTCCCCGCGCAGCTTCAGATCCTGCATACGCGTGTCCAGGTTCTCCCGCGCCACCGCCTTGACGCTGCCGGGCCAGTAGAGCTCGGTGTCGAGGTAGTAGCGAACAACCTCGCCGTTCGTCCATTTGTACGAGGGCGGGGCGGCGAGGGCCAACGAGCTGAGCAACACGACGGAGCTGAACATGGGCCCTACTGTAGCGCGCCCAGCGCTCCGTTGCGCCTTACATCAGGCTGCCGAAGCCGATCCGGAGGGAAGCCATCGAGGTCTGGGTGCCTTCGCCGAGCATGCCAGGGAGCTGGTCGCCGCGGTACCCATCGAGGGTGATGCGAAGCCACGTTTGCGAGTCGTTCTTGAGCGGGATGCCCACGCTGAGCTTCACCCCGGGGCCGGCGCTTGAGGGCGCGAACCAGCCGTAGTTGGCCCCGAGCAGGAACCACACCTTTCCGGGGAGCGGCCGCGGGAGGTAAACGCCTACTCCGCCATTCGGACGGAAGAAGGCGCTGGTTTGCTCGTTGTCTTCGGGAGTCGTTCCGCCTTCGGTGCCGAAGGGCATCTGCACGGATGGAGAGAGCGCGATGTCCCCCGAGCCGTAGATCGCAGCGTTGTAGATGCCCAACTCGAAGCCCAGCGAGCCGCCGAACTGGTAGGTGAGCTCTTCTTGGCCCTGGTTGCCGGAGAAGCCGCTCGACTCCAGCACGCCGCCGCCAAGCTCACCGACAAACAGGAAGGTGACCGGCCGCTTCTTGGTGATGACGGCGCCGCCAGAGAACGCGACGATGCGCGGCTTGCCCTTCTCGTCCACGGTGCCGAGAAACACCCGGGGAGAGGTGCCGATTCGCCCGGCCAACGAACGAACGCCAGTCGCGACGTCGGCGGGCACTTCCGCGCTGCCATTGAGCACCGAGGCGCTGGCCGAAACCAGCTCCTCCGGGGATACCAGCGCGCGCAGGGGCACCGTGTCCCCAGGGGCAACGTCGAATTCCATGCGCTCGGCGATCTGCCCAGCGGCGAGCACGTGCGCGAAGTGGTGCCCGGCGCTCAGCTCAACGTCGCGCGCGCCCTCGGCGACGGGCGATCCATCGACCACCACCTGCGTGCCCGTCGGCAAAACGTCGATGACCAGATGGGCGCGGGGGAGCAGCGCGAGGTCGGACTGGAGGGCCGCCACCTTGGCGAACGACTGGCCGTCCGGGAACTCGGTGCGTTCAAAAACGTGCTTGGGATCGAGGGCGATGGCATCCACCCAGGGGCGCACCATGCTCTTGCCCGCCACCGAAACCCGGAAGGCCGAGGTGTCCTGCAGGCTCGCGAAGAGGTTCTCGGGGTAGCCGCGGGTGATGCCCGCGCCTTCCCACAGCAGCGCGGTGAGCAAGGTGGACTTGTCGTTGGGGCCGGTGAGCACCGCGATCGGGTCGATCGCCGCCGCAAGTGCCCGCGCGATGCCCGACTCCGAATCGAACTCGTTCCAGCGTTCGCGCCCTTCCTTCAGCACGGTATTCAGCGCCGCGATCCGGGTTTCATCCGCCGCTGCGGCGGGCTCTGGCGTGAGCGTGATGTCCGCCCAGGCTCGGTGCTCGGCCGGGCCGGTTTCCCGCTCGACGTGCTTACGCGCCTCGCCCTCCGGCGGGGAGGGAGCCATCCACACCACGAGCGCCGGAGGCGTCGCGGGCGAAGCCGCGAGCGCGGAGGCGGCAAGAACCAGGGCCGACAACATCCGGGGCCCCTATCAGAGCGTGGTACCGATGCCAGCCGTGATCCCGACGATCGGGCTCACGGGCACCGGATTGGCCTTCGGATCCTGCGCGATCTCCCACGCGAGGCTGGGCCGGAACGGCCAGATGGCGCCGACACGACCATCGATGTCCACATAGGGGCGCACACGGGGGAGCTGCTTCTTCATCGGGATCTCGAAGTTCCACCCGAAGTGCGCCGTGGTGTTGAGCGCATAGGGCATGTTCGTCCACCCCACCCGCAGGGCGATCCGGGGCCCGATCCCGAAGCCTGCGTCCCGACCGAGCACAACGCCGCCGGTGACGTAGAGATCCCGGTTCACACTGTCGCTGTGGGTGGCCTGGCCCCAGGTTGGCGGCTTCTCTCCCTTGGCCGTCTCCTGGTCGCTGACGCTGAAGGTGTCGCCATAGACGGGGTTGTCGTAGCTGTCGTCCCCGTCGCTGTACACGACCGCATCCTCATCGCCGGGCAGGATGTAGCGTTCGTTGTAGTTGCCGCCGGTGTTGAAGCCCGCTTCGGCCCCTACGCCCAGCATCAGCCGGTTGTAGTGCGCGCGCAGCTCGAGTGTGAGCGGGATGAACGCGGGGATCGCCTCGATGTCGACGAAGTTCTGCGGGTCGACCGAGAAGTCGCCACTCTGTGCCTGGCCCGCCACGTCCGACGTGGTTGGGGGGCTGGTCGCCACGTTGGCCGATGACCACGCGATGCCGCCCGAGAGCTGCACCGCGAAGTGGACCGGGAAAGAGTCATCCCCGCCTTGTACCTTCGACAAGCTGGCCGTGGGCCGGTCGTAGCGCCAGATCGAGGTCTTGTTGGCGTTGCCTTCCTTGGGCACCGCAACGTAGATCTCGGCCTTCTCGTGGATCTTCGCGTAGATCGCCAGGTAGTTGAGGATCATGCTGTCGAGCTGCGGCACGCACTCGTTGAGGTGCAGGAAGAGCTGCTCGATGAGGTCCAACCCCATCTTCTTGCGGGCCACATCGCGCACGAAGTACCGCTTGCCTTCCAACTTGCTCACTTCCAGGCGCTCGGAGAGGCCGTGCCCGTTGTCGACCCGCTTGAGGTAGATGTCGGTGCGCCCGAGGAAGATGTCGATCTCACCTTGATCGTCGGGCTCGGTTTTGAGCCCGTTGAGGTAGATCTCGTACTTGGTCGCGAAGTCCTCCGCGTCGAAGTCCACCCCTTCGAGCTCGAAGTTGATCTTCATCGTCGTGAACGCGCCCTGCTGCATCATCGTGAGGTACTGCTGGATGCTCGCGTTGAGGTCCTGATCGGTGAGCTTCGACATCAGCGAGGGGTCCTGGTAGGCGAGCATCGCCGCCAGGTAATAGTAGTAGTTCACGGCCTGGAAGCCGATCTGCTCGTAGAACGGGGGAATCACCTCGTTCTGGTTCTCCGCGGCGCGGCCGATCTGGGCGTAAAGCAGGAACAGCGGCTCCCGCAGCTCCACCCGGTCCACGAACCACAAGAGCTCCACCATCTCGGCCAGCTGACCGGCCTTGAGGCCCCAATCGGCCGGGGCCCAGGCGTTGTACGGAACGGCGGATACTTCCTCGACTTCCGCCATTACGCGATCGATGTTCTGAGAGGGAACGATCGCGGGCTGCATTGCCGGCACGACCGTTTCGTCCTTGACCTTCCGCCCTTCCTGGTAGAGGTCCACGTCGGGGAAGAAGCCAGCGTCGGGCCGTTGGATCCGGGACTTCACGATCCGCTGCACGTCGGAGTCGGCGTAGTCGGTGTCGGTGCCCTGCCATTTCAGCACGATCACGCGTGCGAGCTTGTCCTTTCGTTTCTGCTCGGCGGCCTTCTCCGCGTCGCTGAGCTGCTTTTCTTTCTCCTCCGGCGTCTTCACCTCCACCTTGTCCTTGGATGTGCCGTCTGGGGTGCGACCAACGAGGGCGGATTCAGGTGGGCCGACCTCGGGATCCGAGGCGTAGGCCGGGCCGCTGATCGCGACGAGGGCGAACCACAGACACGCGAGCCACTGCATAGGGAGCACTCCGAGTTCACGAGTCTATGACGGCGCGGCCGGTTGCGCCCCTCCGTCAGAATCGCCACTTCCGGTACGCGGACGCCGCCGTGTTGCCCTCGCTTCCGGTCTCAACCGCGAGGTACCAGCGATACGGCAGCGAGAGCTCCAACTGCACCGTGGAGGTGTTGCCGCCGGTGGTGGCGGCCGTCGGATCGTATTCGTAGGTCAGGAACACGTTGCGACCCAGCGCGAAGCCCACGCGGGCTGTACCCGTGCTGTCCACCTCGAGCTTCTGGAGGTGGAACAACGACTCTCCGGAAGAAGCGCCGTAGCTGGCCACCTGGCGCATCAACAGCTCGGTCAACAGCGGAAGGGTGGAGGTCTCCGCGCCGTCGCCGGTGCCCTCGCAAGAGCCGAGCACGAGCGCCCGCAGCACACTGTCGGTGTCGGGGAAGGCGCCGCTTCCGTCGGTGGGAAACTCGATCGTGGGGGCGGAGGGTACGCCGCCGATCTCCACGTTGATGTCGGCCGCCTCGCCGTTGCAGGAGCTATGGTGGATCGCACGAAGGGCCAGGATGGGCTGCTTGAAGTCGGCGCCCGTGAATGCGATGGTGCCCTCGGTGAGCTCGAACGGGCGCCCGAACAGCTGCGCGACCCCCCGCTCGGTGTTCACTTCTCCGGTGAGCCGCAATTGGCCTGCCTTTTGGGTCACTTTTACGACACCGTCGAGCTCCGCCTCCACGCTCATCGTGCTCAGCGAGCGGGCGAGGTCGCCGTAGCCGCCCTGGAGGGGGAGCTCCGCAACGAGGCGCACCCGGCGGGCGAGGTCGATCTCCAGCTTGGGGCGGATGTTGGGCACCCATGGAGGCTTTTCCCCCGTCGCGACCGCGAGCACCTCGGCCCCGGGTCGGATCACCTCGATGTCCGGGTGCAGCTCCGTGCGGCTCGTGCCGGAGAAGAAGCGCTCCGGGAGGTGTAGATAGCCTTCGTTGATGGCGATGTTTCCGGTGACGTCCAGGTTGTTTCCCTTGCCGTCCAACGTGAGTTCGCCCGACACCTGCGCGCGCCGATCCGCGGTGGAGCTGAGCCAGGCGCGGTCGAACCGTACCTTTGCGTTGAGTTGGGCGGGCATCCAGTGTTCGAGGAGCAGGGTTCCGGAGGCTTCGATCACGCCCGCTTTGGGATCGAGGTGGATCCCACGCCCGGTGCTCGTCCGGAGCCGCGCCTGGTCGATCACGAGTTGATCGTCCTGAAATCGTCCGTCAATGTCGATGTCTTCGAGGCGAACGCCCAGCGAAGCGAGAATGCTGGAGCCGTTGGAGAGCGCGATGCCGAGCGCGAGTCTTGGATCGACGAGCGTTCCGCCGATCGTACCGCCCACCGCGAGGCAGCCCGAGGTCTCCGCGAGGTCGGGAACGAAGGCTTCAGCGGCGGCGAGCGGTACGCCGCTGCCCGTGAGGGAGAGCGCGAGCCCTGGGCGGTCGGGGGAGAAGGTATCGTCGAGGGGAACGAGGCCAGTAAGCTGGATCTTGCCGGCCAGATCCTCGGGAGTTGCGGCGCAGGTGGCCGCAGAGGGGGCGCCGGCCTTTTGGGTACCCGGCAGCACCGCGAAGCCGAGGTTCGCGTTCACGAGGTACCCGGCCGGCACGGGCATGAGCTCAAGCGTGGCCGGCTCGACCCTGAGCTGCCCCACGCGGGCGTTGATCACGTTGATCGCGCCTTGTAGCTTGGGAGACAGCGGGGAGCCGGAGAGGGCGAATGCCCCGGCGAGCGCGCCGTCGATGTCCCCCCGGAAGCTCACGAAGCGACGTATGGTGGCGATCGGGAGCTGTTTGAGCAGGACGGCGCCGCCAAATTCCGAAAACAGCGACTTGGGGTTCGGCCGGGGGCCCTCGCCCGACGCCCAACGGCGCAGCGCTTCGGTGTCGATTCGGCTCGCCGCCACGGTTTCCATGCGGGCCTGGAATTCCTGATTGAGCACGAGGCGGGCGGAGAGCACGCCGTCTGCGAGTCCGCCGTCCAGCCACACCCGGGCGGTTGGCCCGCCGGGCGTGAGCGGGATGTCGGCCGACGAAACGAGTCGAAGTACGGGTGCTTCCGTCGTTCCGCTCACGGCGAGCTCCCCGCTCACGCGGGCGTCGGGGAGCTCGCGGCCAGCGAGCAGGTCGCGGAGGGTGACCACGTCCACCGGCGCGACCGTAATCGTCGCGCTTAGCGGTCCGTCGCCGCCGAACGCGGCCCCCCCACGCCCCAACTGAAGCGGCACGTCGCCCGTCAGCACCACGATGTCGGTGCTCACGTCGCCGAGGAAACCGTCTATGTGCATCCGGTGGCCGTCCCCTTGGAAGGCGACCTGCGCGCGCAGCCCTTCGACCAGATCGGGCAGGCTCAGTCCCTGTACCTGGATCACGCCCTCCAGGGCCGGGGCCTCAAGCGTGCCGACGAGCCCCACGTGCGTGTTCACCGTGCCGGCCCAACCGGCGAACTTCCCCGGTGCGATGAGATCGAGCGTCGCAAGGTCGAATGCGTCGAGATCGACGACGAGCGTGTCCCGGCCGCGCCCGGTCACGCCCCCGCGTGCGCTCACCAGAGCGTCACCGACCCGGAGCGAGAGGCGCGCGTCTTTCACGCCGCCGTCCACCAGCGTGGCAAACTGCTCGCCTTCGCCGCGCAGCTCCAGTTCGGGCGCGACGAGCAGCCAAACCTCCGAGAGCGAGAGGCGTCGACCCTCAAGGTTGAAGGTGCCGTTGAGCCGGGTGACGTCGTGGCCGCCTTCGCGGAGCACGATCGCCGCGGCGATCGTTGGGCCGAGGGTAACGTGCACCTCGCCACCGCCCGCGTGCCGGTCGCGCCAGGCCAGCTCCCCCAGCGTGAACGCCGCGCTTCCCGACGGTTGGTTGCCTGCCCACCCGGCGTCCACGGTGCCGGTGAGCGAGACGATCGTCGCTCCCTGCGTGACGATGCCGGCTCCGGAAACATCGCCGCGGACCGCCACTCGCAGCGCCTCGCCCCAGGCCACGTCCACGGCCCCGGCGAAACCAGCGTCCCCGCCGACGCCGAAGCGGCTGAGGCGGGCGCTTGCGCGTTCCACCTCGAAGTGCCCGGCTTTGCCGAGCACATCCACATCGCCCGACGCGACGGCGCGACCCCAGCCGAGGTTCGCCGCCACCGCGGTTAGTGTGACGTGTCCCGCCTCGATGTGGGCCGGCCCGTTCACGACGAGGGTCTCCCCCCGCGCGGCCAGGGTGGCGTCCACCATCGCGTCAGCCATCAGGCCGTCGGGCCAGGTCCAACCCGTGCCGGTGGCATCGACGCGGCCGCTCAAGTGGGCGGCTTCTACGCCCGAGAGCACCGGTGCGGTGAAGAAGGAAGGCGTTTCCACAAGGGCGCGCCAGGTGTGCTCGGCGGGGCTCACGTCGCCAGTCACGTTCACCACCCCGCCCGGCGTGTCGAGCACTACCGTGACTTCCGGATGATCGAGGGTGCCACGCACGAAGCCCGTGGCGTTCACCGGCGCGGTCAACGGAAGTGTCGCCAGCGCAGGCACCAGGGGAGCCAGCCCGTCCTTGTCGAACGTGATCGTCCCGACTGTCAACGCGAGGTCGCGACCGGAGAGCGCGCCGCTCAGGTCCACCCGGTTGACGTTCACGTCGCCGATGCTGCCCGAAAACGCTTGGAGGACGCTCCGGTTCGGGCTCCATACGCCGCTGGACGCGATGGCGAGCGGCCCGGCGGTCGTGGTCGCCGCAAGCGTGAGATCGCGCCATGAAACCTGCTTTCCGCGGGCCTCGATCGCGACGTCGAGCGCCAGCGCGTCGGCCCTGAAACCCCCGACGCGCACGCTCCCGTCAAGGTGGGCGTGCTCGACGAGTACGTCGAACGGCAGGCCGGCCCAGGGCTTTGCTGGAACCGCAGGATCTGCGGGCCACATCGCGCCGAACACCACGGGGTCGGCGACATCCACCGTCACGCCGGTCAGGCGCAGGTCGTGAACCGGCAGCGTGCGCCCGAGCAAGGAGAGCGTGTCCAGCTCGGCGCCCGCCTCCTCCACGCGGATCAGCCGGTTCCCCCCTGGATCCCGGACCTCCAGGCCACGAACCACGAGCCGGTGCAGCAGATCGGTTTCGACGCCCTCAGCGGTGATGGCGCCGTTCGTGGGCTGAACTCGCGTCAGCATCTCCGCCAACAACCACGCGTTGCCGCTGGAGGTGCGCAGCCAGTAGAACCCCGCGCCCCCGACGATCATCGCTACGGCGAGGAGCACGGGCACTGTCCACAGCAGGACGCGAGCGAGCCCGATCGCGAGCCGGCGGCCTCTCCCCATCAGAACGCTTCCCCGATGCCGAGGTGGAATGCCCAGGCCGGCTCCGCCGCGAAGTAGGGGTCGGGCTCCGGCACCCAGGCGAAGTCTGCGCGGATCGGGCCGATCGGCGAGGTGTAGCGGAGCCCTGCCCCCACCGACCATTGCAGCTCGTCGAACGCTGCGTTCTCCACCCGGTCCCACACGCGCCCCGCGTCCACGAACAGCACCACGCCGAGGCGGTAAGGCAGGGTTTGGCGTACCTCCAGGTTGCCGAACGCCTTGAGGTTGCCGCCGACGGGCTCGATCACGATGTCCACCGGCTGCCCGTCTGCGTCCACCGGCGCGCAGTCCACGTTCCCCGCCGCGTCGAGCGAGAGGCCTTGCGTCTCGCTCACGTAGCAGACGTGAGGGCCAAGCCGGTCTTCTGCCCAGCCGCGCACGCTCGATCCGCCGCCGAGGGTGAGCCGCTCGTCCACGTCTACGCCCACGTTCGGGTCGTACTGCACGATGACCCCGCCCCCGAGCCGGGCTGCGAACACGGTACCGAAATCGGTCCGGCCCACATGCATCGAACGGTAGCCACGAACCTCCCCTTCGCTGCGGAAGAAGCCCATGTCGCCGCCCAGCGGCCCTCCGGCCTCCCCGAGCTTGAGCGAGGCGTAGTAATTCCGCGTTGGCGCCAGCTTGTCGTCGCGCGTATCCCAGATGAAGGACTGTTCCATGAGGGAGAGCAGGGACTTCTCCCTCACGGTGGCGCTGAGCTTGGTCTTCTCCACGAGGTTGAGATCCGCGAAGTCGAAATACTGGTGGTACTTCAGCCGGTATCCGACCGACAAGGTGAGCTTCTGGCTGGGCGCGTAGCTCAGGGCTGGGGCCATCTGCGCCTCCAGCTCCCGGTAGCTGGGCTCGCGATCGAGCGAGACCGAGGTGGCGCCGGTCGCCGTGAGTTTCTCCGAACCGACGTGCGGGATGGTCAGCATCTGCGAGAGGCTGCCGATGGGCGTGAACGTGTCCGTGACCTGCTGGTCGATCGTGGAGTCCTGGGTCACGTCCACAGCCGTCGCGACGCCCGCCTCAGCGTCCGCCTTCCACCGCCACAGGAGCTTGAACGCGTCGTCATCCTGGAAGCTCGCATTGACCGATAGCTTCTGGGTGTTCGTCTCCACGGCGGCGCTCGGGCCGACCGCCACTTGCCGGCTCGGGCGCCGCTGGAGGCGAACGGTCACCGGCACCCCGCGCTCGTCGGGAGTGCGGAGATCCGGGAGGATCTCAACGAGCGAGTACACGCCGAGGCCGTAGAGGCGCTGCCGGGCGGCGAGCAGCTTCGAGGCCCGGAAGCCGTCACCGGTCTCGAAGTCGAGCTCGCGGCGGATCCGCTCGGCCAGCGCGCCCTTCTCGCCCGCCACCGTGATATCGCCAAAAACACAGGGCCGTCCAGGCTCAATCGTGTACGTAATGTGCACCTGATGCAGGTCAGGCCGCACCGTGACATGGCCGCTCACCTTGGAGTAGGCGTAGCTACGCTCTTGGAGTTGCGCCTGCAGCGTCGTGAGCGTATCCGTATAGGCCGCGAGGGAAAAAGGGTCGCCGGCGCGAGGGCCGATCAGCTTCTCTAGCGCTTTTCGCAGAGGTTTTTGGAGCGTCGTGGTGCCGAGCAGCTCGGGATCGGTGTCGAGGCGCGAGCGCTCACCCGGCTCGACAGTCGCGACCAGATCTACGGCGGGCGCTCCACCGGGGCCGGTGAGCTTGCGGGGAAGGGTGGTCCAACCAAGGAACTTCGCGTCGAACCAGCCGTGGTGGGCGTACCAGGTGACGATCCGGTCGCCGTCGCCGGCCAGCAACTCCTCGTCCATCGTACCGATGTCGCCCAGGTACGGCCCCCAGTCCGCGCGGACGGGCACGTCGAAGAAGCGTTTGGATGCGTGGGTCTCAATGGTGTCCGCCAGCAGGCCGTCCCCATCCCGGGCGAAGGGCCCCCATCCGTTGCCTTCAAAGCGGATGTCTTCCACGACCGTCTGCCCGAGCGGCACCACCGGCTTCGGGCATCCGAGCAGGGTGATGAGCATGAACGGCGCGAAGATCACGGCGGGCCCGGTATCCGGTTCGGGGCGGTGAAGGACTTCTGGGGTGGGGCGGATCGCCGTGCCTTCGGGAGGGGTAGGCTGGGCACTCATGCTTGTCGTCTGGCTCGGAATGCGGCGAGCGGGGCGATCGGGTCGGGGCCATCGCCCGGAGTCCCGCTCTCTTCCTCCTCTGCTCGCTTTGGGCGAGGCTGCGGCCTCGTCCCATCCATCCCCAGCGCTTGCCGCGCCCTCCCGGGAGGGTGTACCCTCTCCCAATGTTATTGCCGCCATGCCGTTCGTACGCCCTATTTTCCCGTCCCATGCGCGTTCATTGGTCTCTGGCGCTCCTCCTCGCCGCTTGCGCCATCGACACCAACCTCGCGGGCAAGGACAACGTCAGCGCCGGCTTCGACACCGGCTCCGCCGACACCGCGCCCGAGGATACCAGCGAGGTGTCGGAGGCGACCCCGGAGGCGTGCAACGGGGTGGACGACGACGGGGACGGCGCCATCGACGAGGACTTCCCGGACGCGAACACCAACGGCCGCGCCGACTGTCTGGACGTCGAATGCCCGGATGTCGATGCGCCGCCCGCGGAGGCGGTCGCGACGGTGGAGGCGTGCGAGGGGAGCGACGTCTACCCGGATCCATGGAACATCGTGGTGGAGTGGCAGTACGGTTCAGGAGTCGGGTACGGCGCGACCAACATCACCGCCACCGGACACCTCACGGACGACGATGGCGACGGTGTGCTCGGGAGCGTGGGGGACATTCCGGAGATCGTGTACTCCGATTGGCGGGAGGGGCGCACCGAGGCGGTGACGGTGCTCGCCGGGGATGGCAGCGGGGTCGTGTGGGAGGTCTCCGGCTTCGCGGACTACCGCGCCGTGGCCATGGCCGACGTCGACGGAGACGGCTGGACGGAGGTGCTCGCCTTCACCGCAGACGATCGGGTGGTTGCGCTCGACGATGCGGGCGCCCCGGTGTGGATCTCGGACGTCTTCGACTTCATGTGGAGCGAGCAGATCGCGGTGGCGGACCTCGATGGCGACGGCCTGCCGGAGGTCATCGCCGACGAAGCCCTGTTGAACGGCGAGGACGGCTCGACCGTTACGACGCTCTCCACCGCCCAGCTCTACCGCTCGCCCACCCCCGGCGACCTCGACCTCGACGGCATGCAGGAGATCGTGCTCGGACCGGATGTCTTCGATGCGACGGGCACGATGTTGTGGAGCGCGGCCGTCCCCCCGACGTCGAACGTATTCGCCGCGCTGGTGCAGGCCGACGCGGACCCGGAGGGCGAGGTCGCGTTCGTTTCCAACCTGGGCTACCAACTCTACGACACCGACGGCACGTTGCTCGTGGAGGTGGCGCTGCCGTCCGCGCAACCCGCGGCCTACCCCGGCCCGCCGTGCGTCGCCGACTTCGACGGCGACGGTACGCCCGAGCTCGCCGTCGCGACCTATGACAACCTCTCCGTGATCGAGCTGGACGGCACCGTGGTCTGGAGCGCGCCCACGCGGGATTGGGGGCCGACCGGCTGCTCCGGATTCGACTTCGATTTCGACGGTGCCGCCGAGGTGCTCACCCACGACATCTACGCCGTCTACCTGCTCGACGGGCGGACCGGCACCGAGCGGTGGTCGTGGCGGCCGGGGTACCAGATCACCAACGGCCAAGGGTCGGAGTATGCCTACGTCGCCGACGTCGACAACGACGGGGTCGCCGAGATCGTGGCCAGCACCAACAACGATTCGACGCTGGGGGTGATCGTGTTCGGGCAGGCCGACGGCGACTGGCCCGCCGCCGGTCCCACCTGGGGCGTGCAGGACTTCTCCGAGTCGAACCTCGAGGACGACGGGGGTATCCCGTCCACGCCCACGCCGCCGTGGGACCTCGGGGTGTTCAGGGCGCGGCCGACCCGCCCGGCCTCCAAGGCCGACCTGCTCGTCGAGATCGGCGCGGTGTGCGTCGCGGACTGTGAGTACGGGCCGGTCGAGGTCCTCGTCCAGGTGACCAACCAGGGTGCGCGCGACGTACCCGCGGGCGCCGCGCTCGAGGTGTACGCGGTGGACGACACCGGCGACCGGCTCGTCGCCACCGTCACGCTGCCGGAGTTGCCTGCCGGCACGCGGATCGAGGCCACGACCGTGCCTTTGACCCTCGCGGACGCAGGCACCCGCGGATTCGCGGCGCGGGTCGACCCGGCAGGAACCGTCACGGAGTGTGATGAGACGAACAATCGCGGTGAGTGGCTGGACGTGTTCTGTCCGTAGGAGTCCGCGACCGTGCGCCGCTCGCGCATGTGTTGGAGGTGGGTCGACTGGCGCCCCATAACGACGCGATCGAAACCGCCGAGGTATGGACCGCACGAAGCCGAGCTTGAAGACGTCAGATCGTGTCGTCCGATTCGGGCGCACGGTCCGCCACACGGTTCAGTGCCGCCTCGAACTTGCCCCGGTCGCCACGGCGAGCCCGTGCGGCAAGGTACTCCTCGGTCGCCCATGCGGCGAGCTTCTCGCCCGCGGCGCTCGCGATGAACTGGTTGATGGAGATGCCTTCCCGACGGGCGGCCTCGCGGATGCCATCGTGGAGGGACTCGGGAAGGCGGATGCTGATGGTGCTCATGGGATTTCTCTGATCTCCTTAAGGTACTCACGAGGCGTGAGAGTGCGAATTCCGAAGCGATCAACGCCGACGAAGTCGCGGGTGTTGAACGTCACGATGATGGGAGCGCCGGCATCGACGGCGAGCTCCAGCACCATGTCGTCCTTTGGGTCGGGGAGTGTCGGCCGCCAGAGGAAGAAGACGGGGCGGTGGATGGCCACCGCGCAGAGGTAGTCGAGGATGTCCGAGAGGTCGCCGGCCGAAACTGCGAGGTCGGCGAGCATCCGGTCGGCGACGCCCTCGTATTCGAGCACCAGCGGCACGGAGAGAGCGATGTCGAAGCGTCCGGTGCCGACGAGCGAGAGCAGCCGGAACGATGCGCCTCGCCGTGAGCGGAGGGCCGAAATGAGGACGTTCGTGTCGAGGACGATGACCACCCTGGTATCATAGGCGATACCGAATCATCGGTCAAGGCGGTCCTTGTTGCCATTGCCGCGATGGACCCCGCGGTTCGCCTGGCGCGGGCAAATCACGCGGATCGAGGAAGCGGGCGGACTCTCGGCTACCAGCTCCCGCCGGGCCCGCCGTGGGGTTCATGGGGACAATGGTCGGCAGCGTTCGACGCTCCCGACGTCCGCGCTCCCCGAAGCCGAGACTGACGGCACCATCACCGGGTGAAAAGTTCATCCAAGAATTTCCGCAGCACGGCGGTCGCCTCCGCCAAAGACATCCTCGGGCCCCAGTACATCGGCCCGATGGCGCTCCAGGCCGCCTCCAACTCTTGCCAACGGTGTCCCTCGCCCGGATGGAAGGCGGCGTGGGAGGATGCCGGCATCGGCTTGCGATCCTCGCCGTCCAACCGCGTCACCAGGTTCGCGAGGCCGTCCTCCAATGGGGGCAAAGACTCGCGGAGTTCGACGATGTGGGCGGCATCCTCGTAGTGGCGCACGAAGTCGGCTGCGGCCTTGCCTTTGTCGAACTTGCGGGCGATCGCCTCCAGCTTTTCCAGGCACGTGACCATCGGGTGTACACAGCGCACGGCGGTGGGGCGGTTGTCCACGAATCCGTCGAGTTGGCCGTGGGAGGTCAGGTGATCGTGGACCCACGACGATAGGGAGCGTTCGACCGACGGTACGATTCGCGCTTGGCCGACTTCGAGCAGGACGAACGGCCTCATGTCCGCGGGGAGAAGTTCGGCGTGCAGGATTGGGTAGAGCACCTCCAGCCATGCAGATCGGACTCGATCATCCGATCCGAGCGGGTTCCGCCGGATGGTGCACCCGGGAATGTCTACCGTGGCGTTGAGGGCGTCGAACCAGACGTCGCGCTCAGCCGTTCCCAATTCTCTGCGCCGCTTGTTCTTGTCGTCCCAGGGGAGCGTCGGGTTCGTGAGCCCAGGAACGCGACCTGCATCGAGCCGAAGGTCGAGATCCTCCGAGAAACGCTCGATCAGGGAGAAGCCCTTCGAAAGCGAGGTGCCGCCTTTGAACCAAATGGCGAAGCCCTGCGCGTCGAGCGCCCAGAGCACGTGCGTGACCCAGTAGTCTTTCTCGACGAAGGCTATTTGCCTCCGGGTAGCGCTCGCGACGATCCCAAGCAGATCGTTCCACTCCGGGTCCTGGTGGACGAAATTCATACGGCAGCCCCCTGAACGACGCAGCGCATGAGCTTCGCGTCTGCTCCCGTGCCGAACCGCTCGGCCATCTCCAGGAGCCGAGCGCGGTCGAAGCGTCCGTGCGCCACGGCGCTGACGAGATTGTGGAGGAGGTCGGCGGGGTCCAGTCCGGCCGCGTCGGTGTGCCGAAGGAGATCGACGACGAACCACTCGGCCGTCAGGTCCCGCGGGAACGCCACGCGCCGGAGTTGGAAGGTGCGGCCACCCAACGTGACCGAGCCGGTCCGCTTGGTGTTGTAGACGATCGGGTGGACGTGCAACGCGGTGCTTCCCAGTCCGAGGGCGTTCCATCGCACCGGACCCGTGACGACGTAGGGGCCGCCATCGAGCAGAGCGTCGAGGAGTGCCGAATCGCTGGGTGGCGCCGCTCCGAATTTCGTGAGCTTCGGCACGAAAAGGAATCCGTGCCCGAGCCGTTGCACGAGCCCGTCGCGTTCCAGCCTCTGAGCTAGCCGCGTGGGGTTCTCGCCCCACCGGCGCAGCGCGGCCGTGCGGAACACCGTACCGGGGTCGAGGGCGACGGTCGCGCCGGGCGGCATGGTATGAATTCTCCGCTGAATGCCTACAGCGTAGTCCCCACCGTCGCCGGGGTCAAGCGTGTGAGGCCATCATCCCCGGGCTGTGCGAGAGGCGGCGACGATCGTGTTGACCGTTATGCTCGCGGGTCGCCGGCAGTGGGGGGCCCGCTGCGTAGTGCTACCAAGCACCCCCGGGCCCGCCGAAGGGGTCATCGGCGCGCTATCGGGTGGTCTTGGCGGCCCCCGTCCACCGACCCCGCGCCCGCACCCTCCAGGGCCATAAGTAATTCACGAATTCACGGCAGCACCGTCGCCCGATTCCGCGCGGAGGTGCTCCCCACCCTCCTGGGGCCCTCCTGGGGATCCGCACCCGCTCCGTCACCCATGTCGCGGGTCACGATCGGCTCAAGGCCGATCCAGCCCTCGCCACCGGCACCAGCCCGCCCGGGTCCCGTTGTCCTGCCGCGTCGCTCGCGTGCTCCGGCGGCGCTACCCGCGGACGGAGCGGATAAGGAAGGACCGTGCCCCTCGGGAAGTACGACGTCCACGGCCACCAAGGATTCTACGAAGTCCAGAAACCGGGTAGCCTTTGATGCGCAGGTGCTTTGCTGGCTGGCTGAGGCGTACGTGACGAAGCTCCCACGCGGCCGTCGCGTGTTGGGACATTCTGGTCGGCCTGGAGGGGATACGTGCCGATCAACGGCCCCTCACCCTGCTGCCGGTTTGAGGCGATAAAGGACCGTACTCACCCGCTCCCGCACGTCCAGCCACCGAACGCCAGAAGTCGGAGGCTCAACCGCGAGCCCGATATGGGCAACGCCGCTTTCAAGGTTCAGAGACATCAGTTCCGGCTCCACGCCTACCGCCAGGAGCCGCTCCAGGCGCTCCCAGGACGGTGCGCGGTCCCCGGTCAAAATGAAGTGCAGATGCAGTGTCGCCCAAGCGTGTTCTTCGTCCAACTGCAGATCCAGTTCTACAACGCCAGCCCTGTGTCGAAGTGCGACCACGCTTGCGTCGTGAAGTGGAGGGGCGTTCTCGCCCCAGACCTCGAAGGTAGGCTCCATCATCCCCCCGGCCGGAGGTGCGAGGCCTTACTCCCCCGTGGAGTCGGGTTGCCGTTGGCGTCGAGGTATAGGTCGCCCTTTCCTGTAGAATTCGGGTTGTATCGGTGATAGTGGTCCTTGCCCTCCCAGCCGCTCGCGCCCTCCTTTCCGGGATCATACCTGACCCGGTCGCCCGTCTCGGGATTCGTGAATTCCCGAGAGTCGGTGTTCTCCCGCATGCCTGGATCGGTTGTATCTTGGTAGCCCCGATTCAACAGTTCGTCAGGATTCGTGGGCAAGCCGGGGCCGAGCTTCAGAGCGCTGGCTGCGGCCACGTCCTCGGGCGCGGGGGGGGGGGGCGGAGTCGGAGAGGGGAGCGGTGAGGCAGGCTCCGAGATCGGCTCCAAGCGGGCCCCGCTGGCCACCTCCATCTCCGGGCCCGCCAACTCAGTGGTCGCCACGTTGAAGGCGAACCTCCCTGCCACGCCGGTTTCGACCCCCGCGCGCAGCGCGCCCCGGGCGGCCGGTCCACCTACTAGTGTGCCCGTTAGAAACCCAGCCGCGAAGTACTCGCTGGCAGAAGCCTTGCCGGAAAGCAACCTCCCTGCCTCCGCCTTGTAGTCCTTCCAATTCACGCCAACATCGATAGCGAGGGCAACAAGCGCTACGGCACCGACCGCAGCGACAAACGGGGCGCTGACGATCCCGGCTCCGATGGCCGCTCCGATCACGAAGCCGGCGGCGATCGCCGCGCCGACGCCCAGG
>BJHF01000053.1 GCA_014191855.1 Deltaproteobacteria bacterium
TACCTCGTGGACTGGGGCGTGCCGCAGCCGGAGAACGGCGCGGAGGACATGGCGGCGACGCTGCGCCTCCTGCGCCGATGTATCGATCGTGTGTGTCGCCATGCGTCAGCGCCCCGCGCCGCGCTGTTCGGCTACTGCATGGGCGGCACGATCGCTGCGATGTTCGCGGCTCGTTACCCCGAGCGGGTGGCGGCGCTGGTCACGTTGGCGGCGCCGGTGCGGTTCGCCGCCGGGGGGCGCTTCGGGAGCTTCGTGAAGCAGCTCGATACGAACACGGCGTTCTCCGAGGAGAATCTTGTCCCCGTGGCCACGATGAAGCCCGCGTTCCAGTTGCTGGACCCTGTCGGGAATGTATCAAAGTATCTGGCGATTGAAGCGGCGAGTCACGATCCAAAGCAGCTCGCTCGTGTATTGGTTCGCGAGCGGTGGCTGGAGGAGAACGTTCCGCTTCCGGGCGCCCTCGCCGCCGAGTTCATCCGTGAGGGCTACCAGCGCGATGGCTTGGAGCACGGCACGTGGGTTGTGGACGGTGCGCCGGTTCGTCTGCGCGACATCCGGGTTCCAACCCTGGTCGTGAGCTGCAGCAAGGACTTCATCACCCCCGTCGCGGCCGCAGCTCCGCTCGCGGAGTGGGTGTCCGGGCCGGCCAAGCACGTTTCCCTCGACACCGGCCACATCGGCGTCGTTGTCGGCGCGGAGGGGCCGCGGCGCTTCTATCCGCTGCTGGACGCTTTTTTTCGCGAATCGTCCGCATGAAGGCCACGAGCAACTGGCTGGAGGTGCACGCCCGGTTTCGTCCGGGCGCGCCGGCGCTTTTGGAGGTCGCGACGGGCCGCGCGTGGACGTACACTGCGATGCAGCATGAGGCGCGGCGCTGGGCCGGACGCCTTCGCGCGGAGGGCGTGCTCGCCGGGGACATCGTGGCGGTCCTGGCCCCCAACCGTGCCGAAACGCTCCTGCTCCTGTTTGCATGCGCCGAGGTTGGGGCGGTGCTGTTCCCGATGAACTGGCGCCTCGCGGGGCCCGAGCTGGCCTGGCAGGTGGAGCACGCGAAGCCGCGCGTCGTGTTCGTGGATCCGAGCTTCGCGGGCCGTATCCCGGGTGTGGAGCTGAGCGGTGATCCGGGTGCGGAGCCCGTTGATGGCCCCGGTAGCCGACTCGACGACCCGTGGGTGCTCATGTACACCTCCGGGTCCACCGGGCGGCCCAAGGGGGCCTTGCTCACCCACCAGCAGCTCCACTGGAACGCCGTGAACACCCAGCTCGCGTGCGACCTGACGCCGTTGGACAGCACGCTCACCTTCACGCCGCTCTTCCACACGGGCGGGCTCAACTGCCTCACCACGCCGCTGTTCTGGCGCGGCGGGCGGGTGGTGCTCACCGAGGGCTTCGAGCCGGGCGCGGCGCTCTCGCTCATCGCCGAACATCGCATCACGCTCCTGATGGGGGTGCCGACGATGTTCCAGATGATGCTCGATCACCCAGCCTTCGCAGGCTCCGATCTCTCCACCGTGCGGGATGCCCTGGTCGGCGGCGCGGCGCTCCCGATGCCGTTGCTCAAGCGATACAGGGACCGACACATCCCGTTGCGTCAGGGCTTCGGCCTCACCGAGGTGGGCCCCAACTGTTTCTCGCTTCCCGCCTCGGAGATTGAGCGCAAGGCCGGCACGGTGGGGATGGTCATCCCGCATGTATCGGCGAAGCTCGTGCACCCTGATGGCGCCGAGTGCGGCGTGGATGAGCCGGGCGAGCTGCTGCTCGCGGGTCCGGCCGTGTGTGGTGGCTACCTCAACGATCCGGCCGCCACCGCGAAGGCGATGGGCGATGGCTGGTTCCGCACCGGGGATGTGCTCAGTCGTGATGGCGAGGGCTACTTCACGGTCGTCGGACGGCTAAAAGACATGTTCATCTCGGGGGGCGAGAACGTGTACCCGCCGGAGGTGGAGGAGATCCTCTATGGGTGCCCGGGCGTGGCCCAGGCGGCGGTGATCGGGGTGCCGGACGCCCGCTGGGGAGAAGTGGGCTGCGCGTTCATCGAGGCGCAACCCGGATCCGAGCTCACGCCGGCCCAGGTGGTCGCCTATTTGGATGGTCGCCTCGCGCGCTTCAAGCTGCCGAAGCACCTGCGGCTCCTGCCAGAGCTGCCGAAGACCGCTTCGGGCAAGCTCGATCGGGTCGGCCTGCGCGCGCTCGCCGCCGCTCAGGGGCTCGCATGATCCGTCTGCTCCTCCTGCTCTCCGCCTGCCTCCCCGATGATGTGAGCACGCCCGGGGACTACACCAACCTGGCCGATCCGCACGAGGACGCAGACACGGACACGGACACCGACACCGACACCGATGGGGACGCGGACAGCGACACCGACACCGACACCGATACCGATACCGACGCCGATTCAGACTCGATCGTGGGCGAATGGCGCTCGGAGGGCGACGACATCAGCGAGCTCCTCGCCCCGTACTTCCTGCTGATCACCGCTGAGTTCAAGGCGAACGGCAGCTACGAGGTCGTCGCGACCGACACTGACCACGCCGAGATCACGTTCATCGGCACCTACACCACCGATACATCAACACATCCGGGAAGTATCAACCTCGTACAGACCTCCCCGAGCAACGCACGCTCGGACGGAATTTATGAGGTTGACGGCAACGTCCTCACCTACGAGGTCGTGATCGTCGAGCCGGCCTCCGGGTACACCGCGCCCACGCCCACCGCCGGGTTCGGCTCCTCGGCCGGGCCGCAGCTCGAAGCCGGCACCAACGTTCAGACCTATCGGCGGCAGTAGATGTTGTTCTTCGTTCCAGGCGCGTTCGCCGATGACGCTGCGCTGCCCGCCGAGGCCGTGGCCGCGGAGGTGCGTCCCGCAGCAGCCGAGCCGAAGCCGCTGCGCTTCCTGGGCGCGTTCTCCACCCGCGGCGTGCTCAGCAACCTTGAAACCACGAACCCGCTGGTGAACGGGCAGGTCGTGGGCACACTCGGCGGCACCAACTCCACCACGACCGGCGAAAAGACAGGCGCCTACACCGAGGAGCGCCTCGCGGCGTTCATGACGTGGACCCCCGACCTCCTCGACGGCCGCGCGGCGCTCGACGCCGCCTTCGAGATCGACTTCGCCTGGGGAGACCAATCCTATGCGACGGGCGGGAACACCGGCGGCGCGTTCGGCGGCGACCAAGTGAACCTTCAGACCCGGAGGCTCGACGTGCGCCTCCAGCTCGCGAAGGGCCACACCGTCGTGATCGGCCAGCAGTTTGTGGGGGACTCGGTGAACGACCCGGGCACCGCCCGCCTGGATGAGCTCACGCGCTCGGGGGGCCGGCTGATGTTCTGGGGCAGCGAAGCGGCTGGAATCGCGGCCTATGGCAAGTTCGACGTGGCCGGCAGCGAGCTCCTCCGCTACCGCGCCGGTAGCTTCACGCTCTACGAGCAGGCCTTCGCGGATGGCGACGATGTCACCCTGTTCGTGGGCGACGTGCAGTTGGCCCCGGCGTATGCCACCCGGGTCGGCCTCCACGGCTGGTTTCTCCGCGATCGGGCCGGCGGCGCCGCGGGGATCGTGGGCTCAGGCCCTTCGAGCGCGCTCTCTGAGCTTCAGGGCGGCCCCCGCCTCGATTTTCGCAGCACCGAAGCGGAGGTTGCCCCAGAGGTCGACACCGACCTGCTCTGGCTCGCGGCCGACGGCGGGTACAACGCCGGCCTCGACCTCGGACCGGCCGGCCTGCACGCGGTGGTCGCCACCAACCTCGGAAAGATCTACGTGGCCGATCACGGCGACGTGGATGTGGCGGGCGCCCTCGTGGACATCGAGGGCCGCTATCGCTACGCGGCCGGCTCGGGCTCGGTGGCGCGGCTGGAGCTGCTCGCATCGACGGGCGATGCCGACGGCGACGACACCTACAGCGGCGTGCTGACGGGAAACACCTGGGGCATCGTCGGTGCGTTCTATGCGACACACGGCTGCTACCTGCTTTTTCCAGACACCGGCGCGATCAACCGGGAGGTTGCTGTCGTCGCCGACGTTTCGGGCGGCGGCGCCGGCGTGATCGCGGCCACCGGCTCGCTCGGCTACGATCTTGTCCCTGAGCGCTTCAACGTCACGCTCGGCGGTGGCTACGCCCGCTCCACCAACGGCGACGTTTTTGGCACCGAGGCCAACCTCAAGCTCTCCGCGCACCCGTTCCCGCTCGGGACCGTCTCCCTAATCGGCGCCGGGGTCTTCGGCGCGGAGCTCCCTGCAACGCCGTGGACCGCGCTGCTCTCCTTCGACTGGTTGGTGCTCGGATGATGAACGCCGCGTTGTTCCTGCTCGCTGGCTGCGCACCCCGGTACGCCCACCTTGGCCCCATCGAGCCCGCCGAGCTTTGGTCGCCGCTCCCGGTCCAACACTCGGTCGTTGACGACATCGACATCGCCTGGGTAGACAGCGGTGGCGACGGCTCGCCGATTGTGTTGATTCACGGGTTGTCGTCGTACACCGGATTCTGGGAGCACCAGATCGAGGAATTGTCGAAGACGCATCGCGTTCTCGCGCTGGACCTGCCGGGTTTCGGCCAGTCCGGTCGCCCGGATGCCCCCTATACGCCACCCTGGTACGCCGACATCGTGGCCGACTGGATGTTCGCCGTCGGGGTGGAGCGGTCCGCGGTGGTCGGCCACAGCATGGGCGGCCAGATCGCGATGGAATTGGCGTTGACCCACCCGGAGCGCGTCGACCGGCTCGTGCTGTCAGCCCCGGCCGGCATCGAGAGCTTCAACGCCGGAGCCGGGCGGTTCATGAAGGACTTCTGGACCGAAGGCCGCGCGATGGAGTCCAGCGAAGAGCAGGTTCGCGCGAACTTCCAGACGATGGTCTTCAACCGGATGGATGACGGCGTAGAGCGGCTCATCCGGGAGCGCGTCCGCCTCGGCCGATCCAAGCGCTTCGCGGGCACCAGCGTGGCGGTATCGCGCTCCATCGCCGGGATGATCGACTACCCCGTCGGCACCCGCGCACGCGACATCGCGGTGCCGACGCTCATCGTGTTCGGCACGGACGACCGAATGATCCCCAATCCCGTGTTCACCGGCGGCCGCACCGCCGCCGTCGCCGAGCGCGCTCACTCCCTGATCCCCCACTCCCGCCTCGTCCTCATCGGCGGCGCCGGCCATACCGTCCATCACGACGCGCCCCGCGCGTTCAACGCTGCCGTCGCGGAGTTCCTGCAATGATCCTCACCCTCGCTGCCTTTTTCGCTTCGCATCCCGCGCTCGCCACCTCGGGCTTCGACCCCGCCGCACCGGCCGCCACGTTCACTGGCTCCGAAGTGGAGGATCTCGAAGGCACGGTGCGCCTCTGGAGCGCCATCGAGCTGCACCAGGATCCCGACCGGAAGCTCTTCGACGCGGGCGAGTACAACGACGTCACCGCATGGCCGGACGACGCAAGCTGGGCCCCGCACATCGCCGACTGTTTTGGTACCGGCACGCCGCACACCTCGGCGTTCCTGCTCCATGTTGGCCCCAGCGCCGCCATCGCCTCAGGCACGCCCATCCTGTTCGTCCCGGGCGCGGCCGACAACGGCTCCCGTGGCTTCATCACGATGGCCTGGCATGAAGACCTGTTGGGTCGGCCCGTGTACGCGATGACCTTCGCCCACCCCCACGGTGATGCCTTCCAGCAGGCCGAAGCCATCGCGGATGCGATCGCACGCATCAAGGAGCGCACCGGGGCGTCGCAGGTGGATCTCGTTGCACACAGCAAAGGCGGGATCGCGGCTTCGATCTACACCTCGAACTTCGCCGATGCGGCCTGGAGCGATGCCGCCTACGAGCAGGTCGGCACGGTGTATCGGGGCGATGTTCGTCGCCTCGTGCTGATCGCCACGCCGCTCGCCGGCATCGACACCGCGTTTCGTTGGCCCAACGGCAACTACATGTCGCTCGACGCCAACGAGGCGTATTCCCCCGCCTCCTGGGGCGAGTATTACCCATACGGCACCGCGAACGTGTGGAACGTGACCGATCTCGGCGAGCAGGACTTCCTGCCCCAGGATGGGGATTTGTTCCCCGGTCAACGCCAGCTCTACGCGCGCCAGGACTACGATCTCCCCGGCTCCATGCCGTGGCTGGGCGTGTACGCCGCCCAGCAGGACTGGTCCACGACCTACGAGGGGGGCTACGGCTTTTACTCCTACTCAGACGGGATCGATGCCGTGGTCGAGGCCTCAGGCGGCGTGCTGGACGCGGTGGCCGCGAACGGCGTGGACCCCGCGATCGAGGTGTTCCTGCTCGCCGGCAACAACCCAGTGATGCCCAATGGAACGCCGGACTTTGCGTCTGAGCTGTTTGGCGAAGCCTGGGCGGAGATTGGCGACCTCACGGTGAACCAGTGGGCGGACATCGTGGCGGCCGCGATCAGCGATGGCCTGGTGAGCGTGGGGATCACCGAGGAGGAGGTGCAGGGGCTCGCATCCGGGGCGTTGATCCTGGGGGAGATCTCGGGCGAAAGCGACGGACTCGTGTTTCTCACCAGCGCCACAGCTCAGGAGCGGCTCACGGCACGTGGCGCAGTCGTGAAGGACGTTCACGTCGCGAACCTGTCCCATCTCGATCTGCTCTATGCCTCGCCGATCACCGGCGAGCTCCTGATCGACGCCGGCGCGGCGGACAACGACGATGCCTGGATGATCGCCTTTGGCGAACGTCATACCAGCGAGGACACGATTGGCGTGGTGGAAGACTGGGTGGCCGACGCAGACACGGGCGGAGACGACACCGGCGACACGGGTGGCGACGATACAGCGAGCGAGGACTCAGGAACCGACGACACCGCGGCCGAAGACACCGGCGGGAAGGACCATCCTGGCGACATCCCCGGAAACCTTCCCGAGGAGTGTGGCGCGTGCAACGGGGGGAGCGGAGCGCCGGTCGCGCTCGGCGTCCTGGCCGCGCTCGGGGCGGTGGCGCGGCGTCGCCGCGCCGATCATGGGCAATACCCGGTCGTAACGTAGCTAACGAGGGATGCGTCCGAGTGTTCGACCGCAACGACGTCGTCGAAGCCGTCGCCGTTGAGGTCCGCCGTTTGGTGCCAATAAACCGACTCGAGCGTGCCCCACGCAGACGCGGCGCCGTACGAGCCGTCGCCGTTGCCGGGCAGGAGCTCGAGACCCTCGGTCATCACGAGCAGGTCCAGGATGCCATCCGCGTCGGCGTCGAGCGCGCGCACCGTCCATGGCCCGTGCAGGGTGGGGTAGGCGCCACCCCCCGAGAAGGAGCCGTCGCCCGCCCCCAAATGAACACGCACGCCCGCGTTGCCCGACGCGGCGACATCCGTCTGGCCGTCGCCGTCTGCGTCGAACACGACGACGTCCACTGGCTGGCCGCCGCCATCGAGCGGTTCCCCCGCGACGAAGCTGCCGTTCCCGAGCCCCATGAGCGGTGTCAGCGTACCGGCTCCATATTGCGAGACGATCAGGTCCAGCGCGCCATCGCCATCGAAGTCGGCTGCGGCGATCCCGTAAGGCATTCCGTCAACACCCTGCGCCGTGGGCTCCACGAAGCCGCCCTGACCATCTCCGAGCGCAACCTCCGCGTCTTGGTTGGTGCTCGCGGCTACGTCAAGGATCCCGTCGCTATCGAAATCACCGAGCACCACAGCGTTCGGCGCGCCGAGGAGCGGGCGTTCCCCCGAGGCGATGAGGGAGCCGTCGTCGGCCTGCAAGAACGACGTAAGTACGCTGGAGGTGTACCCGGCAACGACGATGTCCACGTCGCCATCCATGTCGAGGTCGCCCGTGGCCATCGCCCCAGAACCTGCGGGCCCCGCATAGGGGGTGGAGCTGGCGGAAAATGAGCCGTCAGCCTGGCCTTCGAAGACCTCGATCGACGCACCCTCGTAGTCGCTTACGACGGCGTCGAGGTGTTCATCGCCCCGAACATCTGCGAGAACCACATACACGGGATCGGCGGCGGTCGTGGGGAGGCGGGGAGACTCGGCGTACCGGACCTGGAGATCAACGGCGTCGTCGTCCACCACTCCGTCGCAATCCTGATCGACTCCATCGCAGACCTCGTCGGCCCCTGGGAAGATCGTCGCGTCTTCAGGCTCACAGTCATCGCCGTCGGCCACGCCATCTTCGTCGGCGTCGGTGAACACGGGGGCCGAATCCAGGCCGCCGGGCTCGCCGTTTCCTGGACTACAAGCAGCCATAAGGGGTAGCCAGCACAGCGCACCTACCAGAAGGGGACGGGTCATGAAGCTCCTCATGCTGACGTTATCCGAGCGGAGCCGCCGGGACGTCGGCGAATGCGTCGCGCCGGTCGCGCCCCCGCGTCCCCGGCTCAGCAATTGATTCCCCGTTTCTCCGGAACCTGACGGAACGTTGACTGTCCAAGGCGGGCGCCAACCCCGAGCCCTCGCCCATGTTCACACCAAAGTTCCTTGGTTATTCGCTGCTGCTCTGTCTTGCCGTGGGCGCTGCCCCCGCGGGGGCCACGGAGCCGCTCAGCCAGGAGTCCATGACGCGCCTCAAGGAGCTGATCCGCACGGCGGAGGTAGACGACGAGACGCGCGCGGAGATGATCCTGCGCCTCGCCAACCTCTATGTGGAGGAGGGGCGCGTGGTCTACGCGGGCGAAATGGAGGCGGGGAGCGAGGACCACGCCGCGTCGCAGGTGTGGATCGAGCGCAGCATCAAGCTGTTCGAGCAGATCACCGCGCGCTACCCCCAGTTCGCCCGGGCCGACGAAGCCGGTTTCGCGCTCGGTCAGGCGCGGATCGAGCTGGCCAACGTTTCAGGCGATTCCGGGCAGCGCGTGGTCGCCAACACCGAGCTCACGAAGCTGGTGAAGCAATTTCCCCAGAGCCGCTTCGCCGCCGATGCGTACCTCCTCATCGGCGAATTCTGGTTCGATCAGAACGAGCCTTCGAAGGCGCTCATCGCCTACCAGCATGCTGTCGCCGATCCCAACTTCGAGCGCCGCACCTTCGCCCGCTACAAGCTCGCCTGGGTCTGGTACAACCTCGGCGAATTTGATCAGGCGACGGTGGCCATGAAGACCGTGGTCAGCGAGTCGGTCGGGGAGGGGAACCGAATCAAGCTGCGCGAGGAGGCGCTTCACGATCTCGTCCGGTTCTTCGCCGATCAAGGCGACCTCGACGCGGCCTGGGACTACTTCCAGGGCATCGGCGAGCCCGCCTTGTTCACGGACTGCGTAGAGCGGCTAGCGGCGATCTACGCCGAGCAAGGCAAGTTCGACGCGGCGGTGGTCACGCTGCGCCGCCTCATCGTCCACGCCCCGGTCGCGGCGTCGGCGCCGGCTCACCAGGCGGAGATCGTGCATCTCATGGTCAAGATGGGCCGCGCGGAGGACGCCTGGTTGGAGCTGGAGCGGCTGCGTACGATGGTCGCAACGGCGAGCGGCTGGAGCCGGGCCAACGCCTCACATCCCGACGTGGTGGCCACCGCACGGGGCACGTTGGAAGCTGAGCTGCGGAGCTTCGCCGTGAACACCGGCCTGAGCCGCGAGGGGCGACACAGCGCTGCACGTCGAGAGCTATCGGACCGCGCCTTCGCCGCCTACTTCACCGAGGTGTCGCACGGCGAACACGAGGCCGACATGCGCTACGCGTGGGCCGAGCTGCTCTACGGGCTCAAGCGCTTCGACGCAGCCTACGACCAATACATGGCCGTTGTATCACTCGAGGAGAACGGAGCACATACGAGCTTTTGTGCCGAATCTGCGGTGTTCGCCGCCGATGAGCTGCTCAAGCGCGAGCGTAAGGCAGGCACGGCTCCCACGGGCGTCGGCCCGAAGCCGCTCACCTCCGCCGAGGGCAAGCTGCTCGCCGCCCTCGACCAGTACACCCGGATCCCGGGTGGCGACCCGGTGAAGGTCCGCGCCGCCATCTACCGCTCCGGGTATCTGCTCTACGAGCGCGACCAGTTCAAGGAGGCTGCGGTGCGCTTCCGCACGGTCATCGGCCTCGATCCCCAGTCCCGGGAGGCCGAGCAGGCGGCGCACCTCATCCTGGACAGCTTCGCCCTCACCAAGGACTGGGACAACCTCGAAGAGACGAGCAGGGCCTTCCTCGCCGAAGCCGGCCTGGGCTCACCGGCGTTCAAGGCTGAGATCCGGCAAGTCTACGAGAGCGCCCGGATCGAAGGCGTAGAAGCGCGCCTGCTCCGCACCGGGGACAAGGCCACCGCGGTGGTGGAGTACCTCGTGTTCCAGGAGGAGTTCCCCGCCTCCACCCATGCGGATCTCGCGCTCCACGATGCCGGTGTGTACCTCACCGAGCTGGGCCGCCCGCGCGATGCGATCCGGGCGCGAGAGCGGCTGGTCGAGCAGTACCCAAAGTCGAAGTACGCCGCCGATGAGATGGCAGTGCTCGGGTTCGCGTACGAGTCACTCGCGGACTTCCGTCAGGCGGCGACGTGGTACGAGCGCCTGGTCGCGACGCAGCCGAGCCACCCTGCGGCCGCGGACGCGCTGTACTCGGCCGCGGTGCTCCGGTGGTCGCTCGGGCAAGGCGTCGCCGCGATCGGGGACTACACCCGCTTTGTCCAGGGGTGGCCGCAGCACCCGGCCGCGCATGGCGCTCGGCTGGAGATCGCAGGTTTGCTGGAGGCGAATGGGCGCCCTGCGGAGGCGAGCCAGGCGTGGCTCGCGATCTTCGCGCCCCCGCGTGGTGCGCCTCCCGAGCCGTGGACGGCCGATGAGGTGATGCATGCGCGGCTGCGCTTCGGTCGCCTGTTCACGAGTCCAGCCGACGAGGGAAAACAGGCGCAGCACTGGAAGGACTCGCTGGCCTGGTACCAGGCGGCGAAGGTCCGAGGGGAGGGGGGGTCGACCGCCGCAGAGGCCGCCGCCGAGATGTCGTTCCGCCTCGCCGAGCGTGCGTTCGGAGCCGCGCTCTCGCTCCGCATCGACGGCCCGGGCGATCGCCCGCTCCCGGGGCAGAAGGTGGATCGGGTGTTGTCAGCGCAGCTCGTGGCGAAAGCCCGCGCGATGCAGGAGGTCGAGGCCACCTACACCGACGTCATCGAGATCGGTTCCGTCGCCTGGGCGATGGAGAGCCTTGTGCGCCAGGGACAGGCCCAGGAGCAGTTCGCGGACACCATCGAGCGCTCCTACGTGCCCGCCTACCTCACCGCGGCGCAGCAGGAGATCTATCGGATGAAGCTGCAGGACATGGCGTGGCAGATGCGCCAGAAGGCGGCGGCGTTCTACGTGGCGGCGCTGGACAAGTCGCGCGAGTTGGGGTGGTATGGCCCCGCGAGCGTGGCGGCGTCGGCGCGGCTGAGCGTGCTCGCGCCGGAGGCGTTCCCGCCCGCGTTCGAGATCCTGCCCGAGCCCCGCTTTGTGGCCACGGTTGAGCGAGCCGGGCGCTTCGAACGAGGCGACTGAGCACTTCAGTCCAGCGCCGCCAGCTCCCGCATCAGGTTCGCCCGAGCCTTCAGCTCCAGCGCGTCGTGAAACGAAGCCGTATGATACATGGAACCATGTGTCAGCATGTCTCGCAGGAAAGCGGCCCGCCCCGCGCGCCATGCTTCATCCGGAATCGCCGCATACTCGGCCCGAACTCCGGCAGCGTAGGCGTCGTACTCGGCCACGTTGGCCCCCAAGATCGCGAGATCCAGGTCCAGCAGCGCCGCTTCGTCGGGGGTCGCAGGCTCACCACGGTGGCGCGTGGCCAGGATTGCCGCGGCGATGCGCTGAATCGCCCCCTCCGGAGCCCGCGACGCGGTGAGGGCTTCGGTGGCCCAGTCCGCGCTTCGGTGTTCGTTGTCGGGCGCTCCGGGAACCTGAATTGCGTCGTGAAACCACCACGCGATCTCCACCTCGTTCGGCCGCTTCAGGCTGGCGCGGAGCCCATCCATTCGCGCGAGCCCGTCGAAGAGGTGCGCCTCGCTGTGGTAGTGGCGCCCGGGCTCGTTCCACGCGGTCAGCAGCCGGTCGAGCAGATCGGGCGGCGTCGAGTGGGCACCCACCCCGCGCCAGGCGCGCGCGAAGCGGGGGGCGAGCGCGTCGGAGCGGAGCATGGGCCCAACTAGCCCGTTCATGTCCCGTTGGCTGGGGTGCGCGTACCCCGAAGCGGCCTGAGGCTGCGCGCCGCGATCGAGCAAACGCGGATTTTCGCGCGATCGTCGCTGGCCCCGATCTTGCTCTACCTCGCGCATGCGCTTGATCCTCGTCCTCCCGCTGCTCGCCGCCTGCTCCGAGTACAACCTCGCGGGCGATCAGGTCGACACCACCCGCGACGAGGGCGGCTTCGAGCCAAGCGTCGGTGCGGCCGACGTGATCGACGAGGAGTTCGTCGCCGAGGGGGCCACCGGCGTAGACATCGTCTTCTTCGGGGACACGTCGGGCTCGATGGGCGAGGAATTAGCGGCGATGGGGGCCAAGCTCACGGACTTCGTCACACGCCTCGATGAGGTGACGACGAGCTGGCAGTTAGCGGCGGTCACGGGCCCGAGCGGCTGCGCGCAGAACGGCGTGCTCACCGAGGATACTCCCGACTTCGCGAGCTTGTTCGCCGCGGGCCTCGCCACCGCGCCCGGGGAGGACCTCGTCGACGAATGGGGCCTCAGCAACGTCGCGACGGCGCTCACGCTCAGCGGGGAGGGCCAGTGCAACGCCGGCCTGCTGCGCCCCGAGGCGGAGCTTCACGTGGTGTTCCTCTCCGATGAGGACGACAACAGTCCTGGTTGGGACTCTGGAAACCCAGATTACTGGACCGCCTACACCGACGCGATCGTGGCCGCCAAGGGCGACGCCGCGCGGGTGTGGATCTCGGCCGTGGCGGGCGACGTACCCGGCGGCTGCGCGGGTGCGGAGCCGGGCACTGGCTACTACGAGGCGACCCAGGCGTTCGACGGTGTCTTCCTCTCCATCTGCGGCGACTGGTCGAGCCAGGTGGACGCGCTCGCGGAGGTCCAGAGCCGGCAGGACGCGTTCAGCCTCTCGCATCACCCCGATCCCGACAGCATCCTTGTGGAGGTGGACGGTGAGCCGCGCACTTCCGGCTGGACCTTCGACTTCGGCTCGAACGCCGTGATCTTCGAGGCGGATGCGCCGCGAACGGGCCACCCGGTGCGCTTCGTGTACCGGGTGATGGACTAGGCCGCCGCGCCGAGGATCCCCGCCGCCAACGTGAGTAGCGCGCTGAAGTACGTCGCCAGGATGAGGAGCTCCGCCCGGGGAAGCGGCCGAGCGAAGCGGTTGATGGCCAACAAGCCGTCGGACACGACGAAGAGGAGCGCGCCGCCGGTGGCGACGGGGCCGTGCGCGCCTGCGGCGATGCCCATGACGGCCAGCGCGAGCGCGTAGATCGGCACCGCGACCGCGAGCTTCCCCCTCAGCTTCGGCACCACCGCCGCGAGCACCGCCAGCGCCGCCGCGACGATCGCGACGACGAGCCACACTGGCGGCTCCCCGCTGCGCTGCATCAGCAACGCCGGCACGAAGAGCAGGTGGCCCACCAGGAACGCGCCAAGACCGTGGAGGAAGTACCGCTCCTTGTCGAGCAGGAACGCATCCCCGGCGGCACAGGCCACGAACGCCGCCGATGCCAGCGGGCTGCTCGGGGCGACAAGCGCGGCGAGCGAGAGTGCAGGAAGCACCTTGTACCAGCCCTTGCGGCCCATCGCGATTGCGCCGAGGTACCCTGCGGCGGCAACGGCGGCGCACCACCAGAGGGGCGGCATCGTTCAGCCCGGCGCGACGAGCGGCATCAGTCCGCCGCGGTTGTCGAGCGCGCGCAGGTCGTCGTAGCCGCCGACGTGAACGTCCCCTACATAGATCTGGGGAACAGTTCGCCGTCCACTTTTCTCCACCAGCGCGGCGCGGGCGTCGTCGTCCCCCGTGAGGTCGATCTCCGTCCACGGCACTTTTTTGCTGTCGAGGAACCGCTTGGCTGCCACGCAGTAGGGGCACCAGGTCGTGCTGTAGATGGTGACGGTGTTCATACGCCGAAGGCTACGCGCCAAAGCCAAACGCAGCAAGCCCACGATCGCTGAATCGTGGGCTTGCATGGCGTTTCGAGGGGCTTTGCGGTGGGGCGCTCAGTACACGTCGAGCGAGTAGACCTCCCCGGGGCCGACCGTATCCTCCACTGAAAAATCAACGATGTAGTTGTAGTACGCGCAGTCGAGGTAGGTGGAGCTGCCCTGCCAGCTCGAGAACCAGGTGCGGCCGCCGTCGTAGTACAGCTCGAACGCATCGACCCACTCGCCGGAGGTGCCATCGTACACATCGGCGTACACGCCCGTCACATCGTCGAGGCCGTTGTCGTCGATGATATCGGCTTCAAACCACCACACATCGTCCATGTAGGCGTCGTCCCAGTAGCAGCTCGCGTCCGCCCACTCGACGACGGGAGCGTAGTTTTCGGCGGGTGGGTGGTTGGGGCCATCGGAGTACACGAGGCAACCGGAGGCCAGCAGGGCGAGGAACGGGACGGTGAACGGACGCATGATGAAGGCTCCTGTGCGATGCGGCGACGGTACGCGAACCTGATGCACACCATTCACAAGCCCGTCGAGTGCGATACAATCTACCGGTGGCCAGGAGGGCCCGATGACGACTACGCGACCCGACGAAGCTCAGCTTCGGGGGGCGCTCCGTGCAGCACAGGATGTGCGCGCGGAGCAGCTCGCCGGATTTTTGACGCGCGCTGGCCGTATTCAGCGCTGGCTCTCGCAGCCGATAGATCCCGATCTACGTGCACAACTTGGGGACGATCGGCGGCGGTTGGCCGACGAGGTGCTGGAGCTGCTGGTGGGCTGGACCGATCTCGGCGGCACGCTCACCCTGGCCGAGGCCGACCTCGACGCGACACGGGCCCCGGTGGCGCTGAGCCCGCGCGTCGCCCCCACGCTGGAGGTTGTTGCGCCGCAAGTGAGCCAAATTGCCGCAGAACCGGCTTCGGCCGGCGTGCTGGTTGGCCCCGGCCAGTCCGCAGGCGTGCGGCCGCGGGTGGGCGCTGCCACGGGGGCGGCGATTGTGTCGCGACCGCCGGTTGCGACCGGAGAGAGCTTGAAGTCCCTGGCCCGGCACTTCGAGGCCGGGTCGCAGGTGCGCGCGGAGGGCATCTCGGCGAACTGGGAGGAGCTGTTGGCCAAGATCGTGGCGGATCTCGGCATGCCAGGGGACGACGGCGAGGTGGAGGTGACCATCCTCCAGAACGTCGTTCGGGAGGCCGACCGTTGGCGTGGCCTCCCGCGGGAGGTTCAGCGCACGCTGGTGGGGCTCGTGACTGGGCGCCTCCGCCGGGCCCAGGATGAGATCGGCGTCGCAGGCCCGAAGCTCGACGACACGTTCTCGATGCTCAGCGCGTGGTCGAAGCGGGAGCAGCCGGGATGGGTGAACGGGCTCTCGCGAGGGCACGGGCCCACCCGTGGTTCGTGGTCCGCCGATGTGGAGGCCTACGGGGCCCGGCTTCCGCGGGTTGAAGCGGCGCCAGCGGTGCGGGAGAACCACGAGCGGCTGTTGACGACGGTGGCGGCGTTCCTCCCCGAGTTTGACTCGGCGCCGGAGGGCGCGATGGATGCGGTTTGTGCGCAGTTCAAGACGCTCGTGCGCAAGGCGCTTGATGGCGGGGTGCGCCCCTCCGATCCGCGGTTGCTCAAGCTGTGTCAGCCCCACCTCGCCCTCTTCGAGGACCGCGAGTTCAAGTCGCTCCGCAAGGCGCTCCGCGAAGACGCCGAGCCGGCGGAGCTGGAGGACGATGACAAAGCGCCTCCGCTGCCGCCGGACTGGGCCTGGTGGGGCCGCACCCGCTACCGGCGCGGCGTGCTGGTCGGGGGCGATCCGCGGGAGCTGAACCGTGAGCGGCTTGAGCGCGCGTTCGGGTTCACGGAGCTCGAGTGGGTAGGTACGGAGTTCAAGAGGAACAACCTACAGACTATCCGCGACCGGGTGCGTGCGGGGAAGCTCGACATCGTAATCATCCTGGGATCCTTCGTCGGACATGACGCGGACGAGGTGATCCTGCCCGCCGCGCGAGAGTGCGCGGTGGACTGGGTGCACGTGGACAAGGGCTACGGGATCGTGAGGGTGCGCCGGGCGATAGAGCGGTTCCTGGACCCCCTGGCCTCGAGGTAGCCTCAAAGAAGGCTTGACTGCTCGTTCATCGTGCCTACCCGTTGTCGGATTCTGACTCTTGGCAACTTGGTGCGACCGTGGCTGGTGCGCACCCCCGCCTGACCTGGGGTCGTGCGAACGTCGACGCTCTTTTGAAAGAGGGCATCGGAGCCCCTTGCCATGTTCAAGCCCGTCGGTCCTCCAGCCGCGCCCGTGGTCGTGCCCCCTACGGTCGAGACCATCCAGGAGGTCCGCCGCCAGGAGGCCCTGCTGACGACGGGCGCGCTCCAGAGTGTCCCATCCCACCGATTACCCCCGCTGGCGCGCGCCGAGATCCCACGCCGGGCACCCACATCCCACCCGGGTGAACCGGTAGCCCCGGCTGGGACGCGGGCCGCGCCCCGGAGCCCCCCGCGGGGGGCTCCGGGGCGGGATAGCCGGCGAAGTTGCCCCAGATTCGCACGCACTGCTCCCCCCTCAAGGTCGGTAGGGGGCTGATCGGCGTCTACACGAAGGGCCCCGGCGCCACGTTGCGTTTTGAGGGCCCCAGGCCGGGTCCGGGGTGGCACCGACACGACTGGCGGCCGCGCCACCTCCCCGTGGTGGATGCCGCGGGCGTTCACCACGTGGTCATTGATCGGCGTCGGTGGCGACTTCATGGCACGACGACGACCCGCCTCGACCACGCGCCCGACGAGGTGGTCTTCGCACACTCCACGCTCGTCGTGGTGTTCTTGGCGCTGTGCGCGTGGCTGTTGTCCGCCGATGGCCTCCACCGTCATGCGTCTCACCCTGCCTCGCTGGAAGGGGTGGCGTGCCTTCGCACCGTACATCGGTGGCTTCATCGCCTGCTTCCCGACGCGGCGCGCGTGCAAGAGGCCCTCCGCACCGCCGTCGTCGAACGTTCTGAGCCACAGCCAGTAGAGAGACTGTTTCCGGGAGGTTTATCGCCCCCGGTGGCCGTTCGGCGTCGGCGGTGGAAGGATCCAGAGGCGACGTATCGCCTCGTGACCGGGCTCGCCTTCCTCGCGTTGGGCGCCGACGCGCTGACGACCTCCGCAACCACCCTCCTGGCTGAGGCTCATCTGGGGGACGCTGGCACGCTGGGCACCTCGCGCCGCTGACTCCTGCACCGGGGGGGCGCGGTGGGACATGCGTGCCCGGGACGAGGGTTCGGCGAAAAGGTTCATCCCACCAATGGTGTCGTTGAGTGTCGTTTCGGGGGTGGGCAAGCTGTGGCTCCCCACCGGAGCTCCCGTTCATGTCCGACCCCTGGGCCCTCGCCCGCTACCAGGTGATCGCCGCCTACATCGCGCTGGTTCCGAAACGTGGCGGCCGACAAACGCTGCTCCTGCAGCTCGCCGCGCGGAGCTGGTCGGGCCCCGACGGCGAGATGTTCACCGTGTCCGCGGAGACGCTGCGGGTGTGGGCGCGCCGCTACCGCCTCGGCGGCCTGGACGGCCTGCGCGACGCCACGCCCGCGAAGCCGGGCATCCACGCGCTCACCGAGGCGGAGGTCGCGATGTTCTGCGACCTCAAGAGCGAAGTCGCGGCGCGCTCGCTGGACCGGCTCATCCAGATCGCCGAGTCCATGGGGCTGATCGCGGTGGGCAAGGCGCGGCGGAGCACCGTGCACCGCGCGCTCAAAGCCGAGGACCTGTCGGCGCGACGCCCGTCCGCTGCCGCGAAGGACGATCTCGACCGCTTTGAAACTGGCTTTCCCAACGAGCTCTGGCAGTCCGACATGCTCGAGGGCCCGCTGTTGCCCGACCCCGACAAGAAGGGGGCGTTCCGCCGGGCCTGGTTGTACACGTTTTTGGACGATCACTCTCGCATGTGCCTGCACGGGCGATTCTCCTTCAAGGGCGATCTTCCCGCCTTGGAGTTAGTGTTTCGCCGGTCACTTCAGAAGTTCGGGAAGCCCGTCCGCGTGTATTACGACAATGGGGCCGTCTACCGTTCGGGCCACATGCGACACATCGTCGGCTGCCTGGGCATCCACGCCATCGTGTTCACGCGCGTCCGCCGACCGATGGGGCACGGAAAAATAGAGGCATTCAATCGTTTGATTGTATCTGCCTTTCTTGCGGAGATCGCGGCCTCGACCATCAAGACGCTGGACCAGCTCAACGAAGCGTGGCTCGCCTGGTCCGACGGCGTCTATAACGTCACCATCCACGGGGAGACCGGCGAACGACCTCGCGATCGATGGCGACGCCGGCTCGCCGACGTTCGCTTCGCCGACCAACACAAGCTGCGGGATGCGTTTCTCTGGAAGGAAAATCGCACCCCCGACAAATCCGGAATCTTCTCGCTGTTCGGCGTCGAGTACCAAGTCGGGTTCGCGCTCGCAAAGAAGCGGATCGAGGTGCGCTATGACCCCGAGAGCCTGTCTCTCGTCAAAGCGTGGTTCCAAGACAAGCTCGTCGAGCGCGTCCCGCCCTTCAGCGTCAACCGTCACCGCCGGCCGCACCCCGAACCCGCGGCAACGGCGACGGAAACCAAACGCAAGACCCCCAAGAAACCCGCCGCAACCGCCAACTGGCTCGGGTACCTCGTCGCCAAGCGGCGCCAGCAGAACTTCGTCGAGCCAACTCCTCAGATGTTCGCGGAAAGCCTCGCGGCGCACCGCGCCGAGGCCGACGCCGCAGTGTTCGACGTGATTGCCGTGCGCATGGAGAGCACTGCTGGGCGATGCCCGCGGCCCGATTCCCTTCATTGAACATCGGTAGGATGGGCATCGCGGCCGCCATCAGCTCGTTGTCTCGGGCCCAAAGGGCGTCTCCACAGTCGCTCGGGGCTGGCCCTTCATCGCTTCGCGCGGGCCAGCCCTGTCGCTCGTTGGTCGGGGCCCTTGGGGCGAAGCGCCCAACGGGCCCCTCGCCGCCTTCAAAGCCACTTCGGTCTCGCCCGACTTCCCTTCCGGAAGTCCGTGAAACACGATGAGATGTTCGACTCCCGGGCGCAGCGAGAGCTGATGCACGGCCTGCAGATGTGGGCCGAGATCAAGGGCATGGCGCTGGCGACGGGGCCCAGCGGTGCGGGAAAGTCCATCACGGCCCGCCGGTTCCTTCGGTCGCTCGACGAGTCGCGGTTCCACGTCGTCACCCTGCCCCACGGCTGCACCACGCTCCACGGCTTTCTGCGCGCCATCAGCCGTGGGCTTGACCTCCCCATGCGCCAGCACGCCAGCGACCTCTTCGACCAAGCCCATCGCCACCTGACCGCCAACGGCCCCGACCGCGGTCCGCACACGCTGCTGGTCCTCGACGACGCCGAGGCGATGCCCGCCGACCATTTCGACGTCCTGCGCCGCCTCACCAACTACGCCTTGGACGCCGAGGATCGCTTCAGCATCCTGATCTTGGGCACCGACGCCGTCCTCCGCACCCTCAAGGTGCCCGCGCTCGACTCCTTCAACACCCGCCTCAGCTTTGTCCACGCCTTGAAGCCGTTCAACCTCGAAGACACCCGCAACTACGTCGCCCACCAACTCCGCTACGCTGGCGCGCGGGACTCGCTCCTCGCCGACGGCGCCGTGCGGAAGCTCTTCCAGGCCAGCGGCGGCATCGCGCGCCGCGTCAACCAGGCGGCCCTCCACGTGCTCATCCAGGCCGCCGTCGTCGGGATCGACACCATCTCCGCGGACTTCATGCAACAGCAACTCAACGCCCACCCACTCTTCGATTCCACCGGTGGAACGTGAGCCGCCCCTGGCTCCGCTTCCTGGTCCCCCGCGACTGGACCGGCGGACAGGCGCTCCTGGCCGCCACCGTCCTCCGCAACGCCATGGACGCAATCTGGGCCGTTCACGGCGAGGAAATGGCGTGTGCGCTCGGCCAGCGGTCCCCAAAACGGTGGAGCGAAGCACTGCCGCACATCGACGACCTCATCGACGAGGAGGACATCCCGTACTGAGCGACGCGTGGGTGCGTCACGACGGGGCGCGCCCGCCCGTGGGACACGCCAAACGGCGACATCCCAGCGACCCTACCGGTAGAACCGAGTGGGATCGAATCGGGCGGAATCAATGGGACGGGACACTGAGCGCAGCGTTGTACGAGCGGTTTTCCTCCACCGGCGAGGCTGAGTTTGCCAACAAGCTGCTCTCGGCGCTGCGCAGCGCCTTCGGTGGGCACCCGGAGCCACCGTGATCGCGTCGCGGCGCGGGCCGTAGCCATCGTCGATAGCGCGGCGGCGAACGGGTAGCGCCATGCCTTGTGGCCAAGAGTCGGCCGGCCTCACGTGGGAGGGTTGGGCGCACCGAGCACCCGATAGCGCAAGAACAGGTGTGACTGGTGACGGCGAACGCTCAGGAGGTCGAGCGCCCGCCCACCAAGGTCCACCCCATCGACCAGAGTTTTACGCCTGCTTCCCGCCATCCGACCGAACAGCAGCGGGGAGCTGGTGAGAAAGAGCTCATCGACGAGGCCATCCCGAAGGAGGGGGCCGACGAGCGACGGCCCCCCTTCGGCGAGCAAGACCTCGAGCCCCTCGGCGGCGAGCAATTTCGTCAGCGATCGGCTGGCGAACGGCGCCGATTCCAGCACGGCCACCCGCGCGCCCGGGGGCAGCTTGCCGCGCAGGTTCCGTTCGCCTGCGGGCGTGGTGACGATGAGCGCGTCGCCCAGGGCCGGCTGCGAAGGCGCGATACGTCCCGAGCCGGTCACGACGACCAACAGCGGGTGCACCCGCAAACCGAGCTTCCTCCTGAGATCTGCGAAGCCTTTCCTGGCCTCGGGAAAAATGGCCTCGGCGCGTAGAAACGCACCCTTCATCTTGCGAAAGGTTCCGGCCCCGATGATGACCGCGTCGGCGGTTGCGCGGAGCAAGGCCATGACAAACCGATCAGGCTCGTTGGCGCCGCTGATCACCTGCCCCGAATCCCTCGGGCCGGGCAGGGCGACGATGCCATCGACCGAGGCGACGAAGTTCGCGTAGAGACCCGGGCGGGCAAGCCCGAAGTCGCCGCCATAGCGCACCGCCAGGGGCGCCTGGATGCCGTAGGTTGGGAGTCCACTTCGCTCGAAGAGGAGCTCGATCGGTGTCACGGCCCCAACTGCCGGGCGGCCAGCGCTTCCATCGCGTGGGCTAGCTTCACGTCCGCCGTGGTGATCCCGCCCGAGTCGTGGGTGGTGAGGTCGACCCGAACGAGGTTCCAGACGTTGAACCATTCAGGATGATGCCCCATCTCCTGGGCGACCAGCGCCACGCTGCCCATGAAGCCGAAGGCGCCAACGAAGTCGGCAAAGGTGTATTCGCGATGGAGCTTGCCTTTGTGCAACGTCCACGCAGGCAGCGCCAAGAGCGCTGTTGTTACCTCGGCTTCACTCAATTTCGCCAACTTCCGTGCGGCCATCGTGCTCACCTCGGGTATGAGGCTAAACGCGCCCCGGCGCTTGGTCAGAAGTTTTTGCTACGCTCCGCGATGCCGGGCGGGCTACCTTGGCCCCGACAACTGGCCTGCGGCATCGCCCAAAATGCGGTCGATCTCCGCCTCATCGGCCGGCACATCTTCTGGTCCTTCCACCGCGGTGAGCGCGGTGGCGGTGTCCTTCAGACCATTGCCGTCGCGCCCCCTCGGTTGCCTCACAGACCGCCGGATCGTACGGTAGGCTGCCGACCCCACGACTCCGGAGCTCCCATGCTGGTTCGATCCTATCTCCGCCGCGCCCCGCCCGCCGCGCGAATCGCGATTTTGCTCGCGTTGTTCGCGCCTTCTCCGCTGCTCGCTGCCACCTTCCCGGCCGACGTCGACTGGATCGCGCTCGCGCAAGACGGCCAGGGGATGGGCGACGTGAGCGGGGACGGCCAGAACAACGGCCGCGAGATCGTGGGCGACACCACCGATGCGGCGGTTTTTGTGTACGTCGACGGGTCGGACTTTTTTGTGCGCCTGCGCCTCGACGCCGATCCGTTGCAATCCGCCACCAACCTGCGGGCGTTCGGCTGGGGCCTGCTCTTCGACGTGGACGGGGACTTCAGCAGCTACGAATACGCGCTGCTGGTTGACGGGATCCGCGAAGAGATCGGCTTCTCCGAGAATACTTCACCTACCGGCGTGGGCGACCCTGCCGACAGCGCGGAGACCCCGGTGGCCGGCTACCCCGTTGCGCTGGACTACACCGCGGGGAGCGGGAACATCGTCGTGAGCGCGGCGGCGACCTCCTTCAATGGCGACGCGGACTACTTCCTGGATTTCGCCGTCTCTCTCTCGGACCTTCAGGCCGAACTGGGAACGGGACCCCTCTACTTCATGGCGGGCACGTCCAGCAACGGCCGCTCGCTATCGGTGGACCTCGCGGGCTGCGATGACAGCGGCACCTGCACCCTGGAAGATGCTGCCTCAGACCTTACCTATCTCGATGGCTCCACCGTGGCCGACAGCGATGGCGACGGGTTGTACGATACCGAGGAGGACCCGGACGGGGATGGGGACTACACCAACGACGACACCGATGGCGATGGCCTGGCGAATTACCTCGATGCCGACGACGACGACGACGGGCTGCCGACGCTCCTTGAAACGAGCGGTTTGACCGACTACCTCGACGACGACAGCGACGACGACGGGCTGCTCGATGGCAATGAGGACGCGGACGCGGACGGGCTCGTAGGCGCGGGAGAGACCGACCCCGCGAGCTTCGACAGCGATGCCGACGGGCTAGGGGACGGCCTTGAAGGCGGACTGACGCTCCCGCAGGGCAACGACACCGATGCTTCGGTGTTCGTGGCGGACTCTGACTCGGGTACGACCACCGACCCAACGGTCGCAGATTCCGACGGGGACACCCTGAGCGACGGGGCTGAGGACGCCGATGGCGACGGTGCGGTGGGCGCCACGGAAACCGACCCGAACCAGCTGGACACCGACGGAGGCACCGTGAACGACGGCGTGGAGGTGGGGCGCGGTACCGACCCGCTCGACCCGAGTGATGACGTGTTGCCCGGGGACTCCGACGGGGATGGGCTGACCGACGCGATCGAGGCGTTGCTCGGGACGGATCCGAACGACGATGACAGCGACGACGACGGCCTGCTCGACGGCGTGGAGGACGCAAATCAGGACGGTTTGGTCGGCGCAGACGAGACGGATGCCACGGTGTTTGACAGCGACGGGGATGGGCTGGGCGATGGCCAGGAGCTAGGCCTGACCGTGGCCCAGGGCAGCGACACGGACGCGGCCACGTTCGTGGCGGATTCTGATCCCGCGAGCACGACGGATCCGCTGGTCGACGACAGCGATGGGGACACGCTCCTGGATGGCAGCGAGGATGCGGACGGGGATGGAGCCGTTGGGGCGACCGAAACCGACCCGGAAAACGCCGACACCGACGGCGGCACCGTGGACGATGGTACGGAGGTTGGGGCCGGGATGGATCCGCTGGACCCGAGCGACGACGTTCCAGCCGTGGACAGCGACGGCGACGGGCTGGACGACGACATCGAGGCGCTGCTCGGCACCGATCCCAACGACGACGACAGCGATGACGACGGTCTGCTCGACGGCAGCGAGGACGCCGATCACGACGGTGCTCTGGGGCTTGGAGAGACGGACGCCACGGCGTTCGACTCCGATGGCGACGGGCTCGGAGATGGTCAGGAGTCTGGCTTGACCGCCGGGGAAGGCAGTGACACCGACGCGACCGTGTTCGTGGGGGACACCGACCCGGCGACCACCACGGACCCTGGCTCCGAGGACAGCGATGGGGACACGCTGCTCGACGGCGACGAGGATGCCGACGGCGACGGCGCCGTGGGCGCGACCGAAACCGACCCGAACAACGCCGACACCGACGGAGGCTCTGTGGACGACGGCACGGAGGTGGGGGCCGGCATGGATCCGCTGGATCCGAGCGACGATGTGCCGGTGGCGGACACGGACAGCGACGACGACGGCCTGGATGACGACATCGAGGCGTTGCTCGGGACGGATCCCAACGACGACGACAGCGACGACGACGGGTTGCTCGATGGGAGCGAGGACGCGGACCATGACGGCGCGCTCGGCGCCGGCGAGAGCGACGCCACCGAGTTCGACACCGACGGCGACGGACTCGGCGATGGCCAGGAGTCGGGGTTGATCGCGGCGGAAGGGGACGACACCGACGCGACGGTGTTCGTTGCCGACGGCGACCCGAGCACGACGACCGATCCCGGCGCGGCGGACAGCGACGGAGACACCCTCCTGGACGGCGACGAAGATTCAGACGGCGACGGCGCCGTGGGCGCGACCGAGACCGACCCGAACAACGCCGACACCGACGGCGGCAGCGTGGACGACGGCACCGAGGTGGGCGCCGGCATGGATCCGCTGGACGCGAGTGACGACGTGCCGGTCGGGGACCCCGACACCGACGGGGACGGGCTGACGGACGCCGAGGAGGCTGCGCTCGGCACCGATCCCGAAAACCCGGACACCGATGGTGGTGGCGTGAACGACGGCGACGAGGTGGCGGCGGGCTCCAATCCCCTGGATGGAACGGACGATGTGCCGGACGAGGACACGGGGACCGACACGGGGACCGACACGGGGACCGACACGGACGGCGACGGCCTGACGGACCAAGAAGAGGCTGAGCTCGGAACCGATCCGAACGATCCCGATACCGACGGGGACGGCTTGACCGACGGCGATGAGGTGAACGACACCGGCACGGACCCGACGCTCGAGGATACCGACGGCGACGGCGCTCCCGACGGGGTTGAGGTGGAGGCCGGGAGCGATCCGCTGGCCGAAACCGACCTTCCCGATGGCGAATACAGCGGGGGCTGCTCGACGGGCGGCGCTCGCGGCACCGCCGGCGCTGCTGCGCTTTCCCTCCTGGCCGCCGCGCTTCTCCGCGCGCGCCGCCGCTCCTGATCCCCCCCGCCCCCGCTCCTCGGAACCAACCATGTTGTTGCTCCTCGCTGCCGCCGCCTACGCCGCCGACCCCCTGGCGGACGGCGCAACCCCCACGATCAACGCACAGACCTTCCGTCCGGCCATGGACTCCCATGAGTTCCTCCGTGTGGTCGACTCGGACCTCGCGGCCGAGGGCTTCACCGGCCGGGGCGTGCTCTCCTACACGCAGGATCCCCTCCAGTACACGAACTGGGAGGGCACGACCGAAACGCTCGTTGGCGGCGTAATGCAGCTCGATGCGATGGCGGGTTGGACGAAGGGCCGCTTCCGCTTGGGCCTCGATATTCCCGTCGTACTCCGCAGCTTCGGCGGTCGCGACGGCGACGCCACGGGCCTCGGGGACGCGAGCATAGACGCCAAGCTCCGGCTGCTCGACCCCGCGAAGTCGCCGGTGGGCCTCGCGATGTCGGGCCGGGTAGGCATGCCCAGCGCGAGCACCGGCGGCGGCCTTGGCGCGGGCGGCTTCTGGGGTGAGGTTACGGTGAGCGGAGACAAGCACCTTGGCGACCGCCTCGACGCGGTGGTGAGCCTCGGCGTGGACTTCGCGCCGGAGCAGGAGCTCGAGAACGTGACGTGGGGTACCCGCGCCGAATTGCAGGCCGGTCTGGCCTATTCACTCTCGGCCCGCTCGGGCGTCGCGGTGGAGCTGTACACCGCGGGCGTGCTCTCCGACTTCGCGAATGAGCGCGCTCGTCCCACCGAACTTTTGGTGGGTGGCTGGACGCGCGTGGGCGAACGCCGCGGCCTGCTGGTGCACCCCGGGGTGGCTTTCGGCCTCAACGACGCCGTGACCACCCCGAGCTTCCGCGCCCTGCTCTCCATCGGTTGGGACCCGCTCGCGCCAAAAGCGCCGCCTGACCGCGACAAGGACGGCGTGGCCGACGGCGTGGATACCTGCCCCGACGCGCCGGAGGATGTCGATGGCTTCGCGGATACCGACGGGTGTGCCGAGCGCGCGCGCGTCACGGTTACCGTGCTGGACACCGACGGCATGCCGGTTCCTGATGCGGTTTGGAGCATCGAGGGAACCGCCACAAGCGGAAAGTCGGGGGAAGGGGTTGAGCTTCCGGCGGGGGAGCAGATGTTCGTGACTGGCGAGGTGAACCTGGTTTCCACGATACCGGGCGGCGGCGCCGCGGCCGTTGAGCTGCGGGTGCCGGCGCCGCGTGGCGGGCTGGCCGTTGAGGTGGTCGACGGGAAGGGCAAGCCGGTTCCCGGCGCGAAGTGGGCCGCGAAAGGTCCGATTGACGTGCCGCTGCGCGATCCGGGAACCCTTGCCGTGCGCCCCGGTGCCTACGAGTTGATCGGCCGCGCCGAGGGCTACCGCCCCGGGCGGGCGTCCGTGACCGTCGTGAAAGACGGATCGGTGAGCCTGAAGTTGGAGATGCTGCCCGCGAAGGCGGCGCTGAAGGCGGAGAAGATCGAGATCAAGGACTCGGTGTACTTCGAAACGGGCAAGACTGTGATCAAGCCGGAGAGCTTCGCGCTGCTCGACGAGGTGGCCGACATCCTCAACGAGCACCCCGAGCTGACGAAAATCAAGATCGAGGGGAATACGGATTCGCGTGGCGATGCGAAGGACAACCTGAAGTTGTCGCAGGGGCGCGCTGAGTCGGTGAAGACGTACCTGGCGGGGAAGGGGGTGGCCGCGGCTCGCCTGGAGGCGATCGGGTACGGCGAGAGCAAGCCGCTGGTGAAGGAGAAGGGCGCGGCAGACCAGGCGAAGAACCGGCGCGTGGACTTCGTGGTGGCGGAGCGGTCGGATGGGGCGGTGGTTGCGCCGGTGAAGTTGATCGAGACGCCCGGGGACAAGCCGAAGGAGAAGTAGCGGCCGACGTGGGAGCGTGTAGCGGCCGACCCCCGTGTCGGCCGATTCGGGGCGGCGAACGGGCGGGCACGGGGACCCGCCCCTACAACCCCGACCACTTCCAGATAATTTCCTTCATGATCTCGCTCGATCCCCCGCCGATCGGCAAGATCCGCACGTCCCGGTAGGCGCGAGCGATGTCGTATTCTTCCGTGAAGCCGTAGCCGCCGTGGAATTGCAGACACTCGTAGGCCACCTTCTGCGCGAGGTCGCCAGCGAACAGCTTGGCCATGCTGATCTCGAGCGTGGCATCTTCGCCGCCATTCATCTTGTCGAGCGCATGATAGGTCAGCATCTGCGCCGCCTTCACCTGGGTGAGCAGCTCCGCAAACTTGTGTCGCCACACCTGGAAGTTGAGGATTGGGCGCCCAAATGCGGTGCGTGATTTGCCGTACTCGATGGCGTCGTTGAGTTGAACCTCCATGCCGCTGGTGGCCATGAGCGCGCCCACGAGCCGCTCCCCCTGGAAGTTCTTCATGATGTAGAAGAAGCCCGCGTTCTCCTGCCCGAGCAGATAGCGGCGCGGGATCCGGCAGTTGTCGAAGTGCAGCAGCGAGCTGTCGACTGAACGCGTGCCGAGCTTGTCGAACTTCTTGCCGACGCTGAAGCCGGGGGTGTCCGTGGGGAAGATGACGAGCGAGATCCCCGCATGACTCGGACCGCCGGTGCGGACGGCGAGGATGATGAAGTCGGCGAACGCGCCGTTGGTGATGAAGGTCTTGGCGCCGTTGATCACGTAGTCGCCGCCATCGGTTCGGGCGGTGGTGGTGATGCTGGCGACATCGCTCCCGGCGTTGGGCTCCGTGATGCCCAGGGCGCCGATCCGCTCCGCGGCGAACGCGGGGCGCAGGAATTCCTCGCGTTGTTCGTCGGTGCCGATCTCGGCGATCACCGGCGTGGAGATGTCGGTGTGCACGAAGATGCTCATGGTCACGCCGCCGTTGCGGCAGTACGCCAGCTCCTCCACCATCGCGGCGTGGGCCCACCAGTCGAGGCCGGCCCCGCCCCACTTTTCGGGGAAGCGGATGCCGAGCAGGCCGAGATCGGCCATTTTCTTGAGGATCTCGCGGGCGGGCCACTCCCCCGCGTCGTCCCACTCCTTTCGGAAGGGGTAGAGCTCCTTCATCACGAAGTCGCGAACGGTGCGGCGAAGGAGCGTGTGCTCCTCGGTGAACGGGGGAAACGCCATGCGGGAAGCTATCGCGCCCTCAGGGCGCGGGGCCGCTCAGAGCTCGCAGATGAACGGGTAGCTCGACTCGCAGCTCGCCATCGCCCAGTCCCCGCGCCGTCCCCCGTTGTTGGTGATCGCACAATCGAGGCTGTCGCTGCCGGAAGGCTCGGACGAAGCCCAGCTATCGTAGCCCACGCTCGAGCCGTTGGTCCACACGTAGTCGCCCTCGGTGTCCCGGTCGTTGGCGCCGATCCAGGTGGCGCGCTGGGTGAGATCGGCGATGTCATCGTTCTCGGAGGCGGAGCTGATGAAGGCGAGCATGCCGCCGAGATCGTCGCAAGCGGCTTCCGCGAGCGGCCAGGTGGTGTTGGAGGAGCAGACGAGGTAGGTCGAGGAGGCCGTACACCCGAAACACTCGGGTAGCTCATCGGTTTTATCGTTGCAATCGTTGTCCAAGGCATCGCAGGACTCGACCCCTCCGGGGTGGGCCGCCGCGCTGGACTCGTCGCAGTCTCCATCGCAGAGCGTGTAGCCGTCACCGTCGGCGTCGTCGTATTCGAGCGTGGTTGCGTCGCAGTCGTTGTTCTTGCCGTCGCAGACCTCGACCGCGCCGGCGAACACGTCGGCATCCGTGTCGTCGCAGTCCCCGGCGCAGGTGGAGACGCCGTCGGCGTCGAGATCGTAGGGTTCGTCGATGCGGCCGTCGCAGTTGTTGTCGACGCCGTCGCAGCGGTCCGCAGCGGCAGGCCCCACGTCGGGATCGTCGTCATCGCAGTCGCCCGCGCAGGCGCTCACGCCGTCTCCGTCGAAGTCCCAGAGCTCGTCGACGGCGCCGTCGCAGTCGTTGTCCACCGCGTCGCACGCTTCGGCGGCGCCGGGGAACACGAAGGCGTCTGCGTCGTCGCAATCGTCGCAGGCCTCCGCGCCGTCGCCGTCGCCGTCGCCATTGTCGATCTCGCCGTCGCAGTCATTATCGGCGTAGTCGCAGACTTCCTGGGCACCAGGATGCGTCTCTGCGTCGCCGTCGTTGCAGTCCCACATGCCCGGGAGGGTGTAGCAGAGGCCCGCATCGTCGTAGCCGTCGTCGTCGAGGTCGTAGTTCCCATCGTCTACGTCACCGTCGCAATTGTTGTCGATGCCATCGCACGCTTCGGTTGCCGCGGGGTGAATGTCGGCGTCGTACGGCTTACAATCGCTTGCGTCCACGGTGCCGTCATGATCGGCGTCGTGCTGATAAGGATCGATCGTGGTCGGCCCCTCCGGCTCCTTCTCTGCGGTCGACGACACCCCCGTGTCGATGCAGGCCAGAAAACAAAGCGCGACGAACATCCGGCGAAGTGTACATCGATCCATGCGGGCGCACCTTCTCGATCTCAACGCGGGCCACCCGAATCGGGGCACACCGGCCCTGCGCGTGCTGCTTGCGGCGGCAGGCTACGAAGTGGAGGAGATGAACGTTCGAGGCGGTGAAGCGCTCCCCATCTCCGATTCGAACCTGTGGGTGCTCGGCGGCGGCCCCGGCTCTCCGATGGAGCCCGGGCCGTGGCGGGAGCCGCTGTTCGCGGCGCTTCGGGCGCGCGTGGAGGCCGACCTTCCCACGCTCTGCATCTGTTATGGCTTCGAGTGCTTGGGGCTCGCGATGGGGGCGGCACTTCGGGAGCTGGAAGTGGAGCGTGAAGGCATCTTTCCGGTGGTGATCGCGGAGTCCGATGCCGCGCTGGACGGGTTGAACGGTGCCGGGGCTTACGAGCGCCGCCGCTGGGGTGTGTTTGGCCACTTCGGCAGGGTGATCGCCCGGGGTCCGGAGGGGGACGTGTCGGGAGTGCGCCTCGGCCATCGGGTGCTCGGCGTCATCTTCCATCCCGAGGCCGACCTGGGCCCAGAAACGGCAGCGGTGTACGCCGCGGTCGTACCGCGCTATCTCGCCGCCCTTCGATGAAGCGCCTCACCCTCACCGCCGACACCGTGGGCCCCGTGGGGCGCGGCCATCCGTGGGTGTACCACGACGGCGTGCACGGCAAGGCCGAGGTGGGGGAGGGCGTAGAGCTGCTGGACACCCGCGGGAAACGAGTCGCCTACGGGATTTTTGACGAGGGCACGATCGCGGTTCGGGTGCTCGGGCGGGATGTGCTGCCGATTCCGGAGCTCCTGAGGGCGCGACTCAAGCTGGCCTGGTCGCGCCGGGCGCTGGTGGCGGGAGACACCGACACCTTTCGCGTGTGCAACGGAGAGGGCGACGGGCTGGGCGGCCTGGTGGTGGACCGCTACGGCGAGGTGCTCGTCGTGCGGCTCTACAGCAAGGCGTGGGAGCGGCACCTCGGCACGATCGTGGACGTGCTGATGCCCATGACGGGCGCGCGAACGGTGTTTCGGCGCTTTGGCGTTGGGCGGGTGGACGACAAGCAGGGCGGCGAGACGCTTCGGGGGCCGGAGCCCGCCGACGTGGTGGTCGTGAAGGAGCATGGGATGAAGCTCCTCGTACGGGTGCGGGAGGGTCAGAAGACCGGGTTGTTCCTGGACCAGCGCGAACATCGGCGCCTCATCCGGGAATGGGCATCGGAGCGGGTCGTCGTGAACCTGTTCAGCTACAACGGGGGTTTCTCGGTGGCCGCGGCGTTGGGCGGAGCGAAACGGGTCACCTCGGTGGACGTGGCGGAGGCCGCGATCGCGGACGCCCGCGAGAACTTCCGGCTCAACGGCCTGGATCCGAGCGCACACGCTTTCGTCGCGACCGATGCGTTCACGTACGTTGCCGAGCCCAGCGATCTCGTCATCGTCGATCCGCCGTCGCTCACGCACGCCGCGAAGGCCGACACCGCGGCGCGCGCCGCCTACAAGAGCCTCCATCGGCACGTCGCCACGTATGCGACCGATCTCGTCGCGACGTCAAGCTGTACCGCCCGGCTCACGGGGGAGCGCTGGGAGGAAGCAGTTCGGGAGGGCCTCGGCGGCGGTTGGGCTTCGATGCACCGCTCGGGCGAGCCTGTCGATCATCCGGTGGCCATCGCCCACCCCGAGGGCCGTTACCTGAAGTTCGCGTTGTACGGCCGCCTCGGTCGCTGAGCCGTGCCCGGGGAGAGAACGATAGCGCCCCGCGGTTGATCCGAAAGCGAGGCGTTGGTGGTACCCTGCGAGGGCCCTGATGATTCTCGCCCTGACCCACCTCGCGTTTGCCGCGGCGCCGCCCCCCATCGTGGGTGGCGCTTCTGCGGCCGACCTGGACGAGGTTGTGTTGTTGTACATCACCAATGACATGGGCGAGTACGGCGCAACGTGCACCGGCACCGTGATCTCGCCGACCTGGGTGCTCACGGCCGCGCACTGCGTCGTGAGCGCCGGTTGGTATCAGGTGGGCCACGTGTACGTGAGCACGGCGGACGACTTCGAGAGCTCCTCCGCCCACAACGGCGTCGAGGCGTTGAATTGGACCGCCCACACCGGGTACGACGCCACGAGCAGCCACGACGACATGGCGATGGTTGAGCTGCCGAACGCGCTGGGCGTGCAGCCGATGCCCCTCTCCCCAGAAGCGCCGACGGACGCCGAAAAGGGTGAGGATTTTCGCATCGTGGGCTACGGGGCGGTGAGCGATTACGACTACAACACGAACCCGACGCGCAGACAAGCCGACGTTCCTCTTTACGATTTTGACGGCTACCTGCTCTACACATACGACCCCGACGCCGGCAAGAACGCCTGCTATGGCGACTCGGGCGGCCCGATGCTGCGGCTCTACGATGACGGCACGACCGCCCTCGCCGCCGTGATGGACTACGTGAGCGGTTGCGACGCGGGGGGGCTCGGCGCTTCTCGCATCGACCAGGACATCGACTGGATCGGGGAGTTCACGGCCGGCTACACGATCCACAAGGCCTCGGAGCAAGGGGAGGATCCGGAGCCCGAAGACACCGCGGAGGACGTGATCGTGTTGGAGAACGGCTGCTCGTCGGCCAGGATGGCGCCGCTCGGGTGGGCCGCGTTCGGCGCGGTGGTAGTCGCCAGTCTGCGGCGTCAGAGGCGGTAGAGCGCGAGGTCGCCTTCACGGGCGATGAGCGTGGCGCCAGCCGCGACGAGCGCCGCCTCGAACGCATCGGCGTCGCGCTCCAGCAAGTCGCGATGCACGAGCACTTCGTCCACCCCGGCGGTGCGGGCGGCGTCGAGATCGAGGGGCTGGTTTGGCGCGTGGAGCAGGGGGTCCCAGCTCGCGAAAGCGGCGAGCCAGGGGGCGTTCCGGCCACCCGCGATGCCGTTGAAGTCGAGCGTCCACGGCGACGAGGCGTGGTGGGAGAGCTGAGCGTACAGAAACCACCGGGCGCGGGGGCGGGAGGCGTTGGGTTTGCCGGGCGTCATCGCGACGGGGCCGGGAATCTCCAGCAGCGTGTCGGCGGCAACCGTGGCGTAGATCGCGGGGAGATCCGCGGGCGCGGACGGAACGACGGGCTCGATGGGCGAGAGAAGGAGGCCCTCGAGGAACGGGAGCGCCGCGAGCAGCGGGCGTTTGCGGCGCGCCGCGGTTTCGGCGACGAGCGGGGCGAGGCACAGGAGCGTGCCCGCGTGCCAACGGTAGGGGAAACGCACCATTTCCAGCACGGGCAGATCCCACCAGGGGCCGCGGCCCGTGGAGAGGATCGCGCAGGCGACGGCACCGAGGGCCCAGAGCGGCCGGCGGCGCGCGGAGGGAAAGGCGAGGGCGACGGCGGCGAACCCGACGTAGGTGGTGAGCGCGAAGGGGTTGAGGCCGGGGGTGAGGCCGGGAACGGGGAACCAGAGCGGCGCGCCCATCGCGACGCGGACCACGGGATCGAGCGGGGTGTTGCCGCCAAAGGCATGGGTGAACGCCCAGAGCGCGGGGGTGGCGAGCAGCAGTCCCAGGATGCTGATCCACGCGGTGCGGTAGCGGGCGCCGAGCACGACGGCGAGGAGGCAGGCGACCATCCCGAGGTACCAACTCGACAGGATCGTGAGGGCAAAGGCGGAGATCGCCGCGACCGGGCGGTTTCGGACGACCATCCAGGCCCACAGCGCGAGTGCCCAGCCGTCGGTTCCTTCCACGATCCCCTCAACCGCGTAGCCGTGGAAGAAGGGCGAGGCCCCGTAGAGCAGGGCGCCGCCGAGCGCCGCGAGGGGGGCGTGGTTCAGGGCGCGCAGGAAGCCGAAGGCGCAGAGGACCGTCGCTGCGCGTGCCGCGATGAGCGTTGCGACGTAGGCGGCGACGGGGCCGAACGTGGCCCAAACCGGCCAGCCGGCGAGGCCGTGGAGCGGGCTGGAGTAGTAAAAGCCGATGCCCTCCGGCGCGCCCATCCGCGCGGTGTGCGTGACGATCGCGGGGAGGGAAGCGCAGAACACGTCGAGGCCCCAGATCGACGGGTAGAGGTCGGTGTAGGGCTGGCCGGGAATTGCGCGGGCAAGAAGGGCCGGGAGCAACGGCACGACGGCCCAGGTGAGGGCGACGACGAACGCGAGAGGCCAGCCCGGGGAGCGGAGCACGTGGCGGCAGCATAAGCCGCCGCCGATGAAGCTCCCGAACCTGCCTGAATGGGACGACGAAGCCGAGGCGGCGGCGCGGGCGGCGTTTGTTGCGGAAGGAGCGTTGGCCGCGGGGCTTGGCCGACTCGGCGAGCTGGCGGCGTGGTGGTGCGGGGCGACGGGAGGCTTCCCGGCCCGGGCGCCCGGCTCGGCGTGGTTGGTGACGTTCGTGGCGAACCATGGCGTGGTCGACGAGGGGGTGTCGGCGGTGCGGCGGGAGGACTCGGCGCGCCGGGTGGCGCTGTGGCACGAGCGGCGGTCGCGAGCGTGCGTGGTTGCGGAAGAAAGAGGCTTTGGCAGGACGCTCGTGGAGGTGGGCGAGGACCCAGGCGGTGGAACCAGAAACATCGCCTTCGAGGCGGCGATGTCGAGGGATGAGGCCGCGCGTGCGGTGCGGGTGGGGCTGGCCGAGGCGGAGCGGGCGATCGCCGAGGGGGCGGGCCTGTTGGGCGCGGCGGAGCTCGCGGCCGGGAGCAGCACCGCGGCGGCGGCGTGCCTCGCCGTGGTGGCGGGGATGCCCGCGAAGCTCACCGCGGGGCGGGGCTCGGGGATCGGCGACGCGGCATTACGTAGGAAGATCGAGGTGATCGACGCGGCGTTGGCGCGAGGCCGGCCGGATCGGGACGACGCAATCGGGATCCTCGCGGCCGTGGGCGGCCTGGAGATCGCGGCCATCGCCGGGTTCTGCATCGGCGCCGCCGCGCTCAGGGTGCCCGTGGTCCTCGACGGCTTCGCGAGCACCGCGGGCGGGATGCTGGCGAACGTCCTCGTACCGGGGACGGCGGCGTGGTTTCAGGTCGGGCACCGCAGCGCGGAGAACGCGCACTGGGGAATGTGTCGTATGCTCGGGAAGGACCCGATTCACGACCTGGGGTTGGGCGTGTGTGATGGGCTGGGGGCGGTGCTCGGGATGGATACCATGAGGTTGGCGGCGGCGATGCGATGAGCCGCTGGTCGGCCTGACGAAGTTACCTGGACTTGCTCATCGCCCAGCGCTTACGACGCACCAGCGCCGCTGCCGCCAGGCCCCCCGCAAACGCCGCACCCGAAGCCGGCGTCGTTTCACAGCCGCAGCCGTGTTCCGCGAGCGGGGGGTTCGAAGCCCGGTCCTCTTCTTCGTCCTCCGCGAAGCACACCGAGTCGATGCACTGGGCGTTCTGTTGGCTCAGGTCCGCGAACGACGTGACCTTCGCTTCGTTCAGGCCGGAGCCATACAACACGAGGTCCTGCGTGGCTTGTTCGGGGGTGTAGCGCGCGCGGATGCGGGTGAGGTGGTGATCCCAGGCATCGCCCGTGAAGCCGAGCGCAGCGAGGTCCGCCTCGTCCACATTCACGCCGGAGCAGGGGTTGCAGGAGCCCCATTCGCCGGCGAACTCCACCGTCCACGCGGCGTCGCTCATCGCGAGCCAACCCTGGTCGAAGGCATCCTCGTAGAAGCTGGTGAAGTCGTTGTTTCCGGAGGGATCATCCCACATGCACTTGTCGGGGATCGTAAATTCCGGGTAGTTCGCGATGCCGACGCGGCCACCGTCCGGCGCTTGCGACTCGGTAATCGCGTAGATCACCATGTCCTGCTCTCCAGGCGAGTTGAGCGTCGCGAGCCGCAGCGGGATGGTGAACCCGTCGCTCAGGTAGGAGATCTGGAGGGGCGCCAGCGCGGAGCCATCGGCGAGATCGGCTCCCGGGGCGACTTTGGCAGCGAGGAAGAAGCTGCCGGATTCGATGTATTCGGCGAGCCGGGCGTCGGCCCCGTCGGGCAGATGGTACCCGTGCGTCGTGAGCCAGGTCTCCAGCCCCATCGACTCCTCCGCGGAGAGGATGACGACTTCGTAGTCGCCCACGAGGTAGGTCGCTTCTACGTCCACCGTGCCGTCGCCACCGTCGATCCCGCCGTCTCCGTCGGCCGCCGCGCCGGTGTCGTTCGACCCGCCCGATTGGAGCCGCCCGCAACCGGCGTCCGCCACGTGCCGGGGCGCGGAGTACCCGTCCAGGCGGCCGAAGATCGCGCCGTCGAGCGTCTTGACTTCGTTCTCGGCGAGCACCGTGGGTACGGGCATCACGAGCGCGAATTCCTGCGTGTCGCCGACCGGGTTGATCGACACCGAGAAGGTTGTACGCCCGTCCTGGCGGACGATCGCAACCTGAGCGACATCGAACAAGAGGCCGCTGGGGGTGCCAGTGGCGATGGTCGGGCAGGCGTGGGCGGGCGACGAGAAGAGCGGGAGGAGTAGGGTGAGCATGGTGGCGCTACTATGCCACCGGTTCCGCCGATCGTGGGCTACTCCTCGGGAGAATCGGGGAGTGGAGCGACCACTTGCGCCGCCCCCCGCCGCGGCACCACCACCGGCGGCAGGCCCAGCTCCGGCATGGCGGCGAGCGCCTCCTCCCACCACGGCATGCTGCGAAACAGCCGGTCGTGATCCTCGAACAAGGGGCAGCGCACCTCGATGGGCTCGAGCCAGGGCACGCTCAGCGTGGCGCAGTGCAGCCCGAGCCGGGTGACGCCATGGCTCGCGGCCCAGGCTTTGTTCTGGCGGTGGTCGCCATGGTCCCCGTCGCCGATAATTGGGTGCGTGAGGTCGCGAACGTGGCGGCGAACCTGGTGATACCGCCCGGTTTCCGGGGCGACATGGAGCAGGGAGCAGCGGGGCTCGTCGCTGCCGGCGAGGCGGGTGACCCAGGAGCTGGCCTCACGCACGATGCCCTTGTCGTCGGCCATCGGGCGATCGATGAACACGCGCTCGCGGGAGACGAAATTACCTCGGACGAAGGCGAGGTAGGTCTTCTGGCCTTCGGCGAAGGCCGCCGCGAGGGCCCCGGTATGGGACTGCTCGGTGGAGAAGAGCAAACAGCCCGAAGCGCCACGATCGAGGCGGTGGATCGGGAAGACGTGCTTTCCGATCATGTCGCGGACGCTCTGTACGGCCGCGGGTTCGCGCGGCGTGAAGTCGTTGCGGTGGGTGAGCAGGTTCGGCGGCTTCGCCACAACGATCCAGCCGTTTCCCTCTGCGAGCACGGCGCACAGCGGCGCGCGGGCCACGCCTACGCCGGGAGGGCGAAGAGGCTGCCCTCGGTCGTCCACACCCAGAGCTCGCCGGCCACCATCGCCGCGCCATCCCCGGGGAGCGGCCATTCCTTGCTCCCGACGTAGACCGCGCTCGGCTCCCCCGCGTCCGCAAACGCAACGCCATCGGGGGTTTCGTCGTCGGTCGCGATGGGATCGCCCTCGGAGCGACGCCAGAGCGGCGCGCCTTCGAGGGAGTAGGCGGCGGTTTCGCCTTCGAGCGTTTGGAGCGTCACGGATTCGTCGTCCAGCCGCGCGGCGTCGAGCGCGTCGTCCCCGCCTTCGCAGAGCGTGTGGGGGAAGGTGGCGCCGTCGAGGATGCGCACCTCCGCATCGTCGGCCACGAGCACGCGGCGACCGTTGGTGGCAACGAGGCCGGGGGGGAGGCCCTCGCGGAGCTTCGCGCCGGTTTCGGTAGACCAGATGGCGCCGCCGGGGCCGGCGAGCCAGCCCCCGCCCTGGCCCGGAGACGCGCCCGCGAAGCCGGACGCCAGCACGGCGCCGTCGGCATCGATCAGCGTTCCAGCGGCGCGATCCCAGCGCACCGGGCCGGGCGCGTAGCCCACGGGCAAGAACGAGCCGTTCCAGCGGCGAAGCTCCTTGCCGGCCCCGAGGTCGAGCTCGAGGACGCCATCTTCGTCGGCGACGAGCGCGCGCAGGCCGTCGGGAGAGAAGCGCGCGCTCTCCACGTCCACGCTCGCGCCGAGGCGCACGGCGAGGCGCTTCGGGGCCGCGCAGATCGTGTCGGACTCGAACCCGACGAGCGTGGCGCCTTCGGGGCCGCACACGATCGCCTGGGCGCCCGTTGCGGTGCCGAGCCCATTGGGAATTCCGCCGTCGGTGAGTCGGTAAAGGCGATCGAGGTCGATCCAGACGAGGCCTACGCCGGTGCCGAAGGGCGCGAGGAAGGGAGCGCGCGTCGCCGCGTCCGGCAGCTTGACGCAGGCGCCGTCGGCGAGCCGCACGAGGCTGTGCTCGGGCACGGCGACGACGACCGCGCAGTCGCGACCGGGGAGCACCGCGAGCGGCTCGCCTTCGTCGACGCTGAGCAAGGCCGTGAACGTGCCATCTTTGGGGTTCACGCGAACGGCGCCGAGCGCCGTGGACGCGGTCCAACCGGTCGGGGAGGCGGCCACCTCGTCCGCGAGATCAGGCAGGCGTACAGTGGAGACACCGCCTTGATCGAGCCAGAAGAGCACGTCGCGGACTACCCATCCGACGCGCTCCCCGTCGGCGCCGATCCAGTCGGGCAGGCCAGGAGCGAGGAGGCGGGGGGCGGGTCCGGTGCCGAGGGTGAGTCGCATGCGGGCGGGCTAACCCGGCGGGTGGGGGCGAAGCGGCGCGGCCCCCCCCCTCCGTCCCTTCGGGACACCTCCCCCCTGCAGGGGGGGGGGCGACGCGGCGCCGGTTGGCCCGAATTACTGCAGCGCGATGATGCGCCCGTTCGCGAGCCCCACCACGAGACGATCCCCGATCAACGCCGGCTCCGCGCTCACCGCCGCGCCGAGATCCACCTGCCAGACGACACCGCCATCGTCGGGATCGATTCGGGCGAGGTGGCCATCGCTGTTGCCGGCGTACACCGAGCCCAACGCGACCAGCGGCTGGGTGCTGAACTCTCCATAACCTTCGGCGTTCCACTGTTTCTCGCCGGTGTTGGGATCGAGGGCGTACACGTTCCCGTCTTTCTCGGGGACATAGATCTGGCGGATGTCCGCACCAACCGCCGCCAGGGGCTGAAATTCCCCATGGAACCGCCACCGTTCCTTCGCCAGCATCGGCCCCCAGCGCCCGTACGCGACGACGCCACCGGGCTCCCCGTTCTTGGCGGCGAAGCTGACATAGACGTTGTCTTCGTCCAGCGCGGGCCCGTCGATCGCCGCTGCGGGGAGGGTGACCGTCCACTCCACGCCCTTGGGGCTCACCGCGAAGAGGGAGCCTTCCACCGTCGTGACATACACCGTGCTCTCATCCGCCGCCGGCCGCCCCGCCGGGCGCTGCCCGAAGCTCTGGAGCCAACCTGCGTTTGTCGCGACGATCCCTTCCTCGGTGACCCAGGCCCAGCCGCCATCGATCGGGACTGGCTGCCCCACAAGGGCTCCGCCCCGCTCGGTGGAGGAACGCGGCTTTCCGTCGGTGCGATTGAGGAAGTACAGCTTGCCTTCGGTGCCGCCGGCGACGATCGCATCGCCCGAGAGCGCCGCGCCTTGAACGCCGGGGAGCTTGGACTCCCAGAGGCGGTGACCGTCCGCGCTGAACGCATAGATCGTGTCGTCGGCCACCGCATACACCTGGTCGCCATCGACGACGATGGGCGCCGTGATCGGCCCCCCCAGGGTGAAGCCCCACACTTCGTCGGGGCGGCGGTTCACGCCCGGGGCGTTGGTCCACCCGCAGCGCCATCCCGGCAGCGGGTCGGACTTCGGGGGCGGCGGCGTTCCCTCGATCGTCGGCACCACCACGGTGCTTTTCACGACGCGAGGGACCTCCTTCGGGCAGCCGACCACGAGGAGCAGGAGGGGGAGGATCATCGGGTACTATCCACCTTGAACCGGTAACCCATCCCGCGGACGGTGAAGAAGTGGCGCGGATCCTCGGCGTCGAGCTTCTGGCGGAGGCGGGTGATGAAGTTGTCGACTGTGCGCTCGGTACCGAAGTAGTTTTCGCCCCATACGGCGTCCAGGATCATCTGACGGGTGACGACCCGGCCTTCGCACTTCGCGAGGTATTGCAGGAGCTGCAGCTCGCGGGCGGTCATCTCCACGAGGGTGCCGTTTCGGCGGGCCTCCCCAGCCGTGAAGTCGACCTCCACATCGCCGAAGCGCAGCACCGCCGATGCGGGCGGTCGCTGGCGGCGAAGCTGGGCTTTGATGCGAGCGAGCAGCTCCGCCAGGCCGAAGGGCTTGGTCACGAAGTCGTCGGCCCCCATGTCGAGGCCCATCACCTTGTCGGGCTCGCTGCCCTTGGCGCTCAGGATGATGATCGGCATTGTAAGACCGCGACGGCGCAGCTCGCGGCACACCTCGTAGCCGTTCATCGCGGGAAGCATCACGTCGAGCAGCACGAGGTCGGGCTTCCACTCGGTGGCGGAGCGCACGCCCGAAGGCCCGTCGAGCGAGGCGCGGACTTCGTAGCCATCGAGGCTGAGATTGAGCTCGAGGCCCCGCACGATGGAGGGGTCGTCTTCGATGAGGAGGATGCGGTCGGGCACGTTGGGCGGGAGTGTAACCGCGGGGAGGGGGCGTACCGCGGGAGGGACACCTACTCGCTGCGGGTGTGTGGGCTCCGGGCGGCAAAGTGCCCTTCCATCGCTGCGATCACCGCATCCGGCGCTTCGATCGTGCTGGAGTGTCCCGCGTTCGGGATTCGCACGATGGCGGCGCCGGGGATCGCCGCGACGATGGCCTGTGCCCGCTTCAAGGGTGTCGCGACATCCTCGTCGCCCACGATCACCGTGGTTGGACACCGGATGTTCGCCAGCTCGCCTTCGATGCCTTCGCGCTCGATCACGCCGTTCACCGCGCGCCAGATGCTGCGCCGATTTCCGGTGAGCTCGGCCCGCCACCGAGCTTTCTCTTGCGCTCGGGCGGGATCCGCGAGGAAGGTGCGCCCGAACAGGATCGGCATCACCTGATCGGCGACAGGCCAGAGCCCGATCCAGCGGGCGACGCGGTTCATCCACGTGTAGCGGGGGATGAACGCGGCGGACTCGGGACCGGCCGCCGTTTCGAGGAGAACGAGGCTGGCGATGCGCTCAGGGTGGCGCGCCGCGAGCCGCATCCCGACGAAGCCGCCCATCGAGAGCCCCGCGAAGTGGGCGTTTTGGATGCCGAAGTGATCGAGCAGCGCCAGCGCGTCGGCCGTGACGGTTTCGATTGAAATGCTGCGCGCGGGGTCGTCCGCGCTCCGGCCCTGGCCGCGATGGTCGTAGGCGATGACGCGAAAGCGGGGCTTGAAGTGCTCGATCTGGCGATCGAACATCCGTGAGTTGAACAGCAAGCCGTGGGAGAACACGAGCACCGGGAGGTCACCGCCGGTGTCGAGGACGTGGAGGTGGGTGCCGTTGAGGGGGGGCATGGGTGGGCCTAAGCCTTCGGCCGTGCGCCCGCCTCTCGACCGCCTCTCGACCGCCAGGGAGGTATCCCCCCCGATATGGGACAAAGTCCGAGGTATCCTAGGGAATCTGCGACGCGGCGGGGCAGCGCAGCGCGCCGCGGGGGGCGCGGGGAACGGACAAACGCCAAGAGTTCGCGCGGGAGGGAGGCGCTCGGCCGGGTTGAGATGCGCCGGTGTCGCAAATCGCGTGGGATACCTGCTCGAGGTGTCGCATTTTGGGGGAGATAGGTCGGGCGGCGCCGGGGTGCCGCTTCCGAAGGCGCCGCGATTCGCCGCGTGCCGCTCCAGATAAAGGTGGTTGGTTCTTGCGAATCGCCCAGATGGTTATTCCGGGATCAACGATCGTCACCCAGGTAGAGCGCCTCGATCTCCCCCGCGTACTTCGCGGCCGCCACCTTCCGCTTGAGCTTGAGCGTGGCCGTGAGCTCGCCGCCATCCACGGAGAACGGCCGCGGCAGGATCGCGAACTTGCGGACGTGGGAAACGGGCGCGACCTGCGCGTTTGCCGCCTCGACCCCCTTTTGTACCTCCTCCCGTACCTTGGGATGGGCATGCGCTTCCCCAGGCGCAACGCCGAGCTCCGTCGCGAGCCGCGCAAGGGCCTCGGGCTCCAGGGTAACAACCGCGGTGAGGTAGGCGCGCCGATCGCCGATGACCATCACGTCGCCCACCAACGGATGCGCCTTGAGGGCCTCTTCGATGTTGCGCGGGGCGATGTTCTTGCCGCCGGCGGTGATGATGATCTCCTTTTTGCGACCGACGATGGAGAGGAAGCCGTCGGCGTCGAAGGCACCGAGATCGCCCGAAAGCAGCCAGCCATCCTGGAGTGTCTCCGCCGTGGCTGCGGGCTCCTTGTAGTAGCCGAGGAACACGTTGGGCCCGCGAACGAGCACCTCGCCGTCGTCTCCCAGCTTCACCTCGATGTTGGGGAGCGCAGGGCCCACCGTGCCGAGCCGCGTGCGCCCGGGGATGTTGAAGGTCGTGGGGCCCGAGCCCTCCGACTGACCGTACACCTCGAGCACATCGAGGCCGAGACCGCCGAAGAACTCAAGGATGTCGCGGGAGATCGGCGCGGCTCCCGTAACGCAGAAGCGCGCGCGGCCCAGCCCCACCGCCGTACGCACCTTCGACGCAACAAGCTTTTCCGCGATCATGTGCTGGAATCCAAGGAACCCGCTGGCCACGCGCCCCTCTCGGCGCTCGGCCGCGACCCGACGGCCAACCCCGAGCGCCCACGACGCGAGCGAGGACTTGATCCCTGTTGCCGCGGCGAGTTTGGCCCCGATGCCCGCGTGAAACTTCTCCCAGATGCGGGGGACGCCGAAGAAGATGGTAGGTTGAACCTCCTTGAGATTGTCGGGCACCTTGTCGATCGCCTCAGCGAAGTACACGGCGCATCCGACCGTCATCGGCGCGTGGATCGTGAACATCTGCTCGGCGATGTGCGAGAGCGGCAGGTAGGAGAGCATGAAGTCGGTGGGCACGAGCGAGACGAGTTTTTGCGCACACGCGGCGGTCCAGGCCAGGTTCCCGTGAGAGAGCATGACGCCCTTCGGCGGGCCGGTGGTGCCGCTCGTGTAGATGAGCGTCGCGAGATCGTCGTCTTTGAGGGCGGCGAGGCGGGCGTCGAGGTCGGCCTCAGGGACGTCGTTCCCGGCGGCGAGGAAGGCGGTCCATGCGAGGGTGCCCTCGGGCGCGTCGGCACCGCCCATCATCACGATGTGCTGGAGGTCGGGGAGCGTGGCGCGTTCGGCCTGCACTTTCGCGAGCTGCGCCGCGTTCTCCACGAGCACGAGCCGGCTCGCGGAGTGCCGGATGACGTAGGCGACCTCGGCAGGCGAACCGGTCGTGTAGATGCCGGCGGGGACCCCGCCCGCCATCATCGCGGCGACGTGGAAGCACACCCACTCCGGGCGATTGAAGCCGAGAATGCTCACGGGATCGCCAGGGTTTAGGCCCAGCGCGATCATGGCGCGCGCGGCGCAGCGAACCTCAGTGGCGACGTCGGCCCAGGTGCGGGCGCGCCAGCCGTCGGGAGCGCGGGTGTGCCACGCGGCGCTGGTGGGGAGTTCGCGGGCGTGGCGGAGGAGGCGCGCGGGGATGGTGTCAGTAGGCATCGGGGATCCGGAAGTATGGCGGAGGGTAGGGGAGAATCGACGGGCGGTCAAGGGGGCGGGCGCCATGGGCGGTGCGCGCGGCCGGGTAGCCTTCGTCAGGCCGGCTTTGCGGCGCACCGCGGCGGCCCTCGCGGCGGAGTGGGGCTCCGCGGTCGGGTGCACGCCACGGTGAGCATGTGGGTGCCCACGGATAGTCTGCGGTAGAGGCGCTAAGATCAGTATTGGGAGCTTGGGGGCCCCGGGAGTGGGAAATGGGGATCCCATTCACCGTCCAGAAAAGCGGCGTTTGCTCGAGCGGCCTCGTTGGCACGCTGTTTGCTCAAGGGTAGTCGGCGACCGGGAAACCGGGGGCTCAGACCGAAAAGTCTGTTCGTTTACGAACGATCTTTGACGTGTTCTCAATCACAGGATTGACAAGCCCAGGGGAGCAACGGCCGATCGGCGCTGGAAACGGCGCACGGGGGTACGGCTCCGCAGAACGAGGAAACCCTTGAGGTTCAGCCCGATGCGCGAAAGCGAAACGAGCGAAGAACGAGGAGGGAAGGGGTTCGGTGAACACCGCGTCGGCAACGGCGAGGTGGTGACGAACCGCCGCAATCATCGCGTGAGCGATGGTGGCAGCGCGCTGCGGGGAGCAAGGCTTCGAAGGGCAGAAACGCGCGGCGGGGAACGAGGGCGAGGCGAGAGCCGAACCCGAGGGAAACGCAGCGAACCCCAGGATCGGGGCCGGGTGCAAGCCCGGTAGCTTGCAGGAGGCGTAAGTCGGCGAGGTCGTAGAAACGGCGAGGTCGAAACGAAGGCGGGTCGCGCGAGAGCGCGGTGGCAAACCCCGCCTCGAAGGTGCCGAAGGGAGCCCGGAGTGGACTCCTGCAAGGTGGACCGATGGAGAGGCGATCTTTGGACAACCCAGAGGAGGCAGCGAAGTCGTAGAGCGTCGATCCCGCAGGGGAAACGTGGTCTACGGTGGAGCTGAGAGAGACAGTCGCACGGGAGAGGCGGCAGGAAAGACCACGGGCGTCGTTGTATTGAGAAGGAAACTTCCCAACCGATCCTCGCGATGGTGAGGTCCTCGAAGTCCCCGGTCCGACTGGGTGGTGAACGCGCACGGGTGAAAGCCGGTGAGTCCGCGAGAGCCGCCCAGGAGCGCCGAAGGACATGGAGGGCCGCGCCGGTGAACGGCCAGGAGCCGACACATCATCGCGAGAGCCCAAATGGCCTACTGAACCCCATACCCGCCGGATGGTCGTCGAGAGGCGATCAACCTGCTGAATCTACCACGCCGGCAACGAAAGAAGCCAGCGCGGGCCCCTCGAAAGGGATCCAGCCCCCGCCCAGTCACGGGCGCCCACCCCGCCCCGAACATCGCAAGGTGTTCGGGGCGACGGTGTTTTTGGCGTCGCGATGCGCCGTGCTCTCCTTGGCGGGCGGGTGAGGGCTCACCCCGGGCGCCACGGGAGCTCTGCGCGACCGGGCAAAGCGCATCGCCCACACCTAGCCAATCCGTTAGACCGGCGGGCACGCCTGGCCTCGGATGAAGATCCCCGATCGTCTGTACCCGCTTTTGGAGATGGGCCTCATCCAGGAGGTCGTCCGCCCGCTGATGAGCGGGAAGGAGGCCGAGGTGTACATCGTGATCGCGGATGAGCGATATCGTGTCGCGAAGGTGTACAAAGAGGCGATTCATCGCAGCTTTCACAAGAAGGCCGCCTACACCGAGGGGCGTCGCGTTCGCAACACGCGCCAGCAGCGCGCGATGGAGAAGGGCAGCAAGTACGGGAAGGAGCAGGCCGAGGCCGCCTGGCAGATGACGGAGGTGGATGCCCTCTACAAGCTCGGCGCCGCCGGTGTGCGGGTGCCGAAGCCGTTGGTGTTCTCGGAAGGCGTGCTGCTGATGGAGCTTTTGCTCGATCCCTTCGACCACCCTGCGCCGCGACTGTGTGACTGTTCGTTCACCTGGCAGGAGGCCGAGAACACGCACGCCTTCGTGATGCGTCAGGTGGTCACGATGCTGTGCGCGGGGATCGTGCACGGGGACCTGTCCGAGTACAACGTGCTGCTCGCGAAAGACGGGCCGGTGATCATCGATTTTCCGCAGGCGGTAGATGCCGCCGGGAACAACAGCGCCCGCGCGATCCTGCTTCGCGATGTGAACGCGATCACCTCGTTCCTCGCGCGCTTCTCGCCGCGCCTGGCGGATAGCCAGTTCGGTCCCGAGATCTGGAGCCTCTACGAACGCGCGCAGTTGTTCCCCGACACGCGGCTCACCGGCCGCTGGCGCGGGTCCACACGGCAGGCGGACGTTCGTGCGGTGCGCCGGGAGATCGATGCGGCGGCGAGGGACGCGAGAACACGGCGAACGTAGTGCGGGATCGGCGATGAGCGCGGAGTCGGGGGAGGTGATGGCCCGGGTGCGAAAGCTGCTCGCTCTCGCGACGTCGCCCAACGTGCACGAGGCGGCGGCAGCGGCGGCGGCGGCGCAGGCGTTGGTGGAGCGGCATCGGTTGCATGCGGCGTTGGCGGAGGCGGATGCCGGGGACGCGGCGGCCGGTGCGTTGGGGGCTGAGCCGATTACGGACGGGCGAGAGGTGCCGTTGGAGTGTGCGAGGCGCTTACGACGGTGGAAGGTGGCGTTGGCGGCGGGGCTCGCGCGTGCGAACGGGTGCGTG
>BJHF01000054.1 GCA_014191855.1 Deltaproteobacteria bacterium
GCTGATCAGGCTGCACGCGCCTGGCAGGCGCGCCTCGAAGCGGTCCGCGTAGCCGAGGCCTGGCGCGGGCCGCGGACGAGGCGAGGCGTGCGGAGGAGGCGCGCGTTGCTGAGCTGGCCCGGCAGCGGGAAGCCGCCGAACGCGCCAGGGTGATTGCCGAGAACGAAGCCCGGCGGCTCGCGGAGGCGGCCGCGCGGCGCGCCGAGGCGCTCCGGCTCGCGGAGGAGGAGCGCCGTCGTGAGGCCGAAGCGGAGGCGGCGAGACAGGCTGAGGCGGCGCGGATCGCGGCCGAAGCCGAGCAGGCCCGCGCGGCGCTTGAGGCGCTACGAATCGCGGAGGAGGTCGCCCGCCGCGAGGCGGAGCAGCGGGCGCTCCGGGAGGAAGAAGAGCGCAGGGCTACGCTCGAGCGGGCGAGGCTCGCGGAGGAGGCCCGGCTGCGCGCGGCGGAGCAGGCGCGGCTCGACGAAGAAGCGCGGCAGGCGGCCGAGATCCAGGCCCGCCGCGATGCGGAGGCGCGGGCCGAGGCCGAGGCGCAGCGTCGGCGCGAGGCCGAAGCCCGGGCACGGCGCGAGGCCGAGGCCCGCGCGGAGGCGGAGGCGCGAGCGCGTCGGGAGGCAGAGCTGCGCGCTGCGGCCGAGCTGCAGGCCCGAATCGAGGCGCAAGCGCGAGCGGAGGCGGAGGCGCGAGCGCGTCGGGAAGCGGAGGCGAGGGCGCTCGCCGAGGCCGAGGCCCGAGCGGAGGCCGCGAGGTTGGCCCGTGCGGAGGCCGAAGAGCGCGCCGCAGAGGAGGCCGAAGCGCGCGCGGTGGCCGAGCGCGCGCGGCTGGCGATGTTGCGTGAGCACGTGGAGAAGGGGCGTGCCGCCGCGGCGCGGGCAATCGAAGGAAAACGAAAAGCGGAGGCTGATGCGCACGCGGCGGCGGAGGCTCGGGCCCGCGCCGCGGCGGCGGCCCGGGCGGAGGCCGAAGCGCGCGCGGCGGCCGAAGCAGAGGCCAGACGACTGGCGGAGGAGCAGTCCAAGCTGGAAGCGGAAGCGCGCGCCGCCGCGGAGGCGTTGGCGCTCCGGGAGGCGGCGGCGCGGGCGGCGGCGGAGGAGAAGGCCAAGGCGGAGGCAGAGGAGCGCTCTCGCGCCGAGGCGCGGGCGCGCCGCGAGGCGGCAGAGCGAGCCCGGGCGGAGGCCGCTGCCCGCGCCGAAGCGGAGGCTCGCGCTCGCGCGGAAGCGGAGGCGGCAGCCCAACGGGAGGCCGAGGCTCTTGCCCGCGCGCGTGCCGAAGCCGAGGAGGCGGCCCGCCAGCAGGCCCTCGCCGCGCGACTTCGCGAGGAGGCGGCTCGCGAAGCTGAGGCGCGCGCTCGCGAGGTTGCGCGCGCGGAGGCGGCTGCGCGTGAGGAGGCCGATCGGCTCGAGCGTGCGCGCATTGAAGCCGAGCAGTTGGCCGAGGCAGCCCATCAGCGGGTGCTCGCGGAGCGCGCCGAGGCCGATGCCCGGGCTGCTCGGGAGGCGGAGGCTCGCCAGCTTGCGGAGGCCGAGCGGCTCCAGAACCTGCGCGCCCGCGTCGAAGACGGTCGGCTCGCGGCCTCCCGCGCGGTCGCCGCCCGTCGCCGCGCCGAAGCCGATGCCAAGCGCGAGGGGGACGAACGCGCGCGCCGCGAGGCGGAGGAAGCGGCGGAGGCCGAGGCGACGGCTACCGAGGCGCGCCGGGCCGCGGAGGAGGCGCTGCGGATCGCGGAGGAACGCGCGCGCCTGGAATTCGAAGAGGCGGCTCGGATCGAGGCGCTGCGTCGGGCGGAGGCGGCGGCGCGAGCGGCCGAAGAGGCGCGGCGTCAGGCGGAGGAGCGGGCGAGGCGTGAAGCGGAGGAGACGGCGCGCCGCGAGGCGGCGGCCCGCGCAAAGGCCGAGCAGGGTGCCGCGGAGGAGGCGAGGCGGGCGGCCGCGGAGGATGCGCGCCGGGCCGCGGAGGCGCGGCGTGAGGCCGAGCTGCGCATGTTGCGGGATACGGAGGTTTCAGCCCGCGAAGCGGCGCGAAACGCCCTTGAGCGCGTCGCGGCTGCGGCAGAGGCGGCGAGCCGGCATCGGCGCGAAGAACAGCTCGCCCAGCGCGCGGCGGAGCTGGCGGCGTTGCACGCCGAGCAGGCGCGCCGTGCCCGACTTCGGGCGCTTGCAGGCCGGCTTCTATCGATAGGTGTGGCCGCTCACCGGACCGAGCGCGCGGTTGTGTCCGAGGCGATTGAGGCGCATCGCGCGAAGGCGATGGAGGCGGCCGCGGAGGAGCGGGATGAAGCCGGGGCGCGCGCCGCCCGAGCGGTGGCGGTGCGCCTCGCCAACGTGAGCCTCCCGCTCGCAACGCGGTTCCGCGACGGGGCCGCGAGCTGGGCGAACCAGGTCCGCGACGCGCTGCGACCACCGGAGCTGGACGAAGACGTGGCCACCGGCGAGACCGGCGAGGCGCGAATCGTGGACATCGGCGACGCCGCCACGCCAGCGGAGCAACGCGCGCGCCGGCTTGAGCGGGCACTCGCTCGTCGCGATGAGGCCTTGCGTCGGTGGATGCGCGGCCTTCGGGGGCGCGCGGGTCGGCTGGATGCGACCAGGGGCGCGCTCTGGATCGTGACCCGCCCCCTTACGATCACCCTGCGGACAGGTGCGCTCGTGGGTGCGGTTGCGCAGCGCGTGTTGATCCGCCCGTGGCAGGCGGGCGGGGAGGCCGCGCGGCTCGCCGGGGTGGCCCGGTGGACATCTGACCGGATGCGGGCGTTGGCGGCGGAGCTCGAGGCACCGACCGTGGATGTGGAAGAGGTTGCCCGGCAGGAGGCCGCCCGCGCTGCCCGGATCGAGGCGCGGCGCGCCGAAGCGGCGGCCCGCGCGGCCGAACGGCGCGCCGCACGCGCCAGAGAGACCGAGCGCCTCGTCACGGCCGCAAGGGAGGGGCTGGAGCCGCTGCTGGAGGTGATGCGCGAGCTGGTGGCGGCGCTGGTCGGTCCCGTTGTACGCGGGGCAGGAGACCTCGCGGCCGCCACGACACGCGAGAATCTGCGGGCGCTCTCGGCGTGGGTATGGGGCGCGGAGGCGGACGACGCTGCCCCGGTGACGACGCTGGAAGAGGGACTGGAATTCGCGCGCGATGCGGAGGATCGCAACGAATCGAGCACCCGAAGAAACGTGGCGCGGGCGGATGCCCTCCGGCTCCGCGCGCGCGCCCACTCGATCGAGCGGCGCACTGGCGCCGGGCCGCTGCTGGCCCTGGCGATGCAACGCGAAGAAGCCGCGCGCTTTCGGCTGGCGCGCCGCTACGGACGGGCACTCACGGCGGCCAAGAGGCTCCGTGAAGAAGAGGAGCGGGCGGCGTACAGTCTCGCCGAAGCGGGCCGTCGCCGCGACGAGACGGAGTCGCGCCGGGCGCTGGCGGAGGAGGCCCGGCGCGCCCAGCTCGCGCGGGAAGCGGAGCGACGGCGGCTGCGCGAAGAGGCGGAGCTGCGGCGCCTCGAAGAAGCCCACCACGTTTTGGCGGAGCGGCTCGAACGCGTCGAGCACGATGAGGCGGCCGCGGAGGCTGCAGGTGCGGATACAACATTGCTTCGGGAGCTGCGTGTGCGGGTGGCCGAGCGCGCGGAGCAAGTGACGGCCCAACGGCAGCGGGTGGAGGAGGCGCGGCGCGCGCAGGAAGCGACGGCGTTGGCCGCCGCAAGCGGGCGCCGGCGGCTGCTCAGCGCGGTGCGGGCTGGCGTGGGGCGGCTGCGGCGAGGCTTCGACGATGAGGTGCTGGACCTGCGCCCCGGTGTTGATCTCTCCGCGCGGTCCCTCGACGAACGGGACTTCGCCGGCGCGGATCTCCGCGGTGCCAACCTGCGTGGCAGCACCCTCGTCGGCGCCGACTTGCGAAGGGCAGACCTGCGCGAGGCGGACCTCACCGAGGTCGACTTCACCGGTGCGAGGCTTGAGGGTGCCCGCTTCGACGGCGCGTGCCTGGATGACGCGGTGCTTGACCAGGTGCTGGTGACGGGCGCGACGTTCGTGGGCGTGCGCGCCGCGGGAGCCCGGCTGGGTGCCATGCGAGGCCTGAGCGCCGAGGGGCGGGCGGCGCTGCTGGCGGCGGGCGCCGAAACCCCGGGCGGGGATGGGCGGGGCGCGGGCCTTGTGGCGGGTGCCGTGGCCCTTACCGTCGCCGTTTCCCTCGGGTTCTACCTGTTCGGGCGGTATACCGGCGGCGACCTCGACGCGGCTTCCTTGGAACAGGCCGCGACCGACGCCCAACATGCGGGGGACCCCACGAGCGCCGCCGCGGCGTTCGCCAGGCTCGCAGAGGGGGCCGAGGGTGGCGCGCTGCGCATCGATTACCTGCTCCAGGCGGCGCTCGCGGCGGAAGACGCCGGGAACGCCGAGCTGGCGCTCGACACGCTCGATCAGGCCGCGGCGCTAGCGGAAGAGGAGGAAGGGGAGCTTCCGAGAGTGCTCCTGGCTCGGGCCGAAGCCAAGGCCCGGCTGGGGCTGACGACGGACGCCGCGATCGAGCTGCGCGCGTTGCTCGTGCGCGCGGATGCGACGCCCGACCAGATCGCCCAGGCCATCGTGAGCCTCCGGCAGACGCTCGGGGCCGCCGGGAGCGAGGAGGTAAGTCGGCTGCAAACCGAGCGCCTCGCCGCCATCGGCACGGACCCCCAGCGCAGCGCCTTTGCCCTCGCGTTGGCGGATGCCTGGGCGGCGGTGAACGACCTCGTCGCCGTTCGCGCCTCGCTCGAGGGGGCCCTGGCGGTGGTGACCGCGTCGGACGAACGCACGGAGCTCCAGCTTCGGCTGGCCCGCGCGGAAGCGGACGGCGGGGACTCGGAGGCGGCCCTGGCCCTGTACGGCGAGCTCGCAGACGGCGCGCGGGGGGCCGACGCCCGGCTGGGCGCGGCGGAGCTCTTGGAGCGCATGGGGCGCAGCGCCGAGGCCGCTGCCCTGCTCACGCCGCTCCTCGACGCAGATGAGCCCGACATCCGCGCCCGCGTGTTGATGGCGATGGCCACCACCTCGGAGCGCGCGGGGGACGCGGCCGCCGCGCTCGCCGGTGTCCGAGAAATCCTCGAGCTCGACGGTGTTCCACCCTCGGTGATGGATGGCGCCCGCATCCTGCTCGCGCGGCTCGATCCGACGGCGGTGGATGGGTTGGTAGCCGACAACCCGGCGATTCGGGCAGAGCTGTTGATGGGGCGCGCGCAGAAGCTGCGTGAGGCGGGCGAGCGCACGGATGCCCACGCCATCTGGGTTGAGATCGCCGAGGATGCCACGGTCGAGCCCCAAACGCGCGTGGACGCGACCCTCGCGCTGGCCGACCTGCAGGTTGAAGACGGCGACATGGAGGGCGCCGTGAAACGGTACGACGCGCTGCTCGCTACGGCCGAGCTGAGCCGCGACACCCGCGGGCGGGTGAGCCTGGGGCGCAGCAACGCGCTTTTGCGCGCGAACCGGGTTCAGGAAGCCGAGGTGGCGTTCCTTGCGCTCTTGCCCATGGGCACGACGGAAGTGCAGGATCAGTGCCGCCTTGGACTTGCGCGGGCTCAGGAGCTGCGCGGAAACACGGCGGCGGCGCAGGGCTTGTACCTGACCGTCGGGCGGAGCACGGGGCCCTGGTCGATCGAGGCGCTGCTCGCGCTCGGACGGCTGCGCGAGTCCACCGACGACCTTCCGGGGGCGATCGAGGCCTATCGCCTGGCGCGCGGCAAGCCGGGGGTGGAGGCCAGCCGGCGCACGGCCGCGGAGATTGCCTTGGCGCAGGCGCTTACGGCTGCGGGCGACGAGGTGGGCGCCGCCGAGGTTTACGCCTCCCTGTTGGAGGCTCAGGACGCGAGCGTGCGGGTTCAAGCGCGGCTTGCGGTGGCGGAGGTGCGGTTGGCGGACGACGCCCCAGCGGCGAGGACCTTGCTGGACGCGGCACTGGAAGAGGCGACCCCGGGCGAACAGCGCAACGCGGCGCGCGGAATGTGGATTCGGGCGGCGGTCGCGACCGCGGATGCCGACCTCGCGCGGACGCGGTTGGACGCGTGGCTTGAAACGGAGGGCGATGCGGGAGCACGCGACGAGCTGGTCGCCGTCGCGCTGCGGTCGCTCCGCACGGAAGGTCAGGTGGAAGCAGCGGCGGAGATCGCGGCGAAGTGGTCGGGCGCCGGGTTTGAGGCGGGCATGGAGTCGGCGCTCACGATGCGCGAAGCGGGGCGCGGGGAGGATGCCGCCGCTGTGCTCAAGGCGATGAGCCCCGCGAGCGCGGAGGACAGGCTCTGGCGCGATGAGGTGTACGCCGATCTGCTGGTGGAGCTGGGGGAGCTGGACGACGCGGATGCCGTTTGGGACCGAGTCGCCGCCGCGAACCCCGAGGCCGCGCGCTACGGTCGAGGCCATGTGGCCCGGTTGCGCGGGAACAACGAGGAAGCTTTGGCGCTGCTCGCGGGCGCGACGGACCCTCGAGCCGCCGAGGAGCGCGGCATGGCCCTGGAGGCCATGAGCCGCTTCGACGAGGCGGAGGCCGCCTATGCCTCGCTCCTCGATTCCACCGATCCCGAGCGGCGCACGGCCGCGAGGGTGGGGCAGGCGCGCGTCCGGCTCGCGCGCGACGACGCGCGCGGGGCCCTGGCGGTGCTCGCGAAGATCACCACCGTCGATCCTGGATATGCGCTTACGGTCGCCCAGCTCCGCGGCGATGCGCTGCTCGCCCTCGACCTCGTGGACGACGCGCGCGACGTGTATGCCGCCCTCACCGGTGACGCCGAATCCCGAACCGTCCGCGATCTGGGCCTCGGGGAGTGTGCGTTGGCCAGGGAGAAGGCCCAGGACGCGCTGGTGGCGTTCAGCGCCGCGCTCGACGGTACAACCGATCGTTACTACCAGGCGGAGGCGCATGTGGGCCTCGTGCGGGCCTTCGCGGAGGCGGGCAAGCTGGAGCTGGCCGAGAAGCACTACGAGCTGCTTCGCGACGAATACGCGGACCATTCGGATGCGATCGCGCGGGCTGGGGCGGCGCTGGGGCGCTGAGGCCCAAGCCTACGCCCAGCGCGCAGCCCCCGCGTGCACGGCGGCCTGCAGCTTGCGCCGGATCTTCTGGTCGAGCGCGGCCACCCACCCGAACTTCGCCGCCTTGTCTGCGCTTGCGAACAGCCAGCCGGCGCCCCGCGGAGCGCGGATGGTCACCGCGTCATGGAGCGGAGTTCGCCCATCACAAAGCACCCAATTGTAGTGTCGCAGGATGTTGGCGTAGCCATGCCCGATCACCTCCTCGTCGAGCGTGGCCACGAGGCCGAACACGTGCAGCCGCCCGTTGAGCAGCGCCCCCTCGGAGTCGGCGCGGAAGCCGGGATCTCCACGAAGCCGCTTTTCCGCCCGAACGAACGCGGCCGCGAAGCAGAATCCTTGCGCCGCGTCGCGACCATCCCACTGGAGGTGGCGCCGGAGCCCTTCGAGCGCTCGGTGCACGTCGGAGCCGCGCCATGCGTAGAGCAACATCCACAACGGCCAGATCGGCGGGAGCCAGGCGCCGTATCGGAGCGTGATGACCACCAGGGTGCGCCACCACGCCGGCACCGGGGCCCCGCGCGACTCGTCTTCGCGCTGCGACGCAGCTTCGGGACCGGCGAGCGGCGGGGGAACCAACTGGAGGTGGGCCATGGCTTTGCCTTAGACACCGCCTTCGCCGCGAACAGAACGGCCGCTAGCTTTCGCGCCAGAGCTGTCCGAAGGGCTGTTTCAGCGCGTCCCCCAGCCGGTGCGCGAGGCGCGTGTCCGACCGGCTGGCCGTGAGCCTGCCCTCCCACGAGATCGCCGGACCCTCCGCGGGTTCGGTCGTCTCCACGCGTAGGCCCAGGGCCTGAGCGCGGCGCGCGGCGGCGGGCGCGAGGATGCCCGCGAGCGCCGGGTTCGCGACGACGTGCACATTGGGAGGAATCGCCCCGAAGTTCCTCCACAAGAGTCCGCTCGTGCGCAGGTGTACCTCCTCGGCCCGCGAAGCGAGAGCGCGAAGCACCGCCGCGAGCTGGGGGTGCAGCGCCGGGTCCCCCCGCCAGTCGAGCCGAAGGCTCGCGAAGCGCAGGCCGGCGTCCGCGATGGCGTCGAGGAGCCGGGTGGCGACGTCTACACCCAGAAAGCCGCGACCGAAGTCGAGGTAGTGGAGGTCGCGCAGCTCGTCGAAGCGGTCGGGATTCTCGACCAGCGCGGCGAAGGGGATGGGGGAGGTGGCGAACCATCGCCGAAGCGCGGGGGCGTCGGGATCGGCGGGGATGTCGCACAATTCCAGGGTAAGCGGGGTGGCTACGGAGCGCGGGCGCCGAGGCAGCCCGGCGGCGGCGACCCCGCTGCGAAGGGCTTCGGTGACGAGCGGCAGGAGTCGATCGCTGTCGCGGCGCAGGTAGCAGTTCTGGATGCACGGCGTGGCGCAGTTCTTGACGACTGACCTGCGCTTTGTGAGCTCCGGGCTCTTCCAGAGCTGGCGCAGCGTCTGCTCCCGCACGGAGCCGAAGCGCCCGGCGAGGAAGTCGAGGTTGCCATCGCACATGATCACGGTGCCGTCGGCATTCACGTACAGTTCCTTCCAGCCCGCCCAGCAGGGCGCCTCCAGGGGCGAGAGTCCGTCCCGGTAATAGCGAGGAACCAGGCGAAGATCCCCGGGCGAGTTGAGCACCAGCGGCTCTTGAGTGAGCGCCTCGCACACGCGTTCCAATTCCGGCATCGAGCCCGCCTCGAACCACAAGCCGCCCACGGTGTCGTCGTCGCGACTGCGAAACAGGTTCAGCACCTGCACGCCGTCAAACCCGAGCGCGTCCAGCTCGTGGACGAACGCAAGAAAGCCCGCCAGGTTCTTCTGGTGAAGGATGACGTTTGCGCATATTTTTCGCTTGGGGTTCCCCGCGGCCTCGTCGGCCGCGCGCAGGGCCGCGTAGCCGGCCATCGTGCGCTTGTACGTCCCCGGTCCGCGCACGAAGTCGTGCGCCGCCTCCGACCCGTCGAGGCTCAGATTGATGTGGAGCTTCTCAACGGGAATCCTCGCGATCTGCGCGGCCCGCTCCGGGCGGACGAGCGTGCCGTTCGTCGTGAGTGTGGTGTGCATGTCGCGACGAGCGGCGTGCGCAAGGATCGCCTCCAGGTCGGCGCGGATGAACGGCTCGCCGCCCAGCGGGTTGAACACCCCAACGCCCCAATCGGCGGCTTGATCGATGAGATCGAGCACCTCGCGCGTCGTGAGCTCTGGACTGTCGTAGCAGGTCGTACACATGACGCACTGCAGGTTGCAGCGCAGCGTGAGGTTCACCGTGAGCCAATCCGGCGGGGCGAGACTGGTGCCAAGCGCACGCGAGGCCCACATGCGCAGGTCGCGGGTGATGGCGGAGCGGGGCCGGGGCACCGGGGGAGCGTAGCGCGGTGAGCGCGACGGTCCCGCGCCGCGGCCCCTCGATCGCGCTACATGGCGGCCATGGGTCCTCCGGAACCGTCCGCGTCCGCCGCGGCGCGCGGCGCAGGTGCCCGGAGGCCGGTTTCCGAGCGAGCGGTGGTGGCAGCGGGGATCGCCCTCACAACCGTCGCAATTCTGCTGCTCGTCGGCCCGGTGTTCGCGGCGCCGGCGAGCGCGGTGCTCGGCACCCCCGACTCCGAGGGGCCCGGCCACGTGGTGGCGCTCGCGCTGTCCTTGATCGGCGGAAACCCCTGGTTGCTCCCCGAGGTTCCCGGCGCCCTGAACCCGATCCGGGCCAACATCACGCCGATGGCGACCCTGCTCGGCTGGCCGTTCTACGCGGCGCTGGGGGGCCTCCGGGGCGCGGCGCTCGCATGGAACGCCCAGTGGCTCGTGGTTTCGCTGGCGGGGAGCGTGGGCGCGTGGCTGTTTGTTCGGGATTGGCTGGGTGCGGCCGCTCCCGCTGCCGTCGCGGCTGCGCTCGTCGCGTCAGCCACTTCGCTGCACGAGCTACCCGCTGTCGGTCGGCTCGAAGAGCTGGCGTTGTATGCCTGGCCGCTCCATGTTGCGTTGCTCTACCGGGCGGTGGTGCTGCGCCCCGGCTGGCCCTCCGTAGCGGCGGCCGCCGTCAGCTTCGCGTCGATCGCCGTCGAGGGCGGTTTCGCCAGCATCTACCTTGCGTGTGTGGAGGTGCCGCTGGCGGCCGCCCTGCTCCGGGCCGCGCCCGATCGCCGACGTGCGGCACAGGCGCTCAGCGTCGTCGCCCTCGCCGGCATCCTCGCCCTCGCGCCGTTCGTGTGGGCGCACCTCGAATACCCCTCTCCTCCGCAGGTCCACCCTCATCGTGGAAAAACCGTGGTGGGGCTTGCGCAGTTGCTCCCTGGCGGTGGAAACATCCCCTGGCGTCAGGGCTATCACGTGCGCCCGTACCCGGGACTCGCGCTCCTCTCACTCGCCGCGCTCGCCGCTCTCGTCGATCGTCGTGCGCGACCCTGGCTTCTCGGCGGCCTGACCGTGCTCGTCCTCTCCCTCGGCCCCACGCTCGTGTGGACGCCAGACTCCGAAGCCATCGTCTCGCTGCCGGCGCGCTGGATCGGGGCGGCAATCCCCTCCTTGCCGATGACCGCGTGGAACCGGATGGGGGCGTTGATCGTGCCGATGTTGGCGTTCTCCGGCGCGGCGCTCGCGGCCCGCTGGCGCTGGACCGGTTGGATTCTCCTCCTCGCGGCCGTCGAGCACCTCGCTGAGGGCCGCCCCTCGGGGACTCGAAGCTGGGGGATCGAGCCTCCACCCGCGCTCGCGGCGGCGTTGTACGATGGCGGCCTCGTGCAGCTTCCGGACGACGATCTCGCGATGTTGTGGCAACACTCCGTGCCGGCGGGCCAGCCTGCGGAGCCGATTTTCCCGGACGAGCCCGTGCTGTTGGCGTGGCTGCGGTCGCTGGCACCCACGCCAGTCACCAAGATGCGTACGAGGCTGCCGGCCACCACGAACCTCGACCCGACGTGCGTTGCGTTCGGGGCGGAAACCCTCCGCGGCGCAGGATTCCAGACGATCGCGCTCCGAACCGACGACGTGGCGCCGGAGGCCGCCGCGCGCATCGACCGCACGCTCACGCTCGCGCCCGGGCCGCCCCGGCGTGCATCAGGCGTCACACCATGGCCGCCCACCCCCCGCTTCCCGGGCGAAGCGTGTCCCTGAACCCCGCGAAGGCTGAGTCTCCGCCCCGCTGGCGCTCCGGAGCGGTGGCCGTTGCGCTGCACCTCACCCTCGCGCTCATCGTCACGACGCCCGTCATCGGCACGGGCATGGTGGGCCATCCCGAGGTGGACGTCTGGAACCACGCCTGGGGTCTCTGGTGGTTCTGGGACTGTTTTACGCACGTTCGAGCGCCGCTCTACACCACCGTTCTCAACGCCCCGGCGGGAGGGTGGCTGTGGTTCATCGATCCGATCGGTGCCGCCTTCGGGATGTGGTGGGTGCCCCTGGTCGGGCTCACCGCCGCCTGGAATCTTACGCTCGTGGCGCTGGTGACGGCGGCGAGCGTCGCGGGCGCTCAGCTCGCGGATGCGGTTGGTGCGGGTCTGCGCTCCCGCTGGATCGGCGCCGTTGGCGTCGCTGCGTCAGCGCACGTCGTGAGCGAGCTGCACAACGGGATCAGCGAAGCCGTTGGGGTGGCCTGGGGTGTTTTTGCGCTCGCCGCGCTGCTCCGCGCCCTCGCCAACCCGGAGCGGGCGCGGGGGTGGGTGGTCACGGGCCTGCTCGGCGGGCTCACGCTACTGGGCACGTACTACTACGCCCTCAGCCTGGCGCTGGTCGCGATAGCAATACTGCTCGACGCCCTCCGAACGACCCCGCGTCGCCTGCTTCTCCGAGGGGTATTGCTGGGTGCGATCCCCGCCGCCTGCATCGCGATCCCGGTCGTCCTGCTCATCCACCACACGGTGGCGGACGGCGAGACGGCGATCATCCCGCGCCAATCCGGCACGTGGCAAGAGCGCTTCTGGGCATTGGAGCACAACGCGGTGGATCCATTGAGCCTCGTGGTTCCGGGCAACTTCCAGTCCGTCGACCTCGCTGCGTTGGGGGAGTCTTTTCGGCATTCCAGCTACCTCGGCTGGCTGGTGCTCGTCCCCGCGTGGTTTGCCGCGCGCCGCAGGCTGCTCTGGGTAGCCGCTGTGCCGCTCGTGCTCTCGCTCGGCCCCTACCTCTGGTGCGGTGGGGGTTGGGTGGAGCTCGCCGGGCGCAGGTTCGCCCTGCCGTATCGCCTGCTGCTGGAGGTAATGCCCGCGGAGGCCATCGCCCACCCGCAGCGAATCGGGTTCCTCGGCATGGCGTTGATCGCCGCTCTGGGGGCGAGCGCGGTGAGTGAGCGCTGGGCTCCGTGGGTGGCGGGAGGCCTGCTCGTTGAGCTGCTGCTCGTGAGCCCCGCCCCGTGGCCAATCGCGAAGACCGGCGAGCTGGACACGAGCTACGCCGAATTCATCGCAGCGGCAGAGCCGGAGCCCACGGTTCGGGGTGCTCCGCTGGTGGTGGACATCCCGGCCGAGGCGCCGGGCAACGGGATGGCCAGCTCCCGCTACCTCGTGTTCCAGGCCGTTCACGGGCGCCCGATCCCCTACGGTCCCAACGTGAGAAAAGACTGCTTCCGCGCGTTCAAGAGTCAAGCCGCCACCGCGATCGTACTCGGTGATCCGGCGTTGCTGGCCTCCATGACCAGCGCCGACTTTCATCGCGGCGAGCTGGGGTGGATTGCGCTGCACACCGATCTCGGGGATCCCGACGCCGGAGGGACCGCCGCGCTGGAGGCCCGGCTTCGAGAATTGTTGGGCGCGCCTCGTGAGCTCGGTCCCGTGCGCCTCTGGGACGTTCGTGGGTTACAACCTGCCGCGGAGTGACCCATGGTAACGATCCTGCTGCTCGCATTTCTTGGTTGCCCGACCGACGCCCCCGAGGGCACGACCGACGTGGCGGCGTCTCCCGGCCCCATGGATGGCGTGGCCCCGCCGCCAACGGGCGAAGCCGGCGCGCAAGGGCAGGGCGGCACCGAGCCGAAGCTCGAGGTTTCGCCGGGCGAAGGCGTGAAGGTGAGCGGCACCGCGAGCTTCGATGGCGAAGTCACGGCGCCGATCCGGCTCGACGTGCTCAAGCAGGGAGAGGGGAATTTCCAGCGGGTACACACGATGACCCTGGAGAAGTTCGGCGCCTTCGAGCTGGAGCTTCCGAAGAACTACGGCACGGTTCAGATCGCGATTTTGGTCGATTCGAGCGGCCCCGCCAAGCCCATGGCGATCACGCTGCCCATCGTGGTGGCCGATCAGCCGATCACCGACCTCGTGTTGGCGCTCAGCCCGCTCGATCCTTCGGCGGCCCCCGCGGTTCCGCCCACCGCGCCCCCGCCAGAGGGTTCGGCGCCTCCGCCCGGATCTCCCCCGGCGGAAGGGGCACTTTTGCCGCCGCCGGCTGGCACCCCCCCTGCTGCAGGCACCCCGCCCGCGGTGCCCGGGGCCGCCCCTCCGGGGTAGCCGGGATCCGGGCGATGCTCGGTTCCTCGTCTCGTTGTCAGGCGTTCAACGCGGAGCATCGCGCGTCGCCGCGAGCCATCCCGCGTCGCGCAGCTCCGCTTCGATCCAGCGCGCGAGCCGCACGTGGCCGCTCACGGTGAGGTGGCAGTCGTCGAGAAAGTCATCGGGGTTTGCCTCGGCGGCGAACCGCGCGGAGGCATCGAAGGCCCGTTGATGGCTGGTTTCAGCGAGCTCGGCCAGGAGGTCGGCGTAGGTGGACATCGGCGCCGCGTCTGGGCTCAGGCCCTCGGTTACGAGCAGCACGTGCGCGCCACGCGCCTGGGCAAGACCGAGGATCGTGTTCAGGTTCTCGCGGGCATCGGCCAGGGGTACGGCTACCGCGGCGTCTCCACGCCAGCTCAGGAGCACGAACTTGAAGCCGACGAACAGGCGGGAGCGGTGCATCACGTCGGAGGCGGCCAGCACCGTGCTGTTGGCGGGCTGGCGGTACCGGTCGAGGAGCGCCTTGTGGGAGGCCACGCCACGCGTGAACAGGTCGTTGTGCCCCACATAGAGTACGAGGATATCAGGGTTCAACCGTTCGAGTTGGCTCTCCGCATACAGCCGGATGTGGAGGGTGTTCCAGCCGCCCACGCCCTGGTTCACCACCTCCCAGGCCGGTGGCTGTGCCGACGCGGCGAGCGCTTCCTCCAGCTTCTTTGGCCAGAACAGGTTGATGTCGTCCATCTGGTAGGCCCCGCCGGTGCTCGACCCGCCCAACGCGACGATGCGGCGCACACCTGCGCGCGAGTCGGGCGGTTGCACCGGGAAGCCTTCCGAGGGGTACCTGCGGTAGGTCTGCAGCTCCAGCAGCTCCTTGAATTCGGTGGCCGCGCGCTCGTATCCGGCGGTTCGAATCCAGGTTTTGTCCAGGGCGGTGAAGCGGGTGCCGGCTTCTGCGAGCATCAGCGCGGCGAGGATCGATCCCCACGACCACAGCGCGACCGCGCGTACGCCGCGGGTGTTCGCCCAGAACAGCACCATCCAGGGCAGGAAGCTGAGCGCGAGCAGCGTCCATCCCTTGGCGTCGGGGAAGAATGGAAGCATCAAGGCGAATAAACCGGCTGGGATGAGTCCGATCGCCAGCGTGGGGCGCAGGCCTCGCTCGCGGCACAGGTGCAGGCCAACCAGCAGCACCGCGGGGACCCCGCCCGCAAGGACCGGGACGAACGCCTCGGGGAGGCTCAGGACGCGGATTGATTCCAACCAGCCGGCCAGCGGGAGGGTTGCGATCCATGGCGCGAGGAGGAACGGGAGGAGGGCGCGGCGAACCGGCGGTTTCTTCGCGCCCGCCGCCGCGAGCGCCGCGCCGACGGCGGCGAGGCCGAGGGCGGTAGGCCATCGTGTGTACCACGGGCCTCCTGCGTAGTTGAGCCGGTTCACCGAGCCGGAGTAGAGCGCCGCCCGCTCCACTCGCACCGCCGCCACACCCGATCGGAGCTGCCACGGGCCGACGAACGCGGCGCCCGTGCACGACGCCCGCTGCGGACCGATGGCCACCTCCACGCCGCCGGCGCCCACCACGAGCTGCGCCTCCATCGCCGCCTCCGGGAGCGACATTGGCGTGCAGGTGAGCCCCCCGATCCCGCGTAGCTCGGCGTTTGCGCCGCGATCGAACACGATCCCCGGGCTCACGATCTCGCGGTGCGCGCCGCCGCCTGGCCCGCCTGGCCCGTTTCTTCCGCGGCCGGGAGGCGGCGGCCCGCCCGGCGGCGGCCCGCCCCCGGAGCCGGCGTTCGGGGCCGCTACTCCGATACTTTTGCCTAGCCGCACCAACAACGAGGCGCCCTGCGGCACCACGACCCCGAGCGTGAGGGTGTCCCCAGCGTTGAGGTCGGCCGCTGCCTGGGCGCCGCGGAGCGCCGACAATTCGAGGGCGGCCGGGTCGTTTCGGAGGGTGCCGAGCAGCGCCGCCGAGGTGAGCTCCAGTGGCCGCGCCGCCAGCTTGAACGCGCCCATTCCCGTTTCGGGTCGCGATCCGGCGGCTGCCCACCACACACAGAACCCCAGGCCGGCGCCGGCGAGAGCCGTGAGCGCCCGTGGTACCGCGGCGTTCACGAGGGCGCCGCGCTGCGAGCGCACCGGAACCCGCTCGTTTTACGGCGAAGTTCCACGGGAAAGGCGTTGTGATCCATCGCCAGGTTCACGCGCGGGTCGGCGAAGTAGCTGAAGCCGCGGGCGCCGGCGTAGAGGCCGAGCGTGGTCGTGAACGGCCCGCGTTTGAGCCTCGCATCGGCGAAGCGCACCTCCGACCAGTTGTGCATCCGGATGTCGGCCACCCACTCCCAGGCGTTCCCGTAGATGTCCTGCGCGCCATAGCGGCTGGCACCTTCCGGGTAGTGGCCCACCGGGGAGGTCGTGAGGTACCCATCGTCGCTGTCGTCGTAGTTCGGCGTCGCCATCATGCCGCGATTCATACGGCCAGGGACATACGTTTTTCCCCAGGGATACGCCCATTGATCGTCCGCGGGCCCGAGGGCGGCGAGCTGCCACTCGGCCTCGCTCGGCAGGCGTGCCTCGCGCCACGCGCAGTACTCGCGCGCGTCGTACCAGCTCGTGAGCACGACGGGGTGATCTTCGCTGCCGGAGCGCGGCGTAGCGCCCTCCCAATTCCAGTCCTTCTCCGCCCACTCCTCTTCCACGTGCGGCGGGCGGTACCCGGTCGCTGCAAGAAACAGCCCGTACTTCGCCCTCGATACTTCAAGCGCGTCGATCCAGAACCCATCCACCTGCACCACCTGGGCGGGGAGCGGCTCGTGCGAGAGGCCCGGGCACTGATCCTCGCTCACCTCGGCCTGCGTACACGCAACCGTGGGGGAGGGGAGCTGCTTCTGTTGGGGGGGCGGGCGCATCGGACCGGAGGTAGATCCTCCGCGTACGCCGGCTTCAGGCACCCACACCATGCCTTCGAAGGCGCCGCTGCCGTGGACGACGGCCGCGGGCGGCGTCGTCGGGAGCGCGGCCGGGCCCCCGTCGCACCCCGCCATCGCGAGCCAAAACGTCATGGCGCGTACACGCAGCGGATGCCGATCGTGAGCCGCGGCTCGCTTGGGCGCACCGGTTCGCGGTGCGAACAGCCCGCATAAGAAGGCAGGTTCATGTAGGAGCCGCCGCGAACGGTTCGCCACGGGGTAACGAGGGTGGAGACTGGTTCCGCGTCCGCCAGCGCCGCGTATCCGTCCGCCCGATAGGTGTCCCGCGTCCACTCCCACACGTTCCCGTACACGTCCTGCAGCCCAAACAGGTTCGGGGGCGATTCCGCGGTGACCGCATGGGTGAACACGCCGGGTAAATTTCCGTATTTACCCTCCTCAAACCACCACGCCACCCCGGAGTCCTGCGCGGGCGGCTCGGGGCGGGGTTCCACCCCGCATGCGGCTCGCTCCCACTGCGCCTCCGTCGGCAGCGCGCCGCCGCGCGAGGCGCAGTAGGCTTCCGCCTCCCAGAACGTCACCGCCACGACGGGGTGGTCGCTCGCCCGCCCGGACGCCCGGGCCGTCGCGCCGGTGCCAGTCGGGTGCTCGGCCCGCCACGCCCGACCCTCCGTGCTCCACAGCGAATCGTCGCGCCACGCAGCTCCGGCAGCGAACGCCTCGAAGTCCGCGATGCTGACCTCGCGGCGATCCACCTGGAACGCGCCGAGGCGAACGTGGCGTACCGGTCGGGCGTCGGGCATGTCTTCGTCGCCAAGCCGGAAGGTGCCGGCGGGTAACAGCACGGTCGTCGCAGGGGTGAGCGCGAGCAGGAGCCACAGGAGGGGCATCGGAAGGCAAGGTATCCCGCGAAGCTCTCGGCTATAGGGGGGCGTGCGTCGGACTCGGCCCCTCTTCGCAGTCATCGTGCTCGTGCTCCTGCTCGGGGGTGCGGAGGGCTTGTCGAGGTTGTTCGGGCCGAAGCTCATGCCTCCCGACCGCTCCCCGCAGGCGAAGCCGGGAGAAACCTCGCCCGCCGAGCCCAATATGGTTGGCGATGCGGCGGCGGGCTGGCGACCGAAGGTGGGCCCCCAGATGTCGTTTGGCATACCCGGAGGCACGACCGTGAACAGCCGGTCGATGCGGGGGGGGGAGGTATCGGTCGAGAAGTCGCGGCCGCGCGTGCTTGTCCTCGGGGACTCGACGATCTTCGGGGTGATGGTGGCCGATGGCGACACGATCGAGGCGCGCCTGGCCCAGGCGCTCCCCGGGGTCGAGGTGCTCAATGGTGGCGCGCCGGGCTACACGTCCTGGCAGGCGCTCCAGGCATTCGACGACCGTTTTGCCGCGCTGGTGCCGGATCTCATCGTCGTCGGGGCGCTGTGGAGCGATACCCAGGGGGCGGATGCGCCCGACGCCACCCGCTTCGGCGGCCGCCGGGCACCGCTGGCCGAATCCAGCCGAGCCTTCGTGCTCCTGCGCGAGTGGGTGCGCGAGGCGCGCTGGGGAAAACGCGTCGAGAAAGTTGGTTTTGGCATCCAGAAGGTGATGGCACCCTCGGTGCGCGTGCCGATCGACGACTACGAAACCAACCTGCGCGCCTTCGCGACGCGCGCGCCGCACGTGGCCTACCTTGTGCTGCCGTGCGTGAACGACCCCACGGCGGGCAAGGTCGGAGACTTCCGCGATGCGTACCGGGCCGTGATGCGCGAAACGGCCCGGGAGCTGGGCGCGCCGCTCGCCGACGTCCCGCCCACCTTCGTCGGGTCCGACCCAGGGAAGATGTTCTACGACGAGGTGCATCCCACCCCGGCCGGGGATGCCAAAGTCGCGGAGGTGCTCGCTGCGGCGCTGGCCCCCTGGGCCGCCTCCGCGCGCTGAACGCCCGCTGGCTGGATCGGCGGCTACAACGCCGTGTCGTCGAACATCGCGGCCGACTGCACCAACACGAAGCCCTCCGCGCTCGTGTTCTCTACGCGCAGCGTCACGGAGCCGAGGCGACCGACGACGCGACGTGCCATCGGAAGGAGCACGGGCTCGCCGGCGAGCGCAGCGAGGGGAACCTCGGCTTCGAGCAGGGTTTCCTTGGGTGTGGACAAAGTGACTCGCAGCATGGAGCTTCCCCCGCCGAACGCCGTCGCGACCAACTCGAGCGCGCTTGCGCCCGAACGCAACCGCCCCAGTCGCACGCCCGTCGTCGCGCGCTCCTGTGCTTCGCCAGGATAAACCCAGGAGGCCGACTCACACTTTCTCGCCCCTGAAAGCGCGAGCTCCACTGCACCCTCGCCCAACGGGAGCTCCACGATCGGGCCTGCAAACCGGGCGCGGCCGCGCTCCGTGGCGGTGGCCGCCCGGGGGCGCAGGGCGTGATCCAAGAGCTGCCCGCCCTGGCGCACCTCCAGCACCGAGCACCGCTGAATTCCCCGCTCCGCGAGCCGCTCGTCGCCCACGCTCGCGAGGCTGGGCGTCTCGACGACGCGCCTGTCGTTCTCCAGGCGCGGCGCCCCTGCGGCAACCGCGACGGGCTGGCCCCTCCAGCCCAGCCACAGGCCGACCCGAGCCGCGTAGCTGCCGGCCAACGCCCGCTCTCGTCCCGGCTCGCCCACGTCCAGCGACTCGATCACCGCGTACCCACCCCGGCTGCTGACCTCGATCAACCACGGCTCGGTGCGCCCCTCCACGCTCAGCGCGCCGTCGCGGCGTTCGTCCACGGCGTCCAACGGCATCGGTCGCCCGTCCACCGAAACCGCTACCTGCGAGTCGCCGAGCGCCCGCAACGCCGCGCGAACACGCACCGGGCCGGATGCGGCCACCGAAAAACGCACGGTGGTGTCCGGGTACACCCACCAGGTTTCCTCGTCGGTGCCCGGATTTTGGGGCAGCGCCGGGTCAAGCTCCAGCTCGAAATCCGCGGCGGTGCGATCGGGGGTGTCGGCCGAGAACAGCAGGTTTGCCGCGCGTAGGTAGGCGGCCACGCCGCAGTCCTCGGGAAAGTGCGCGGGCGAGGTGTGGGGTGGCGTTCGCTGGTCGCCGACACGGAGCAGGAGGGGCGAAACCGGCCCCAGGCCGCGGGCCAGCAGCGCCGCGTCTGATACCGGTGCCAGCTCCGGAATCGCCGCGCTCCACCGGCACGATCCCTCGCTGCGCTCGGCCGAGAGGGTCGGGAGCGTTGCCGCGCCGACGCGGCGCGCGTCCAGGGCCAGGACCGGCGGCCGGGACCGAGGCATGGGCTCGGGCGCGAGGGGATGCAGCCGATCAAGCTCGGCTTCGAGGGCATCCGTCACCGCTTCCTGTCCGACCGAGTTCAGGTGCACGCTGTCGCGGTACACCGAAGGCGGCAACCGGAGGTAGCTGAGGTCGGCGTAGCCCGCGCCCAGCCGATCGAGGAGCAGCCGGAGCGGCTCCGCTTCCGCCTCAAGGGTTGGCCCGGGCTCACGCCCGGGGCCGTCGGGGCCGCGCACGAACACGATCCGCGCCCCCGCGCCGTGTGCTACCGCGACGAGGTGCGGCACCAGGCTCTCGTTCACCGGCTTCGTGCTCGCGAAGGCGCCCGCCGCCTCGCGCTCGGCCACGGGAAGGACGCGCGCCGCTCCCGTGGTGCGAAGGTGCGCGGTTTCGCCGAACAAGCTCTGGAGCGCAGGAGCCGCGCGGCTTGCCCCCTTCGCGGCCAGCGTGTCCCCCTCGCCGCCGAGCACCAGGCCCAGCGTCCGATTGCGCAGCCCATCCACCAACGACGAGTGGATCCCCCCGCGCGCGGCCAGCGCGCGCTCCCACACGCCGCGTTTCCCACGACCAAGTACACGCTCACTCACGATGCTCGCGTCGTCACCGACCACCGACTCCAGGCGGTCGAGGCGCACCCCTGACGGGAGCCACCCCAAATGCGTTTCGAGGGTTCCGAACACCATCACCAGCCGGGGCGTCAAGCCTTCGCCCACGATCCGCCGCTCCAGCACGGCCAGCCACGCGGCCGCCGCGGAGCCCGCGACGGCCGGGTTGCTGATCCGGGGCACGTCGAGCGCCTCCGCCACTCTCCGGCGGTCGAGATCGGAGTGGCTGGTGGAGTTGCCGAGCAGCACGATGTCGGCACCGTTGCGATCAAGCTCCGCCCTCACGCGCGCGAGCGCGTCGTCTTCCGCGGGCGCAGCGGGCTGGCCGGCGTACACCACGACCAGCAGCAGCAGCGACGCAGGCAGCAGGGCGGCAAGGACACGCGGAGCCAGCACGCCGGTTGGGTATCAAGAAACGGGGGGGCCCGACGTCGGCACCCCCCCGGTTCCCCTTGGTCTCCCGCTCAGAAGCTGAAGCCGAGCCCCGCGCGTAAGCTGGGCGCGACCACCAGCGCGACCTCCGCCGGCTGGATCGCGACACCGCCGTACACCTCAACCGTGATCGGCACGTCGAAGGTGTACTTCAGGCCGAGTCGGGGAGTGAGCGTCAGCGCAGAGCCAATGGCCGGGTCCACGCCCAGATCCGAGGCGCCGAGCACCGCGCCGATGCTGACGCCGCGGGCGAAGTTGCCGATTACGTAGCCGTCGAGGCCGGCGCCAAGGTCCCAGGTCGGATCGCCCGCGCGGTTGGAGCCGAGCGCGCCGGTGAACGCGAAGCCCATCTGCGGGGCCATGCGCAGCTCGCCCGTGAGCGAAACCATCGGCGAGTACGCGTAGAGCGTGGACACCGAGAACGTGCTGGTGATCGTGGGCTCCTTCGGCGCCTCGGCGCGGTGGCGGGGGGCGCGCGGCGGGGGGCCGGGGCGGCGGTGGCGCCAGCCTTCTTCGGCGGGGATCGGGGCGTACTCGGCGGAATCTGCGTCGAAGCTGGGCATCATCGTCTCCTTGCGCCGCTCCGACGCGGCGAGGTCAAGGAATCGTCAGGCCGGCAACAAACCGTGACGATCACCAGACACCGGGGAGCAGCCTCCAGCGCACACGCGCCGACCACTCGGCCCAGTCCGCCTCCGCCGAGAGGAGCCGTTCTTCGAGGAGGATACGCCAGGCAACCAGGGGCAGGACCGCGAGCACACCCGCGGCACCCCAAACGCCGAGGCGCGTGGCGGCGCCGGCGAGGATGAGGGTTTCGCCCAGGTAGATCGGGTGGCGCACCCAGCGGTACAGTCCGGTCGTACGCAACGTTCGAACGCCAGGCAGCACCGCGAAGCTGCGGCCGAGGGAGAGCAGGCCCATCGTCGCCACCCCGGTGCCGGCGGCCACCAGCAGCGTGGCCGCCGCGGACCACGGCGCCGAGCCGCCGGCTGCGATCACGAAGCCCGAGGCGGCCAGGGAGGGGAGCGCGCCCGCAATTGTGGGCCATGTCGCCCGCCGGCGCTCGGGGTCACGGGCCAGGAACGCGAGCGCCACCGCAAGCTGGAACGCACCCAGCACCCACGCTGCGGCTGCGCCGTGCAACGCGGTGCGCACGCCCGCAAGCGCGAAGGACGCCGCGATCGCCGCGTTCACGAGGGCCTCGCCGCGCGCCCGGGTCAGTAGATGATGTAGCCCCAGTCGAACACCTGGCTGAGCACGTTGGCCACGATCAGCAATCCGATCCAGACGAGGACCTTGGGGAACCCGCCACCACCGCCGCCCTCTTCGTCCGCCATGGAAACCTCATGAGCGGCGCGAGTCTGTCACGCCGCGGGCGCGAAAGGCAAGCCCCGGCATACAGAGCGCCCGAGAACGGAGAGGGGCGTGCTGATTGTGGGAGTGTTTGCGTGCGCGGCCACAAGCGGGGGCGCTCCGGCCGGAACGGTCCTGCCTGAAGTCGCGGAATCGCCGCCGCCAGCGGCGATCGTGGTTTCGGCCCCGCCGCCGCCGCCGCCGCCGCCGCCGCCCGATGGCGCCACGATCTTCGCGGTCGGCGACATCATCCCTCACAGCTCGGTGGTCGCTTCCGCCGCGAATTATGCAGCGATCGACGCATCGGGCGCCAGCACGAATCACGACGGCTGGGACGCGCTGCTCGCAGAGATTGCGCCGCTCGCCTCGGCGGCGGACTTCGCCATCGTCAACCTCGAAACCCCCGTGGCGCCGGGCAAGAACGGCCAGACGGCTGCCAAGCGCTTCAACGCGCCTGTCGCGATGCTCGATGCGCTCGCTGGAGCCGGCTTCGACGCCGTTTCGATGGCCAACAACCACGTTTGGGATCAGGGCCGCGACGGGCTGATCGAGACGTTGGAGCACGTTGGTACCGCTGGGTTGGTGGCCGCGGGCGCGGGCCCGACCTGCGCGGGGGCGCAGGCGCCCGTGTTGCGCACGCTCGGGGGGATCCGGGTGGCGTGGTTCTCGACCACCCGCGTCGCAAACGTGCACTACAACCGGGAGCCGGACACGGCCTGCGTGAACGAGTTCGGCCTCGACCGACTGGTTGGCCAGGTGACACAAGCCAAGCAAGATGGAGCGGAGATCGTGCTGATGTCGGTGCACTGGGGCGTGGAGTACACCCACACGCCGCACCGCTGGGACCGCTCGCTGGGGCGCTCGCTCCTTGAAGCCGGCGTGGACGTGATCATCGGCCACCATCCACACATGCTCCAGCCCTTCGAGGCGTTCACGGCGGCGGATGGTCGCGCCACCTGGGTCGCGTGGAGCCTGGGCAACTTCCTCGTGGGGCAGGGCTGGGAAGGCAGCGGCACGCGGTACAACTCGATCGAAACGCGGGACATCGGCCTGATGCGGATCGAGCTGGCTCGCGACGATTCCGGTCGGGCGATCGTGAAGGAAATGGTGGTGGAAGCGGGCTTCATCGAACGCGGCGCGGAGCTCTGCCTGCACCCGCCGGGCAGCCGTTCGCGCGTCCGGCCGGCACGGCTGAGCGACCTGCGATTGGCGGCGCAGGCGGCCGGCGCGGCGGGATGCGATGCGATCTATGCGGAGCGGGAGCGGGTGATCGCGGGGCGGTTGTAGACGTCAACCCTTGCTGACCATCACCCAGAACGTCCACATCGCTGCGGTGAACGAGGGAAATCCGAGGAGCATCCACCAGCGCGTGTAGCGATGGTAGGCCTCCGGAAGCGGGGATCCCTCTGCGAGCGCTGCCGCCGCGAGGGCGTGCATGCGGTACTGAAGGCGCCACGCGGGGAGCCAGAACGCGCCGGCGACGGCCCAGCCGACAAGCGCCTTCAGTAACCACGGCGTTGCCCAGACCATTGCCCAGAAGGTCCCCCAGGAAGGCCAGTACTGCCACGCCAGCGCGAGGCCCGTCACGGGCATGAGCACGCCGGAAGGGATCGTGAAGAGGAGGTCCGCCTGCACGACGAAGCGGTTCGCCCACGCGATGATCCGCACGTCGCCGGTGTGATCGGCGCGCACCTTCACGAACGCGACCCCCATGCCGGTGCCGAAGAACACCGTCGCCATGAGGATGTGCAGCGTTTTCAGGAAGATCGGGAGAGACGCCATGCGGCCACCCAGGACCCGACGCAGATCGGGATGTTCTTGGTCATCGGACCGAAGGGATGCACCCACAACAAGGGATCCTGCCAGCTCACCAACAACGGGAGGATGACGACGGCGAGGCCCTGACCGGCGAGCAGGACGGCGGCTGCCCGGCGCGGCAGCGTGAGCGCGGCGACGCCGGAGATGGCCTGCGCGACGCCGAGCCCGAAGAGGAACGTGCCTGGATCACCGGGCACCAGACCGCTGTTCGCCACCACCACCAGCTCGAGCGGCTGCTGGAAGAGCATCTTTGGACCGATGCCCTCGGTGAGCCAGACCACGGCCATACCCACGCGGAGGGTCCACAGCGCACGGGGCGTCCATCCTTCGGTTTCAACGAGCCGGGTGGCGAGGATGAGGCCGATCATTGGCAGGTTCTTCGTGAGCATCCCGAACGGGTGAACGAGGAGCATCGGCTCGGCGAACGCCAGGATCACGGTGAAGGTGGCCATCGCGCCGATCTGAAGCACCACGAGGCTCGTGGTCCACGGGCGCAACAGCAGCCGCAGTGCCAGCACGACCTCTCCGGCGCAGGTGGCCCACATGAGCCAGCCCGGAAGCCCGAGCGGGGCCAGCCAGGAGAGACCGACCTCGCGGTAGTACGGGTGCAGGACCAGAACGCCGGTGAGCAACCAAACGGCGGCGACCGCCGCCCTCATGTACCGGAGGGAGGGACAACCGGAGGATTCGACGGACGCGGGCACCATCCCCGGCGCCCTAACCAGCGCCGCCGCCCGAGGTGCGCTACCATCGGGGCGTGCGCATCCTCGTTGTTCACCATGGCCCCCTCGAGAGCGGGGCGCACCCCACAACCGGCGGCGCGATCCGGGCGGCACAACACGTCACGGCGCTCCGAGGGGCGGGGCACGAGGTCGCGACGCTCGCCCGCGCGCAGGACGAAGCCGGCGGCTTCACGGGGCCCGCCCACCTTCGCGTGCTCGCCCGCCGCGCCCACCCGGACTGGACCCTCTGCGTTGCGCCCGAGGAGGCTCCTGCCCTCGCAGGGGTCGCCCCGCTCGTGGTGGACCTTTACGCGCCGCGGCTGCTCGAAGCGGCGTTTGAAGGCCAGCAGGAGGACGCGGCGCGGCGCTCGCTCCTCGCAGTGGATGCCGCCGATGAGGTGTTGTTCTCGAATCCCCGGCAGCGCCACTTCTGGTTGGGGATCCTCGGCCTGGCCGGCTGGGATCTCGCAAAGAACCCCGGCGCGATCGTGCCGCTCGCGACGACCGCGGTGCCTCCCGGGCGCCGCCCGAAGCGCCCCCTCGTGCTGGTGGGCGGCCATCCGTGGCCCTGGCAGGACGCTCGCGATGCCCTTGCCCGCACGCTCGCCCACCTCAAGGGGCGGGCGGACGTCGTTTCGTACGGACTGCCCGCGATCGAGGGGGTGGAGTCGCGCGGGCTCGTCTCGCGCGCGGAGTGGTTGGCCGCGTGCTCGTGGGCGACGGTGGCGCTGGACAGGTACGCGCCGCACACCGAGCGGGAGCTGGCGTTGTCGTTTCGGCAGCTCGATTATCTCTCGGCGGGCCTGCCGCTGCTCACCGACCCGTGGACGCCGCTTGCCGCCGAGGTGCGCGCCCACGGCGCGGGCTGGGTGGACGAGCCGCTTGAGGCTGCGCTCGACGCGGCCCTGGCCGAGGACCGGGGGGCAGGCGTGCGCTCGTTGGCCAAGGTGTATGCGCCGGAGCGTGCGGCGGAGGCCCTGCTGGCCCTGCGACCGGCGCCGCGCGCGCGGGACTGGAGCGCCGTGCGCTGGTCGAAGCAGGCCTCGGCGGCCGCGTTGCGCGCGGAGGCCGATCGCGCGCTGCGTGAGGCGGCCGAGGCGGAGGTGGTGCGCAAGCGCGCCGAGGTGGAGGCGCTGTTCGGGCAGCTCCGGGCGCTCACCGCGTCCGTCGAGCAGCTCGCGGCAGCGCAGGCCGACATCGCTGGGTTCCGTCGTGAAACCGTACAGGTGCTGGGCACACGCCTGGCCGGCCAAACGGAGGAAGCCGAGGGACTACGACGTGAACTGGCGATCGTCCGCGCCGACGTGGAGAAGAAGGACCAGGAGCTGGAGGCGCTGCGCGGCGAGCGGGATCGGTTGGGTGGCGTGCTGCGCCGGCTGGGGCGGTAGCGGCCTACGGCGGTGCCTGGCAACGGTCGATGAACGCCAGGAATGCCCGCGACTCCGCGATCGAGGCGCGCAGGCGCGCCTCCGCCTCCTTGTCTGCGGCGAGTACGCGCAGCCGACCTTCGAGGGCGAGGATCACCGCGGCCCGGTCGGGTGCGTACCAGTCCAGCGCGCGGGCGGGCCGCTGGCTTGCGACGATCTCGGCCGCGAGCAGGAAGTGCCCATCGCGGGCGAGCTGCCGCACCGCTGCGTTCTGCACGGACAACGTATAGAAGTACCGGAGGCCCTCGGGGAGCGCCTGGTAGCGGGTGATTGCGCCGGCCACGGCTCGAGGCAGCTCTCCCTCGCGAGTGGTGGGCCAGCGCTCCAGCAGGGGCTTGAGCCCCGCGGCGCGAGCCTCGGCCTCCGCCGCGCTCTCCTGCAGCCGCCGAATCGCGTGGGGGATCGCGAATCCCCCTACATCTCCCCATGCATCCGCGAGCGGCGTGCGGACGAACTCCTCTGTGGACCAGTCCGTCGCCTGGCGCGCAAGCGCCGCGGCCGGACGCAGGTGCAAGCCGGTGCTCTCTCCGGCCGCGAGCGCATCGATCGCAACCCGAAGCCCACGAATCTGGCGCGGGCGCTCGTCGACGGTCCAGGGTCCCCACGGTTCGGACACCACGAGCGGATCGACGGTGTCGTCCCAGCGGCGGGCGAGCCAGAGCGCCTGCGCGGCGGGAGCCGCGCTCGCCGGGGGCGCTTCCTCCGCCAGGGAGCCCGCTGTCGCAGCGTCGAGCTCCTGGCCGAGCGACTCTGCGGCGTCGCGCACGTCATCGCCGTGCTCCGCGCGCTGCACCAGGCCGAAATAGCGAGATCGGAAGCCCGTGAATCCGGCGCTCGTCGCGGGGGGGCGGCCGCTGGCCAGCGCGTCGCACACGGCGGCGTCACGACGAAGGCCGGCGAGCAGTACGTCGCGCACGGGCGTGACGGCGGGTTTCGTCAGCGGCACGGACTCCACGGAACTGGCGGCTTCCAAATAGCGCCTGGCGCACTCCTTCCAGTCGCCGCGGGAGGCACTCTGCCTGGACAGATCGCGGCCCGCGAGCGCGAGGTGCTCCGCCACGATCAGGCGAACGTGATCCCAATCGGGTTCGCCATACTCGGCGGGGGCCGGCCGGTAACCAGCCGCCGCGTCGCGGACCGCGTCCACCTGCGGCACCCGACCCGCGTGCATCGGCGCGATGGGCAGGGGTGCAGGCGCCGGGTGGCTTTTGGTTGGCGTCACGGATACAAGCTTGGATCTCGGCTTACCAGCTTTCACGCTACCCTTTTCTTCGGTCCCCTTCCCGCCGCACGCCAACGTGAAGAAGGCAAACGCAGCCAGGAGCAGGGGGATCGGCACCTTCATTCCGTCACTCCTAGCTCAACTGCGCGCCGCCGCACCTCGGCAACGTGAGTGTCCTCGAGCCGGTACCAGTTCACGCCGCCACACCGCGCGCACACCCCGGTGAACCGGCCCCCGAGGTGGTCCAGTCGTAGCCGGGTGGCGCGTTCACCCTCCCAAAGCGCACGAAAGGTCGCCGTTTCGAGCGATCCCAGGTCGAGCTCCCCGCCGAGGTCGGCGCAGCACATCATCAGGTGCCCATCGTGGCGTACAACCGGCGTGAACCACGCGCCGGGGCAGGCGGCGCGTTTCACGTGGGCGTCGTCGGCTTGCCACGGGCGCTCGGCCCACACCGAGATGGAGAACCCTTCCTCGTGGTGCGCGTGGATCCCCGCCTCGCGGAGGGTTCGCTCATAGAGCGCATCTGCGGCGGCTTGTCCGGCGGCGCCGCCCCCCACACTCAGCCGCTTGAACATCACCTCCACGTGGCCGCCGCGGCTGCCGTGGCACCGGGCGAGGGCCGCCCAGTAGCGCAGGAAGGCGGCGGCTTCGTGGGCGTTTCCCGGCTGAACGACGAACTGAAGCTGCACGTCCACGCGGCCGGCGTCGCGACGGCGGGCGAGGAGGTATCGGGCGTGCCGGCGTGCCCGTTCGAGCCCGTCGCGCCCCTTCACCCGGCGGTAGGCGGCTCCCGTCGCTGCATCCAGGGTGAACACGACGAGCAGGGGCATTTTGCGTACTTTGTGGGCGAGGAGGCGGTCGATGCGGGGCTCTGTGAGCACGAGAGCGTTTGTGTCGATCCGTACGTGGCCGACGCGCCCCGCCAGCCGCTCCCCCGCGAGGCCGACCATGCGCTCAAGGTCCGGGTGGAGCGACGGATCGCCGAGCCACTGCAGGATAAGATGGTCGAAGCTACAGTCTCCCTCCACCAGCCCATCGAGCACGCGCTCGTAGAGCCGCATCGGCATCGCGCCCTTGGGAACGCCGTGCACCGAAGGCCAGGCCTCGGCGTGGGGCGCGCACATGGCGCACGCGAGGTTGCAGTGATCGGTGGGCTCGATCTGCAAGACGCCGAGCCCGCGAGGTACTGTGGCCACGGCGGGAGTGTAGCGCGAAGCGGCCGACGCCCGGGTCGCGCCGCGAGGGCGCGCAGCGACCGGTTGGGTCAAGCGCCGAGCGCCCCTTGTCGTTTTCCCGTCGGGGTTTCCGCGCCGGGGTTGAGCGTTGGGCGGGCCTGCGCTAAAGTCCGGCGCATGTTGGTCCTCGTTGCGCTCCTCGGCTGCCAGAACCCCTGTCAGAGCCTGTGCCAAACCATGGCGCAGCGCGCCGCGGATTGCGGGCTCTCGGTGAGCCAAGACGAGCTTGAAAGCTGCGTAAAGGCCAACGAGTCGCCGACACCCGAGTGGTCGCAGCAGTGTCTCGATGCGGATGAGGCCACGCGCCTCGAAGAGTGGTGGACGTGCGACGAGGTGGCCGAGAACTTCACGAACGGGGCGAAGTAAGGCCGGAATGTCCGAGCCAGGCACCACTTCCGAGCCTCAACGCACCATGGCGCCGGAGTCGTACGGCAAGTACTTCCTGATCGACAAGATCGCGGTCGGCGGGATGGCGGAGATCTTCAAGGCGAAGACCTTCGGGCACGGCGGCTTCGAGAACCTGTTCGTGGTGAAGCGCATCCTGGCGCACATGTCGGACAACGAGCAGTTCGTCCAGATGTTTCTCGATGAAGCCCGCGTAACCGCGGTGCTTCAGCACGCGAACATCGTACGGGTGGTGGACTTCGGGAAGATCGGCACCAACTACTTCCTCGCGATGGACTGCGTCGAGGGGAAGGACAGCAAGCTCATCCTCCGAAAGCTGTTTGAACGCCGCAAGATGCTGCCGCGGGAGTTCGCGGTGTACATCGCCATGGAGGCCGCCAAGGGCCTCGATCACGCCCACAAGAAGTCCACGAACATGGGGCAGATGCTCCAGATCGTGCACCGCGATGTGAGCCCTTCGAACATCCTGGTTTCCTACGCCGGCGAGGTGAAGGTGGCGGACTTCGGGATCGTGCAAGCAAGCACGGTCGTTGAAACATCCACCAAGGGCACGTTGAAGGGGAAGATCGAGTACATGTCGCCCGAGCAGGCGCTCGGCGAGGATCTCGATCGCCGGAGCGACATCTTCTCGCTCGGGATCGTTCTGTGGGAGATGCTCACCGGGAGGCGGGCCTTCAAGACGGACAACGAGGTGAAAACCCTCGACAAGGTTCGGAACGTGGACGTAGAGCGGGCCTCCGTGGTGAACCCGTCCGTGCCGGCGCGGCTGTCGGACATCGTGGCGCGCTGCCTGGAGAAGAACCCGGCCGATCGGTACCAGGACGGCCGTGAATTGCACGCCGAGCTGCTCAACTTCTTATACCCGGCCACGCCCGATGTGGTGCAGCAGTCGCTCGGCCACTTCATGCAGGAGCTGTTCGCAGACGAGATCACGGCCGAGCGGCACCGCTTGGAGGAGGGCACGCGCCTCGCCCGGGCGATGCACGAGTCGGAGCCGAGCGTAGAGCTGCAAGAGGACTGGGAGGAGGATCGGAGGAGCGGCCCGGGGGACACGGTGGCGCCGGTCGCGCCCGCCCTGGAGGCGGCCCCGCCCGCGTCCAAGCTGCCTCTGGTGCTGGGTTTGTTGGCGTTGTTACTGGGGGCAACGGCCGTAGTGAGCGCGGTGCTGTACGTGATGAACCGCGAGCCGGAAACCGTGGTCATCGAGAAGCAAGCGCCGGTGGCGGTAACCAGCGTGTCGCTGAAGGTGAGCCCGGTGGCGGGCGTCGTGGTGGTAGACGGCCAGCCGGCCGGGACGACCCAGACGCTGGTGAAGGAGCTAAAACCTGGTAAACACTCAATCTCCGTGAGCGCCGAGGGCTTTGAACCCTGGTCGGAGGAGGTGGAGCTGAACGAAGGGGAGCGCCTCCGCTTGGACGCCAGGCTGGTGGCGGTGAAGAAGGCGGAGCCGATCCCCGTCCGCAACGACACCCCCCGCGTGCCGAGCACCCCGCTGAGCACCCCGCCGGTGGGACCGACGGAAACGGTCGAGGTCGCGCCGCCGCCCCCGGTTGAGAAGCCCAAGGGCAAGCTCAGCGTGAACGTTTCTGGCGGCTGGGCCGACATCTTTGTGGACGGAAAGAAGGTTGGTACAACTCCCGTGATTGGCTATCAGCTCGCGCCGGGCACCTACTCGATCCGCGCGAAAAACGAAGCCGCGGGGCTCGACAGCACCAAGCAGATCACGGTCAAGTCGGGCGAAACGGCCACCGCGAGTTTTTCAGCCCAGTAAGCGGCGTATTCGAGATGGGTACGCCGCGTATTCACAGCGGGTACAAGTATTTGCGGTTTGGGGGCGGTTGACGATCTCTGGACGGTAGTTCCAGCTTGAGATCGGGCATTAGGGCGGCATGCTCACGCTGATCCTCGCATGCTCGCCGCTCGTCTCCATCGAGCTCGCGCCCACGCCGCCCTGTCCCCCGCTGCGCGCTTACCGACTCCAACCAGTATCGGTTGGAAGCGGAGCTCGCTGTAGCTGAAGAGCACGTGGTGCCCGGCTCGGACGTGGTGGTGGACTTTTCCGCGCTCACCGTAGACGTTCAGGGTCACCCGATCGATGCCGCTCTTGATATTGATCAAGCGGCGCTTTTTGCGTTTCGTGGACTTGAGCCTTTGGAGATCCGGGATCGCCTCGTGAACAACGAGCTCGCGCAGTCCGATATCGCCGGCTGGTTGACCGCCTTCCCTCAGGGCACTTCCGTGGCGCTGTCCGAATTCGGGACGATGGGGAACAAGCTCGATGCGCCGCATTACTTCGTGGCCGGTACCACGTGGATGGTGGCGTTACAGGCCAACGAAGGTCGCACCGCGTCGTCGCTGTTGTTCCTCGTCCCCGACGCCCGCACGGAGGTGGATGCCGTCTCGATGCTCAACGAAACGAGCCACATCGATGCCTAGGTGGACTTCCTCGCCATCGAGCCCGTGACCGTGGCGTCCGACGTGCCCGATCTCGTGCTGGACTGGGCGGAGGTGGCCACGGATGGCTTCGGCCACCCGTTCACCAAGTCCTCAGTTACCCAGCTTCTGCTCGCTCGCTTCGACGAGTCGCCGGAGCTGTTGTCCTCGGCGGTGCTCGATCTTGAAGGGCTCGCCGAAGAAACGTGGACCATGGATCTGGGCGGCAGCTCCTGGGCCAACCTCGGTGCCTTGCGGGGCGAAACCGAGTTCTTGGGCGTGTATCCGGGATCTACCTGGGTGATGATGCTTCGCGCGGAGGATTCCATGAACCCGGCGCCGTACCTGCTCACTCGGCTCGAAGGCTCCCCTTGATCGCGCTCTTCCTTTTCGCGTGCGCGGGGTCTGGCGATCCCGGCGAGGGGGAGGGGAGAGACAGCTCTGGCGCAAGCGTGCCCTGCGATGCCGACGTGGACGTCGAAGTCAGCGCCACGGGGATGGGGAACGTCCCTCGGCTAACCTGGGATTCGGCGGAGGCGGTCGCCACGCGGGTTCGATTCAGCAACGGGGCCGAGGTGACTCGGGAAACCGTCCTTTCGGTGGCGACGACGACGCACGACGCGGTGCTGGTCGGCGTGTTGCCGAGCGTCGACTTCACCTGGGAGATTCTTGAGGTTGACGGGGACGCGGAGCGCTGCGTGGCCTCGGGGACGGCGACAAACGGACCGCTACCCGCCGGCGTGCCGGAGGTCACTGCGACCGTGGCCGGAGGTGCATCGGCGGGGCTCACCGTGGCTCCGGTGCTGGCGGGCGCACCGCAAACGGACAATTGGCTGATGATTTTCGACGAGCAGGGGCGGGTGGTCTGGGCCTATGAAGCCTCCGCTGGTGAGGGTGGGGCGGTGTTCGTGACCACCGCTGCGTTCGCCAACGATGGCTCGGGCATCCTGTACAACGCTGCCGCGGTGGGTGCCGACTCGCCGGGGTGGATCGCCAAGGTCAGCTTCGCCGGTGAATTTCAGAAGCTGGCCGAGGTAAACGGCCTGCACACCGATTTTGTGGAGATGGACGAGGGCCGCATCGCTTCGCTCACCTGGGAGGTGCGGCAGGTCGGCGAGTGGCGCCTGCTGGGCGACCACGTGGTGGTGATCGAGGCGGACGGAAGCTCACGATCCATCTGGAACTCCTTTGATTCGGTGCCCTTCGTGGAGGACGGGGACTGGGTCGAAGGTTTCTACGTGCCCGATCCCACGGTGGCCGACTGGTCGCATGTGAACAGCGTGACGTGGAACGCCGCGGCGAACGCGTTGATGATCACGATGACCGCCCAGGATGGGGTGGCGAAGATCAACGCGGAAACGGGCGAGATGAGCTGGCTCTACGGCGATGAGGTCGGAGCATTTGGCGGGTCGCCGGGGCTCACGGAGGCACCACACTCCGCGGAGCTGCTCGACGATGGGCACGTGCTGGTGTTCAACCGAGGGGACTTCCTCCACGATCCGATCAACGCGTGCTCCTGGGCCGCCGAGCTGTCGGTGGACGCGGGCACGGGCGCGATGACCGAGGTGGCGCGGTGGGAATCGGCCGGGTGCACCCTGGTTACTTACCTCGGGTCGGCGCGCCGCTTGCCGGGGGGCACGACGATGGTGGACTGGACGTCGGCCGGCCGGATCGATCAGCTCACCGCCGCGGACGAGGCCGCCTGGAGCGTGGCGCTGAGCGCAGGGCACGCCTTCGGGTACGCCGACTTCTTGCCGCTGCCGGCGGCAGGTCCGTGATCCCGCTCTGGTTGCTCGGTTGTGATGTCCCGACGGACACATTGTTGATTCCAGACGATTCCGCGGTGCCACGCGACACCGCGGCGGAGGACACCCCCGAGCTCGAATGCACGGGGGACGTTGCCGCCGAAGTGAGCGCGACTGGTGTTGCGACTGCGCCACGCCTGACCTGGACCACGGCCGAGGCCACGCTGAGCTGGGCCGCCTTCACGAACGGCGATGGACTCACCCGCACCACCCGCGCCGATCTGGTGGACACCATGCACTCGAATGTCTTGCTCGGCATCCTGCCGGATGCCGCCTGGACCTACCAGATCATGGTGGACGACGGCGGGGGGGCCCGTTGCGTGGGGCAGGGCTCCGGGCTCAACGGACCCATGCCGGCCGGGGTTCCGGAAGTGACCGCCACGTCGACCCCGGGGCGCGCCAGCGGCCTCACGCTCGCGCCCGTGTTTCAGCTCGGCGCTGGCTCGGTGACCTGGCTGGCGATCTTCGATGAAGAAGGCCGGATTGTCTGGGCAGCCGAAGCGATCCCCGACTTTGGGGAGCCCAGCCTTGCCCTCGGCGCGGCGTTCGCCAAGGATGGCCAAGGCGTGTTGTTCAGCGCGCAGGCCGGGAGCGAGGACTCGGACGGCTCGATCAACCGCCTGGGCTTCGACGGCACCTTCGGCGTGGTTGCGACGATTCCGGGCCTTCACACGGACTTTGTTCAGATGGCGGACGGGAAGCTCGCGGCGTTGACCTGGGAGGTGCGCACCGTGAACGGAGATGACCTGCTCGGGGACCACGTCGTGATCGTAGAGCCAAACGGTACCCTCACCGACATCTGGAACTCCTTCGACGCGATGCCGTACATCCCCAGCGATGCCTTCCTTCCGGGGTTCTACGGCCCCGATCCTGAGGTGCTGGACTGGTCGCACGTGAACAGCATCTCGTGGAACGAAGCCAGCAACGACCTGTTCGTCACCGGCACTGGTTACGGCGCGGTCGCGCGGATCGACGCTTCGACGGGGGAAATGCGGTGGTTGTACGGCGAGGGCATCGGCGACTTCCCGGCGACGCCCGGGTTCAGCGTTGCGCCGCACTCGGCAGAGCTCCTGGCCGACGGGAGTGTATTGCTGTTCAATCGTGGTGATTACGTTTCCGACCCAGTGAACACCTGCTCGTGGGCCGCTGAGCTGATCGTAGACGAGGCTGCGCACACGATCGCCGAAGCGCGGCGTTGGGAGGGGGATACCTGCCTGCTCACCACGCTCCTGGGGTCGGCTCGGCGCCTCCCCGGGGACGTTACGCTCGTGGACTGGACGTCTGCGGGCCGCATGGACCAGTTCGCCGCCGACGGCACCTCCGTGTGGAGCGCCTCGCTGTTGGCCGGCCACTCGTTCGGCTACGCAGACTTCCTCGCTTCGGAGCCCTGAGGCCGATCAGCTGATGTCGAAGCGGTAGACATTGTTCCCGACGAGCACGGCATCACCGGGCTCCAGCGACAATGCGGATTCGTCGGCGGGAACGAGGCGCCACGGGTGTGCGCCGGCCCGGATGAAGAGCGGGCGCAGTCCTCGACCGTCCGGCGGGCACACGATGTTGGTGATCCGAGCGCGTTCGCCGTCGTAAGTGAGCGTGGCCGATGCCGGGCCGAGCCGTACGCTCCGGGCTTCTCCGCGCGCGAGCCCCAGCGTGAACAGCGCGGCCACCAGGCGCTGCGTAACGTCGACCTCAAGGAATTGGGCACGAGGATCGGGGAGGATCGCGCCGGGCACGAACTGGAGCGGAACGTTGAAGTCGGGCTCCAGGTTGGTATCGCGACGGATGATCTCCACGCGGGCCTCGTGGATCGCATCTGTGGCCGACAGCTTGCTTTCGCCCACCGTGATCGACGCTTCGCCTTCCTGCATCAGCTCGATGCGGCCGCGTTTTCCGCCCACGGTGATCCGCGCGTAGTCGAGCGTGAGGAACGCCTGTTCGGGGTAGGCGCGCACCTCCGGCACCACGATGTCGCACTGGCGGTGGTTTCCGACCGTTCGATCGCCGCGTACCGACCAGCCGACCTGTACGAGGCATGCCGCGCGGGAGAGCTCCACCTGACCGTCGGCGTCGTCTACGCACACCACCTCCTCGTCGGACGCAGGGGTGCTCCCGGTGGACGGAGCGGGCTCAGGTTCCGGACCTGGCACCGCGACGAGGGGCGCGGCGCGACCGCGCTGGAAGGGGAGGGCGCTTGAAACGCTCGGGGGATCGTCCGCCGCCATGGGCCCGCCGCCCCAAGAGGCGAGCAGCTCCCGATCGGCGCGCGAGAGGACGTCCTCCAGGCCCCCGGACGTGTCGGCCGCGCCAGCGCACAGCGTCACGTCATTCAGGCTGGCGTGCCGCAGGATGTTCGTGTGGAACTGCTCGCGGATCGCGGTGATCCGCTCGCGCGCGCTGTTCGTGTCGCAAGCCGGGAGCAGGCCGAGGAACACGTTGTCGCAAAGCTGGCCGACGATGTCGCTTTGGCGGAGGGTTTCTCGCATCGCGCGGGCGAGGATGCGCTGGGCAAGATCCAGGGCGTCCGCGCCACGGGTGAGCCGTAGCCGGATGGGGTTGTTCACTTCGAGGCGGATCACAGCGAGCGTGCTCTGCCCGCGGCCGGCTGTGGCGATCTCGCGCTCTGTGGCGCGGAGCAGCGCCGCGTGGGTCAGCACGCCGGTTGAGACATCCATCGCGCGGAGCTGGCGTTCGCGGCGCCCGCGCTCAAGGAGCATCAAAAGCCGCGAGCGCAGGATGAACGTATCGGCGTCGCGTCGGAAGATGGCGTCCGCGTCTGCATATTGGGCGCGGGATTCGCCCTTCGCGTCTTCCACGAGCAGCGCGCAGGGCACGTTGCGGAAGTAGCTGTGGGTACGCAGCACGGCCACCAGATCCACGGCGGACACGCTGCGCAATCCGGAGGCGAGCAGGATCAGATCGGGCGGCGAGGCCTCGACGGCGTGCATCATCGCGGCGGCGTCGTGCGCGGACGCCAAGAGCACGTCGTCACTCGCGAGCGTCATCGATAGCGCAGCGGCGCTCTCGCGATCGCTGTCCACCAGCAGCACGCGGAACGGGCCCCGCGCATCGCACGCGAGGCGCTGCCGAACGAGCGGGATGACCTGACGCATGTCGAGCGGGGCGTCGACATACCCGGCAGCCGCGAGACGGGCGGCGCGCACGCGATCGTCGAGAGCGTTCATCGGGCCGTAGGCGTAGAGCAGGGGGCCGCCGTTCTCGGTGCGCACCCGGCGCCAGGGTTCCAGGCCAACGAAGGGCAGAAACACCGCTTCGGCCTGGTGATGCCGGAGGTGCTCCATTGCGTCCGCGGGGGCCTTCCATGAGGTGGAGGGAAACGGTGAGCCCCTCTACCTGCTCGCGAAGCCGAGCGTGCTCGTCGGCCGGGGCCACGACCACGAGGTTCGGGCGCAAGACGAGCGCGCCACCGTCGGGCAGCCGGCACTGTTGAAGCAGGCGCTCGATCGCCTCAAGCGAGTTTCCGTCCGTCGTGAGCGCCCGCACCGCCGCATCCGCGGTGCGCTCCATCGTTTCGAGCTGAAGCGACTGGGCTGCATTGCCGATGCGATGAAGGATCGCGCCGAGCGCCGCGCTGATATCGGAATCCGTGCGTGCTTCTCGCGAAAGCTCCAACGTTTCTCGGGCCTGCGCTCGCAGCAGATCCGCGAAGTTCGCCTTGGTGCGATCACTCGATCCAGGGGGCATCCACAACCTGTGAGGGTGCGATTCTATACGAACCAGCCCGGAAAGGGTGACACGGCCGCCTCAAACGGACGAAGATCGCCGGCTTCCCTCTACTTCGGTGCGGCGATCTGTCGCAGTGTGACCACGCTCTGCTGACACTCCGGCATGAACTTCGGCACCGCACCGGGGATCGCGAGCGTGGCGCTGGTGAGCAGTTGGCCCGCGGTGAGCGGGGAAGGGCACGCGAAGGCCACCAGTCGCGAGGGGCCCGCGCCTTCGGGCAGTTCGACCGAGGCTTCAATGCTCTGCGCGCCGGAAGTGAGCGCCAGCGGGGCGCTCGCGTCGATCCGGGGTGGCCAGATCGCGAAGGGCGGCCCCGATGGCGGGATTGCGATCAGCAGGGCATAGGCTGGTTTGCCGAGGCGGATCTTGAAGCCGAGCACATCACCAGGGCGGCCGGTGGTGCCATCGAGCAGGCGCTCCTTCTTCCCCTCGTTGGTGAGTCGGTGTACTTCGAGCACCACGCCGTCGGTCGGGGCGCCGGCGGGATTCTCGGGCGGCGGTACAGAGAAGAACTTCACGGCCAGGGTTGCGACGACGACCACGGCTGCCGGGAGCAACCACCGATACCGGCCAGGCGCGGGAGCTGGGGCGACGTGGGCCGCGCCAACCTCCGCGGCCGCCGCTGCTGTAGCCGACTTGATCGCGGATGGCGTTGCGCGGGGCGGGGGCGGCGGGAGCGGTGGGGGCTCGGGTGCGGAATCCGGGTTGACGCTGGGTGTACCGGCTTTCTTTGGCGGAGGGCGACCGACTTCGTGGGTCTCCGCGGGGCCGGTGCCGGGCGGGATGAACGGCAGCGAAGCGCGCGACGGCGTGGGTTGGGCCGGGGGCGCTCCCATCGTTGCGACCGCGCCGGAGGGCGCGGTGAGGCCGCGCGTGCTGCCCCGCACGTGGTCCAGCGATCGGAGGGCAGGCGCGGAGGCCGCGTAGACCTCGTGGGCTTCAACCACGCGCCGCCGGCAAAGCAGGCACCCGGAGACGTGCGCCTCAACGTCGTCGCGCTGGGAGAACCCGAGATCGCCCGTGATGAGCGCATCCACGTCCAGATCCAGCAGGTGGCCGTCCTTCGCTCAGCGATAGTTCATGGCGAGCTGCCGAATTTGCGCAGATCAGCGAGGAGCTCCAGCCCGCGTTCCCGCTCCACCCCGATGAGCTCGGCGATCTGGCCGACCGTCATTCCGTCAATCTCGGCGTAGACCGCCACCTCCAGAAGCTCCGGGCTCAAGGCACGCCAATCGCGCTGCAGGCGCCGCACCAGCGGTTCGTCCGAGCCGCCTACAGCCTCCAGCCAGCTTCCCTCCCCGCGCACGGTGGCCAACAACGACTTCCGGCTGGGATTCTTCCGCAGTCGGCCCAGACAATGCTGCGTTGCCCTCCGGTACACGGCCGATGACTCCCGCAGGGCCCCGTCGAGGCCGGACGGATCCCGCCCCAGCGCGGCGAATACCTCCTGAACGATGTCCTCCGGCTTGTCTTCGGCTCCGAAGAAGCGCCGCACCCGGCGCAGCACGAGCGCCGAGAAACGCTCATAGAGGGCTTCGATGTCTGGTGGTCCTTCCACGCCGAACGTCGGTAACCGATCGGTTGGCGATCGCAACGCGCCGTGTACGCCGGCCTAGTAGATTGCCTCCGAGCCGTCCACGAAGTTGGCGTTCTCAAGCTTCGTCGCCTCCACCTCGCACAGCACATCGTCGTTGTCGACATCGCTGTGGGCCACGATGGTGAAGTCTTCGTCGGTTGCGTCCGTAACCTCGTAGTTTCCTCGCACCATGCCGCTGGGCGACCACCCCATCGAGGTGAACTGCAGGGCCGAGGTGGGATCCCACTCTACGGCCACTTTGTCGAGGTCGCCATCGGGACGCGGCTGCAACGCGGCGTTGATGAACACGTCGTACGCGCTGTCGTAGGCGAGTTCCGCCATTTTCAGTGAGGCCACGGTGCCCATCAGCTCGGCGCGCTTCGCGCGGTGCTGGGCCGACATGTAGTTGGGGATGGCGATGGCTGCGAGCACCCCGATGATGGCGACCACGATCATCAGCTCGACGAGCGAGAATCGACGTCGCATCCGAAAAGCTCTCCGGATGTGAGGTTAGCGTCGGGGGTAAGCCTTCGCAAGGCGCGGTATGGCGTTTTGTGGGGGAGGATCGCCGGGGCTGGCTCCCGGCGAAGCGGTGGAGCCGGGTGAGGGTGCGCCCGATCAGAAGCGGTCGCGCCGCTCCCGTAGTTCGGAAAACGTCGCGAGCCCGGGTGCTCGTCCCACGGCGGCCGCCACGTCAGGATCGTCCGCGCGCAGGAACAGGTTCGTCATGCGTTCGGTGCGGAGCGCAATCGGTGGTGGGGCCGGCTCCCGATCCACCGGCAGGATCGCGGTGGAGAACTGCAGATTCCTGGCGGCGTAGTCGTGTCCAAACCACACGCGTGTGGTGGCGGGCAGGGCGCGCAGCCGCTGCAGGCTCGCCCACATCATCGAAGCGTCCCCCTCGAAGAGCCGCCCGCACCCCATCGCAAACAGGGTGTCGCCGACGAACACATCGCCTTCGCCATCCGGTAGGTAGAACGCCAGGGCATCGAGGGTGTGGCCAGGTACTGCGAGGATCGTGGCGCCTTCAAGCTGCTCGCCGTCCGCCAGCTCGTGCGTGAGCCCCGCGATCGGGCGCTTCCCGCTGCCATACACCCGAAGTCCCGGGAAACGCGCAATCAAGCCCGCAATCCCGCCCACATGATCGGGGTGGTGGTGGGTGCACCAGACGGCCCGCAACGGGGCTCCTTCCAGCGCGTCGAGAACGGGCGCCGCTTCGGACGGATCGACGACCACGCCGAGGTCGGGGAGCCAGTAGGCCTGGTTGTCGGTAAGGCACGGGATCCGAACCACGCGCACTGCGGCCTCCGGGGTGGCGGAACGACGGTCTATCCGATAGACGCCGCCCCTTCCCGGAGTCGTCGTGTCGCGCCGTCCAGTCTTGCGCACCGAGCTTCCGGGGCCGCTTGCCCGCGCCCTCATCGAGCGGAGCAACGCCGCGGTTTCCCCCAGCTACACCCGGGATCACCCGCTCGTCGCCGAGCGCGCCCTGGGCGTGTGGATCACCGATCCCGACGGGAACGAGTTCCTCGATATGTCCGCCGGCATCGCCGTGACCAGCACCGGCCATTGCCATCCGCGCGTGGTGGCCGCGATCACGGAGCAAGCCGGTAAGCTCATCCACATGAGCGGAACCGACTTTTTCTACCCGGTGCAGGGCCGCCTCGCGGATCGCCTCGTGCAGATGCAGCCGGTGCGCGGCGACAAGTGCCGGGTGTACTTCGGGAACTCGGGTACGGAGGCCAACGAGGCCGCGCTGAAGCTCGCGCGGTTCGTCACCGGTCGCAAGCACTTCGTCGCCTTCTTCGATGCGTTCCACGGTCGCACGATGGGCGCGTTGTCCCTCACCGCGAGCAAGGCGCGCCAGCGGGAAGGCTTCGGCCCCTTCTTGCCGGTCACGCACACGATCTACCCCGACCCGTACCGGCACGGGCCGGATGCCACGAAGCTGGCGATCGACCACCTGAAGGAGCTGTTTCGTACCGTCTGTCCGGCAGGCGAGGTGGCGGCGATCTTCGTCGAGCCGATCCAGGGGGAAGGCGGGTACATCGTGCCCCCGGCCGACTTCCTGCCCGCGCTGCGCGAGCTGGCCGACGAGCACGGCATCTTGTTGTGCTTCGACGAGGTGCAATGCGGGATGGGGCGCACCGGGAAGATGTTCGCCTACGAGCACTTCGGTGTGAAACCGGACGTCATCAGCCTCGCCAAGGGCATCGCGAGCGGGATGCCGCTCTCGGCGACGCTGGCCAGCGAAGAGATCATGAGCTGGAAGCCGGGTGCTCACGCGAGCACCTTCGGCGGCAACCCCATCTCGTGCGCGGCCGCTCACGCCACGCTCGACCTGCTCTCGGAGGGGCTGGTCGAGAATGCACACGTCGTCGGCGATGCGATGCAGGGGATGTTGCGCGACGCCGTGGGAAATCACCCGAACGTCGGCGATATCCGCGGCAAAGGCCTGATGATCGGCGTCGAATTGGTGCTCGATCGCGCCACGAAGGCTCGCGCAAATGACCTGCGCAACGACGTGGTGATGGACTGCTTCCATCGCTCCGGGATGGTCCTGCTCGGAGCCGGCCAGAACACGGTCCGCTTCTGCCCCGCGCTTACGCTCACGGAAGAGGAAGCCGCCACGGCGGTGGAGCTCTTTGCCCGGTCTCTGAACGCTCTCACCCAGGTGTAGCCATGCGTAAGTTCGACGGCGTTGACTTCTACAACCTCGACGCGCTCCTCTCCGACGAGGAAAAGGCGGTGCGCGAGGCGGTTCGGGGTTGGGTGGATGACAACGTGATCCCCGTCATCGAGGGCCACTGCCGCGCCGGCACCTTCCCCCACCCGCTGGTGAAGCAGATGGGAGAAATGGGGCTTCTCGGCGTGAACCTCCATGGCTACGGCTGCGGCGGGATGAGCAACGTCGCCTACGGGCTCGTTTGCCAGGAGCTGGAGCGGGGCGACAGCGGCATCCGCTCCTTCGCCAGCGTGCAGGGCAGCCTCGTCATGTTCCCCATCTGGAAGCACGGGACCGAGGAGCAGAAGCAGAAGTACCTTCCGGGAATGGCGAAAGGCGAGCTTATCGGCTGCTTTGGTCTCACGGAGCCCGACTTCGGCAGCAACCCCGGTGGGATGATCACCAAGGCGGTGGACGATGGTGACAGCTACGTCCTAAATGGCGCCAAGATGTGGATCACCAATGGCACCATCGCCGACCTCGCGGTGGTGTGGGCAAAGCTCGACGGGGTGATCCGCGGCTTCATCGTCGAGAAGGGCGACCCCGGCTTCACCGCCCCCGAAATGCACGGCAAGCACTCACTCAAAGCCAGCGTGACGAGCGAGCTGGTGTTCCTCGACTGCCGTATCCCGAAAGACCGCATCCTCCCGCACGTCAGCGGCCTCAAAGGCCCGTTCTCTTGCCTCAACAACGCGCGCTACGGCATCGCGTGGGGCGCGCTCGGCGCGGCGATGGCGTGCTTCCACTCGGCGCGCGAGTACAGCCTCTCGCGCATCCAGTTCGGCAAGCCGATCGCCAGCTTCCAGCTCGTGCAGAACAAGCTGGCGTGGATGTTGCGCGAGATCACGAAGGGGCAGCTCCTGGCCCTCCAGCTCGGCCGCATGAAGGACAACGGCACGCTCATCCCCGAGCAGGTTTCCTTGGCCAAGATGAACAACGTGGACATCGCGTTGGAGATCGCGCGGTGTGCTCGCGATATTCATGGTGCAAACGGAATCCTCGACGAGTACCCGGTGATGCGCCACATGGCGAACCTGGAGTCGGTGAAGACGTACGAAGGCACGCACGACATCCACAACTTGATCCTGGGTCGGTGGATCACGGGGATCCAGGCGTTCGAGTAGACACATCGACGGCGGATGAGATCGCCGAGCAAGACGCGGCGCCGTTAGGGCGTGAGTCTCGGGGTCGGGAGCATCGGAGGCGGCCAATCGCGCGGGGAGAAGGGAGGCGCTGGGTCCTGCCGACGCGGGTCGATGTCACCTCGCGGTGGCGAGGCACCCGTTGTGGGCCTGGCCCACCAAGGGTGCCGACCCCTGAGCGACAGGGCTGGCCCGCGCGCAGCGATGAAGGGCCAGCGCCCAGCGACGGTGGCGACGGTTCCCGATCGGGGAACTGCCGTCACCCGCCGCTTCAGCGCCCTGGACACCGCTCGGTGGCCCGCGGAAACGGGAGCGCAGACCCCGAGAACCCCGCGGTGGCTTGCTGCGACGGCGAGGTGGTGGTGACGGCGGGGCGCGCACGGAGCGCGGAAGACCAGGGCGAGGACGAGCGCGGCGTGAGGTGGATCAGCGCGGAGTGAGGGGGAAGGGCGCGGAGAGGCGGTTCGGCCTCCCCAGTCCTCCCCCCGCTTGCGGGTCCGCAAAGTGCGGGTTGGGGTGGCCGAAGGCCGGAGGGGGGCCGCGGGACACCGCCTGAGTGGGCCAAAACGACGAAACGCCCGAGGTTTCCCTCGGGCGCTCCGTGCTGGGGTCGATGAAGGTGGCGGTGTTGAGGCCGCCAGCCTTCAGTCAACGACTACCAGCGGCTTCCGCCGCCGCCGCCGTCACCACGACCGCCGCCGCCGCCGCGACCGCCGCCACCACCGCCGAAGCCGCCGCCGCCGCCGCGACCGCCGCCGAAGCCGCCGCCACCGCCGCGACCACCGCCGCCGCCGCCGCCGGAGCTGCGCTCTTCGGCTTCGTTGACGCGGAGCGGGCGGCCGTCAAGCTGCACGCCGTTCATCTGGGCGATCGCCGCCGTCGCTTCCGACTGCGAACCCATGGTCACGAAGCCGAAGCCGCGCGATTGACCGGTTTCGCGGTCCATGACCACGTGAACGTCCTGCACGGCGCCGTGGGCGGCGAAGGCGGAACGGAGCGACTCGACGGTCGCGTTGAAAGAAAGATTCCCGACGTAGAGGCGATTGCCCATGATGTTACTCTCGATAGTTCACGCTCAGAAAGCGCACCTTTACGGTGCCGGATCCCACCGTTCGACGAGCGATCGAGCTCGGATGGGATTGACCACCGCCCGTTGTGGCGGGGTCGCGGCCGGCGTATAGCCCGTCCTGCGGCGGTGGCGAGCGGAAAGGTAGAAATGTGCGAAATGATCGAATGATCTTCTTGACACGTCAAGGGAGCGATCGAACGCTACGCAGACGAACGGAGCTACTGGTGGACCTCGATGACCTGCCTTTCGACGCGCTTCGCGCCCTGCACACCTCGCTGGCCGTGCCCTCGGGCCCCGGAGCGCCGCGGGAAGCCCTGCGCGCGGCCGATGTGGGGTTTCATGTGGAAACGCACAAGAAACCTGCCGAAGAAGAGGAATTCACGCCGCTGGTGATGGACCAGGCGCCGGCCAAGGTCAAGGGGCCGGTGATCGTGATGAGTTTTGGAAAGGTGGGGTAGACTGGGAGCGGCCGGGGTCATGGTCGGGCTGCTGCGGAGACATGGTGGGGGGCGGGGGCGATCCGCCGATCCCGGTAGCCTGGCCTGATCGGGCGTCTACGGCTTCCGCCTCGCCCGCTCAATACCGTGATCGTGCCCCGGCCGTGCGTGCGCCGTCCCGCCTCGACCGCGCCGCCACCGCAAGCCTGACGCCGGAGTCGAGTCGTGCTCGTTGGCCATGCGCCGAAGTCGAGTCGGGCTGTTCAGCCGTTTGAGGGGCGGCGCGGCGGTGCCCGGCGGTGCCCGGCGTAGCGCCGGCGTGTTCGCAGGGGACGGCGCCTGAACGGACGGACGAACGCGGGCTTTGCCGGGGCGTAGTGGGGTGTCCAGCGCGCCGTTGCAAACAGGTTGACTCGACTCTCGGCGGCGGCCATCCAGGTGCCCTCGACTCTTCGCGGCAGGGACCGGCAAAGGCGTCGACGCCTTCGTCAACGCGCGACGACGAGGCGACCACCGCCGCCCATCGTGCCCGCGAGGCTCCCTACCCCCGCACCCCCTCCCACCCCAACCCCCACCGCGCCAGGTACTTGCGTAGTCGATCCGCGTCGTTCGCCGATGCTTTCTCCGCTCTCGACACGGCGAACAGCGTGCGCCCCGCGTCGGACAGGC
>BJHF01000055.1 GCA_014191855.1 Deltaproteobacteria bacterium
CGCCCACGCGCTGCGCGCCGCCGGCGTTCCCGTGAGCGTCGTGCCCTCGCTGCAGCGGAGCGTGTCGCCCGTGCACGATCTGCGCGCGGTTGGTGACCTGCGGAGGCTGATTCGGGAGGTTCAACCCAACGTGGTGCACACCCATAGCACCAAGGCTGGGCTGTTGGGTCGGCTCGCGGCGCGACTGGAGCGGGTGTCGGTGATCCACACCGCGCACGCCTGGTCGTTCTCCGATGGCCTCTCGTGGCAGCGTAGAGCCTTCGCGATCCCGGTGGAGGCGGCTGCAGGGCGCATCACCGACCGTTTCATCGTGGTTTCGGAGGCAGACCGGGAGGTGGCCATGCGGTACGGCGTGGCCCGGGAAGCCCAGGTGCGAATCGTGCATAACGGGGTTTGTGATGGGCCGGAGCGCGCTGACCCGGGCGCGGACGTGATCCCCGTAGTCACGATGGTGGCGCGGATGGCTGCGCCCAAGGACCACGCGCTCCTGCTCCGGGCGATCGCCGGTATTGAGGCTCCGTTCACGCTCCGCCTCATCGGGGATGGTCCCGAGCGACCGGCAGTAGAATCCCTGATTCGGCAGCTTGACCTTGCCTCCCGCGTGGAGTTGGTCGGGGAGTCGAACGAGGTGGCACGCCTCCTCGCCGCCTCGCACGTGGCGGTGCTCATCTCGCGACAAGAGGGCTTCCCGCTGGTGGTGCTCGAAGCGATGCGTGCCGGCCTGCCGGTGGTGGCCTCGGACGTCGGTGGAATTCGTGAGGCGGTGGAGCCCGGCGTTACCGGTCAGCTTGTCGCACGCGGCGACCTCTCCGGGCTGCGGGATGTGTTGTTGGGGCTCATCTGTGACCCCGGGCTGCGCCGATCGTACGGGGAAGCAGGTAGACGAGCCTACGAAACGAGCTTCACCGTGGATCGCATGGTGGCCCGTACGGAGGCCGTGTACCGAGAGCTTGCCGCCGCAAAAGGATTCGCAACGTGAAGTTTTTCGGTATCCCCTACACCACGCGGCAGGTGTACTACCTCGTTGGCGATCTGTTGCTCGCGATCCTGTCGATCGCAGTGGCCCACCTCCTCCGGTTCGGCAGGAACGTCGATCCCACCGACCTTGCGCGGATCCCCGCCGCGTCACTGTTCTTCCTCAGCACCTCGCTCACGGTGCTCTACATCGCCGACGCCTACAATCCGGGTCTGGACTTCCGGCGTCCGCAGCAGATTATTCGCCTTTGGCTGGCGGTGAGCGCCACGCTCGTGTTCCAGGTGGCGGTGTATTTCTTGTTCCCTGCCGCGTGGTGGGGGCGAGGCATCGCGGGACTGACCACGCTCAGCTTCGGCGTGCTGTTGACGGCCGGGCGGGCGCTGATCTGCTGGCTGCGTCCGCGTCCGGTTTTTCGGCAGCGAACGCTGCTTGTCGGCGACGGTGACGCGGAGCACATCCTCGCCGACGTGATCCACGCCGATCCCGAACGCGGGCACGATTATGAGATCGTTGGTTGTCTCACCTACCCTCGGTACGGCCACCGTCGTCGCAACGACGATACGCCGGCGGGGATCCTCGCGGCCCCCATGCCTCCCGGCCTGACGGTTCTCGGGAGCATGTATGACCTTCAGCGCGTAGTGAAGGAGCACCGGATCGACCTCATCATCGTCGCCATCCGCGGCGGCATGAGCAGCGGCATGGCGGGGCGGTTGTTGGCGGCGAAGGCGCTCGGCGTGCAGGTGGAAGAGATGCCCACCGTATACAAAAGGCTTACCGGAAAGGTGCCGATCCTGCACCTCAGCGACAGCTGGCTGTTGTTCGGGCCGGTGTTCTACGGCACGAGCCGCCTCGCGGCGACGGTGGAGCGAATCGTGGACATCGGGCTTTCGCTCGTAGGGCTGGCGATCAGCGCCCCGTTCATCGCGATCGCCGCAGTGGCGGTGAAGTTGGAGTCCCCAGGCCCGGCGTTCTTCCTGCAGGAGCGGCTCGGACGCAACGAGGTGCCCTTCAACATCATCAAGCTGCGCACGATGGGGAAGGATGCCGAGGCCGGCACCGGCGCTGTGTGGTCCAAGGGGGCGGGGGATCCGCGCGTTACAAAGGTTGGGCGTATCCTTCGCCGCACCCGCATCGACGAGCTGCCGCAGTTCTGGAACGTGCTTCGCGGGGACATGGCCATCGTCGGGCCGCGTCCGGAGCGGGAACACTTCGTGCGGCAGCTCAAAGAGAGCATCCCCTTCTACGGGCTACGATTCTCGGTGAAGCCGGGCGTGAGCGGGTGGGCGCAAGTCAACTTCCGTTACGGGGCCAGCACCGAGGAGTCGGCGGAGAAGCTTTGCTACGAGCTGTTTGCCATCCAGGAGATGAGCCCCGTGCTCTACGGGCTCATCGTGCTGAAAACGGTGCAGACCATGCTGTTGCGGTCGGGCTCATGAGGTGGCGGCGCGCCGGGCCACCTCGGCCATCGGCAGCACCTCGATCCGCCCGGCGTCCCGCAGGCGCGCCGCGTGAGTGAGGATCGCTTGGAACGCCGCGAGCATACCCACCGGATCACTCGCGAGATTGATGGGGTGGGTGTAGAGGTGAGAGATGCGCCCGTCGGCGGCCGCCTTGTCGAGGCCGCGAATGGCGCGCCGCACGCGGCGGGACGTCGGGATCAGCTTTCGAACGCCATCTACGGGCAGGATCGACGACGAAGCCGGAATGTCCCACAGCCCGTGCTCGTCGCGACGGGGCATCACGGTGGGCGGCGACTTCGCGGCGATCACCTCCGCGAGGTGAGCGGCGCGGCTGAGCGGCCCAGGCACGCGCGCGTTGCGGTACCAAACCGGCTCCAGCCCGCGCCAGCACGTGAACCCGTGCTTCGCCAGCAGGTCGGTGTGCCCCGCCACGTTGCGCGGAAACACCAAGGAGCGCAGGGTGATCCCGAGCTTCGTGGCTTCTTGCACGCAGCGCCGAAGCTCGGAGTCGGCCGTTTCGCGCGAGCAGCCCACGTCGCCGAACACCGGGTGCGTGAAGCTGTGGCTCCCTACCTCCTGGCCCGCATCCCGCAGCGCGATCACGAGGCTGCGCGCGTAGAATTCCGGATGTTCCGCCTCGGTTCCTTCGGGTACGCCGCCGAGCCAGTCTGGGCGCCAGGCGTGGCGGGGCGGCACGAGGTCGGGATGGAGCACCCCGGCGGTTCGGCGGCCCTCCGCGAGGAACAAGCTCCCCACTGTGGCCCATGTGGCCACCATCCCGAGCGACGTGAGCTGCTGAAGCAGCGCCGGAAACACCTGTTCGCGCGTGATTCGCGCCATCGCTGCGAGCGGAGCCACGTCGGGGTACAGATCGCGGGAACCCCACACGAGCTCGAAGTCGAAGCTCAGCGTGAACACGCCGCGGTCGAATCGAGAGGTCACGATGCCGAGTAACACCCGCCACGGCCTCACCCTCACTGCCATGGGGCAGATCCTCGCACAGCAGCGCTGGACCTTCGTGGCGTTCGTGTTCGCCGTGATGTCTACCGCCATCGCCGCAACTGCGTTGACGACGCGGCAGTACCAGGCCGTCGCCGTTGTTCAACTCCTTCCCCGCGCCGGTCGCGAGGTGGAGGTGAACGAGGTCGTGAAGAACGACGATGGTGGCTACCTTGAGAGCCGGGATCGGGCGCGCACGCAGATCCAGATCATCCTGAGCCGGAGCGTTCGCGCCGAGGTGCTCGTACGCTACCGGGCCAAGGGCTTCGAGGACATCCCAGACGGCGAACCGGGCTTGGAGATCCTGCGAAAGAGCATCTCCGCTGGCCCCAAGGAAGACACCCAGCTCGTCGAGATCGGCGTGATGCACGAGAGCCCGCAGCAGGCGGCCATCCTCGCCAACCTCGTCGTGGACGTGTATTGCAAAGCGAACCTGGACTCTCGCACGGATGCGGCGCGGGAAACCCAGGTGTGGCTCGACGGGCGCTCGGGCTCCTACCGCACCACGCTCGACGAAGCGACCGAGAAGGTGATGGCCTTCAAGGAGCAGAACAACCTCGTCGACGTGGACGAGACGGTGGACGGGATCTCGACACGCCTCACGGCGCTGGAAACGGCGCTCGGGGAGGCGACGACGCAGCGCGTGCTGTTGCAGAGCAAGCTCTCCGAGCACCGCCGGCTGCTCGCGAGTGGCCAGTATGAGGTGTTGGCGGGGATGTTCGACGATCCGGCGCTTCAAACGATGGCGCGAGAGCACGCCACCATCGTGACCGAGGCTGCGTCGGTGCTCGGTCGGTATGGCGAGTCTCACCCGGAACACCAGCGGGCGGTCGAGCACATCGCCCGGGTGGAAGCGCTGATCGCGGACGAAGTGAAGCGCAATGTGGAGGGGGAGCGATCCCAGGTGCAGACGCTCGAAGGCCAGGAGCGGCACATCGGGGCCGAGGTTGCGCTGGTGAAAGCGGAGCTGTTGGCGAAGCAGCGGCTACAAGAGGAATACGGGCAGCTCAAGGTCGAAGAAGACCGGGCTCGGAAGGTGTATTCGGCGCTCGGCGAGCGCGGCGCCGAGGTGGATCTCCAGGCCGGCTCACTCCTCAACGACGTGCGCGTCGTGGATCGGGCCGTGCCCCCCACGCGGCCCGCAACGCCGAACGTGCTGCTCAACCTCGCCGCCGGGATGGCGGTGGGCGTTGGCGGCGGGCTTGGACTGGCGCTCTTGAGGCATCGGCTCCGCGACACGATCATCACCCCGATGGACATCGAAGAGCAGCTTCAAATGCCGTTGCTCGGGGTGATCCCGCGCGTGGCCAAGCAGCCTACGGTGCAGGACCGGGCGCTGTACAGCTACGAACACCCGCGCTCGCGCCTGTCTGAGGCGATTCGAGGGATTCGGGCGGTTTTGCTGACCTATCCGGCGCGAGACGACTGCCGCCGGTTCCTGGTCACGAGCTGCCTTGAAGCGGAGGGAAAGACCCACTCGTCCATCGGCATCGCGGTCGCGTTCGCGCAGCTCGGCTCCACGGTGTTGCTCATCGACGCCGACCTTCGCCGCCCGCAGCTTCACCGCCTGCTCGGCTCGGACGAGGGCCCGGGCCTGGTGGAATCGCTGGTGGATAGCGACGAGCCCGCGCGGTACGTGCAGCGCACGAAGGTGCCGAGCTTGCACCTGCTTTCACGCGGGGCGCCCGTGGAGTATCCCAACGAGATGCTCGCCTCCAAGGAGCTGGAGCGGCTCCTGGAGCGGCTCGGCGAATTCTATCAGGTCATCGTCATCGATACGCCGCCAGCGGCGGTCGTCTCGGATGCGCTGTCGCTCGCACGTAACGCCGACGGCGTAATCATGGTGATTCGGAGCGGGAAAGTGTCTCGCGCGCTGGCCACGAAGACCCTCGATTCGCTCCGTCAGGTCGGGGCGAGAATCCTGGGTGTAGCGCTCAATGACGTGCCGATGGAGTCGGATGTCACCTACGGCTCGCGCTATTACGACGAGAAGCCGCGCACGGAGGAAAAGCCGCGCTCCGAGGGGCCCGCCTCCGCATGATGGGCGGGTGGGCACGCGTTCGCGCGGCCACGCTGCACAGCATCGGGCCGGTGCTGCTGATCGGGGTGATCCTCGGGTTGGCCGTGGCGATCCAGCCGAAGCTCACGCTGGCGGCCCTGGTCGGCCTGGCGCTGGGCGGGGTCGGCGTGGTGATGCCGCCGGCCCTCGTGGCGTTCATGTTCCTCGGCATGTTGATGGACCGGGCCGGCGTGACCGGCATGAAGCTGGGGGCGTTTCCCGTTACGGCGTCGAAGCTCAGCGTCCTGGGCGGCATCGGGATGTGGCTGGTTCACGCCGGAATCTACGGAGCGCGGCCGCTACGTTGGCACCCCGTGCTCACGGCGATGGCGGGGGTGATCGGTACGATGGCGGTGTGCATCGCCTACGCAAACTCCATGGCCGAAGGCAAGTTTTCCCTGTATGGCGTGATGATGATGACCGTGATGGTGGCGCTGGTGTACGCGTCGCTCGCGGAGGCATCCCTCACGGCATTGTACAGGTTCTTATCTGGGATATTTCTCCTGGCGCTGCTCGCCTCCGTACGAGGTCCTGGCTCGGCGGAGGGGGGGCGCGTCGCGGGCACCATGGGAGACCCGAACGAGTGGGCGACGATGGTGCTGTTGCTCGCGCCATTCCTGCTGGGGGGCCTGGCCGACGACGACCATGGGGTGGCCCGGCTGCTCCGAACGGCGCTCGTCGCCCTCGCCCCGCTGGCGATCCTCCGCAGCGAATCGCGTACGGCGCTGGTGGTGGGCACCCTCATCTCACCCGCGTGCCTCTACGTGCTCCGGCGCCACCGGGGGGAGTTGGCCTTTTGTGGGGGCGCGGCGCTCTTCGCGGCGCCCTTCGTGATCGACCTCGACACCGCGTTGCACCGGTTCAACCAGCTGGTCGCGAACCTTCAGGGCGCCGCGGTGGTGCAGGATCAGAGCCTCGAAGAGCGATCGGAGCTCTTCCGGCAGGGAGTGCAGCTCTTCAAGGACCACTGGTTCATCGGCGCGGGACCGGGGAATTTCTCTACTGCAACGGGCTTTGTTTCCCACACGGGCTCGTTCCGGCCAGCGCACAACACGTACCTGGAGATCGCGAGCGAGCAGGGCATCGTGGGGCTAACGCCGACGATCATCTTCCTGTGGACGGTCGCGGCCTCGCTGCGTGCGGCCTGGAAGGATGCGACGAGAGACGAGGATCGGAACCGGATCGTCGGCGTTGCCGCGGGGTTGGGGGCGCTCGCCTTGATGGCGGCGACGCTCGGGTTGCTCACCTTCTCGATGGCGTACCTCGTGCTCGGCTTTGGGCTGGCCGTCGTGTACCAGGCGCGTCGTGAGTGACGAAGGGGGCGAAGGCCGGGGCGGCAACCTCGCCGCCCTGGGCCTCATCCAGGTGTTCCGGATGGGCTCGGGCCTCGCCGTGAACGTGATGGTGATGCGCGGCCTCGGGGTCGAAGGCTTCGGCGTGTATGGCTACGTTACCACCCTGGCCGGGCTGGCGTCGTTTGGGTCCAGCATGGGGATGGACCGGCTTCTGAAGCGGGAGATCTCGCGCGACGAGGGGCGAGCCGGGCACTACGTCGCCACCGGGCTTGCGGCCTCGGTGTTGTTGTCGCTCGCCACGGCGCTCGGCGTGGCGGGGTGGGCGGCGTGCGTAGACGGGCGCGCCGACGTCGTGGTGGCGGCCGTTCTCGCCTCGGTCGCGCTCGGCCTTCAGTCGCTGGCGCTCGTTCCGGTCTCGGCGTTCCACGCCATCCGCCGCATGGGCCTCGGTGTGCGAGGGAATTTCGCGGGTCGTGTCACGCTCGTGGTCGCGACGGCGGCGTTCCTCTGGCTCCAGTTCGGGGTGCGCTCCGTGTTCTCGGCGCAGGTCCTCGACGGGGCGGTGACGCTCGGTATCGTGGGCTGGGTATACGCGCGCGTGCTGGGCGTAACGACGCTCAAGACGAGCTGGCCGGAGGTGCGCGCGCTCATCCGTGAGTCCGTCCCCTTTGGCCTCAACGCGCTGTTCGTGAGCATCTACCTCAGCGTAGACGTGCTCATCCTCGGCGTTGCCACCAACGATCACGAGGTTGGCGTGTATCGCGGCGCGGTCATGCTCCTCGCGCTGTTCCCCGTGGTCGCCGACACGCTCTCCACCGGCATCTACCCCCGAATGGCGCGGCATCTCGGCCACATCGACCGCGCTGGCGAGGAGCTTCGCTTCGCGACCCGCATCCTGCTGGCGGTGAGCGTGCCGGCCGCCGTGGGCGGCATGCTCACGGCGGAGCCGCTGATGGTCTTCCTCGGAGGGTCCGAATTCGCAGAGAGCGCGCTGCCGTTCATCGTGATGGCGCCGCTGCTGCCGCTGCGCTTCCTCAACAACGGTTACGGGATGACGCTCTCGGCGTTGAACCGGCAGGATGATCGCACCCGGGGCGCCGTGTACGCCGCGATCCTCAACGTCGCCGTGAACCTGTACGCGATCCCGGCCTACGGCGCGCTCGGCGCCGCCGGCACCACGCTGCTCACGGAGGTCGCGTTGGCGATCTTCATGCGTTGGCGCATCGCTTCGCTCGTCTCGGGGCTCGGGTTGGCCTCGACGGTGCTGCGGGTAGCGGTACCTGCGGCCGCCATGGCCGGAGCGCTGTTGTTGCTCCCGGCCGTGCACGTGCTGGTGGCCATCGCGCTCGGCGTCGCGGTGTACGGCGTCGGCAGCTATGCCACGGGCGCCTGGCACCCGCGCGACCTTCGCCGCCTTCGGAGTGTATAAGCGTGCGGATCGTCGAATTGGTCCCCTCGTTGGACGTGGGCGGCGCCGAGCGCCTCGCGGCCCTGCTCGCCCAGGGGCTCACGACACTCGGCCACGACGTCACCGTGGTGTCGATGTTCGCCGCCACCGGGAGCTGGATCGAGGCTGAGCTGCGAGCGGCCGGGATCGAGCTGCGCTTCCTGGACAAGCAGCCAGGCCTCGATCTCCGGATGATCGGGAGGCTGCGTCGGGTTCTGCGCGACCTTCAACCGGATGTCGTGCACACCCACCTCCACACGCTCAAATACGCTTGGCCGGCCGTTGGTTTTCGAGGTCCTGCGATCGTTCACACCGTGCACAACCTCGCGGAGCATGAGGTGGAGACGCACACCCGCGCGGTGCACCACGTCGCGTTTCGGCTCGGCGTGGAGCCGGTCGCGATCGGGGACGCGGTAGCGGAGAGCCTGAAGCGGGTGTACGGGCGCACCCCACGTTCGGTGATCCCGAACGGGATTCGTGTGGCCGACTTCCGGTCCCCAGCGGGCACGCGGGAACGAACGCGGCAGGCGCTCGCCTCCCAGCTAGGTTTTGAGGCAGACACAACGCTTTTTTTCACTGCGGGCCGGCTGAACGAACAGAAGAACCACGCGGGGCTGCTTGACGCGTTCGCATCCCCAGCGCTCGCGAGCGCGCACTTGCTCGTTGCCGGAGAGGGCGCGCTCCTCGGCGCGCTCCAAGCCCAGGCCGCGGCTCTCGGCGTTGCCTCACGTGTTCACTTCCTGGGCGTGCGTCGCGACGTGTCGACGTTGATGGCGGCGGCCGACGCGTTCGTGCTCGCGTCGAATTGGGAGGGAAACCCGCTGGTCGTCCTCGAGGCGATGGCGGCGGGCTTGCCCGTTGTCGCGACGGACGTTGGCTGTGTTGCCGAGTTGGTCTCGCACGAAACCGGGCGCGTTGTTCCGCCCGGGAGCCCGCCCGCCCTCGCCGCAGCGCTGGCCGAGCTCGCGGGGGATCGCGCCCTCGTCCGCGCGCTGGGTGCCCGTGGCGCGGACATCGCGGCGGCCCGCTTCGACGTCGCGGTCATGGCGCGTGCTTATTCGGAGCTTTTTGCCACGGTTGCGGACGGCCCCCACCGTCGGGGAGGCGCATGTTAGCTGCATCGTCCATGTTGTCTTGCGTCGTCTGCTTGTTGTCCGTTGCGCTCGCCGGCCCGCCCGAGGCTCCTGCCGGGGCCACGCCTGAAGTGGCGCCGGCGGCGCTCAACGGCGTGGTGATCTCGGCGCCTCCCGCGCTCGACACGCTGTACAGCATCGGCCCCGGCGACGTGATCGCGGTGCAGGTGTATGGCGAGCCGGCGTTGTCCGGCTCTTTCCCGGTGTCGGATGTGGGTCACCTCGACTTCCCGCTGCTCGGCCCGGTGGCGGTGAAGGGGCTCTCCACCGTACAGCTTGCGGTCGTGCTCCGGGAGAAGCTCACCCCGGGGTACCTCGTGAACCCCAGCATCACCGTCTCGATCGCCGAGTACCGCAGCCAGCCCGTGCAGGTGCTCGGCGCCGTAGCGAAGCCGGGGGTGTACTTTTTGCGCGGTCAAACCTCCGTACTGGAGATCCTCAGTCAGGCCGGCGGTGTTGCGCGTGACGGCGTGAACGAGGTGCGCGTCACCCACAGCGGGCAAACCGAGCCCTCGGTGGTGCTGCCGTACGACCAGCTCCTGGCGCAGGGATCGGCGCAGGTCGACCTCGTGGCGGGGGATGTGGTGTTCGTCCCCCAAAGCCTGGTTTCCGTGATGGGGATGGTCGGCAAGCCGGGGGAGATCGCCTACCGGGACAACCTCACGATCTCGAGCTGCATCGCCGCCGCGGGGGGCGCGCTGCCCACGGCCGACATCGGTCGGATCTACGTGCTGCGAGAGGGTGTTCGCACGCGGGTGAACCTGCGGAAGATCCTCAGCGGCAAGGAGGAGGACATCGTGCTCAAGCCGGGTGACAAGATCGTGGTCGGCGAATCGCCAGTATGAGGGGCCCTAGATGCGCGTTCTGGTCACCGGCGGTGCCGGCTACATTGGTGCCCACGTCGTCGTGGACTTGCTGCTCGCGGGTCACGACGTGGTGGTGCTCGACGATCTGAGCTGCGGCCATGCGGCGGCCGTCACCCGGGCGCAGGAGCTGGCGGGGCGACCCTGCGAGTTCATCCACGGCAGCATCGGTGACGCAGGGGCGATGACCCGCGCCCTGCGGGGCGTGGGCGTGGTGTTCCACTTCGCCGCCTTCAAGATGGTCGACCAGTCGATGGCGAAGCCAGAGCTCTACTTCCAGAACAACCTGGCGGGTATGGCGACGATGTTGAGCGCGATGGAGGCTGCGGGGGTGCGCCGCATCGTGTACTCCTCCAGCGCGGCGGTGTACGGCACCCAGGCGGTGATGCCGATCGTCGAAGGCGCGCCGCTCGGCCCAGAGAACCCCTACGGGTTGACCAAGAAGCACGGGGAGGAGCTGCTGGACTGGATGGTACAGCGCCGGGGGTGGGCTGCGGTTTCGCTGCGGTACTTCAACCCGGTGGGCGCCCATCCCTCGGGTCGGATCGGTCAGCCCGTTGAGGGGGCCGCGGCGCTGGCTCCGCGTGTGTTGCGCGCCCTGCTCGTGGATCAGGCCAGGGTGACGATCTTCGGGACGGACTGGCCCACGCCGGACGGCACCTGCCTCCGGGACTACATCCATGTTTGTGACCTTTCACGAGCGCATCTCGTGGCCATGGGCGCGCTGGACACGCCCAGCCACCACATCTTCAACGTCGGCACCGGCCGGCCTCACAGCGTGCGCGAGGTCATCGCAGCCTGCGGCGAGGCGGCCGGTCGCGACGTGCCTTTTGTGGAGGGCCCCCGTCGACCGGGCGACATGTACTCCGCGGTGGCCGACCCCTCCCGGTTCCGCGAGGCGTTCGGCTTCGAAGCCCGGCTCGGCCTGGCGGACATGGTCGGCAGCGCGTGGCGCTGGGGTGTGGAGAACCCGGAGGGGTACCGGTGATTCGGGCCCTCGCCCCCCTCCTCCTCCTCGGCTGCACCGCCGGCACCACGCCCGGCCGCAGCCGCACCGAGACGATGCCCACCTGGCCTACGACCGAAGGCCCGCCCACCCTCTTCGGCTTCTGGGGGATCAACGCCTACTCCACGGTGGATGGGCTCGCGGATCTCAACGCGCGCTTCGGCATGACCGTGGTGCAGCGCGCAACCGAGGAGCCGCACTGGGCCGTCACCTCGTTGCTCCCCACGTTCCGGGGCTCGGCCGTCAAGCTCACGCTGCGTCTCTCCGGCGATCACCCGGCGTATACCAGCGGAAACGACGACTTCGACCTCGCGATGTGGAAGGCCGCCCTGGAGCGATGGAAAGATTCCGGTATTCAACCCTTCATCGACGATGGCACGCTCATCGGGCACATGCTGATTGACGACGTGCAGAACTTCACGGGGCACGACCCCGACGGTGCGGAGCTCGACGAGATGGCCCGCTACAGCAAAGAGCTGTTTCCCGGCCTGATGACCTACGTTCGCCTGCGCGCCACCGACATGCCCGAGCCTGCCGGAGGCAAGTACCTCTACCTCGACGCGCAGGTGAACCAGTACGAGTCGTGGGAGGGAGAAATCCACGCGTACGCCGAGGCACAAGCGGCCCGCGCCCGCGAGCTGGATCTGCGCGTGATCAACGGCATGAACATCGCCGACGGCGGCGATGGCTCCAGCGGAAAAGCAGGGTATCGCGCCGATCACTGGGCGATGTCCGCCACGGAGATCAGCGACAACGGCGCGGTGCTCGCCGCCATCCCGAGCTGCGGCATGTTCCTGAATTGGGAGTACGACGGCGAGGAGCGCTGGGCCGACGGCAGCATCGGCGCCGACTACTTCAACCAGCCCGAGCTTCAGGCCGCGCTCGCCGAATTAGGCGGAGTGGTCGCGGCGCATCCTTATGTGGAGTTGAGGCGGGAGTAGCGGGTGCCGCGCCTTCGGGGCGAGCCCCTACTCCCCCGGCTCTTCATGCCGCGGGTGGCGCGTTGCGCTGCCGCTCGCGGTGCGGCCACGCAGCGACGAGGTGCTCTGGTAGTACGCCTCCTTCTGCGAGCGCCCATCCATGATCGTGCTGTACTTCACCGCGTCTGCGCGGAGCGTGGCCTCGATCTCGCGCAGAATGCTGTCGTGCCCGGCGTACCCGCCGATGCGATCGGCGACGCGGATCAGCAGCCGCTTCGCCGCGCCGTAATCGCGACCTCGATTCGCGAGCACCGCGGCTTCCCGAGCGCGGTCCGCGTGCCGCGCGGCCACGAGCCGGTCCACCGCGACGTCCCGAGGCTGCCGATCGTTTGCGTCGTGCGTTTCCCAGGTCCACCCCGCTGAAGCCGCAGGCGACTCCACGGCGCCATCGCGCTCACTGAGCGAGAACTGGAGCTCGGCGGTGGTGCCCACTGCGCCCGGCGGGAGCATGATCCGTAGGACGAATTCGAGCTGCTCCTCGCTCACGAGATCCCCCAGCGCCACGTCGAAGCCGCCCTCCCGCTTGGTTACCGGCCAGGGGCCCACCACCTCCACGCCGATCGCTTCGCCGAGCGGACCGTGCGGCGTTTGGATGTGGAGGATGAGGCCGCGATGAACCACGTCCATCGTGTCGGAGAGCTCCTCCCGGAGCAGCCGCGCGAAGTCGGCGTTCGACTCGATGAAGCGCGCGTTTCCGCCGCCCGCGTCGGCGATGGTGCGGAGCAGGCGCTCATCGAAGTCCAACCCGATACCGAAGGTGCTGGTGACGATGCCACGCGCACGCAGCTCTGCAGCGTGCTGCGCGAGCGCCTCGTGCCCGGTTTCGCCGTGGTTGGCCTGCCCGTCGGTGAACAGCAGTGCGCGTGCAACGTGCGTTTCATCCAGGCGCGCCGCGATCTGGCGACACCCGGTGAGCCAACCCGAGCACAAGTCGGTGCTGCCACGGGCGTGCACTTCGTTCAGCGCCCGGGTGGCCTCGCGCTTCGAGGTTTCCGTGGCCAGCGTGGATGGCGTCGTAACATCGATCTCCTGGTCGTACACCACCACCGCAAACCGGTCGGACTGCTGGAGACGGCCGATCCCCTCGAGCGCCGCGCCCTTCGCAAAGTCGAGCTTTCCGTGGGCCATTGAGCCGGAGCGGTCCAGCACAAACGCGAGGTTCATCGGGCGCCGTGCCGCCGTGCCGGCGAGCTTCGGCGCGTTGACCTTCACCACGAGGTGGCGGTGGCTGCCGCTTTTGGCGCGGACCAGGGAACGTTCAGAACGGACAACGAGACCAGTCATGGAGCCTCCTCAAACAGTTGGCGGGCGTAATCAAGCAGCTTGTCGAGCTTGCGCTGGACGTCGCGAGGTAGGGGCCTTCGGACATGCAGCTCCACATCCGCTACCAACTGGTGGCGATCCCAGGTGGAGCGCCCGCCCGACGTTGGGGGCGACGCGCCGTACGGCGGCGCGGGGGGCGAGCGCACCAGGAGTGGCGAGCCGGCGTTGGGGGCGATCGAGGCGGCGAGCGGCATCCCGCCAGATGGTTTGTGCCCGAGCACCCGATCCAGGTAGTCGAGCGCGGAGGATGGCGCCGCGGCCGCCGGACCTGGCTCGGCCGGCGGCTCCTGCCCGAGCCGACTGCGGATCTCGGAGAGCGGGAGATGTTGGAGCTGAAATGCCTTGATCGCCTTGAGCTGGCGAAGGTGCGCATCGGTGTACGACGCGGTGGCGCCGCCGCCCACCGGCGGGGGCAACAGCCCCTGCTGGATGTAGTACCTCACCGTGCGGGCGGTGACATCGGCGGCGTCGGCAAGCTCCACAAGCGTCATACCGTGAATATGACACCGGAACGTAACACTGTCAAGTTGTTTTTGCGGCGGCGCCGCGGTGCCAGGCTACCCCATGCGGGCCAGGGACCGGGCCATCGGCACCGCCCCGACCGATCCTCCCGCCATCTGGCTGAGCCGGCGCCGTTCTTCCGGGCTGAGGCGCGCCCACGAGAGCAGCATCCGTACGGGCAGACCCCGATACCGGACAATCTCGGTAATCACCGCTTCGCCTGTGGCAATCGGCTCGCCATCGAAGTTCACGGAGGCGGCGAACACGTCGTTCGTTGCGAGGTCCGCGTCCCCTGCGTCGAGGGCGACGTCGAGCCCGAGGGCGCTGGCTCGGAGCACGGTGCGATCGCGGGCACCAACCTTGGTTTCAAAGCGCAGCACGGTGTCGTACAACGATCGGAGGGTGCAGCCGGGCGCAGCCGGGGGCGGACGATTCGCGAGGCGGATCCAGGCTTCGAGGCGGCGGCGGTCAGCATCGGGTGTGCCCACCAGGTGGACCCCCGCCACCTCGTGCACGGCACCGTCGAGCTCCACGTGCCGCCGGTGACGAACGATGCCAGAGGTGACGATGGGCCGGCCCAGCGGGAGCGTGAAGCGGATCGGCTCCAATACGGCGTTGGTGGCGAGATCATCGTCCGCGTCCGTGAGGAGCAAGCCGATTCCGTCGCCGGTCCCATCCACAAGGTTGCGCCGCCGCACGCCCTCTCCGACCGCAAACATCACCTCCGCGGTCGTGCGAAAGGGGACGCGCCGCTGGGTTCGAGCACACTGCGCGAAAGCCATGTCCTGCGGATCGGGAGTGGCCGGCCATCGCCTTAGCGCCGAGGACGCAAAAAACGCAAAAGCTCCAAGGCCTCCGCATTGGTCGTCGTGGTGCGCGCCGCTCGCCCTGTCGCCGCCTATCTTTGCGCCATGCACACGGAACTGAGGCGCCCCGCCCCGACGAGCCGCCCCCGACGCCTCGCCGCCCTCCCGCTCCCGCCCCAGGTTTCCCGCGCCGTACGCAGCCCTGAACGCGGCGAATACGTCTCCAGTCGCCCGTTCGTGGTTCACGACAACCCGGAGCTGGGCAAGGTGATCGACGGGAAGTACCGCTTGACCGGGCTCATCGCGAAGGGCGGCATGAGCCGGGTGTTTCGCGCCGAGCACATCGCGCTCGGGCGCACCGTGGCGCTCAAGGTGCTCACCACCGGAGAGAGCGTCGAGGATGACAACGAGTTTCGCGGCCGCTTTCTGAGGGAGGTCGCTGCCTGCGCCAAGCTGCGGCACCCCAACACGATCCAGATCCTCGATCACGGCTCCGTGGGCTCGAACCTGCTCTACATGGCGATGGAGCTGGTGGAAGGGCGCACGCTCCATCACGCGATCCGGCAGGACGGGCCGGTGCGGGGGTGCGCCTCGTAAACATCATGCGGCAACTGTGCTTGTCGCTGCGCGAGGCCCACGACGCCGGGATGGTGCATCGCGATCTCAAGCCCGGGAACGTGATGTTGGTCGACCCGGGCGATGGCTCCGAGTTCGTGAAATTACTGGACTTCGGACTGGTGAAGGAGCTGCACTTTGATGATGGACTCACCGGCATGGACGGCGTGGTCGGCTCCCCCACCTACATGGCCCCCGAGCAGATCAGCGGCCAGCCGACGGACATGCGGAGCGACATCTACTCGCTCGGCGTGATCATGTTCACCGCGCTTACCGGACGCCCTCCATTCGGAGGGGTGAACGCAGTGGCGACGATGTGTGGCCACCTCAACTCGCCTCCGCCGACGCTCGATCCTGACCTTCCGGGGCTCTTGGACTGTCCCGCGCTCGCCCACATCGTGGTCCGCTGCCTGGAGAAGAACCCCGCCCACCGCTACCCCGACGTCGACGTGCTCCTCGCCGACCTCCGCAACGCGCTCGAGCCCGTTGCCGATCTCCCAGTTCAGTGGGTGGAGCCGCGCGACGAGAAGCTGTACTCGCGCTGGCAGGTGATGGCTGCGGCCGCAGCCCTCGGAGTGGCTTCATTCACGGCCACGTTGACGACGTGCGTATGGGTCGGGCTCGTCGCGTTCGGATGACATAGGGGGGCGCCCCATGCTCATCACCACCTCCGCCGCGCTCGCCGACTTCTGCGCAGCGCTCCGCGGCGCCCCCTACATCGCCGTCGACACCGAGTTCCTGCGGGAGCGCACCTACTACGCCCAGCTTTGCCTCGTGCAAGTGGCGTATGGGGAGCACGCCGCCGCCATCGACCCGCTCGCCCACGGTCTTGACATGGGCCCGCTGCGGGATCTGCTGCTCGATCCCACGATCCTCAAGGTGCTGCACGCCAGCAGCCAGGACCTCGAGATCTTCTTCCAGAAGCTCGGCCGGGTTCCGGGGCCGGTGTTCGACACCCAGATTGCTGCGGCCGCGTGCGGGCTCGGGGAGCAGGTGGGGTACGCCACGCTGGTGCGGGAGCTGCTCGGGATCGAGATCGACAAGGCGTCGCAAGCCACAAATTGGTCCCTGCGTCCGTTGCAGCCGCGGCAGGTCACCTACGCGATTGGCGACGTAACGCACCTCTGCAAAGCGTATGAGCAGCTCGTGGCCCAGTTGGCGCGCACCAACCGCAACGCGTGGATCGAAGAGGACATGGCCGGACTCCTGGATGCGGGTCGCTACGCCGCAAACCCGGAGGAGTCGTACCGTCGCATCAAGGTGCGCGGGGCGAGCCGGCGTACGCTCGGCGTGCTTCGGGCGTTGGCGGCGTGGCGGGAGCGTACGGCGATGGCGCGCGACTTGCCGCGGCCGTGGGTGCTCCACGATGACGCGATCGCCGAAATCGCGCAGAACATCCCGGAGAACCGGGAAGAGCTGGCGCGGGTGCGGGTGCTGAAGGAGCCCTTTTCGCGGAGCGCCGACGGGGAGGCCGTGTTGGCCATCGTGCGGGAGGTGCTCGCGCAATCGCCGGACTCCTGGCCCGAGCTGCCCGAGCGTCGCCCGCCCATCCGTGGCCATGAACCCCTCGTTGCGCTGTTTCAGGCGCTGCTCCGGCTTCGCTGCGAGGCAAACGATGTAGCGATGGCAATGGTGGCCTCACGCGAAGACCTGGATCGGCTCGCCACGGAGGATGAGCCGGACATCCAAACGCTCAGGGGTTGGCGCCGCGCGGTGTTTGGCGCCGATGCGCTGGAGTTGAAGGCGGGCCGCCTCGCGCTCACTGGCGACCGGGGCGGGATCGTGGGCTTCCGCGTACCTTAGTTGAGGGACGGTGTTGGTTTTGGGGTAGACTGGGCGAGCTCGCCCACCCTCGAGGTCCGATGTCGTTGTTGCTCCTGCTGCTCGCCTGTCCCGTAGCCGAGGATCCCGCGAAAGACACCGACTCTGCTGGCGACAGCGCCGCGGACACGTCCGCTGACACGGGTGGGGACACCGCCGCGGACACGAGCGGCGACACCGGCGAAGACACCGCCGAAGAAACGGGCGCGGACACGGCCTGGGAAACCGGGGAGGACTCCGCGGGAGAAACCGGCATCGTCGGCGACGAAGACGGGGACGGGTACCGCCCCGCCGATGGGGATTGCAACGACGGCGACCCTGCGGTGAACCCCGACGCGGTGGAGGTGTGCAACGGCCTCGACGACAACTGCGACGGAGAGGTCGACGAGGATGTCGTCGGCCTCTGGTACGCGGATGGCGACGGCGACGGCGCGGGGGACGCCAGCGCGTCCGTTTCGGCCTGCGAGGCGCCCGCTGGGTATGTCGCGACGGCTGGTGATTGCGACGACACCGACCCGGCGCTCGGCGCTCCCTCCACGGAGGTGTGCAACGGCGTGGACGACGACTGCGACGGAGTCGTGGACTGGGACCAGGGCGTTCCTGCGAACTACGCGACGATCCAGGCGGCGATCGACGACCTCGCCAGCGGGGACACGGTGTGCGTGTCGGCCGGCACGTACAGCGAGCGGCTCGACTTCAACGGCAAGAACCTTGTCGTCGAAGGCTGGGAGGGGGCGGAGGTCACGATCCTGGACGGCGACGGCGCGGGCCCGGTCGTGACCTTCTCGAAGGGCGAAGGCGCTGCGGCGACGCTCCGTGGTTTCACCGTGACCGGCGGCGAAGCAGAAGATGGTGCGGGCATTTTCGTGAGCGGCGCCGACCCAACCCTGGAGAGCCTGATTGTTTCGGGAAATGCCTGTTCAGGGGCGTACTATTACTGTAGCGGCACCGGCGTGTATCTCTACGACAGCAGCCCCACGCTCTCGTCGGTGGTGATCGAGGACAACCAACAGTCCTGGCCCGGGAGCGGTGGCCTCGCGTACGGCTGGGGCGTTGGCCTGTTCGTGACCGGGGGCAGCCCCGTATTCATCGATGTAGACCTCAGGGATAACGTGCACTACGCCATCGCCACGATCTCCTACGTCACCGCGTACGGCGTAGGCGGCTACCTGACGAACACCGACCTGATGTGGAGCGGCGGCACGATCTCTGGAAACACGTTCACGTCCAGTGCCTCGGTGGTGCGCCCCGGCGCCACCGGCGGCGGGCTAATGGTGACGGGCGGCGGCACGCTTTCGCTCAACAACGTCGTCATCGCGGACAACGCGATTGATGGCTATACCGCCACCGGGGGCGGACTCTCGTTGAGCGCCGTCACCGCCAGCCTGACGAACGTGATCGTCGCTCAGAACACGACGACCGCCGACTCGCAGGCCTCCGGCGGTGGGCTCGCGATTGGGTACGCCGACGCGACGCTCCTGAATGTCGACATCGTCGCGAACGCCGCCGATGCGCCCACCTGCTCAGGGGGTGGGATCTACCTAAGTAATTCAGGCACAACGACGCTGAACAACGTGTCGCTCGTCGGCAACACCTCAACCGGCACCGGGGCTGCCATCGCCTCCGGAGCGGGGCCCGCGTTTGCGAGCACCTACTCGAACTACTATGACCACGGAAGCTCGGTGTTCGACGGGGTGAGCGATCCGGTTGGCGTGGACGGGAACATCGAGGTGGATGCCGGATACACGGACACCAGCGCGGCCGCCGCGGTGGACTGGGACCTCTCCCTGAGCGCCGGCTCCGCGCTCCTCGACGTCGGCGATCCTTCGATCGCTGATATCGATGGTACAACCAGTGACATCGGCGCTTGGGGCGGGCCTGGCGCCGCAGACTGGTAGGCGGGCGCCCTACTCCGAGCAGTTTCCGTAAAGGGCGTATTGAACCTCGATCGTCGAGCCGCCCGAAGGGATGTGGTCGTCGTCGAACTGCACGGCGTTGTCCACCGGGTCGTACTCCCAACCGGTCGTTTGCAGCACCCCGTCCACGGTCACGACGATCGAGGACGGGACCGGGAAGTCCGTCAACTCAAAGGACGAGAGGTCGGCCGCGGCCACCTCCGCGATCGAAGTGAGGTGACTCGACCAGTCGGTCGCGCAGATCGAGAGGTACAAGCCGCCGGTCGCGGTAACAACCTCGTAGTAGCCGACGCCCGCGTCGGCGCTCGCGCAGCCGCTGGGGTAGTCGCCCGCGATCGCATGCTGCACGACCATGTCACTATCCGGCTTCAACGTCCAATAGAAGTTCACGTAGTCCACCCAGGAGCTACGACTCGAGTCCACTTCGTCGGACACGATCACGATGCTCAGGCGGGCGTCATCGCGTAGGAACTCACCGCCCGGGCCCGCGTCGCCGCTGGGCTGGAGCGCCTGGTAGGCCATCTCGTTGCCTTGTTCATCGCCCGACCCGCCGGTGCCCAGCGAGGTTTGCGCCTTGAATTCGCCCTCGGGATCCGGATCGGTGGGCCGGATGATGTCGCCCTGGAAGGAGGGATTGTCGGTCGTGATCACCGCCATCTGCCAGTCGGCGTCGGTCTCCACCATCGTTTCGATGAACGAACTGAAGTTCGCCTGGAGATTGGCCTGCTCTTCCGCCATGGAGCAGGAGTTGTCTACGACAAACAACAGATCGGCCGAGGACTTGAGCGCCTGCTCGAACACGTCCAGGTTCTCGCCGTACAGCTCGCCGGAGGCCGTTTGGTGCGCCTGCGCCTCGGGCTGGATGGGGTCGTTGGACTTCACGATGAGGTGGCCCTCGTCGGGGTAGTCGTCGAGCGGCGCGTAGTCCACGAACACCTGCTTGGCCTCGCCGGGGGCGATCGTCCACGGGAGCGGCCCGTTGATCGCGGTGTTGTCGTCGACATCAAGGTCGTTGCTGGCCGTCACATAGTCGAAGCCCGAGACGATGAGATCGGCGTTGCCCACGTTCGAGATGGTCACGGGTTGGGGCGTTTCGCAGCCGATGTAGATGGTGCCGAAGTCATACGTCGTCGGGTCGAGCTCGATGACCGGGGCCACGCCCTGACCCAGCAGCTTCACTTCCGACGTGCCTTCGTCGGGATCGTTGCTGTCGATGAGGATCGAGGTGTTGTACTCCTTGGCGGACAAGGGGGCGAACGTGACGGTGAACGTGGTGGAGGCTCCGGGGGGAAGCAGGATCGAGCCCAGCGCGCTGATCGCGTACGGCATCGAGTCGTCGGCGAGGCGGAGGTCGTTGATGTCGAGCGTCCCGCCTTCGGTTTCAGAGCTCGCGTTCGTGATGGTGACCGTCTCCACGAGCGTAGCGCCTTCCCCCACCTCAACGTCCCCGAAGTTGATCTTCTCGGGATCCACCTCGATGTCCGGGTCCCCGTCGAGGGGCTCGTCGGTGTTCACGTCCGTGGTCTTCGCCACCGAATATTCGGAGCATCCGGTGCCCAAAAGGGCCAAAGAGAGCGTGCTGTACAGGCGCATGAGGAGTCCCGGGATTGACCGGAGCGTACACGGAGCGCCTGACGATCACCATAGGCAACAGGTATGGATCTACGCCACATCCTCGTTAGTATGGAGCGTTGAAAAACGCGCATCGGTCGAGTGACGGATGCCGCGTACGGCGCGCGATTTCGGGGGTGATCTCTTCAGCCGACGGGCAGCGCCTCAACCCAGCCAATGGCAAAGTCCGCCACCTCCTCCCAGCCGGGTTGGCCGCAGATCCAGTGGGTGCGACCGGCGAACTCCCTGAAGTCCGTGCGGGCTTTCGAGCTCTTTTGCTTCTCGTATGTTGCTCGCACCATCTCCGCGGGCACGGTGCGGTCTTCGGTGCCGGCGACGATCAATAGCGGCGCGCGGCTATCGTTGCCAAAGTTCACGGTCATCGTGTTCGTGAACGGTGCGGCCGCGCCCTGAACGTACACCTTCCCCGGTGTCGGCACGCAGTAGCGCTCGTAAACCTCGCGCTGCTCCGATTCTGGCAGGGTGTGCACCCAACCCCAGGCGAAGTCGGCGAACGAGAGGGTGATCACCTTCGCCCCGGCGTTCCAAGTGCTGAGCACAGGAAAACCGGCCTTGATTGCGTTCAGTGTTGGAAACACACCTTTTGGCGGCGCGGGGTTGATGGCGACGCCGCACGCGCCGAGGCCGCGATCCAGGAGCATCTGGACGAACAGGCCGCCAAAGGAGTGGCCGATCAGGATGGGCGGTTGGGGGAGGGCCTGGATGACCGACGCATAGTGGTTCACGATCTCCGGCACGCCCACCGATGCCAAAGCCGGGTTCGGCGCGGCTTTCAGCTCGGCGACCGGGCGGTCGTCGAAGGGCCAGGCGGGCGCCAGCACAACATACCCGCGGGCCTCGAAGTGGGCCTTGAACGGTGCCCACGACTCGGGGTTCATCCACGCCCCGTGAATCAGCACAATCGTGCGGCTCACTCCGACGCCCCGCTCGCGACCAGCCTTGCCAACAACACTTCCCCGGCCTCGGGCGTGCACTCGCTGTGAAAGAACTCCCCTTCAGGCTGGAAGCCCACGATGCAGCCCTTGTCCGGGCAGATGTCGAGGCACCCGGTCTTGGTCACGACATAGCGCCCCTTCAGGCCGCGCTCCTTGACGGTTTTCTTGAGTTGGTCGACCAGCGCCTGGGCACCATTCTGGCCGCACGAGGCCTTCCCCGTGACCGGATCGCGCAGGTTGGCGCACACCAACAACTGGCGAATCTCATAGGGTTTCTTGACGGGCTTCATGTCTACTCCAGCTCGTGCATGGCGACCGCATCGCGCAGCTTCGGTTCAAACCACGTGGACTTGGGCGGCATCACCTGCCCCGCGTCGGCCACCGCCAGGAGTTGGTCCATCTGCGTGGGGAACATATGGAACGCAACCGCGTGGCTGCCGCTGTCCACCAGCTTCACGAGCTCCCCGGCGCCGCGGATCCCGCCGATGAAGTCGATCCGCTTGTTCGTGCGCGGGTTGTCGATGTTGAGCAGGGGCCCCAGCACGCGATCCTGGAGCATCGACACGTCGAGCGCGGCGACCGGGTCGGCGGGCACATCGCGCGCCGTGAGCAGGAGCCAGGCGCCGTCGAGGTACATCGTGGCGGAGCCTCGGCGCGGCGGCACGGTGAGCGAGGTCGGTGCGACGTCGAATCCTGCGGCCTGGATCGCGGTCAGCAGGCCAGCGGGCGTGTGCCCGTTGAGATCCTTCACCGCGCGGTTGTAGGCCAGAATGTTGAGGATGGAAGAGGGGAACAGGCACGCCACGAACCAGCCGTGCCGCCCGGGCTTTCCCGCGCGCTCCTTGTGCACGAGGCTCGCGGCCGCAGAGCGATGGTGACCGTCGGCGACGTACGTAGCCGGCAGAGCGCGCGCGGCCTCTGAGATGCGGTTCACGGTGCCAGGGTCGCTGATGCGCCAGAGCGTGTGGATCACCCCATCCTCGGTGGTGACCTCGAACTCCGGAGCTTGTTTCTGCCCTTCGGCGAGCAGCATGTTGAGCTTCACATCGTCGCGGTAGGCGAGAAACACCATGCCCGTTTGGCCGTTCGTGGCGTTGATGTGCGCGATCCGGTCCTTCTCCTTGTCGGGGCGGGTAAACTCGTGGCGCTTGATGAGGCCGGAGTCGTACTCCTCGGTGGAGAAGCACGCCACGAGGCCAACCTGGCGTTGTTCGCCCATCTGTTGCCCGTAGAGGTAGTAGCTCTCCGTCGGATCCTGCACGATGAGCCCACGGGCCTTCAGGCCGTCGTACTCGCGGCGGGCGGTGGCGTAGGCCTCGGCCGAGTGGCTGTCGCTGCCCGGCGGCATCACCGCTTCGGGGCGGCTCACTCGCACGAACGAGCTTGGGTTTTCCTGCACGATGACGCGGGCTTCGTCCTCGCTCATCACGTCGTACGGGGGGGCAATCACCTGCGCGGCGAGCGCAGAAGGGGCGCGCCAGGCGCGGAAAGGGCGAACGGCGGACATGGGCGGCTCCGGGGGGAGGGCGAAGCTAACCGGGTCGCGGAGGTGGGAGGGGGGCTGGGCGATGGCCCAGGCCCGGATCGCGAGGGCCAAGGCGGGTTGCGGGCCATCGCGGCGCCGTCAGGCGAGCGCGCGTTGCTCACCGGGTGAGCGCTCACCCCGGGACGTGTGCGCGGTGGGCGGCGGGGTTCGCGCGCGGCCCAGGGTGCCGGCGCGGGCGGGAGACGGGCGAACGCCGCGAATCGGCGTGTGCGCGCTGCTGTCGCGACACGCGCGCGGTTGGAGATGCGCGCCTGCCACGGCGAGCGCGCGTTGCTCAGGGGGTGAGCGCTCACCCCGGGACGTATGCGCGGTGGGCGGCGGCGTTCGCGCGCGGCGCAGGGTGCCGGCGCGGGCGGGAGACGGGCGAACGCCGCGAATCGGTGCATGTGCGCCGCTGTCGCGACACGCGCGCGGTTGGAGATGCGCGCCTGCCACGGCGACCGCGCGTTGCTCAGGGGGTGAGCGCTCACCCCGGGACGTGTGCGCGGTGGGCGGCGGGGTTCGCGCGCGGCCCAGGGTGCCGGCGCGGGCGGGAGACGGGCGAACGCCGCGAATCGGCGTGCGCGCACTGCTGTCGCGACACGTGCGCGGCCGGAGATGCGCGTCGGGTGACGGCGACCGCGCGTTGCTCAGGGGGTGAGCGCTCACCCCGGGACGTGTGCGCGGTGGGCGGCGGGGTTCGCGCGCGCCCGAGGGTGCCGGCGCGGGCGGGAGACGGGCGAACGCCGCGAATCGGTGCATGTGCGCCGCTGTCGCGACACGTGCGCGGTCGGCGATGCGCGCCGGGTGACGGCGACCGCGCGTTGCTCAGGGGGTGAGCGCTCACCCCGGGACGTGTGCGCGGTGGGAGGGCCCCTACTGGCGATCCAGTCCGATCCGGCGGGCCGTTTCCTGCGGCAGGGCGAACACGCGCTCCGTGGGGACGAGCAGCGTCGGGGTGCCGATGTGCGCCCGTTGTTCACGTACAAACGCCGTGACGTCCAGGATCTCGATCGGCCACTCCACCGCGAATCGTCGGAGGATCTCCCCGCGCAGCCCGAGTTGAACGGCGCGTCGTGCCTGCGGCGTCCCGTCGGGGGCGTGGTCCGGGTCCCACTGCAGGCGCACGTCCGAAGTCGCGACAGCCGCCCGCCACGTGGGCTCATCCTCCACCGTGGAGGCGGAGAACGAACTGTGGACGGCGGCGTCGAGCAGGTCGACGAAGCGAGCGCGCGGGATCCGGATGGCCAGGAGCCGCTCTTGGTGCGGCTTTGTCGCCCAACCGGAACGGTACATCATCCAAAGAAAGTTGGGCTTGATCCATGACATCCGGTTCAGCGAAAAGCCGCCACCGCCCAGGCGCCCGTCGGCGACGGCTGCCGCGGCGATCTCCTCGTTGTAGGCCTGATAGACCACGATGGAATCCGCATCGAACTGGGCGAGGATGTGGCGGCCCGCCGGAGGCCAGTGGCCGAGCGCATCGCGGTGGGTCTCGGTGCGGAGCATCAGCGGGGCTAACCGACGCGGGCTGGCCCCCAACTCGCCGCGATCGCCGCTGTCGCGACGCGATGCCGCGCGATGCGTGCCGCAGCAAGGCGAATGGGCCTACGGCATCGCCCAACGGGTCTCCAATGTCACGACGTTTGGCGCCCCTTCGGCCCCGTGGGCCACGCGGGCCGCGGAGCCTCCTCACCGAACGCCGTCTCGACGGGAAGAGGAAGCAGGGTGCGCATCCGGAGCTGGGTTTCGAGGGTGCGAATTGTGCGTGCGGGCGGATTGCTGTGTCGGAGGCGACGCACCGTGCTTGGTGTCAAGTCGAGGATCTCTGCGAGCGCGATGGTCGAGAGTCCGAATGAGGTCGCGACGTGCACGGCGGCGCCTCGCGCGACCACGAGGTCGGGGTGTTTGGAGCTGAGGTTCGCGTGGGCGACGATCGCAGCCGTTGCGTCGGCGAGCTGCGGATGGGCTTGATCGAGGTCCAGGGTCGTCGCGGCGGTCGACTTGGGGAGTCCGGACCATCCCGCTAGCTCTCGAAGGTAGTCGCCGCTGATCCTTGGAAGTACGGATTTTGTAGCCGCGACCGTGGAAAACGCGGTGAGGCGCGCGCCGAGGAGGTCGGGCAGGTTGGAGTTTTCGCGCCAGGGGTCGGGGACGACGCCGTGCCGCTCGTCGTTGCAGAGCACGTAAGCGAACGTCGAGCGAAGGTGGCCGCCATCCTCGATGGTTGTGATGCCGGCCGGTGGCAGCGGTGCGCCGAAGAGGCTCGCGAGGGCCAGTCCGAGCGCCTGCGCCAGCCGACCCGCCCTCGCACGGTCGACCAACACGACGACGTGGACGTGGGTGTCGGACACGTGGAAGACGAGCAAAGCCTTTCCGCAAATACGAACGATCGTTCGAACCGCAGATCGCACGGTGGCGCGTTCACGTGGGAAGGTGGCGCGGCGCGGGGATTGGAAGGTGAGGTGGTAGGCGTCCATGATCGGCCACACTGCAAGAGTTGGGCCAACGGGTGAACCTACGTTTTGTCCGGGGAGGGCGTCGGACGTCCGTCAGTAGGCGACGGACGTCCGACATTGCGGTTCGACGGTCGACGCCGAGCTCGGCGGCGGCGACGGCGCCGTCCCAGATGGGTCGCGCGTTCCCCACGGGGTGAGCGCTCACCCAGCGACGTATGCGCGTCGGGCGACGCGCCGCCCGCCAGGTGCGACGCTTCCGCCGCCCGGCCGAGCGCGACAGCACCGCGCTCGACGGACGAACGCTGAGAATTTGCGCGTGTCGTCAGCTGTCGCGACACGCGCGTCACCGATACGGCCCGCTTTGACGGCGCGAGCGCGCGTTGCCTCCAGGGTGAGCCGTCACCCCGGGGGATTTGCGCGGCGGATGGCGGGAACGTTGCGGCACGGAGCGGACGAACGCCGAGAACCCAGGTGCGCGTGCCGATGTCGCGACACCTGTGTGGCCGAACGGCGTCGCTTCGAGAACGCGAGCGCGCGTTCCCCACGGGGTGAGCGCTCACCCGGCGACGTACGCGCGTCGGGCGACGCGCCCCCCGCCGGGGGCGACGCCGCGCTCGGCGGCCGCGACGGCGCCGTCCCAGATCGCGAGCGCGTTCCCCACGGGGTGAGCGCTCACCCAGCGACGTACGCGCGTCGGGCGACGCGCCGCCCGCCGCCCGCCGCCCGTTTTCCCGCCCCGCGACCCGATCCCGGTCACGACCGCGATGCCGGGAGACGCCCGCCGCAGGCACGCGAACAGGCCTACGGCATCGCCGTGTGGCTTGCTTCGCCGGTCTCCCCGTCCGCCGTCGCTGGGGACCACGCGCACGTGGCACCGGGTGCGTCCGGCCGGATGAACGAACGCCACTTATCCGCGAGCGCGCGGCGCGCCTACCCCCGCCTCCGCCGCCCCACAATCGCCACCCCGATCACCACGGCGCCAAGCACCCCGGCGGCGCCGGCGCCTCCGCTCTGGCAGCCGCAGTCGGGTTCGTCCCCGCTGCCGTCGCCTGGGTCATGTTTGCCGGTGTGCGGCTCGCCCGTGTCCCCCATGTCCGCAGTATCGGCGGTGTCGCCGACCCCCGTATCGCCCGTGTCCTCGGGCGAAGGATCGGCCAGGCTGGCGACGAAGCTGTAGGTGGGGGGGATCTTGTCATAGCGGGGGCTCGAGTCGTACGCGTCGTGACTCACGCCCGTGTTCTCGGTGAGGATCCCCACGAGCACCCAGCCCTCGTGCCAGGTGGTGCCGAAGCCGGGGAGGCTGAGCGTGAGCGTGTCCTTCGTCGTGTCGGTGATCGAATCCCAGGTTGCGCCGTCGGTGCCAACGACCGTGACCTGCCATTTCACCTTCGTCCCGTCGTCCATGGGATTTCCGGTGAAGTCGATGGCGAGATCGTGTGCGTCGGCTTCCGGCAGGGGGATCCGCCAGTAGTTCACGCCCAGGTAGTCGGCATAGTATTCGGTAGGCGTGGCGGTGGCGGGGAGGTCGCTTGCGTCGGCCCCGAGGTCCCAGGTGTACACCGGGAACCAGTCGGCGCCCTCCTCGTACCCCGCGTACCCTAACGCGTTGCGAACCTCAAAATCGACGAGGGCGGCCTCGAAGGCGTCCTGTGAGCCGAGCGCATCCTTGGTCGCGTCGAGAATATCCTGGTCGACACACGCCTCCCAAAGCGCCTTTTCAATGTCCCGGCCCCCATGAAACGTGGTGAGGTACCGCGCCCAGATCACCTCGCCGTATTCGTGCCACCCGTTCTCGGCGACCATCGACACCTCGGGGTAGTCGGGCCACTGGCCCTCCTCGAGGTAGTAGTCGTAGTCGTTGATGTCATCGTACACCTCGTCTTCCATCCACGTGGAGCTGGCCTCCATCCACCAGCTCGCCTCCCAGTAGTCGTACTCGAACTGGATGGCGTGGAAGAACTCGTGGGCAGCGGTGACCTTCCAGGCATCTTCAGTGGTGCGGCCAGTCCAGCCCATGTCGGGGTTGATGGCGATGTAGGCGGTTTTACCGTCGCGCTCCACGCTGGTGTAGCCGTAGAGCCCGTTCTGCATGTCCTCAAGGTACACGGTGAACAGGCCGGGATCGGTACCATAGGGCTTGAGGTAGCCCATCGTGTCGATCTCCTCGGCCCATACCTCCTCGAAGATCTCGCCGAGGAGCTGGTATTCTTCATCTGTCGGGGTGTAGTCGGAGCCCTCGAGATGGAAGTGGGCGGTGTCGTACCCGGTGGCGTTCGCGTAGGTCGGGCGGGTGCGCTCCAGGCCGGCTGCGCGGGCGGCGCGCATGGCCTGCGTGTCGCAGGGGGCGACATCGCCGTGGGGGGTGAGGGCGAGGGCGTGGGCGACGAACAGCAGCATGTGGGGCCTGGGAGCGGGGTCGGCTAACCCTACTCGCGCGGGGAGCCGATCCGCGCGACAAGTTCGGACACCCGATCGGCCAGGGACACTGACTCCACCGTGTACGTGTTCACCGCGCAGCGGCGCGCCATCCCCTCGATGAGCAGGTGCGTGTGGAGCTGCACCCACGGGTTCGAGCTCCGAACGCCATCGGCCACGAGGGGAAGGCGACCGTAGGGGAGCAGCGCGACGAGGTCGTAGCGCGCGGGATCCATCGTGGCGGCGAGGTAGGTTGCGGTGGTGGCGCAGCCAGGCTCGGCGAAGCGATAGAATAGCCAGAAGGCGGCGAAGTCGTAGGAGGCGCGGTCGGCGACGAAGCCCCGGGTGGCGGCGGCCTCGCGCTCCTGCCGCTCGGACCAGAGGCGCAAGACGAGCGTGCGCAGGCCGTCGGGACCCAGGGAGTGCAGGTTCGGCGCGCCGCTTTCGAGGTACTCGCGCATCCCCTCGGGGATGTAGGGCAGGCCGAGCTCCGCGGCGAGGGCGCGCGCGAGGGTGCTCTTTCCAACGCCGGCCGACCCGCTGATCGCGATACGCTCGCCCATCGCTGCCGGTTATCCCGGCGCGTACAGGAGCCCTCGATGGCGCAGCTCGCCGACTTCATCTCCCGCATCTTCTCGTCGGGCCGCACGCAGGGCCTCTCGGGCGGCGCGGAGATGGTGGTCGACCCCGACCCGGCTGCGGCGTTCTACGTGGCACGTCTGCGGCGGCACCTGGCCGAGGGCGACTACGTGGCCGACCCGGCGCTGCTCTGGAACACGAAGAGCTATGGCGACAGGCGGGGGGGGCTCCGCGCGCACATTCAGGCGGAGCGGGGCGATGGGATCGCCTCGTTCACCGACGTTTTGGTCGTTGTGAGCCAAGCCGACGCACGCCGTGCGGCCACCGCGGTGGGCGAAGCGTGGACGGAGCGCGCCGCCCGAGTGCTCGGCGAATCCTTCTCCGAATTCTGCAACGCCGACCGGTTTGAGCTGCTCTACGGCACCCGCCCGCTCCGCTTTCGCCTCGTGGCCGATGGCGGCAAGGAGATGCTGAACCACTCCCTCGGGCTTGAAGCCGGGGAATACGTAACGGGCCTGCTGCCGAACCTCTACGTGGGGCCCGCCGCCCGCAGCCGGCCGGTGCTCGCCGTACACCTGAACCTTCCCGGCGTTTGGGAAGGGTATCGCGAGGTGGGCCGCCTCTACAGCGACCAGATCGTGTTCACCCTCGGGCGCCACTGGCTGGACAACTACGCGCACCCAGCGCTGCGGGAGCCCGGGATCTACCGGCTGCAGCAGTATCCCGACGGATCGCTGGTCCACGTGATCAGCCCGGAACTTCAGGATCGCTACTTTGTACGAAGCGATCAAACGGACGCGGGGCCCAGCGTGCTCACCATCGCCGAGGTGACCGGGCGGCCGGTGGCCTTCCTGGTGCTGGCGGTCGTGGAGTCGATGACGGTGGAGCTGCCGCCACTCGAGCGCGCCGCGGTGGAGCGTCCGGCCAAGCAGAGCAGTCCGGCTCCAGCGGCGGGCGAGGCGAGCTTCTCGGCCGCCCTCGCGGATATTCCAGAACCGAGCGTCGCGCGCCCACCGGCCGACCCGACGATCCCCCCCGCGCGGCCCGCGGCGCTCATGCCGACGAAGTCGGCGCCCGGAGCCGGCCTCTCCAACAAACAAAAGACCATCATCCCGGATGCCTTCGATACCCGTATCCTCACCCTACACGAGCGCGGCGCGCTCCTCCAAAAGGTGCATTTCAGCAACTTCATGGAGGGCTACGACGTGTACCTGGGACCGAAGGCCCAGATCGCCACGTCGAGCGCGAGCGGCCAACCGCGGGCGACCATCCAGGTGCGGTTCGGGCGGGTGAGCCTCGTTGCGCGAGAGGGCGGCGTAACGGTGGACAGCAAGCCGCTGGAGCCCGGGCAGCCCTTCGTGCTCAAGGCTTCGGTGGCGATCGAGGTGGATGGCGTTCGGGTGGAGTATCGCGACTTGTCAGGGGTGAAGGCGGATGGTTGGCCGTACCTCGGCGAGCTCCGCCGGCCCGGCGCGGGCACCTATCTCGACTTCGGCGCGGTGTTTCAGGTGGGTCGCGACCGGCGCAGCAAGGTGCGCTTGCCCGACGAGCCCCACAACGACAACATCGCGTGGTTGCCAAGCGTGGGCGGGGGCGCCACCATTCGGTCGCGCACGGGGGACATCCCGAAGTCCAGGTTCTACACCGACTCCATCATGGTGGCCTCCACGCACGCGGAGATGGATCTCTCGGGCGAGCCGCTGTTGCGCTCGCTGGCGCGGCACTGCTTCACCTACGTGCGCCGGGGCACCGAGATCGTGGCGTTGTTCCCGCGCGAAGGCGCCGGCGGGCGGCACGAGGTAACGCTGCAACCAAATGACGAGCTGCTCGTCGGGAACTGCTTGTTCCAGGCGAGTTATCCGCCGCCGGTGAACCCGGCTACGGCATCGATGCCGCCGCAGGTGGTGCCCCGGTTCACGGCCGACGATCTCGCCTCGATCGCAGACGCTGTGAAGCCCGAATTGCGTGCGTTCATGACCGTTGATCCAGTGTCCCCCGCCGGGCTGGGAGGCACCGGGCCCTCGCCTCGCCCCGTTCGAGAGTCGCGTCCGGGGCTCGCGAAGTCCAAACGCAGCGCCGCCGAAGATGCGGCCTCGGTGCCCACGCCCGCTCGTGGCGCGCCGCCGCCCCCGGTGCGGCTCGATCCCGGCGATCTGGAGGGCGGCACCTTCGATAGCGGGGCGACGGATGTGATGGACGCGATGGACGCGATGGATGCCCCCGCGCCCAAGGCCGTGAAGCCGGGAAAGGGCCTCAAGAACTCCAAGAACTCGATCGCGGATGCAGTCGCCGACGTTCCCGAGCGCCCCGCCGCTACGCCCCCGCGGCCCCCGCCGCCTCCGCCGCCCCGCCCCTCCGGCGGCGCGCCAGCCCCGGCCGCGGCGACCGTCGATCCCCCGATCGGCCCGCCGCGCCGTGTGTCGCTCCCCACTGCCGAGGCGCCCGCCGCCAAACCCACGCCGGCGCCCGCCGCCGTGATCGCCCCGAAGCCGCCGCCGCCGCCGATGTTGCTCGACGACGCCGAGATGGAGCCGGTGCGCTCAGTGGAGGAGAAGCAGTGGCAGCAGGAGCTGGGCCGGCCGGCCCGCCTCGTGCAGGTGGGCTGGTCGGTACATGGCGAGTTCATCGTCGGCAACCACATCGGCGTGGACATGGTGGTGCCCGAGGTAAAATCCTTCGCCGAGCAGGCGTTCATGACCCTCGACTACGTGCGGGTGTACGCACGCGGCAAGAAGGGGCGCGTGGAGCTGATTCAGGAGGGGGAGGCCTCGGTGATCGTGGGCGGCGCCAAGGTGCGCAGCGTGGAGAGCCTGCGGGATGTGCGGATCGAGATCATCCGTCGTGACGCGAGCCTGGAGCCCGACTTCGACATCACCTTGAGCTTCGCCGAAGGGGCCGGCTTGCCCGACCCGCGCGCGCAGCTCCTCGAGATCGACGTGAGCGATCGGCTCGTGGCGGGCCTGTTCACCACCGGCTTCCCGCTCCGCAGCGAACGAAAGCTCCGACTCGGCCCGATCCAGGCCACGATGTTGTTCGACGGGGAGTCGGTGCGTGTGACCGACTACCTCGCCAGCTACCGGACTGGGGCCTCGGGATTCGTCCCGTTCTTTGTGCGCGAAGTCGGGAAATCGTGGCGAACGATCCCCGAGGACGGCACCCCGGTCGTGCTCCGCCCGGGAGACAGCCTGCTGGCCGGCACCAACGTGTACCGGTTCGAGGTTGGGTAGGTGAGCGACGACCGCTTTTCGGTCGGCGTTGTGTGCTCCATCGGCGTGGGCGCGGAGCGTGGAGGTCGGGCAACCAACCAGGATAACTACCTGGTGTGCCGCGCGGGCACGGTGCGGTGGCGCAACGGCGATCACGAGCAGATCGTGGATGCTCCGGAGCGCCCGGAGGTGCTCCTCGCGGTGGCGGACGGGATGGGAGGCCACGAAGACGGCGAGATTGCAGCGGCGGCTTCGGTGCAGGCGCTCAGTCGGCTCTACAATCGTTCGGTGCCGCGTGATCCCGAGGCCGATTTGCGCTCGTTCGTTCTGGAAACCCACGCCAAGGTGCGGGAGCGAGTGGGCCAGGGCGGCGAGGTGAAGATGGGCACCACGCTCACCGTGGTGTGGATCATCGATGACCGGGTGTACTGGGTGCATGTAGGCGACAGTCGGCTGTACCACTGGCGCCACGGGCGCGTAACGCGCATCAGTCGCGACCATACCCGTGAAGAGTTCGCGATGCGCGACGGTCGCCCGATCCCGACGCATCCCCGGTATCTCGCGCAAAACTTTATTTTTGGCAGTCGCGGCCTGGGGGACGACGCTTCGCTGCGGATCGACCGCGGCCTCGACACGGGCTCGTTCACGCTGCGGCCGGGCGACCGGTTGTTGTTGAGCTCGGATGGGCTGCACGGGCGGCTGGACGACGCACAGATCGCCGATGCGCTCACCAACGTTCCCGCGCCGCAGGCCTGCGCCGTGGCTTTGGGGGAGCGCGCGATTGCGTATCAATCCGACGACAACATCACCGCGTTGGTGCTCCGGGTGGAGGATCGCGTGGTGGAAGAAGTGGACGACGAAGACACGATCATCCCGGTGTAGGAGGGCAAGTCGGCATGCTGTTTCTGCTCCTCGCCTGCGCCGCCGACGAGCTCGACTCGGGGCCCACCGAGGTTTTGGATACCACGCCCCGGGGTGCGTTGCAGTTTCGATTTCCACTCGAAGAACGAGAGCTGTTCGTGCTGGTGGTGGGCGTGGATCATGATCCGGAGGATCACTCCGACGGCAGCATGGGCGAGGCGCTGCTGTGCACCAACTACGACGGTCGCGGGTTCCCGTACTGTTACGACGAACACCACGGCAGCGACTACATCCTCGAAGGCGACTTCGAGACGATGGACGCCGGGAGCGCCACGATCCTCGCCGCGGCCCCCGGCGTTGTGTTGGAAACGGCGGATGGGAACTACGACCGCTGTCACAAGACTTCGACGGGCGTGGACTGCGACGGCAATTCGGGAGAGGCGAACTACGTCGTGGTGGAGCACGAGGGCGGTTGGATCACGCGATACTGGCACATGATGAACGGCAGTGTGGCGGTGGCGGTGGGGGACGAGGTTGCCTGTGGCGCCCCGCTCGGGAAGGTCGGGTCCAGCGGCAATTCTTCGCAGCCGCACCTGCACTTCGAGCTGCAGTCGGCCGAGGGCATGGTGACCGACCCCTACGCCGGCGAGTTCAGCCAGGCGGAGACGTGGTGGGTGGAGCAGGGGGAGCCCACGGCGCTGCCGGAATCGCTCTGCGGCGGGTAAGGACTACTCCAGAACGGTGAACCCGCGCGGCGGGAGCCCGCGAAGCGCGTCGCGCATGGAGGCGCGGGGCATGCCGCCCGCGTCGTGCACGTCGGAGACGCCGCTGAAGGGGGAGAGCGTGCCGCCGACTCGCGCCGCCTCCAGCCACGTGCCGCAGCGCTCGCGATCGTCTTCGGCGACGTTGACCAGCTCGATGAGGTAGCGGGGAAGTTCTCCGTGCGCGATGAGCAGTCGGCGACTCACCATGCCGCTCACGAGCGCCGTACCCGGCACCGGGGAGAGCTCGAAGCGCACGTCTACCGCGTCGCCCTTCTGCAAATCCATGTCGGCTTCAACCTGGATTCGAAGGCCAGAAACAGCCACGATCCGGCCGAATGCGACTTCGGAGCCTGCTTGCATGGACGCGGCGCCGGAGACCCGAACCCGCTCAGAATCATCGCTTGAGAAGGGGAAGGTGTTCATGGGCGGGTGCTACCCCGTGAACGGTCGCGACGCCAGTGGAATTTTGGGGAGGGTCAACCGCATGATGTGGCGAATCGCCTCACCACGCGCCCCCTGGACCGCCGTTCGCGCCCGCATCCGCGCGCGAGCCGTCTACGTCGAGATCCGCGCTCGGGCCTGCGTCGATGGCTGGGGAGGTGGCCTGCAGCGTAAAATCGTCGTCGGTTACGACGTCGTTGCATGTCACGCTGGAGAACAGGGGATCGCTGAGCACCACCGACGAGCCGGAAACGGTGCCCGAACCGAACACCTCTCCGCCCGCGTTGGCGACGGCGCTCGTGTCCACGCGGAACACACCCGCGGTGTCGAACAGCGCGTTCGCGGAATTCCCGGACGCCGCCGCGCCTTCGAGGGAGGCCAGCGAACCATCGACGCCGGATACCTCGGCGCCCACCGGAGAGGAGTTGAGCGCCAGATCGAGGTAGGTGAACAGCGCGTCGCTGTTCCAAAGCGCGAGGTAGAACGAGCCGCCTTCGCTGGTGGCCGTGTTGCACCACGAACGCACCTGTGAGGCATCGAGCGTGGGTGAGCCGATCCACATCGCCCCGCCATACGACGCCGTGTTCGCGGCGATCGCGACCTGATCCATCGTGACCGTGCCGGCGTACAGCGCGATGCCGCCGCCAAGCTGGGCGGTGTTGCCCCAAACGGTGCCGCCCGTCCATTCCAACGTGCCGTCGACCATGCACAGGCCACCGCCGGCCGCCTGCACCGCCGGTAGAACACCCGTTTCTGTGGGATCCGGCAGGATGTTGCCGGTGATCTCCACGTCTACCAACTGAAGCGTGCCCGCGGTGATCTGGATGCCGCCTCCTCAAGCCACCACCGTTCGCTCGGCGGCCAGCGGGTCCACGATCATCGTTCCCGTGCCACCCGTAATGGTGACGCCTTCCAGCTTCACGGTGGCGGCTCCCGTCATCTCCAGGGCCGCCGCGCACCCGGTGGTGTAGTCGGTGGTGCGCGTGCCGCCGGGACCGGTGATCGTGGTCGAGGCCGCGCCTTCCGCGCCGACGATCCACCCGTCGGCGCCTCCGAGCGTCACGCCGCCCTCGTACGTGCCCGGCTGCAAGACCACGCACGAGGCCCGGGATCGAACGGCGTACGACAGCGTGGCGTACGGCGCCGTGAGGCTGCCCGGGTTGGCGTCGTCCCCGGTCGCCGCGTCTACAAAAACCGGATCGGTGGTCGACGTTTCGTCGCAATCCCAGCCGTTTGTCACGAAGCCGGTCCCTGGGTTGCAAGTGTCGGTGATGGTGGCGACTCCGGCGCCATCCCCGTCGATATCCTCGTGCCACTCGGTCCAATCCGTGAGACCATCGCAGTCGTCGTCGATGCCGTTGGTGCACGTTTCCGTCCTCAGGCTGCTCCGCGCTGCGTCGTTGTCGTCGCAATCCGCTGCGGTCAAGGCGTAGTTTGTGGGGAGCGGGCACTCGGTGTGCCAGGTGCCAGGGGCGCCGTCGCCATCGCCATCGGCGTCCGTGAAAAAATACACGGTTTCGTCCACACCATCGCAGTCGTTGTCGAGCGTGTCGCACAGTTCGGGGGCGCCAGGGTACGTGTCCGGGTCCGTGTCGTCGCAATCCGTGTTGTCGGGCGAGCCGCTCATGTCTGGCGCACACACCTCCACGAGGAGGAGCGCGATGAACATCAACGCGGAGGATACTCCCCTTCGCCGCTACATATCAATCGTTACCGCGCCGTGTCCCGACTTCACCGCGGCGGTGGAGCTGGTCGCCGTGCCCGACGAGTCGATGTAGGAGCCGCCGCCGCCGGCCAACCGGCCGCCATCGCCACCTGAGTAACCGCCGCCGCCGCCGCCGCCGTAGCAGCCATTGCCGGACCCGCCGCCGCCGAAGCCGCCGTCCGCGCGACCGCAGCCTGCGTTCCCGACCCCGCCGAGCATCCCGTTGCTCCAGCTCTTTCCGCCCTGCCCGCCCCAAGAGGCGGAGTAGGTGCTCTCGCTGGCGCCGTTGCCGCTGAAACCGGCCCCGCCCGAGCCCCAGGATGTGCCAGACACCACCCCACCGAGGCCAAGCGAAGTGGTTTTCACCCCACACAACGACGTGGGCGACGACGAGGAGCCGTAACCGCCGTACGTGCTTGAGCGCCCGTCGCAGCCGTTTTGGTACACCGAGAGGCGGGTGCCTCCGCCGCCGCCCGCGACCACCAGCGGCGAACCTGCACTGTTCACCACGAAGCTGCCACCGCCGCCGCCGCCGCTGTTCACGCCGCCGGTGCCCTTCTGGCCCACGACGATGTAGAGCACGTCGCCGGCGGTGAGGGAGAACGTTCCGGTTGCATAGGCGCCGAGGCCGCCGCTTCGCGAGGGATCGCCCGCGAAGCCCTGGGCGCCCCAGGCCTCGATGATGTACGAGCCGGTCGTTGGCACCTCCCATTCCTGGATTCCAGCGCTGACGGTCACCTCGCCGTCAAGCGTGGTGCTCAGGTAGGAGCTGTCGCACTGCGCTTGCGAGGGCCCGAGGTAGGTGGTCATGCTGCAGTTGTCGAACTCGCGCGCGCCGGACCAGCAGATGTCGGAGCCGCTCACGATGTCGATCGCGCCGTCGCAATCGTTGTCCACCGAATCGCACACTTCAGAAGCATCGGGGTTGATCGTTGCGTCTGCGTCGTCGCAGTCGCCGTCCGCGCCAACGTAGCCAGCCGGGATGTCACACGCGTCGAGGGTCACGGTCGAGCCGTACGTGTCTCCGTCCACGTCGGCGTACCAGGTGTCCATCGTCGCGGCGACCACCCCCGGGTCGTCGTCGTCGGAGAGCCCGTCGCAATCCTCGTCCACATCGGCCGCGTCGCAATTCTCGCTCGCGCCGGGGTGTACGCCGCTGCGGGAGTCGTCGCAATCGGTGCCGTCGGCGATGTAGCCCGCCGGGGCCTCACACTGCGTAACCACCGAGGCGGGATCGCCGTATCCATCGCCATCGCCGTCGTCATAGCTCGACGTCATGGTGGTGACGTCCGTGCTCGAATCGTCGTCGTCCGCCGCGCCGTCGCAATCCTCGTCGGTGTCGAGCGCGTCGCACACCTCGTTGGCGCCGGGGTTTACGTCGGCGCGGGTGTCGTCGCAGTCGGTGTCGTCGGCGACGTACCCGGCTGGTTGGGAGCACGCGAGGCTGATCACCGCCGCGTCTCCGTAGGCGTCGGCATCGGCATCCGCGTACCAGTTCAGCGCGTCGAACGCCGAGTCGGGGTCGATCACCGTGTCGCAGTCGTCGTCGATGCCGTTGCAGTATTCGGTGGCGCCTGGGTACACGGAGGCCGACGTGTCATCGCAATCCGTGTCGTCGGCCACGAAGCCGGCCGGCAGCTCACACGCCGGGGTGGTGGCGGTGGCGTCGCCGAACGTGTCGGCGTCTGCGTCTGCGTACCAGGTGAGCGCGTCCACCGAGGTGGTGGGGTCGATCACGCCATCGCAGTCATCATCGATGTAGTTGCAGGATTCGGTAGCGCCCGGGTACACGGCGGGCGCGGTGTCGTCGCAATCAGTCGCGTCGGCAACGTAGCCGGCGGGGTTGGAACAGCTCGCGGTGGAAACGGCCGGGTCGCCAAATGAATCGCCGTCTGCGTCTGCATACCAGGTGAGCGAATCCGTTGACGTGTCCGGGTCGACCACCCCGTCGCAATCGTCGTCCACGCCGTTGCAGCGCTCAGCCGCGCCCGGGTACACGGTCGCTTCGTTGTCATCGCACTCGATACAGGCGGCCCAACCGTCACTGTCAGCATCCGTGTAGGCCACGCTGCCATCGCAGTTGTAGTCGTTCGGGTCCGCACAGTCGGCTTCCGGCGCGCCGGGGTAGAAGTTGGCGTCGGTGTCGCGACAGTCCGCGCCTACTTCCACCCAGCCGCCGGGGTTGTTGCACTGCGAAACCGCGGTGGTGTCGTCGCCGTAGGTATCGGCGTCGCCATCGGAGTAGAAAGTGGTGAAGGTCGAGCCGTCCACCGTGCCGTCGTTGTCGTCCGCGGAGCCGTCGCAGTCCTCGTCGGTGTCGAGCGAGTCACACACCTCCATCGCGCCGGGGTTCACGTCAGCGCGGGCATCGTCGCAATCAGTGGTGTCAGTCGTGTAGCCAGGCGGCGCCGCGCACGCGCTCGTGGTGTTGTTGAGATCGCCATACCCGTCCGCGTCGGAGTCGGCGTAGAACGGAACGACATCGAAGGAGCTGGTCGGATCCGCAACCCCGTCGCAGTCATCGTCGAGGCCGTTGCACACCTCGGTGCCCTCGGGGGAGATGCTCGGATCGAGGTCGTCGCAGTCCTCGCACAGCGCCCACCCGTCGGCGTCGTCGTCGGCCCAGGCCGTCTCCCCGTCGCAGTTGTAGTCGATGTTCTCCGTGCAAGGCTCGTTTGCGCTAGGGTAGAACGCGTCGTTCTGATCGTCGCAGTCGCCCGCCACGACCACCTGACCCTCGGGAGGTTCGCAGTAGTTGAGGCCGGTCGCGTCGTCTCCGAAGCCGTCCAGGTCGGCGTCCACGTAGTAGGTCGTGGACACACCCTCGTCCACCGCTCCATCGCAATTGTCGTCCACACCATTGCAGATCTCGATTCCGAGCGGACTGACGGTCGCGTCGACATCGTCGCAATCGCCATCGTCCTCCGAGTAGCCATCCCCGTCGTCGTCGGTGCTTGAGTCGCCCGAATCATCAAGCCCGTTCGTCGAGGACGTATCCTCAGTTTTGCCGGTGGTGCCCTCGGGCAGGCAGGCTAACGTGAGTAAAAACGGAAGTCCGTACACGAAGCGCGTCATGGGGCAACCGGGGTCGACGAGGAGAATACCACAGGCTTCGCCGTGAGATATGAGGTTGTTGTGCCGATCGAGTCCTGGTTCCCGGTGCCCATCTTCTACGAGCGCGTGCCCGAGGCCCGCGCGATCATCGACGAAACGTTGCCGCACCTCTACCGAATCAGCGAAGGGCGCCGCAAGCACCAGCCGTTGGTCACGGGCGCGGCCTACACCGGGAGCAACGCGCCGGACCGGGCGCAGTACCTCTTCAAGTTTCCCGAACTACGCCCGTTGTACGAGATGATCAACGTTCGCGCGAACACCTACGCGAAGGAGCTGGGGATCGATCTCGACCGAGAGCACATCTACATGGGCCGGAGCTGGGTGAACATCCTCGGCAAAGGCGGCAAGATCGAGAGTCACACCCACGTCGCAGCCACGTTTTCCGGCGCGTTCTACCTCAAGCTGCCCGATCCGGCCGGCGTCCTGCGCTTCATCGATCCCAAGCAGCCCATACGTCGCGACCCTCACTACGCCGCGACGCCGACATTGTTCAATACCGGTCACGTAGACTACCCCGTAGCCGAGGGCCTGCTGCTCCTCTTCCCCGGCTACGCCATGCACGGCATGCTTGACGAGAACCCGAGTGACACCGACCGCGTGAGCCTCTCCTTCGACTACTTCAGCATCAGCCTCAACGGCCAATCCCCGCCGCCACCGCCGAAAAACCTCGTGGACAGACTGTGGAAGGAGATCGACGAGGCGGGGTAGGGTGGGATCGGAGGGGCAAGGGGCGTTGCGCGGATCCCGTTCCCTTCGTCAGGCGCGGTTCGCGGCGCAACGCGGCGCCGTCGAGAGGGCGGTCGGTCACGGGGGGGGCGCGTTTCTCACAACGGGGCGGGCAAGGGCCGCGCAGGTGGGCGCGATTCTCACAACGGGGTGGGCGCCGGCTCGCCCCCCGCGTAATGAGAGCGTTTTGGCTAGGTTTTTCTCACATCGCGGCGGGCGAGGGCCTCGCCCTGGCGGTTGTGAGAGCGTTCGGGCCGAAACGAGCGCACAACGCCGAGATTGACTCTCACATCGCGGGGGGCGGCCGCCCGCCCCGGCGGTTGTGAGAGTGTGTCGCGACATATGTGGCGCTGTGGCCGCTGCCGGTGAACCGGGGCTGCGCCTGGCAGAGCGGTTCGTGTTTCCATGACGACCGCGAACCGCCCTGGCCGCGCCTGACAACGGGACCGGGCGGCGCGGTTCGCCAAGCCGATCTCCCCCGCCCCGACTAAACCCGCCCCCCCAAACGAAGGCGCAGGGCATCCAGCCGATTCTGCACCTCCTCCGTGGTGAGATCGGCGAAGCGTGGGGGAAGCATCCGCCGGGAGCTGGCCTCGAACACGGCGAGCAGCTCCATGTACTCCAGCATGCGGGTGTCGCGACTCGGTACGACGTCTTCCAAGGCACGGTTCAAGTCGGCCGCCGCGACGGCGTCCCGGTCCTCCCACGACGCAAAGTTCATCGCGGCGAGCACCACCGCCTCGATCTCCGCGGCGCTGTAGCCGTGGGTGCGCTGGGCGAAGTTGTCCCAGTCGAGCTTCTTTTTCACGACGAGCTTCGCGCGCTTGGCGATGGCCTGGCCTACCGCGATGCGCTCCTCGGCGTGTTCCGGGAAGAAGAACGGGATCTTGAGATCGAAGCGGCCCGGGCGCTTCAGGTCGGTGTCGAGTTTGTCGGGTCGATTCGTCATCATCACGATCAGCACCCGGCCGCGATGGCGGGTGTCGGACATGAATTCCTTGAGGCGGGCGATCACGCGGGAGGAGGTGCCGCCGTCCCCATCGGTGCCCGACGAGAGGCTGCGGTCGGCTTCGTCGATGATGAGCAGGGCGTACCCCAGGCCGTCCACCACCGTGAGGATGCGCTCAAGGTTTCCTTCGGTGCTTCCTACCCACTTCTCGCGGAAATTCTTGAACTTCAGGCAGGTGAGCCCGCTGGAGGCCGCGAAGGCTTCGGCCACGAACGTCTTGCCGGTGCCCATCGGGCCCACGAAGATGACACCCATCGGAACGGCGTTTCTCCGCCCGGTTTTGATCGCCTCGGAGATCTTCATCAGCGTGTCTTTTACGCCCTCGTTCCCGCCTACATCGTCGAACGAGTGCCCGGGATCCACGAACTCGACGAGACCGTGGCACTCCTGCTCGATGATCGCCTTCTTGCGACGGCTCACCGTGCGGAACGAGATGGTCTCGTTCGTTTGTTTGGCCGTGCGCAGGATGCCGCGGATCTGCGTGAGCGAGAGCCCAGCGGTGAGCTTGCTGAGCTGCTCGTCGGTGAGATCGCAGGGAACATCGCGACGATCCTGCACACGGAGAAACGCAGCGCGCGTGGCTTCGTCGGGCAACGGAATCGTGAGGGCGGCGACGTTCGCGGAGCCCACGAGGCGTCGCGACACATCGGCGAGCTGCTCCGACACGAGCACCACCACGCTGTTCCCGCCTTGCAGGCCCGGATCGGAGCCAAGGCGCATGAGGGTAACGAGGTTGGCTTTCTCGCCATCGCCCATGAAGGCGAGGTCGGCGTTCGGCGCGATGGTTTCCACATAGTCAAGGATTACGGCGGCGTTGTGTGCTTCCGTCGTGACCAGATCCTCCACGAGTGGGAGCACCTGGCCGGGGAGGCGTGGCAGCTCGTACACCGTTTCGCGGCCCGAGAGCGTGCGGACGTTGTTGATTCCCCGGAGGAAGCCGGCCTTGTGCGCCGCGTTCGGGAATTCCAGCCCTTCAGCGAGGTTGTAATACGCCACCACATCCTTGCTGCGCTGGAAGTACCGCTCCAGGAACACCCGGAGCGAGACGTAGCGCAGGGTGCCGTCGGCATCGGTCCACGGCTGAACGTCGCGCGTGTTGCCGTGCAGCAGAAACACACAGGCTTCGCCGGCAAGGTATCGTTGGCGGAGGTCGTCGGCCCAGGCGGGCAGGGAGGGGGCTGGCTTCATCGTGCGTGCAGGAGGATCTCGACGCTCCCGCTATCCGGTCCGGCAGCCGCGAGGGCTCGGCCGACCGACGGCCCCTCCCCGGGACGCGCGCTGCCACCCTCGCCGGCCTCCAGCACCGCGCCCGCTGGCACGGCGCCCGTGACTCGCACCTTCACGATCCCCGCGATCGCCACGACCACGGCCCCCTCGCCAAGCTCCACCGCCGCGCGCTCCACCACCACCCCAAGCGGGATGCCGCCCGCAGGGCAGGCTCGCGCAGTCGGCTGCTTCTTCCCCGGCTCCAGGCACACGACATCGCCAGGGGCGAGCCCCTCGCCGCCCACCCGCACGGCCAGCGTCCGCGAAACGCCGGCGACGCGCCCCGCGCGCACCGTCGCCATCGCCACCACGCTCCCGCTCTCCTTGTTCCCGACGATCAAGTCGCCGCCTGACCGCGAGTTCACGAGCAGCGGACCTTCTCTTTTGCTCGCGCCGGCCACCCGGCCCTCAATGTCGTGAACCACGAGCCCGCCGCCCGCCACGTGCAGACCACCCTTCTGAACGGTGAGCGGCCCGGGCAGCACCTCCGGCGCCGGTGCCACTGCGGCCGGCTGTGCGAGCCGCGCCGTGATCAACTCCAGGGCCTTGCGATACACCTCCAACTGGCGTTGGAGCAGCAAATTCTGCTCCTCCACGGAGGCCACGCGCGCCTCCACCTCCGCCGTGCCCTTCACCAGCCGCATCGGCCCGCCGTGCCCCTTCTCGATCGCCTCGATGCGCTCAAGGATATCGATGATGTCGCCGTCCTGCCCGACGATGTCCTCCAGCTCGTCTTCAAGGCGAAGCACCCGCCCGGCTTCGCCATCGTCGAGCCGGGTGAGGCGCTGCTCCACGTCTCGCAGGCGCGCGTCGAGCGTCGAAACCACGCCGCCCCCTTGCTCAATCCGCCGTAGCCGCCGGTGCAGCTTCAGAACGCGCTTCCGCGCGGAAGCGTCGACGGCGTCGTGGCCGGGGCCGCCTCCCTCCACCGAGCCCTGCATGGCATCCGTCGCGTCCAACCGGGCGTTGATCGCCCGGACTTGCTCACCGAGGCGCACCGTGGCGCCCGTCATCGGCACCCGCTCGCCGACTTCGGCCAGAGCACCCTCACGGTCGAGGTACACGCCGAGCCAGCGGGGATCGACAAAGTGTGCTGCATCCAGATCTTCCTCAGAGCCGAGCAGCACCGCATAGCTGCCTCCGGTCGCGACGCGCACGCCGGCGTGCCGCTCCTCCCACACGTGCGCCACCCCCTCCCGCGCGAGGTGGAGGCGGAATCGGAGATCAAAGTTCCCGGCGGCGACGTCTTTGCCGTCGCTCCGGGCGAGTCGTCCTTGAAATTCGATGACGTGGGCCACTCTGCCTCCGTCGAAGTTGTACCGGCTGGGAGGATAGCGGATCGGGCTGAGGGGGAGCATCTCGATGGGGGCGACGCCGCGCGATCCGGGTCGATAGAGGGCGCTTTTCGGGGCGAGGGACTCGGAACGTGGGGGGGGGGGGGGAGTGGGGCGCGACCCGCCGTTCGCCTACCGGATACGCCCCCGCTCACCATGCGCATCCTCGTCGTCGGCGCCGGCGGCCTCCTCGGCCGCGCCCTCCAGCGGTCCGCTGCGAGCTCGGG